>NZ_JTAM01000177.1 GCF_000812565.1 Flammeovirga sp. OC4 | reverse complement strand
AACAGAAGGTCAATTTGCTTCGTGAAGATTGTCAGACCAGTGATAGAAGTTGAGGTGATATTCAATCTATAGCTGTCTGCGTTGTCACTTGTCATTGAAGGAATGCTCAGTAGGGAAGCAGAACTTTCCGTCGATCCATCACTGACTTTCGTCCAGTTATATTCAAGAGCAGCGATTTCAAAACCACCATCATAAGAGTAAGGATCTCCGTAAGTGACTGTTACTGTTTCTGTATCTGCACTGCTATACGTCTGCCCATCATAACTGCTGATGTATTCGCTATTATCAATAAGATCATCGAAGAATA
>NZ_JTAM01000176.1 GCF_000812565.1 Flammeovirga sp. OC4 | reverse complement strand
TGCGTTTTTTGATCATTGGCATTATCAAAAGTAGTTAATGCGATATCCTCTAATTGGTTATCTGCAAGATTTACTGTTTCTAGATAACCGAAGTTTGCAATCGTTAGGCTCGTTGGTAAGCTTGTTAAAGCTCTATTCGAAAGATCGATATCAATCACTCTACCATAGTTATCAATTTGCGTAGCTACCGGATTACCGTCATTATCGACCCAATCACGCATTTCAATTGCTTTGTCCGGTGTAGTTCCTAACTCTACAAATAGATTATAAAGTGCCACTGAATCTTCTTGCCCTAGTGTAAACAGAAGGTCAATTTGTTTTGTGAAGATCGTTAGGCCTGTAATTGAAGTTGAAGTGATATTTAATCTATAACTGTCTGCGTTGTCACTTGTCATTGAAGGAATGCTCAGTAGGGAAGCAGAACTTTCCGTCGATCCATCGCTGACTTTCGTCCAGTTATATTCTAAAGATGAGATTTCAAAACCACCATCGTAAGAGTAAGGATCTCCGAAAGTGACTGTCGCTGTTTCCGTATCTGCACCGCTATAGGTCTGACCTGCATAACTGCTGATGTACTCGCTATTATCAATCAATTCATCAAAGAATAGGAGGTTATTATCAACATTGAA
>NZ_JTAM01000175.1 GCF_000812565.1 Flammeovirga sp. OC4 | reverse complement strand
GCATAATCTTCTTTGAAAACATAGTCTGGCACTTCAATATCTGTACGAACCATAACCTCCTTTGAAAGCAATTTACCGTTAAGCGTTAAACCACCATTTATATATTGGTGATCATGATCCGTTAGCACTTTTGCCCATACTCCTGTTCCATCGCTTGTTGTGCTCCTAAAATACATTGTGGGCTTTGTAAATGAATTTTTAATCGCAATCTGACCATTAAATCTATATGATTCATTATTTGCTCCATGGTTCATATTTAAACCCCAAAACCACCCAGATTCTTCAGGAGCATTTTTTGCATTATAAGATTCAACGAAACTACTACCCCAGTTTGTGTTCCAATCTTCAATTTTCTCAGGTTTCCTTAGAAGGAATCGGGTGTTAACTATAAATTCATTGGCAGATGCATAGTCTAGATTCACTTCATCTTTAAATCGAACATCACCTAAAATATCAAACTTGTTAGAATTGAAATAATTCCATATTATTCTTCCGTTAAAATCTGAGGTATGATCAGAAGTAAAATCAATAAATGCTCCCACCCCAGACTTTAATTCTATAGATGAATATCCACTCTCTTTATTTATTTCTAGAGAACCTGTCATATGGTTTGATCCATTAACTTTCAGGTATTCTTGAGAATACACTGTATTGAGTGTACAAAGCATTATTAAGACCAATAAATAACTTATTATTTTCATTTTCATTTTAGATTGTTAGTTTTAATTTATATTGAAGATTATTATTTATGTTTTCATAGCTATCGCCATTTACTGATGGTTGAAATATGAATAATTTCACAACAGTTTATTCTTGATTATTACTTCCTTCCAATTGGGATATTCTTTCTAATAATTGATTGATGATTTCATCTTGCTTTTCATCTTTATCCAATGCTTTAGTAAGGTCCTTAATCTGTTTTTCCTGCTCAATAGTATG
>NZ_JTAM01000174.1 GCF_000812565.1 Flammeovirga sp. OC4 | reverse complement strand
ACACTTTGTTCTAAATTCCAGTTTAAGGTATTATTAGGATTTGAATTATAAATATCTACTAATGCAAGCGAATCCAATATATCAAAACTATTGGCAGGAAATATATTAATCGATTTAGAGAATAGTGTTAATTCAGGGAAGTCTGGGCTTTTGTAAGTGTAATTATATTTTCCAGTAACAGAAGCAATATATGTAGAATCATTTTGATCAGGTATAATGTTATTATCGAAATACCATTCGAAAGAGATATTTTCGATGCCGGTATCTATGTTTTCATCAATACTAAGTAATTGCTTTCTGTTGGAGAATAACTCTATTGCGTTACTTATCGAATCTTGAGGTGAATAAGTAAAATAAGATGTTGCATTAGGAATGACTTTTAAGTCTTTGAAAGTTAATTTATTATTTTCAAGTTTAATAGTGTCGAGATTACTCCAGAATTTAGCTTCATCAGGAATTTGATTAATACTATTATTTTGCAGTGTAATTTTTCTAAGATCACTCCATAGTTTAAGATTAGCTGGTAGTAGTGTGATATTATTATTGTCAATCATTAGAACTTTAATACTGTTTATGTTGCTAATAGATTCAGGTAGACTTGATATGTTATTCTTAGAAAGAATCAGAGAATCAATTTTATCAAGATTACTGATATTATCATTAATAAGGTTGATATTTTTATTAGCCAGTTTTAAAGCAGTCACCCTGTAATTATTTATAGATACACCTTCCCAAGTGGATATAGGGTCATCAAGGTTCCAATTTAACGAACTTTGTGGGTTGTCTTTGGAAATTTGAGCTACAACAGTTGAATCTTGGGCAAGTTGAATTTGATCAAAAACGATATATTTTTCTGTATTGATTGTCAAATCAATAAACTTTGAGTTCTTAATTTCACAATGATATTCACCAGTAATATTAGTTGTCAGTTCTCTGCTAATCTCTCCTTCAATGGGTGTGTTATCTTTAAACCATTGATATGTATTTGTTGATACATTAGTATCAAAGT
>NZ_JTAM01000173.1 GCF_000812565.1 Flammeovirga sp. OC4 | reverse complement strand
TGGTTATCATCTTTAAAAGGCGAAACTGGCGAGCAAGGAGAACAGGGTGAGACCGGTGCTGCCGGAGTCAATGGTATTGATGGATCATCCGCTTATGCAATAGCTGTAAGTAATGGTTTTGAAGGCAGTGAGTCCGAGTGGTTATCGTCTTTAAAAGGCGAAACTGGCGAGCAGGGAGAACAGGGTGAGCAAGGTGAGACCGGCGCTCCAGGTTTAAATGGAATTAATGGCTCATCTGCTTATGCGATCGCAGTAAGTAATGGTTTTGAAGGTAGTGAGTCTGAGTGGTTATCGTCTTTAAAAGGCGAACAAGGAGAACAAGGCGAGCAAGGTGAGACCGGTGCTGCCGGAGCCAATGGCGTTGATGGTTCTTCTGCTTATGCAATAGCTGTAAGTAACGGTTTTGAAGGCAGTGAGTCCGAGTGGTTATCGTCCTTAAAAGGAGAACAAGGCGAGCAAGGTGAGACTGGTGTTGCCGGATCAGATGGTTCTTCCGCTTATGCAATAGCCTTAAGTAATGGTTTTGAAGGCAGTGAGTCCGAGTGGTTATCATCTTTAAAAGGCGAAAC
>NZ_JTAM01000172.1 GCF_000812565.1 Flammeovirga sp. OC4 | reverse complement strand
CATCCGCTTATGCAATAGCCGTAAGTAATGGTTTTGAAGGCAGTGAGTCCGAGTGGTTATCATCTTTAAAAGGCGAAACTGGTGAGACCGGTGCTCCAGGTTTAAATGGTGTAAATGGACCCTCTGCTTATGCAATAGCCGTAAGTAATGGTTTTGAAGGTAGCGAGTCAGAGTGGTTATCGTCTTTAAAAGGCGAAACCGGTGAGCAGGGAGAACAAGGTGAGACTGGTGCTGCTGGAGCAAATGGAGCTTCCGCTTATGCAATAGCCGTAAGTAACGGTTTTGAAGGCAGTGAATCAGAGTGGTTATCATCGTTAAAAGGCGAAACTGGTGAGCAGGGAGAACAAGGTGAGACCGGTGCCACCGGAGCAAATGGTGTAGACGGTAAGTCCGCTTATATTTTAGCTCAAGAATC
>NZ_JTAM01000171.1 GCF_000812565.1 Flammeovirga sp. OC4 | reverse complement strand
TATAAACGGCAAAACGATTTGTACTCTCAAAAATAATTGATTTGTACATTTTATTTTGTCGCTTTAATAATTATACAATTTAGGTTAAATCGGGGTTGTTTAAATTAATTGAAGTAAATACCCATCCATTTGTTTCTAACTGTGTTCTCTTTGACGCGAATTCTGAGTTTAAATTACCTTGGTTAAGATCTAATAAATTATCACCGCCAGTTCTCACACCCAACGATATTAATTCATCTAATAATTGATGCTTTCTAGTCCAGCCACCATCCCAATTGTCATGACTCCAATTCCAGCGATTTCTAAAAATTTTCAAATGTTGAAAATCTGAGAATGAAAACTCTCTAGCGTCAAACTCTGCGTAAGTGCCATCCCAGAACAATTGTTTGATATTACTTTGATTTGCGTTTTTTCCCCGGCTTAGTCCATATCCGTAGAAATTCAAAAGCAAAGGTTTGTTTCCAAAATCAAACTCGTCGTTGTCACCTGTCAATCTGAAGTTCATCGAAAGTCTAAGCCATAAAGCTGTTGCTTGTGTTTGCAAATTAGCATTATTAACACGATGTCCGCTATTTGATTGCCACCAATTCCTAACATCTACTCTTTTTATTTGACCTGCTGAAGGTAGGTTTATAACAAAAGGCCCTCCGCCGACACTAGGAGATACAAATTCTTGTAATTGATTACATCTTGACACGTCTCCGTCTGGAGTCGTTGTTATCTCTAGCAAAGAAGCTGGGTATGTATAACCCCTGTTCCCGCCACTTGACGACACAACCCCGCAATTAAGTAAATTGATATTTCTTTGAGCATTTTGGAAATTTAAAATTATAGGATTAGTATACTTGTTTACTACATTTTCTACATTACTAGTATCTCCGTCTATTTCTTTTGAATAATCTTTTGTAATATCTAATTTCTGAAGATTAGGATATGTAATGTTCTTAAAAGAACATCTATTGTAAGAATAATCAACCTCAACCCTCCAAGAGTTGCCTATATGATATACTGACGAATTGATAGATGCTATT
>NZ_JTAM01000170.1 GCF_000812565.1 Flammeovirga sp. OC4 | reverse complement strand
TTAATTTTTGGGTCTGAAGACCAAACTAAACCCTAATTATTGTAACCAGTTATTCAATTAACTCTTTTAGTTCGATTAGTTCTTTTGTCAGGTTATTATTTTTCTGATGATTCTCTGATATGCTGTAAAGAATATTGTGGTACTGCAGTAATGCACTTTCATCCCTATTGTCTACCAAAAACTCGTCTATAAATAAAGAATATGTGGACAATATTCTTTCCTTTATTTCTTCTTCTCTGCGACTTAGGGAATTTGATAGATTGTTAACCTCTACACCAACAGCTCTTAGTCGTTGAACATAATTGTCATCTAGATCTGATTGGTTAATTTTTTTGAACGATGAGACTATTTCAGGATAATCAATAATCACATCTTGGGAATAGCAGTTGGTAGTGAAACTAATTATCAATATCCAAAAGGTAAACTTCAGATTTTGTCCATTTAGGTTGTTCATATTCCTTGTATTTTAAGTTATTTCTATTTCCAATTGGAACTTCGAAGTGTATGAAGTGGCTTCCCGTATTTAAAATTGGTAGTAAGAAAACATACTCTTTACTCATTCCTTTTCGCAAAATTGTATTTGGTACAACACTATTTCCATTTTTACCAGGGAATTCAATATCGAATTTTGTTGGCTTTGAATAATGGTAATCGGCATTGACCACATTTATTTTCGCTATCGACAGAGGAGGAGAAGAAAATTGAAGGAATTCATCATCGTTTCCCGTGTTTTCCAGTTTTATGACCAATTTAAAGATGTTACCCTTAACATGTTGAGGTTCGAGAATATTGATTTTTAAGACTGGTTGAATCTTTAATTCTTTCTCCAGCTTTTCAACTTGAAGTTTAGCTATCTTTTTTTGATTTAATAAATTGAACTTTCTTAAAGTCCAAATACCACCACCAACCGCTCCAATAGCAAGAGTTACGTTCCTAAACGCTTCAGATAGAAGTTTTATATCCTGGTAAATGTTCTCCATTTTAATTGGTTACAACATTCGATAAACACCACATTCACTTTATTCCAATAAT
>NZ_JTAM01000169.1 GCF_000812565.1 Flammeovirga sp. OC4 | reverse complement strand
TTTTTTCAATTATGAGACAGCCTCTTTTTCGATTTATTAATAATGTTGGAATTCTATATGTTCATCGTTCTTTACTTGATCTGTCATATATTTATCCAATTCATAATGCATTATCCGATCAATCTCCTTTTTATGAAATAAGTTGACAAAATGTGTTCTTACCAAGGAGAGATTATCAAGGTCGTATACCTTATCGATAGCATTATTAAAAACCTTCATTTTATCATTCTCATAATTATACAATGAAAGTATTCCATTCAATTGACGTACTGATATTCCCTTTCCCTCAACCTGATCTATAAAAACTTCTACTTTTTCACTTGAAATAGATTCCAGTTGTATCGCTCTTTGGACATTAAAAAAATCAGAGGATGACATTGGTTTTTCATGTCCAATTCTCCCTCTATACTCTGGAACATAGACTACTTTTACTTCATATTCTTCAAGGTCTTCATTATTCTCCATCGCTTTTTGATATTCTACGATCTCCTGTTCTGTTGTATGTAATCCGTCTGAAATATTTTGGTGCATATCACTTAAAAAAGATACAAATACCTCTTGGTAAGCTTCATCCTCAAAATGAAAATCTGTATTCACTAAGCTCGCTTTATTATCTGTATGTGAAAATGCATAATATAAAAACTCAATACGGTCTTGATCAGATTGAAAATAAGAAGATAGTTCTCCTAATTTATCGCTATCCATACAATATTTCTCTACAAATATTTTAGATGATTCTAACAAAGATGTTGGTGACATCACTTCAAATGAAGTTAAAACCTCTTTAAAATGACCATTCGATATTGGAGTACAATTTGTTGTTTCTGTGTTTTGTCCAAAACTAATTATAGCCAAACACAAGAAACTTAAGATAGTTATTAGGTTTTTCATAGTAAGGATAATTCTTATTACTGTAAAATTATTTCTAAATATTACAGTGAAAAGCAATAGTAATTATATAAGAGTATTCTAACATCTTAAACATAGTCCTTCTATATTTTGTTACATTTATACAAATCTCTAATATAATATCTTAGATAGATACAATCCTGATATTTATTAAACACAAAAAAAGGTTAGTCAAC
>NZ_JTAM01000168.1 GCF_000812565.1 Flammeovirga sp. OC4 | reverse complement strand
TACATTGGCATAAACTGAATAAGAAATTGAATAAAATATTTATGTAAAAAAATAAGGTTAGAACGTTGTAAGTACTAAGTAGAAAAGAGACCATGCGTACATTAAAAGCCATATTGATTTTTTATCAAAAACTGATTATTCCTACTTTGATAGTATCAGTAGTAATGGGAATGATTGGATATGGAATGTCAAAAGAATTTTCCCTAAAAGCTATTGGGATTTCATATCTCTTTTTAGGGCTTCTGTTTCACTATTTTATCTATGAGGTAAGAAATAGTAATGAATATTATTTCTATTATAATCTGGGATTAAGCAGACTTAGTCTCTGGGTTATCTCTTTTGTATTGAGTTTAGCAATAGGTCTAATTTTTATATTGTTATGAGTAAATTACATGTTGATAGCATAATAAAAAATATTGATTCTAGGCAGGTTTTGACTGATGTGTTTATTTCATGTCAAAAAGGAGAAATAATCGGATTACTTGGGCGAAATGGAACTGGAAAATCAACACTTTTAAAAATAATATTTGGCTCAATACCTGCAGATGGAAAATTTGTGAAAATTGGCGAAAAAATATCGAATGGACTTTTTGATAATAGAAAGTTGATTAAGTATTTACCACAAGATCATTTTTTACCGGATCATGTGAAAGTTCAAACTATAATTGAATTGTTTTGTGATAAACACAAAGCTGATTTGATAAAACGAAATGAGTTAATAGCACCTATGCTTAATAAAAAAAGTAAGCAACTATCTGGTGGAGAAAGAAGATTATTAGAAGTTCTTTTAATAATTCATTCAGAGTCAACTTTCGCACTTATTGACGAACCATTTAACGGAGTGGCTCCAATTTATAAAGAAGAAATAAAAGACTCAATTAAAAAACAATCGCTTGAAAAAGGATTTATAATTACAGATCATGATTATAGAAATATTCTTGATATTGCGACACGAATTGTTATCATCCATGATGGTGGCACAAAAGAAATTAAGAATAAAAATGAGCTTGTCGATTGGGGATATATTCCTGCAACAACATAAAAAATAATAGCCGAAACAGTAGTAAATTCAACAGTTGTAGCCCGCTTCAACTTTCTTGTAACTTGAGAGGAAAGTACCACGCAGTCGGCAACTATTCTTATAGGAGTCGTTAAATGTCTAGGTTAGGGATAGAAGGTTTCCCCTAGAAAAGATTTAACGATTCACAGCATTTTCAAAATACCAACGAATTAC
>NZ_JTAM01000017.1 GCF_000812565.1 Flammeovirga sp. OC4 | reverse complement strand
ACGAAAACTTAGTTTACAATGTATTTACTAATCATTAAAAACAAAAAAGCCTAACCCCATAGGATCTCTTAATATGACATTATCTACAATTCCTGCTTTATTAAAATAGGTGATCTCTTCTGTAATTGTAATTTTTCGCTCCCTAATTTCTTCTATGACACTTTCATTCTGTTTCCCATTAAAATAGGTCAAAGAAGGGTTGAAAAATTGATGTGGGCTGTTTAATGCCTGCATGATACTCAAAATAAAACCATCTCTGCTGATCATTGTGAGCCATCCTCTCTCGACACTTCCCATTTGTAATTCAAAACCAAGTTCAGTCCAGAACTGCATTGAATGATCTAAATTTAAACTTTCAAGACTTAAGCCAGCATAACTACCAAGAATAGAACAAGGTGTTGAATTTAAAAGAAACTTTTTTCCTCTTCCTCTATAAATATAAACCCAAACTCCACAAGGTGAAGATAGTATATATCCTTCTCCGTTTTCTAAAACATCAAATTCATTTTGAACTGTTTCTATTTGCTCTACCAACGTATCAGAATAGATGACGATCCCTTTTCTCATAAATTGCTTATTGGTAAGACTTATTTGTATTACACCATCGTTTGCGATTAGTAAATCTTCATAATCGTGGATTTGAAAATTTAGCTTTTCATAAAACAATTTTGTTTGTTCTAGTGAAGTGAATGTAGTTTGGATTAATGTCTTCATATATCAAAAATAAAAGAATCTTTGAAAAATAGGTCAAAATGCTCTAAATATTCAAAGATTAATTTTAAAATAACACTAAGTTTATGTGTAAATAGGCATTCGATCTTCAATGATTACAAAGCCTACAATATTTAAATAATACCAAAAAGCTCTTCCCAATTTTGACATTGGTGAAGAGCTTTTTCTATTTCAATTCATTACACTTTGTTATACTTTTATAAAGTTATGTATGAATAAACACCTGATACAATTACACCTAAAATAAGTGATAAATATGCTGTATCAATAATGTCTTTGAATGTTAAACTTGATAGCTTGTTGCTTTCCTTAATTTGCTGATTTTTAATTTCTTTCATTATAATAATTTTTTTTGAGATCACATTATAAGTCACGCTTAGTATACTTAGACGTCACAAGTCTAAATTAAGTTTACAAGTAGACATATAATTAATGTTAATAGACTGATTTTAAGATAATTAAGTAGACGTAAAATTCACATTAAAACTAAGAGAGTAATTAATTCATTTCAATTGTCACAAGTCTACGAATAGAACAAATATAAGATTGTTTATTCACTAACTGCAAAAAAATTGATTAATAATTTACTCAAGGTTAATTTAGTGACATTAACCATAAAGCAGTCATTCATAATGAAAAAGTACTATTTCTTATTATTATATTTCACATTATTTTCCTGCAATCAAGAGCCTACCTTTCAATTCCCAGAAATTACTATTGAACCTAATTTCAAGATCCAAGAAGTAGATGCTTTTTACAGAAAAGTCACTTTTGTAAACCTCACTGATACTATAAACACCTCTGAAGAAGTAAGGCTACAATGGCAATGGGGAGATGGTAAAAGTCTTAAAAACCCTAAGGCAGATACACTTTCTCATACCTATCCCAAAGGGGATTCTACATTTTATATTACACTACAACTCTTTCGGAAGCAGAATAGTGAACTTATTTCAGAAACAATAGACAGTATAAGATTTAGTGATTACCCCGTTGCAGAACCTTATGTTATTAATCTCAATGAAATAAAAACATCAACTTGGGAAACTACAATTTCATGGGTCAATGAAGGAGAAAATACAAACGTCAAAAAAACATACTTGACCCTTGCTCTCGATGAAAATTTCGCTCAAGTTGTGGATATTAAGAAGGGACACTTATTAACGGCACAACCAAAAGAGAGGGTAACTATTGGAAATGTTGATGCCTTTCAATTTAAAAATTTACAATCTCAAACACAGTATTTTGGCCAACTTGAATTTGAAAAAGAAAAAGGACTTTCGACTATTAGAACATTTGATTTCACTACCTCATCGGTTCATCCACCACAATTAGAGATTAATACTTCAGACGAAAATGGTTACCTCTATCTGATTAATGGTAAAAGAAATAAAGCTTTAAACTCTTTAGAAAACAACTCGAATTTAATATTACAAGTAAGTCAAGATCTTCATTTGGTGTATCAAGAAGGGGATACTTCTGTTTACAGTAAACCTTTTTATCAAGATATTTCCTTCCAAAGTTATGAAGAGACCAAAAATAGAAGCATCAATGAAAGTAGCGATACAGTAGAGGTACATTATGTTTCAAACCATAAAAATATGTATTTCACAAAAAGTAATAACCTTTTTTCATCAGATGATGCTTCTATAGGTGCTCAAGTTTATCGGTACCAAAACAATTACAGGCTATTCTTAGGTGATAATTCTACTTCACCCACTTTTGATAGAAATGGAATCCATATTAACCTAGGACCTGAAATGCCAGAAGCAAAAAGCTATTATTACCTTAACTCAAACAACACAAAGCTCAGAACTGAAAACTTAGATCATGAAATTGGCTTAATAGGTAATAGTGGTATTCAAGCCTACAGGCTATACATTTATTCGATAAAAAATGATACTATCTATGCGGGTATAGACAATATTGTCCAAGACAATACCATGAAATTTCGATTGATGTTTAAAGACCCAAGCATTGATCAAAATTTTGAGGCGCATATTGACCATTTATTATTTCATACTTTACCTAATAAAGAAGAATAAAAAACGACGCTATACATAGTAAAGTTTGATAACGTAACTTTTTCACCCTTAACACATTTACCTAATATTCATGAACAAGCAAGAATGAATTGTGCATAATATTGTATTTCTGTGATATATTTGTCTTCTGCCGAGACAAAAAACAAATATGAAAAACACGATTATACAATTTATAGATTTTTTCCACAGACCCTTTGAAAAGTTTATTCCGATCAAAACGTTTAGATATGCTGCAATTGGAGGTGGGAATATGGTATTGGACTTAGTATTGTATTTTCTAATTTTTCATTACGTTCTTTTCGAAGAAAATATAGATTTTGGGTTGTTTATAATGAGCTCACATATAGCAGCTCTATTTATGGTTTACCCTATCACGCTAACTTCCGGTTTTTTATTACAGAAATATGTGACTTTTCAAGACTCTAACCTTGGAGGATGGGTACAATTTTTCAGGTATTTTCAGGTAAGTATTGGCTCCATTTTTATCAATTATATCTTAATGAAGGTCTTTGTGGATATTCTTCATTTTTATCCTACTCCATCAAAACTGCTTACTACAATTGTTGCGGTCATTTTTTCGTATATCTCTCAACATTTCTATACTTTCAAAGTCAAAAAAAGTGATTGAAAAAGCATTCGAATTAGAAAACTTACATTCCAATTATTGAAGAGATTGTACCCCGAATACTTCATCAGAATAAGAGAAGGACATCATTTGAATGAATGATTTAAAATAACAACTGAATTCATAAAAAAAGGTACACAATCATCATTTTATTAGTAATTATCTAATATTTCAACCATATTTATAATCTATTTAAAATCAACACATTAAATATTTGTCTAACCTTTAAACTATACTCATTTTATTCTCATGGAAGTTTTATTTAACTCAAAAAGTTATAACCTAAAATTTGATCACACTACTGATCTCAACTCAAACCGTCAATATATCGCCTCCACTAATGGAGATATACTCTCTAGGTTATCACTCTTTAAATATGACGTTGGAGAACCATTGCCAGAAGGTGGCAGAATCTCACATATCCTCTCATTTGATGAGATGGGACAACTTGTTCAAGTGGAACTTGATAAACTTCCTAAAAGGCGTCGAAAGAAAAAAGAAGATGAATAGACAGTAATCCTCTGATAGAAATAGCAAGGCACAGTACTTTTATTTGGAATTTAAATGTACTGTGTTTTTTTTGTGTCAAAATTGAAGAAAATTTGAAAGTAGAATTAATTAAAAGAAACAAACTTGACACAGACCTTTGGGATGAATGTATCAATACATCACCTCAATCACTTCTGTTTGCACATTCATGGTATTTGGATATCGTTGCTCCTGATTGGTGGGGCATAGTAGTACAAGAACATAATAAATATGTGTGGGTAATGCCTTTTCCTGTATATCAAAAAGCTCATCGTTTGTTTATCAAAATGCCTTTGTTTACTCCAGAATTGGGTTATTTTTCTACTTTAGAACAACCTGAACGATTCTTAAAAGAAGCAATAACTCTGATTCAAAATCACATTCCCTATTGTATTGAATATATAGGTAATACAAACGGGAAATATACAGGTTTTCAAACTGGTGAGGATTTAAACATTCACTTATCTGAAGGGTATGATACTATTTTTTCCTCTTTTTCTAAATCAAAAAAGAAGAATGTTAGACAATCCATCAAGCGAAATCAGAAAGTACAACTAGACCAAAATATTGATGGTTTTTTACAGCTTTTTAATCAATTTACTTTACCTAAAATTGGAGTTAGGGATAACCGAGAAATAAATGCTTTTTTAAATAAAATCCTTCCTGCTTTAGTAATAAGAAAGAAGGTAAGAATCTACTCCATTTATGATCAAAAGAATCAAATTGAAGCCTCTTCCATTTTTATCCATCACCACTCTAGGTGGCAGTATTTTCTTAACACCGCAGACCCCAAAAAGAAGAATAAACATGGACGATTATTGATATTTAATCAATTTCTCCAAGAAGAAAAAAGGTGTACAAGCCCTTTACACCTAGGAACTTACATCAAAATGCCTAGCTCTACAGCTCAATATGAGTATGAAGTCAGAAGACATTTTGAACAACTGACACAAAAAAAAGTTGATGTACCTTATATATCATGGAATAATCTTCCTTGGTACATCAACCTTCCTCATCAAATCAAAAGATTTATTTTTAAAAATGTATTACGCAGAAACTAGCGTTTTTTGTGCTTTTTTCTTCAATGATATATAGGTAAAAATACCAAGTGCTGAACAAGTAATCATCACTCCTAATATTGGATATAACGTACCGTTATTCAATAAGCTCGCAATTGCTCCGGCTACTGCACCAATGATAATACCTACTACCCTCATCTGAGAGTTTGCTATACCTGCATAATGCTTTTCAAATTTTTCCAACGCTACAGAAGTCGCGTTACCAGAGATAAGCCCTAAAGTGGAAACGTGTAAGGTAATAAATGGCACTGTGTTATAGAGTGTAGGTGTAAATACAGATACAATAATCAGTAATACAATTAAAGATGTAAAATGTATTGTTAAACCTACATTCATCAATGGTTTAGGGCCATGTTTCTTGACCAAAACTGAGTTAATCTTATTCATAATGATCAAAGAAAAACCGTTGACACCAAAGAGTATCGCAAACTGTTGCTCTCCTAAACCAAAGTATTCTTGGAAGATAAAAGGTGCAGAAGTAAGATAAGTATACAGCGCCCCTGAAGGAATAGCCATTGCGGCCATGTAAGCCAATGCCGGTACATTTTGATATACCTTTTTGATCCCTTGTAGGAAATTATGTGATTGACGTTGGGGTTGAATTTTCTCTTCCAATTTCAAATTCAAAAAGATGAGAACGGACAAGCCATACACTGCAATAAATATAAAAATAGCCTTCCATGACGCTATTGATAATAAAAATGCACCTATGGACGGAGCAATCAATGGTGCTCCCATCGCAATCATAGCGACCATGGACATTACACTTGCGGCTTCCTTTCCTTGAAAATTATCTCTTACAATTGCGGCAACCGAAACCCCTACGAAACCTGCTCCGATGGCCTGAACAAATCGCATTAAGTAAAAAACTTCGAGCTGATTGACCATGACTAATATCAAACTGGCTAGCATGGACACGCCCAGTCCTCTACTCACCACCCACTTTCTTCCTTTTAAATCAGAAATATAACCACCATAAAGTTGGCCTATTCCAAAACCAAAAAAGAATAATGATGTATTAATTTCCACTTGGGAAAAAGTGACTCCAAAATCATTGGCAATTCGACCAAATGCAGGAAGACAGGTATCTATATTAAATGGACCAATCATGGAGAGAGACCCTAATAATAAGATGAGTGTAAAGTGTTTGTTATTTTTCATGAAATGAGCTTTTGTCCGCAATTACGGAGCATTTACATTATTATCAAAACTTCGTAACCACTTGTTCAAGTTCGTTGAGATAAATTCACAGGACTCACTTCATGTTACAGCACCTATTGAACCGCGAAGAAATGAACATATTTTAGGAAGAAAAAATTCATAAATAATTGATATTTAACAAATTAAATAAAAATTGTTCAATTTGTAGTTTTAGGAGATATTATGTAATTCTTCGAATTTACAGTTTTTATATAAAACCTCCATCTAGGGTAAAATAATGAGGATTATATTCGTTTAGACAACAATCTTCAATTTCTAAAAAACAAAGTATAGAATTGCATTTTATAAAGAATCTATTTGAGAAAAGTTTGATTATTTTGAGACATCTATGTAAACTACAGTCTTTTAAACTACCTTTATTTTAATTAAACGTCATACTATTTCCCAATGGACTATGAATTATAATATTTCAACAAACGCTTACTTAGTGAGACTAACATTAGAAGGTACACCTAAAATGGATTCTTTAATAATCGCTCTTAAAGAATGTGCCGGTTTTCTCAGGCAAAATCACTCCAGCTTACTTTTTGTAGATGGCTCACGGCTCGATTTTCCTTTTGACATCACTGATAAGTACACCACAATTGCTCGCTTAAGTGAGTTAGGTTTCTCTAGGCAAATCCAATTTGTCATTGTTACATCATCATCACATTTTGAAAGAAATACCCTAGAAACAATGGGTTACAACAGAGGATGGAGTATCAACACTTTTAAAAAGTTGCATGAAGCGAAAGATTGGATTGATGCTTATATCGATATCCAAAATGTAGAGAGACAAATGAAAGTATGCTAAAACTAAAATGAGAATTAATTTGTTAGAATATAAACTAATATCAATTTAAGATTACTTATAACAAATTCCTTCACATCTATTAATGCTACCAAACTTTAAATAACAACTCGATGTTGCTTCAAATTATAGCATTATCAATACTTTCCCCATTTAAATTTCACAATTATCGGTATTCTAAATAATTTAAATACATCTAAATTTAGCGGTTACACAAACTGAATTTAGCTCTTTCACTATTTAAAAGTAAATTTCAAAATTCGCTCTTTTTGTCATGATTATGATTAATTAACGGAGTTAATCAATTGAATAAGATGTATATCAAAATTTAATTACTAATTTTGTTTCATATCAATCATTATTTCAAAAACCTAACATGACAAAAACTATATGCCACCTAATTATAGGCTTCGTTATTGTTGTCATTACTACAAGTAAATCATTTGCTCAAGATGATATTTTATGGCTTCATTATTTTAATCGCTATAAACTGTCATACAAGTTTTCTATTGATTCTGATGTAGGTTACCGTTTTTACTTTCCCGAAGGTGAAAGATGGCAAGCAAGAAGTGGTTTAAGATATGACATAAATGATAATTTTTATGTCAGAGGAGGTGTCATGTTTGTTGCGGGCAATGCTGCCAGAGAGGAATTCCGCCCTTATCAAGACTTTGTATTCAATTCAAGGTTAAGTATTTTCACTTTTACTCAACGTTTACGTTTTGAAGAACAAATCTTCTTTGATGGTACAGACACTCGATTTAGATTAAGGTATAACCCATCGGTAAAATTTTCCACCTTCTTTGGGTATTGTACTTTGGGTGCTGAACCCTTCTTTGTGTTGAATGACCCCAAATCAAGAGTAGCTTCAAATAGATTATACATTGGTCTGACAAGGAAAGCATATAAAAATGTTTTTGTTACCCTACAATACATCAATGAGAGAAGTTATACAAAAGCGGAGTCTTCCTTCATCAATGAATCAAATATGATAAGGGTAAAGGTATCACATACTATCAAACCTTTAAGAACTGGACCTCTGTTTGGACGCAAGAAAACAAGCATTTAAACCCCTTCATTAACAAGGTTTTAAGGTTAAATTTATTTTCTGTAAATAGATTCTAATACTAAAAACATAGTGTAGACATTGGCGTACTATAGAGTGTATTTCAATTTATTCTAAAACACATTAATGCTTATTGCTATGGACGATTTCTTAACATTCGATTTAGACGACGATTTATTATTAGATAATGATGAAACTTCTTTTGATGAACTAGATGATATAGAAGGTTCGGATTGGGAAGATCAAATCAATTCGCTGGAAAAATTTGATTTAGATATTGATGACGAGATTTAATCCATCTCATAAAATATCTCTTAAGGAAGGTTGTTACATCATAATGTGACAACCTTTTTTGTTTCTGGCTTTCACTTATTTTTAAAATTAGGTAGTGGAGTTCACTTTTTCTAGTTGAAACATCAATCAAAACTAAGACTTTCATATCAATAGCTTCAAATATAAAAACAATACAGAGGGTAAATATTTCTTATTTAAAGGGTGATTTATTGTAGGACTAAATACATGAAGATTACTTTCTTTTTATTGTAGTAACATTTAGTAATATCCTATTTGAAATGAAATGACACTTTAAATTAGAATATTAAAATGGCAAACAAGTACGTATTGAAATGCATTTATTGCATCCTTTTTTTCATCTCCTTTTCATGTATCAAACAGCAACATAAAAGCGTTACAAAAGAACCTGTAAGTATCAATAGTATAGCTCCCGATAGAGGTTTGGCTGATCCGCATGTCATCATTGTCAATGACACTTTGTATACCATGTGCGGTCATGATAAAAGCTGGGACACCTATGGTGCTTGTGTGATGGACAGATGGGAACTTTGGTCTACCACTAATTTGATGGATTGGGAACATCATTTAAATATTTTGCCTACTCAAACCTATATTGGAGATCATGATAATTGTTTTGCGGGAGATGTAGCTACAAAAGACGGGAAATTTTATTGGTATTTTTCCAATAGAACGTACAGCACTGGCGTAATGGTGGCACCTTCCATGAAAGGACCTTGGAAAGACGCCTTGGGTAAACCACTTCTTCCAAAAGGGCTAACGAAAACTAAATCGTATGACCCCGAAGTCTTTGAAGATCATGGAAAGCATTATATCATCTTTGGAGCAGGGCAGTATTACATTGCTACATTGGGAGATGATATGATTTCTTTGGCGGACAAACCTCAAAAGCTATCCATTATGTTGGACAATGGAAAACGAAAACCTACGGGTGACAAGCCTACCATTTTCAAAAGAAATGAATGGTATTACCTCTTTTGGGGCAATCAATACGGAATGTCAAAAACATTACATGGTCCATATAGCTACAAAGGAGAGTACCTAGACGGTGGTCACGGTAGTGCTTTTGAGTGGGAAGGACAATGGTATAGCATTCAAGAAAATCATGAAACAAATGCCTATTACAGAGGGGTACAATTAAGACCACTATACTTCAACGAAGATGGAACCGTGAAAATCCCTGAAGTCAACCTTGAATATCCTCTACCAGGCAGAGTTTATGATTTTACTTATTCTACACAAGGTTGGCAAGCAAAGCAAGGAACAGATTTTAATTACAATAAAAAGGAGGGTACCTTATTTGGTAAAACTACTGAAAAAGGAGCTATCATTACCTCAACTCCTTATTTACACAGCCCAATTTACCTTTGCAAACAGGTCCGCTTAAAATTGAAGAAGCACACAACTACTCAACAAATAAAAATGGCTTTGTATAGCTATGAAAACCCTAAACGTTACACAAAAAATAATCCTCATAATGTAGACTGGTCTCAGGAAGAATGGCTCACCATCAATACATCGAATACTACTGACTGGCAAGAAATCATTATTCCATTATCAGACTTTCAAAAGCATCAAAAATACTTGCATCAAATTGCACTTCAGCCTGCTGCTGAAAGTGAAAATACAGCTTGGGAAGTCAAGAGTATTATTGTAGAATAATTTTAAAAATATCAGTTCACCTAAAATGGTGAACTGATAAAAAATCTAAACTATTTTTTATTTTCTTTCCAAATTATCTCGATCCCATTTCGATGTCTCTGCCGCTGCCTCATAAGTAGATTGCAGAAAATCTAGTAACATTTGTTCAGGGTTATCAGACTGTTGAACATCTTCATATTTCAAGAAAAACTCTCCCATTTCTTCACTGTAAAATGCTTGTTTTGGTGCTACTTTTTGGTTTCCAAACTCAGGAGCACTCGGGTAGGCATAAGCATAAAATGAAGGTACTGGAAAGTCTTTTGAGCCTAGCCAAAAACCAGCACTGCTCACTTCTTTTGAATAAGCCTCTTGCATTACCTCTAATGGCATGTTAGGCATCCCGCCTTGATGTAAGGGAGCGTCTTTTCCTGAAAAACGAGTAACGGCTAAGTCAAATGCACCCCAAAATAGATGAACGAGACTGCACTTGCCTATATATTGACTTCGGAATTTTTGGAAAGTACAATTGGCTTGCATTAATGCTTTCCAAATGGTATTCGCAGCCACTGGATCATAAGTTTTATTCGTTGTATTTTCCTTGAAAGGAATTGCAGGCTCCATTTCATTTGGACTACCGTGAATTGTTACTTCTACTCCAAGTTTTGTGAGTTTCTCAAACAATAAATCATGAAACTTTGCAACCGTCATAGATTGTAATGGAATAACTTCAGGTGCTTTTTGCGATGCTGTTATCATCAATTCATGATTTTCAAAATCAAAATCAATCTGAAAAAAACTCCCATTGAATGGAATCCCTTGAGTTGTAATACCATTCGGAGAAACGTATAAAGTCACATGCCATGAATGGTTCTGCCAAGGCATTGTCTTCAAACGGATTTTACCAACAATTTGAATCCATTGGTGTAGTGTAGCTAGTGTTGCTTCAATTTCTTGAAAATCGAGTACAGGCCATTGAGAATTAGTGCTTTTTGGGTTCATTGTTTTTGAAAAATTATTATTATCAATAACTTGAGTGAGGTATTAAGTCAAAAATAGATCATCATTAATTCTTATTGACTCTTGGCGAATAAAACATATGAATAGTCGATCTATTTAGTATTTAGCGTTTTTGAAGGAGGTAATCGCAAATAAATAGAATAAATAATTTTGTCTTAATACTTACCTACTAAGATAAAAATAATGAACGAATAAATAATCATGTCTGATCTTTCATTCCAACTGGACTCTAATCCTGAAGTCCTTCACATTTTCGAAAATTATCCTGATGCTGTCAAGCCTCAGATGTATCAATTAAGAACATTGGTTTTGGAAACCGCCCAAGAAATAGAAAGTATTGACATCTTGGAGGAAACACTAAAATGGGGAGAACCTAGCTATATCACAAAGCATGGAAGTACATTACGCATGGATTGGAAAACCAAAAAACCTCATCAATATGCACTTTATTTTCAATGTTCAAGCAGATTAGTGGAGACCTTCCAGTCTGTATTTGGGAGTACTTTCCAGTATGAAGGTAAAAGGGCCATCGTTTTTGACCTAGACCAAAAAATTCCTGTTCCTGAAATAAAAGCTTGCATCAAAGCAACTTTACAATACCATAAAGTTAAGGACTTGGTCACTCTTGGTATATAAAAAGGAATTTCTAATTATGGAGCAACTGAAATGCTCAATTGCTCACTCTGATTCTTACTATTAATGACAAATAGAAAACAACAAATCATTCAATACATCTGTTACACTGAACTAGTGTATGGGCGAATCAATAAAAAACTTTCAACTGATTTTGATCGACAAAAAATTGAGTCTCTCCTTCTAGAAATATTACAAGATACTGATGAAGATGATTATTTTAAAAAGGGTAAGAATTTCTATATAAGTAATGTAAAACACAATGTTAGAATCACTATTAACTCCTACACATTTAGGGTAATTACTGTAGATCGACTCGATAAACTGAAGGTTTGTTTATAAAAATGCCCTAGCACTCACAACGAGTACCAGGGCAAAAATCCAATATCACAAATTATTCAATCTGTTTCTTTATCATTTGAGGAAATACACTATTTTCCTAATTGGCTGTCCACCTTTGTTGCCATTAATAATTTAGCAGCATGAGGAGCTAATTGTTTCACAGTGTACTTTTCTTCAAACTCACCAATTTCTTTATCTGTCCAGAAATCAGTTAATTTCGCACCTTTGATCAATTCTACATTCATATCAATTGGTTCTTCAGTCCAGTTGAATACATAGTAGTATTGTGTATCACCAAGATCAGTAACACCCACTTCTAATTTAGAGTTTTTGAACTTGGCACCTTTACCTGTTGGTTTTAATAATTTCTTTAAGATTTTGAAATCCTCGTCAGTCATTAACTCTGCTTTATCACTGCCTAATGAGAAACCACCTACGGCATGGATAGATGTTAAGTGGAAGAACCACTCATCTTTTGTAATCTCTTTTGGATTACCGCCGAATGGGCTATCAGCAGTTTGTACGATGCAGTCAGGGTCAGCATCCCAAACCTTTTCGTTTTGCCAGCAACGGCTTAAGTTTTGGATCGCTAACTTTCTGAAGTTAGACCACTTTCTGTTGATATCTGCAGATGTACGCTGTGCAGTTACTAAACCTAATGAAGGCCAAATTGGAGCATTACATCCTAATACTACAGATTGGTCATCACATCCTTTTAAGATCGCTTCCATACCTCTTCTGTAAGCCTCAATACGAGTCGCTGATTTGTCGTAGAAAGCTCCATCTTGGATAGCTCCCCAATAGTTAGCATCTAATTTGAAATAATTTACTCCCCACTCTTCACGCATCGTTTTGATCACATGTGTTAAATGTGCTTGTACTTCTGGGTGGGTACCGTCTAAACAGTACCAAGGTCCTTCTCTCCAACCTCCAAATGTAACAGTGCTTGAGTTCAATGGTTGACCATCTTTTCCTTTTACGAACCACTCTGGGTGTTCTTTGAAAACTCTTGATTCTTTTTGAGCAATAAATGGTGCTACCCAAATTGCAGGTTTGAAACCTTTTGCAGCGATACCGTCGATTGTTTTTCTCACGTCACCATAAGCAGGGTTTGGATCTAACCAATCACCCATATACGGTTGGTAACCATCGTCTAATTGAATGTATTCCATTTCAGGAACTTTCTTCGCAAAGATATCCAGATTTTTCATCATGATTTCATCCGTGATATCCTCTTTGTAGCAATACCATGAACACCATCCAATAGGCATTTTTTCACTCTTCATTGCAGGGTGATTCTTTACAATTTCATCCGACATTTCATCGTATAAATCACCTTGGTTTTCACCATCAATAAAGATAAAGTCTTCTAGGTTCCAGCTTTCGCCTGGTGCTAATGCTAAACCTTCAGCATCAACAGCGATCAACATTTGATTTTGGTCATAAGCAATACGACCAATGAATTTTTTACAAGAAGTAAAACCTAACATAAAGTTTTCTTCCTCATCTACATTGATGTTCAATAGACCATAAACAGTAGGAATATCTCTCAATTCCTTCATTCTATAGTGACCTTTATCCGAGTTAGAACCTCTGTTTTCGTGCTTTCCTAACGTACCTCCGTTTTGGTGCAACATCTGAAAACCTTCACCATACACTGGAGAGTCAGGGTTGATACCATGCTCCTCTAAGGTGAAAATGATAACTTCTTTAGGGTTAATTACTTTGTCACTCGTATTGGTTAAAACCGTTTTACAAATGTTTCCTTCCCACTTTCTTGATAATTTGTAGTCACTAGACGGAATCACATTACCGTCTTTATCATCTAATACTGAAGGAGATTTTTCTAATCTCTCTCTGAACAATTTAGCTTTGGCTGAGTTGTTAATCGCAAACTTTTGGTCTCCCTCTAGTTTTGTATTACCACAACCCCATACTAAAAAAATAGTAATAGCTGATAATAAAAAATTTTTCAACTTCATAAGTATACTTTTAATTATTGCTTGTTGTTTTGATAAAAAAATCAGAGAGTTTTATGACATGAAACAGGAATGATGTTCTCATATCACCCTTATTAAATAATGTTCTTTTCAATTTCATTTCATCATTATTGTTTCTGCGAAAATCAAAAATCGATTCTCTCTGATCACTTTCACATGTTGATCTTTTTACTGAAGGCAATTTCGCACAAAAAAGAATTCTATATCTTTCAAAAATTTACACTTTTATTAATAAAGCATCTGATATCAATCTTTCTTTTGCTTATTTATATCATTCCAATGAAAATGAAAAGATTTTGATTAAAATGAATAGAATATAGTATATTCAGCCGATTGCTAAACTGCTTGTAATATTACCACACTAATGGAGCACTTTTCGCTACTTTGATTGGTTCTCCCTCAGTGAATAATAATAATTCAGCTTTTACATTGGCGTGGTTACCAGAAGAAAGTGTTACTGTATTTTCTCCTTTTACAGCTTCAAATGTTCCCTTTATTTTCACTTCTGCCACTTCTTTTAAATTCCAGTTTTTGTCATAAACATTCGCCTTATCTCCACCTCTGTACTCTATGTATTGCGTTGCCTTTGCTTGTAACTGAAGCGATGATTTGACCGTGATTTTTGACTTTCCAATCTGAATTGATGGATCTACTAACTCACCTTCACCCATCATAACTCTAATGATAAATTGAGGAGCTTGTGTCTCATATTTATTCTTCATGTATTTCGTTTCTCCAAAGAATAAGTTCGCTTTTGGCGTAAACATTCCATCTTCCTGCTTCATATGGAATAGTTGGATGGGAGGATCTTTTTTCAAATCTTCTTTGATTGCATCTTTAGATTGTCTCATCATCTGAATCGGATAAATTAAATACTCCGTTTCTGTCTCCCTCAATTCAAATCCTATCTTAGAAGCTAACCTATGTTTATATGATTCATGCGTCGCCAACATTTTTTCTCTTTGCTCTTGCGTTAATTTACGACTAGCATCTTTCCATTTAGGAAGAAGAGATAAGAGTTCATCCGTTCTACCATAAGCATCTAACTTTTCTAATGTAATGCCAAACATTGGATCAGGTCTCAAAATAGAGAAGTTTCTACCATTGTAAGCCGCTTGTGTACTCAACATAAAGTGAGCTGCTAAGAGATTAGAGGCACCTCTTAATTCACTCTTGTGGGTACGGCTATTTCTCTCCAAACGAAGTGATGCTCTAGCGTGGTTATGATCTCCTACAGGTGAAGTCAAAAACTTTTTCGTTTGATTTAATCTATACTCAATAAAACCAGCATCTGGCTCTTTACCATATGAAGTACGTGTTACAACTGGGTGATCTAAGTGCTCATATACGATTTGGGCAAATTTTCTAAAACCCCATTTCCCATCATAATCATGAATTTCAGCCCCATCAAATAGTGCATTTGAAACCTGACAATCATTTAATAATGCTGCATAATTGGTGGCTATAGTTTTAAATAGTTCAGAATTGTTGTCTGGTACAAACACCATGTTGTAAGGCATCACAATACCTTTTACTTGTGCACCTTTTTTATGGTCTGCTTTTTCAGTTGATTTGGCTTGTCTATTCTTTATGTAAAACTTCCAATTTCCGTTCTCTCCTTCCTCTACCTTAGAAACTTTAATGAGTTCATGATCGATTTTCAAGTAGTCAAACTTCATAAAAGGACGTGAAGGTTCCGTTACAAAACCTACTAACTGCTTCTTGGACGTAAAGTCTTTTGGCATTTTATACCACGATTGACTGGGCTTAAAGGAAATCACTTTGCTTTCCTCAAAAATTCCTTCTTCTAAGGTTCCATCCACCCAAGAGGCCAATTCATCTGATAAATTTGGTTTTGCATAGATTGGGTCTTTTACACCAATACCACCACTCACATAGTGAAGGTTAATACTACGGCCTTTCTTTCTTTGTTCTAGCGAAAATTTTCGTAAGTTTTCCTGATTTCCAAAAATACCATTTACGGCCCAGTTAGGTGTATCTTTTGGCCAGAAGCCTCCATGCCATATGTTCGTAAATAGATTAATTGTAGTCACACCCGTCATTTCTAAATAACGCTCATAAAATGGTAACTCATCAAGTGTTTGTGGTGCAATGTACATTACGGATTGATCGGTAAACATTAACTGCCAATCTGCTAACCATTTTTTTGCTCTTTCATAGTTCCATTCTCCTTCCACTACAGGATGAGGCATGTTCTCTTCACCCCAAGCTCGAATAATACTTTCATCCTCTGCTTCTGGTGATGATTTATAATACAAAATGAAACCTCCTAATGAATTCCCTTTATATCTTTCCCATAGATGTTCAAAGACAACATGGAAATTCATTATTGCTCCTTTACTTTTCTCAATACCAGCATAATCTAAAGGAAGACCTTTGATTTCAGTGGATGACACAATCAAAAATTCTAACTCTGTTCCAACTGGAAGATCACCATAAAAATCTTTCAATGTGAATACTACATAAGTAGGCTTTGCTTGAATACTAAAAGTAGCGTAAAACTTCTCATCTTCAGTACCAAATACAAAATCATCACCTTTTTTAAAAAGTTTTGTAAACGCTACTTCACCTTTTACAGGGATATTCAAGAAAAAATTCTTAGTACGATCTGCATTCAGTATTTCTTGTCCATCCGCTTTTACAAGAGAAGTAAACTTACCGTCCTTGTTTAGTGTAAGATTATATCGATCTGTTTTGAAGACAAAATCTTCAGAAGGAACCTCTAGTTTTTTTGGTTTTTCTTGAGTAGATATATCCTGTCCATGTACATTAAACCCAAATATAAAGGCGGATATCAGTAGAAGTAGTTCTAATTTATTTTTCATCTTTTCTTAATTATGAATAAGTATTCTAAAAATTAGTATTAAAAAATTGTTGTTCTAAAGCAGATCTATTCACAAGAGGGATATACTATCTACTTTATTTCTACTAACGGAAAGATACTTGGGGACAAAGAGGTTCATTTATTTGAATGCAATATAAAGATTAATTGTATTTAAAAACAACTCCTTTAACACACTGCAAATGAGGTTTCTTGTCACTACAACAATACTTTTTGGGGTAGAATAAAAATGAAGGAGGTATGAAAATCAATCCTAGAAAACCTTGAAAAAAGACCGACTGAAAGTGAATGAAAACTTCGTTTAAAGTGTGCCAATTGAAAGGGGGCAATATTTTCTTCTCAATGAGATAAATAGGATAGTTATGTTTGAAGGTAATTTTTTAATCAAAAAAAACCCACAATTGATATTTGTGGGCTATCCTTTCACTTTTTGAATGATTAATAAAGGTCTGGAAGGCTAAATGAATTAATATCTTCCCATAACCAGTTTAGCGTTTCTACTCTACTATCACCTTTAGTTTCTTTTTCTTCTGGTGTAAGGTCTGGTAATGTTACAATACTCTCTCTTAACGTGTGGGTTGTAACATGGTAATCCGTTACTCCTGCTTGGAAAATAGATACACTATCAAAGTCACCCAATAAGTGATAATGACCGATACTTAGGGTATCTCCCTCATCATTAACAGCTACTTCTTTCCAACGTTTTTCAATAGTTCCAATTCCTGATGCTGTTTTTTGAATCAGTACTTCAGAAGTTTTTCCATCTGTCGCTTCGGAAGTTCTCACAAAAACTTGATCAATGTTGGGGTTTTCTTCATCTTTTGAAGAACAAGAAAATGTCATTGTCACGATAAACAATAAACTAAATAAATTGGCTAAGTTTTTCATACTTTAATTATTAATTAGGTTAGATAAAAAAATAGACGAATCATGTGTTGTCTAATTGGTTTTCACTGCAATGCTAATAAACTCATTTTTCTTTGCTAAGCGTTTTAATAAAAAAAATCATAATTTAACTTATAGTGTATTTTCAACGCTTAGGGAATTTTAATACTGTTTTCTTTACTCCATTTTGATAGTAATTGAATATTTACAAATACTCCCCTTTAAATCTAACATTATAAAAAACACTCAAAAGGTAACACATATGTAACTCATAAAGTGATAAGTAAACCTTTTCATTTAAGTTTACGATTTTATCACACATCCTTACAATTACCTCAAAAAACAAAGCTTTAAATATGTTTTAAAAGGTCAATATATAACATTTTCAAAGTAAAAAGTATTGAAAATTACCCATTTTTAAGGTGAATTATTTTTTGATTTTTTATATAATACTCCTCAAGGTTATAGTTGTAGATGTATACTTAGTATGAAATATTTTATAGAACTTCAGCTATGAGCCTTCCTGAAAAAGTATACAAACTTCCGAAAAACGTATAAGTACTTCGCCCTTCCGTCCCACTACTTTTGTATTAAACAATAAAACATTATATCATGAGTAATTGGACAGTAGACAACATCGCATCTCAAAAAGGAAAGACTTTTCTTGTAACAGGGGCTAACAGTGGTTTAGGTTATGGGACCTCTAAAGTATTGGCACAGAAAGGAGCAAAAGTCATCATGACAGCTAGGGACCTTCAAAAAGGACACAAAGCCATGGCAACACTAAAAAGGGAAGTACCGAATGCTGATGTTGAATTAATGCAATTGGACTTGGCGGACCTTCATCAAGTGAGAACTTTTGCAAATGCTTTTAAGCAAAAATACCAGCAACTGAACGTCCTCATTAATAATGCCGGTGTAATGATGCCCGTGAAACGAGATGAAACCAAGCAAGGATTTGAAGTACAATTTGGCACCAATCATTTAGGGCATTTCGTATTAACTTATGAACTGCTAGAACTACTCGAAAGTACACCTCAATCTCGGATCGTTGTTTTGAGTAGCCTCGTGGCAAAAATGAATAAAGCTGCTATCTATTGGGAAGACCTTCAGTTTGAAAAATCATACGACAAAATGGCTAGTTATTCCCAAAGCAAGTTGGCCAATATGCTTTTTGCTGCTGAACTTGACAGACGTTTGAAAAAACAAAAGAGTTCAATAACTTGTGTCATGGCACACCCCGGATATACGGCTACCAATTTGCAGCAACACATGGGATTACAAGGAAGAATAATGAACTTCTTTATGGCACAAAAAGTAGAAATGGGCATATTACCAACATTACGTGCTGCTACAGATCCTAAAGTTAAAGGTGGAGAATACTATGGTCCAGCAAAAATGGGCAACTTCCGTGGTTACCCAGTGCTTAATGAACCCAACACGTTGGTCAAAGACGATAACACTAACCAACGACTTTGGGAACTTAGTGAACAATTGACACAAACCGATTTTAGTATCAAAGTATGAAAAAATCACTTCCTCTCATGTTAGCTATCGTCTTACTCATCAGTGCGGTCGCTCATTTACTCATTCCGGAGTTTTATGCCCCCATGATTCCGAGTTTTATCTCCGTTGAATTGGCCAATATATTAGCAGCCATCACTGAATTTATAACCGCGGTTTTACTTCTCATTCCAAGCTATAAAAAATGGGGCGGAATAGCATTTATGGGTTTAATGGTGGCTTTTCTTCCTCTTCATATTTGGGATATGTTTAGAGATGATCCTGTAGTGGGACCTCAACCAATTACAACGATCCGACTGATATTCCAATTCGTATTCATTTATGCTGGGTGGTGGATTTTCAAAAAATACAATTAAGATGAATTCCTTTTATAAAATAAATAGTATCTCGGAGCTTCATGAATCATTTGGTTATAAAAAGCCCAATCATCCTTTAATTTCAGTGATTGATCTCTCCGAAGTCGCTATTACAAAGGAAATGTTGTACTTGAAAATTGGCACTCCATTTTATGCCATTACTTTAAAGACAAAAGTGGCTCACCCTTTTAGATATGGAAGGGAATATTTTGACTTTTCGGAAGGATATCTATTTGGTGTCGCTCCAAATCAGATTATAGAAGTAGATGAAGTTTCAGAAAAAGGGGAATTAGAAGGTTGGGCACTTTATTTCCATCCCGATTTAATATTGGGCTACGGATTACACGATAAGATTGGAGATTACAGTTTCTTTTCTTACGAAACTAAAGAGGCGCTTCACCTATCCGATAAAGAAAAAGCAACGCTCAATAATATTCTTGAAAAAATTGTTGAAGAATATGAATCAAATATCGACGAGTACAGCAGAGATGTTTTAGTATCGAGTATTGAGCTTTTATTACATTATATCAGGCGTTTTTATGGCCGCCAATTTCTCACAAGAAAGCAACAGAACACCTCTATTTTAAGCCGTTTCAAAAAGCTTTTAAAAGAGTATTTTCAATCTAAAATTGTACTTGAAAATGGATTACCAAAAGTGAGCTATTTTGCAGAAAAATTATCATTATCAGATAGTTATTTGAGTGATCTTTTACAGAAAGAAACGGGAAGTACTGCCCAAGATCATATTCATCTTTTTGTGATTGAGAAAGCAAAAACAGACCTTGTCAATACAGACAAAAGTATATCTGAGATTGCCTTTCACCTTGGATTTGAATATCCTCAATATTTCAGCCGTTTATTTAAAAACAAAACAGGAAAAACACCTAAGCAATTTAGAGTGGACTTGAATTGAAGATCATATTTACAATGTCGTAAGTAAGTAGCTGATCATAATTAAATATAGTTTATCAATGTAGAATGATCTCAGGTGAGGTAAAAATTACAGTCCTAGCCATAGCTAAGACGAAAAATTTTAACGAAACCTGAGTTTAATTCAAATGCATTTAAGCTATAGGTAGTTTTGAACAGTTACTTAAATGATATAAATAGGCACGAATGTTAAGTAAAAGTATCATTCGTGCCCTGTATATCATCTAAAACCTCCTAATTTCTAAAAACTAGAAATAATCGGAAACTTAGTTTACAAAATGGGAATCATTGACTATAACTCCTTTTCCAAAGATATATCAATAAACCTGAAAAGCCCACATGGAATAGTTACTTCCAATACGTCACCGTGTGCTTTCAAAGTTTGATTACTCACAATGTCCTTTATCTCTTTTACTTCTCTCTGTAAAATCACTTTTGCTACTCTATCATCAGGGTTAAGATATCCATTGTCAATGAGAGTGAGACGAATATGCCCCGGAGAGGTTTGAACAGCCACCCAAGCTACTTCGCCACTTTTTATTCTAATTGGTAATGATTTTGCCCCTTCTTGAATTGATTTTTCAATTTCTTTATAATAGTCGCTATTGGCGGGGTAAACTGATGATCCATCTGAAGAAAGATAGTTTTTACCATCGGTGATATATTCCTTCAACAGTCCTTTGTACATGGGGTGTAAGTGATCTTCCAAATTTCCTCTAGGTGCTGATTTATCTGCGAAAACACCTTCTTGTACAGGAGTGATTAGCACAATGCCGTTGTGATATTTGGGCATAAAATCTAATCTTCTTTCTTTATTTCCAGATGCGTAAGTGGAAAAATCATATGATTTTACCGGAGCTGCAGGCCACGTTCCGTTCATTCGTGAAAATACTTTGGGGTTTGCTTTTTCATACTCCTCATCGTAAAATGTAGTCCATTTTAAATTATTTCCTTCATCTAAATAGTCTTTATCGGGCTCTTTCATACTGAGGTGGACAGGATTGATACTTACCAACTGCGACTTTTTAGGAACGTATAAAACGCCTTTTTCTATCATTTCATAAAGCAAACTAAGATATTGTTGATCTACAGCGTAATTATTGACATACTGTGCTCCACTTGCCATCGCATACACCAAGTTTCTTAAAAAATGATTAGGAAGCATCTGATGAGAATGTTGTCTTAGTCTGAAGTAACTTGCATTATCTCTAGCTCCTCTGATCCCCCAACTGTCAGTGGCACCACTAGCCCAGATTCCCAATTTACCTGCCACACTCAAGTCCATCATTTTATCTGTCGTTTCTTCCATTGATGGTACAAAAACATCAGCATATTCACCTGACAACAACTTGTCCCACATTTTCAAATAAACGATTCCCTGCCAAAAAGTATGTTTTGTTCTCACATAAATATTGGCATTTTTACCTTGTGAATACTCTGCCAATGGATATAGAAAATGCTGAAGTGTGTATTCAAAATCGGAGGTATAATGTTCTAGTTCAGGGAAAATCATTACCGTTTTCTTTTGCTTCCCGCCTGCATCAATAATCTTTTTTTCTGTTGCTAAACTGATCATCATAGGGTCGTTGCCATGGCCTCCCCAATACGCTATTCCTTTCGCTCCCTTATATAATGGTAGAATATCATTGAGCATCTGTTCTTGTGTTTTAGTATACTTTTTTCTTCGATCTCTACGCTTTTCATAAAAATCATTTCCAAAACCAGAACGGTCCCAATTTTCAACATGTGGTAAGTGTTTGCTATTGAAGAAATAGGGCGAAGCCTCAGTTTGCTTTATTCTTTGGATTACCTCCTCATTTCCATCGTTTACTTTTTCAGTCAGAAAATACACATCTTCCCCTTTTCCATCCCATTTTGAAGACTCAAAAGTTTGTATTGCGTTCCTAAAATTTGCTGTATTGTCTAATATCTTACGGATCTTTCCTTTAGGCACTAAATTGGCAAAATCTTTTTTCCAAGACTTGTGATCTAGTTGAATAATATGAATACAACTTCCTCCACTTTGTGCACTTGCTAAAAGCAATTGATTGGTCTGAGGATCTTTCCAAAAATCATTAAACGAATAATGACCAACGACCATCTCAACCTCTTCACCTGTAAAGTCAGTTCCGTAAAGTAATAGCCTTTCACCAAACAGACTCAACATCTTTTTTTCCTTTCCTTCTCCAATACTCACGGTTTGAGGGACTCTGTATCCATTTTTAGATTTACGAGTAAGTTTATTGTTTTTAAAATGGAAAATCCTTTTTGAAAAGTCTTTTAAATCAACCTTCTGCACAAATGAATTCTTAATCATGCCCGAAGAACCCATGTAAATTTCATCATAACCATCACCGTCAACATCTTCAACTTTTAAATCCCCAATAGGGCTTTTCGATTTTAAAATGATCGATTTAAATGGTGTTACTTCATTTGCTTTAAAGAAATAAAGGGCTCCTGATGTGGAATTCTGATTAATAGCACCAGCATGAATCAGTATTTCTTCGTTTCCAAATTGTGCTTTTCTTAAGAAATTCGTGGTATGAACTTTCTCTTGGGGGTACCTTTTTCCATTATTCCCCCATCCTTTCTGAATCGAATAATCATATGCAGAAATAGTTTTCAACTTCTCCCCTTTTGTACTGAGATAATATACATTTTTATCCATTCCGCCTGTTGCAATAAAGCGGCCACTAGTACCATCAACAACGGTCACACTAATTAATGGTGTTTCACCAGATCGAAATTTCCATTTCAACTTTCCTTTTTCATCCAGACAGTACAGGTAACCATCTGCATTTGCTGCCAAAATTTCGTCATTCCCATCATTGTTCAAATCCCCACACCACACATCATGATTTGCAAAACCCGAAAGTTTATTCTTCCATTTCTGCTTTCCTTCAAAAGTGTATAACATGACAGTCCCTTCATAGGAATTAGCAACAATATGAGTTTTGCTTTTGATGACAGCTGTTCTTACCAACGTAATAGTATAACCTGTCTCAATACTTGTTATACTGCCTGCATTTGATGGAAAAATTAAGCACATCAAAAGAGAGCTAAAAAGTAGTCTTTTGTATAAGTAATTCATTAATCTTTTCATTTGGTTTGTAGTCACTAAAATTGTAATAATTATTTGTCAATGTGTGCGTCTCGATATTTTTATTGTCATTACGAATACAATTGAAGTTGCAATAAATAAGTGGAAATTCTAAATGGCTACTATTTTTCTTTCCTTTCTAACGATGAGCTTATAGCATAAGCTATAGTATTGATATCGGTATACGCTATATAAACGGAGAGGTACAGTTTATTTTGATGGGTATTCTAAATTGAGATGAAATTTTTAATGAAAGATTACTTATATGAAACTAAATTTTAAGACCATCCTCTCATTGGTATTTATATTATGTATTAAAAACTGGGGGATCGCACAAGAAAAACCAAACCTCATTCTGATCATCACGGATGAACATAATTTTAGAACAATCGGCGCCTATAAAGAACAGCTGATAAAAAAAGGGTTGAAAGAAATGGCCAATCCTTGGGGTGAAATTCCTGGCTTTGATACTCCGCATATCAATAGAATTGGTCATGAAGGAGCTATTCTAAATGGTATGTACTGTGCTACACCTTCATGTGCTCCTTCAAGAGCTTCAATGTTTACAGGAAATTATCCTCAAACTACAGGTGTAACAAAAAACGGGAAAGGTATTAATAAAAAGGCCAACACTATCGCAAAAGTGCTCAATAACGAGGGTTATGTCACTGGATATATTGGTAAATGGCACCTTGCTAAAGACGATGCGAAACCGGGGTGGCAACCGGACCCAGTTTACCACGGATTTTCTGAATACAAGTACATGTTTAACAGAGGACATTGGAAAAAACTCGATTTTGATGGAGACCACCAACCCTTCATCCCAACAGATAAAGCTGCTGTTGCCATCAAAACTGCTGATGAAGAAACTTACACCACTGACTGGTTAACGAACAGAACTTTAGAATTTATTGAAAATCATCAAAAGGGTCCCTTCATGTGTGTACTCAGTTTACCAGATCCACATACCCCAAATCTTGTAAGAGCTCCTTATAATAAGATGTACTCGACAAAAGATATCAAACTGCCAGAGACCTATTCTACTTCCGCCTTACGAAATGAAGAATACCCTGGCTGGGTTACAAAAAAGCAACGTTTCAAAATAGGATATGATTCTACAAAACTCATCAAACATATCGCTCAATATCATGGTATGGTCAAATGTATTGATGATAACATTGGGAAAATATTTCAGAAACTAGAAGAAACCGCTTTATTGGATAACACCATTATTGTATTCACCTCTGATCATGGTGATATGTTAGGTGAATTAGGACACGAAAATAAAGGGACTCCATATGAAAGCTCTACTAAAATTCCATTCTTAATTCGCTATCCTAAGGCCATCAAAGAAAATACAGTTGTCAACCATGCTCTTAATACAGCAGATTGGATGGATACTTTCTTGTCACTTATGAATGTGAAGCGTAAAAACTTCAACCCTGCTAGTACCGAAGGGAAAGATTTCAGTAGCCTACTTAAAGGTCAAAATGTATCTACTTTTGAAAATATTACTTTTGTACGAATTGATGGGTGGGTGGCTGCTGTCACTGATCAATATAAATTGATTTTTGATGCACAGCAGAAAAAACCTTGGTTCTTTGATTTGGAAAGAGATCCAGCAGAAACTATCAATTTATTTGATGATCCAAAATACAGAAATATTATTTCCGAATTATCCTCTAAACTCCTTGATTATGGGACTCGTACGAAAGATGATATTGTCAATACTGAGAAAGTAAATCTTCAAATACGAAGTAATATTCTTTAGAAAATTAGTGCTCTGACTTAATACTAGATCATAAAACAAAAAAGCATAGGTTCACGTGAATCTATGCTTTAACTTTCTATGAAATGATAGTATTTACTTATTAACTACTAAAAGTATTTTTAACCTTTTTTGAAATAAATTCTTTCTTCTAATATGCCGTCTAGAAGAGGTGATAAAACTGTCTAATTAACCTTCTTTTCTAAATTATTACATTACAAATGTAAGTGATCATGATACGATTATTTATCCTTAATCTTTCAATTTGTAATAATTTTATAGCAGCATGATTATGTGTTTTTTAGATAAAAATCATCACCGATATCTGATATAAATTGAAAGCCCACGACAAATACCGTGAGCTTTCCAAAAAGAGAAATTTGATCATTGAAAGGGTTCTAATTTTTTGATAAAGTGTTTTGTCAAAAAAGTGTCACTATAATTCACTTTTATGATACTTATATTAGTATAATCCTTTTTCAAATTCACCCTTATTTCATTCGCTCCCACCAAATTATTACTTCAGTATGAAAAGAATGAGCTGCTTTTTATCAATTTCTAGCTGAAAAAGAACACGAGGCTTTCACCCCGCATTCAAAATCATCTCTTTAAAATTATCTTACACTCAATCTTAGGCTCTTCACTCCATTTGCAGTACTTACTCTGACCAAATAGATACCAGAACCCAATGCACCAATCTGAACCGTTGGATCATTAGAGTTGATCAAGGCAATACCTTTCAAGTCATAGATCGTTAATGACTCGAATGCTTCTGCATCTACTGTAATTGCTGTTGATGCCGGATTTGGATAGATTGTCACTTCGTCAAGTGTAGGTATTGTATTTTGAGTCACTGCTCTAGAGTTGGAACTTGTAACAGTGCCAGTACTTATGTAATCAAAATACATGTACCCCCAATGCTTACGAATTGTCACGGTATTACTCCCTGCAATCACTTCAACATCGATCGATTTTTCTAACCATGTGTTTGTAGGTCCATCAAATAAGATGCTTCCTAAGGAAGTTCCATTGACATCTACATACTGGTTTTTATTACTATGAGGTAAGAAATAAGCGATCTTAATGGTTTGGGTTCCGGCTGTTGATGCATTGAAGGTCCAAGTGATTGTACCTTCTCCTTGCATGTGAACATAAGCACCTTCACTGGCTGTTGCATCGGTTTCTACAGTTACTGAAGTCAAGGCTGCATTTTCAGCTTCAAGAATACCTTCTTCAAACGGTACATCTTCTACAACAACCGTTACTTCATCAGTGGCAGATAAGCCATCGGCATCTGTTACAATTAATGTGATCTGGTGGGTTCCTACTGACAATTCTACTGTTGGGTTGCTGCCTGTCGCTATCTCTACTCCCTCTAACATCCAACGGTAAGAAGTGATAGCACCTTCTGCATCAGTACTTGCTGTACCATCTAAAACTACTGTTTCCAATCCATCTTGATCACTGTCTGTCAATTGTTGGTCTATACCTGCATTCGCTATTGGAGGTGTATTTTCGCTCGCTGTGCCTGTGCAAACTGTTAGATTCTTCAAAGCATAGGTGACCACTTGATTTGGTTGGGAAGCGAATTCCAAATAAAAGGCTAGGTACGCATTATTCAAAGTTGCTGCTGCTGTGAAGTCAACATTGTAAGTATTGAATCCTGTTTCAAATGGACCTGTTACGTTAATACCTGACTGTATTATATCTACTGGACCTTCGTTATCGAAAGATGAAATTAATGCTACACTCATAGCCGTGACTGCAGGTGAGTTAGCCGAGTTGAAGTCAAAAGATAAGCTGACTGCTTCACCTTGAGTAATGGTCAAAGGAACGCCTGTTTGCATCATCCATATATCCGTTTTTCCCCACATTCTATGGCTTAATACTAACGCTCCTCCTGCATTGGATAAACCTGAACCATTGTTTTGATCCGACCACTCATTTCCTAATGACCAATTCGAAGCTAGAGGAGTTGCGTCTGAAAGACATCCTGCTGGCAAGATCGTCACTTTCATATTATCTGAACTACTGATACCTTGGTCGTTCGTGACTGTTAAAGTAATCAAGTGTTCTCCTACCGATAGTGCTACATTTTCAGTAACACCTGAAGCAATGCTTACACCATTTTCTGTCCATTCGTAAGCTACAATGGTTTGCTCACTATCCGTTGATCCTGTTCCATCCAATGTTACGATTTCTATACCGTCTCCGTCATTGTCATTCAAGAATTGGTCTGGGCCAGCATTCGCTGCAATAGATTTTGGAACATCGCCATACACTTCAAATTCATAAATGGAATGTCCCCATTCTAATGCTCTTTGAAGACCGAACATTCTGATATGTCTTGCATTTACAGCAGGGAAAGTGATAATATCTTCTCCTCCTATTCCTGCATTGTTGGTATAAACGGTATTCCATGATGCACCGTCTTGTGATACCTGAATTTCGTATTGCGAACTGTACGAACCTTCCCAATACAATCTCACCTCATTGACAGAATATTCCTGATCAAAGGCTACCGCAATCCAGCTTGGATCCTCATATAAACTTGACCATCTTGTCAATTGATTACCATCATTTACACTTTCAGCAGTATTGGCTCCTTCTTCTACTGAAGATGCTGAGACAGGCTGATACAGTGCTAAGTTGCCCGTTCCAGGTTCGTTGACACTGACAATAAAATCATAGGATCTTGATGAAGCAGGGGAACCTGAATCTGTCGCTGTTACTGTTACCTTCACCTCTCCGGTGGCATCATTTGCAAATGCCAATGATAACATTCCATTGTTGACCGATGGAAGCACTACATTTGCCGGCGATGTTTCTACTGTAAAATTCAAGGCTGTTCCTTCTGGATCATTAAAAACCGTATTCAGGTCTGAATACCCTGCCAATGTTGCTGCATTTTTATCTATTCTGAAGCTATTGATCGTACCGACAATAACAGGTTTGTGATTTCTATTCGGATCAATAGCGATATCAGGATAACCGTCAATTGTTTTAATACCGGCTAGCATGGCATCTCTATGAATTTCATCTGTGTTGTCACCGTCATCATAGGTTCTGTACTGCCAGCCCCAGGCTCCTGCATAGCCATTGTCATAAAGAATTTTAAATAAATCTTCTTCTGCCACTGGACCTGGCTGATCTTCTACATAAAACTCACCAATGACCAATGGTTTGTCTAATTCCCAATGAGATGCTGGATGGACAAAGGGAGAGTAAGTAGTACCTGCCCAACTGTAATAATGGACTTGGTAGTAATCCAAAATACCCAATGAATCTCCTCCCGCAGCAATCAATTCTATATCTGAATAATAGTTTTTCTCTACTCCTGAGAAAATATCAGAATTGGCTTTGAATGACCATGCACCATTGGTGACCTTGGCACTAGGATCTTCTCTATGGATCGCTCCTGAAAGTCTATTGATAAAGCGTTGGATGGTTGCCATTGCCACATGGTCTGTAAAGTCCCAGCCAAATTCATTACTCATGCCTTCCGGCTCATTGAAAATTTCCCATGATAGTAAAGCCTCATGATCTTTCAATCCATTGACCATTGGAATCAGAGCATTGTTGATATAGGCATCAATATTACTTTCTTCCTCCAATAGTTTTTTCGCTCTTTGAGATACTTCTAAAGGATAATCTCTTGTATTTAGCATATCAAAAGACCATAAACATAAGTTTAAAACAACATTGTGATCGTAAGCAATATCCAATACATCTCTTAAATCTTGAATCATTGAAGGCTCAAGTCCAGAAGTATATCCACTAGCGTCTAATTCAGGATTATTTGCTCCATTGATGTGCACCCAAAGTCTCATGGAGTTACCTCCTCTTGTTGCAAAATCAGAAATCGCTTGTTCGTAGTAGGCCAAGTTGGTCGTTTTCTCACCAAAGTCATTGGCAAAATTATACCACGCTAAGTTACCACCGGATAAGAAAAGAGACTGATTACCTACAAGAATTCGGTCCATTCGACTCGCATTAAATGGATTTACAATAACCGTTGCTGTAGTGGTACCTGTCGCACCTTCATCATCTGTTACCGTCAACTCAACGGTATGAGTCCCTACTGCAAATTCATGATTAATAGTCACTCCTGTACCAATTTCAACGCCATCTATTGACCATACATAAGCTACAATAGTTCCATCGTCGGTGCTTTCAGATGCATCTAAAGTCAATACTTTCACACCATTATTATCAGCATCTGTTACCTTCGGTGAAGTGCTTATTGCTACAGGGTTTTGATTAGGTAGTGACTCCCTTACTACAATGACTACCTCGTCAGTATCAGTATTTCCGTCTGCATCACTTACCGTTAAAGTAAATGTATAAGTACCTAAATCAAGTTCAAATGTTACGATCGCATCAGTAGAAATTACGCTATTTCCATCTGACCAAGCATAGGAAGTTATTGCAACATCATCTGTGCTTGCACTACCGTCAAGTGTAATGGTCTCTACACCATTTCCATCTTCATCGATAACGGTCTGATTCGACCCCGCTTTAGCCACGGGAACATCAATAGGGCCTTCAAATGGTGGAAGTAATGTAGCAGGTGCACCATCATGTGTATTCCAGTACGTTGATAAAGCGTCCGCAGCAGTGGCATTATACCACTCAGAATGTTCATTAATTCCAATCACATCGTAAGGTGCACCACCAAACCACAATAGAAAAGAATTGAATTTCGTTTCAGAATCATCCGCAACATACTTTACAATACCATCAATAGCGATGGCCGCATCCGTCATTTGTTCTGTATCATTTAAAATATACTGACCTGCTCCGGCATCAACCCACGCATCAGCATCCCAAACGTTAGGAGCAGCCAAACCTCTCCAGCCCATACCATATTCACCAATATGTAAAACCGGAATATCTTGTGGTGCAATACCAAGCGCACCAATCAATACTTCATTGATAAAGTTATCCTCGTGCCACAATAAGGCTTGTTTTACCTGATCGGGAGTAGTCATTGCCCCCTCTTGAGCGAAGATATCCAATGGCATATATTGAGATATTGTCATTTCATCTAACCCTGCGATATATCTACCAATTGCCGCTCTGTCTTCATTGGTTACACCGGCTCTATCTAAGAACTGTGCTTCAGGATTCAATTGCTGACTAGGCTCTATTCTCTCAAAGAAGTCTTGGTGTTCTGGAATACTCAATAAGAGTTCGATATGATGACAGAAGTTGTGGCTCAATGTGATATGTTGTGCAACATCGCTGTAGGTTGTTGCTAATAATCCTTCTACTTCATCACGAAGTTGTATCCATTCATTAGGATAATTCAACATGGCATCCATTAATTCAGCCCCTAAATCAAATCGGATGGGCATTGTCGGTGCTCCTGTTTCTCGGATAGCTTCTGCTAGCATTTGAAGCCCTGGCAAAATGACCAATTCACGATAGCCAATTGTCGGGTCTACCGGATCAAATTGATCAAACTTACCTCTCCAATCTTGACCTCCAGGAACGGTGCTCCAATTATCTCTCGTAGCTCCCATCGGCATCGCATACTTGATCGGGTCAATATGCGGTCTATAGTTGATATAGTAATCTCTGCTTAAAAGCTCCTTGATTACCGATTTTTGCAATGCAATACTAGGTGTTTTCTCTGCTCCTTCCCACTGTGTAATAATTCCCTCTTCGTAGGTGTTGACAAAATAAGTAGGGTTAATAGAAACATATTCAATACCCCAACTATCCATATTATCAATGTACGTTGAATAGTTTGTAAAATGAGAAACATCCCACGAGGTCCATAAAATACCAATTTTATTCGCCCCTTGAATTGGTAGATCTGGGTTTTCACCAATGTCACCACCGTTATCTCCCCCCGATCCATCAGGAACACATTCATAAGTCGGCCAACCTTCACACACATAGCCCGGAGGACAGTGATCATTAGAAGAGCAACTTATTCCGGATGATTCAGTATTGTTTGTGTTTTGGGCTTGTACCAAAGCGGTACTTACCCCATAAAGTGAAAGGGTTAGCGTTAACCATTTCAAGATGCGTAACATCTTATTCATTTCAGACTTCATAGTAATACGTTAGTTAAAAATTCTATTCAAAAGTCTGTATTTTCAACACTTATAAAGTGTAATTTTTTAAGGGATTGGGGGAGGTTTAAATATTTACACCTTATTGTTTTTGACTCCTTGATGTTTAAAAGTAGGTGTTTTAATGTTTAGCAGGTCATGGGTTTGACAGCCCTATATTTTGAGTCTATTAAGTACTCAGTTTAAGCAAGATTAGATACAATTGTCACGTGTTGTGGTTCGTGAGACGCAAAGCATTGCGTCTCTACAGAGGATATGCTTTCAAGAAACGAAACTGCTAATTTGAAAATGTATCACCTTGAAGAGCCACAATGCCTTGTGGCTCACGAACCACCATAAAAATTACTGAATATAATACCTTATTACTTGAAAAAGAGTTGTTTATGATCTGATACATATTTGAAAAGTTGAATATGGGTCTTCTTCATGTTTCTTTCATCTAACAACCCTATATTACTCTCAACTATATTTTGTTTCAGAGTATCTAAGAAGGATATTAACTCTTTATCTTCACTATCCTCTATAAAATAATAAAGTTCTTCTCGATAAGCCTCTAATTCATCGGTAAGACCTAATTCTCCTAATATCTCAATGACAGCAAAAATAAAAGGTTTGAAATTATAAAAGAATTCATCAATAATTACTGAATTCACATATACATTTAACATCCCAAATAACCATATTATTTTTTGACATCGATTCAATTTCAACCAATAATCTTCAAAATCTTGAAACCCTGTAAACGAATTTGGAGCATTGGAATGATCATCAATCAAATCAATTAGTCTTGTGTATGGATTATCATCTATGTCATAATTATCCCAATTATTATCGTTCAAACATCTGTCTATAATACCTTTCTTACAATCAGAATAATAAATTAATTCATTTTGATTGCCATCATTTAAGCTTAGTTTTTTCATGTTTGTTGTTTAGTTTGAATTCATGAATAATATCATTTTATTTACTATTTAATAGTTCATTCCGTCCAAGTTAGTTATCTCATCTAACTATTCAAGTTTAGTTTATAATAAATCGTATTGAATTTAATGAAACTTATGAGCTCTTTAACACTTAATTCCCAGAGGTTTTGCCTGTAGTTTATTCCAAAAAAATAGAGATATGTAAACTACATACCCCTATCAACATGAAATGAAAATTTTGCTACTAAAAAATCTATTCGATGAATTGTTTTTGTCTTCGGTATTCCGTGGGTGTTAACTCCTTATCCTGACGGAATACTTTGCTGAAATATTTTGGATCTGAGAAGCCCACTTTATAGGCTATTTCAGAGATGTTGTCTGATGATGATAACAAAAGCTCTTCTGCTTTTTTGAGTCTTTCTTTTTTAATGTAATTGACTAGTGTTGTGCCTTTTACTCTTTTGAAACGGTTTAAAAGCACCGGTCTACTGACACCAATTGCTTTTTCGATTTCAACAACATTAAATTCTGAATCTGAGAGTTTTGATTGTATGATTTCATCAATTTTCAAAATCAAATCATCTTCTTTTTGTTGCGTTCTTTCTTGAATCGATGCTTTCTCTTCTTTCACTTTTCTATAAAAGAAAAGATAGGTCATCAATGAAATTAGAATCAAAAGCTGCAATACAATCAAGTAAATGTTGTAGATATAATCTTCTCTATTTTCTACATTAATAATATAAATGGATTCAATAATTGTAGCAGATAAGAGAAGGAGAATAAAAGATTTAAAACCCAATTTTAATAATTCATTTTTCTTCATAGCTAGTTGGTTTATACTGTTATTTCATGGTTTTATTTGCATCATTTAATTTGTTGTAGGGCAGTGCAATGGACCGCCCTACAAACTATCATTTACATTATATTTCAAAGCCTAAAATTGTAATATCGTCTCGTTGTTCCATTTCACCTTGATGGATTCTTAGGACATCCAACAACAATTGATGTTGTCTTTCTAAAGGCATACGGATGGTTTGATTGAGAATTTTTTCGAACTTCACTGAACCGAATTTCTTGCGATCTTCATCACATTGGTCTATGTAACCGTCGGTGAGTAAAAAGAAGCGATCATCTTTTTTCAACTGGAAATGCTGTTCTGTAAATTTCTTTTCCTTTTTACGTCTTATTCCTCCAATGGAAATTTTATCTCCTACCACTCTTTGCAGTTCTTGTTGATCGGAAAAATAAATATACATAGAGCCTTTGGCCGAAGAGAAGCATAAGTTTTTTTCCTCTCCGTGCTGATCAATTCTTACTATACTCAAATCCATTCCATCTGTGTTTTTAGAATGCTCTTGCTTCAAAGCCTTTCGGATACCTTCATCCAAGTGAATTAAGATAGAAGAAGGATCTTCGATATTGTATTCGTTGACAATTTTATTTAAAAGTGACATCCCGATCATTGACATAAAAGCTCCCGGTACACCGTGCCCTGTACAATCTACAGAAGCGATAAAAAGTCTATTTTTTTCATCTTTTACACTCACCCAATAGAAATCGCCTGATACAATATCTTTCGGTTTGAATAAAATAAAATGATTTTGAAAGTAAGACGAAAACTGCTCTGTTATTGGTAAAATGGCCTCTTGCATGGTCTGGGCATAACGAATGGAATCGGTAATGTGCCTGTTTTTCTGCGTAATTTCACCGTTGGCTGTCTGCAATTGTTCGAGCAGGTTAGAGATCTTATTATTCTTATCATTCAATTCCATATTTCTCTCCGAGATCAATTTATTCGTGTTAGATAAATTATCTCTTTGCATCTCCAACTCTTCTGCCTGCTGCTGCACTTCCTCATTGATCATCACAAGGTCATTGTTCCTTTCTGCCAATTCTCTAGTGCGATCTTTTACTGTTTTTTCTAAGATTTGTTGCTCCCTTTTATACGCACGAACTTTCCATTTATAACCCAAGAAAATACTCAACAGCAACACCGCAAAAACAAGTAATCTAAACCACCACGTTTGCCAATAAGGAGGCTGTATGATCAACAAAATTTCCTGCCCTTCCTCATTCCAAAGTCCATCATTATTCGTTCCTTTTACTCTGAAAATATATTCCCCTGGATCAAGGTTGGTATAAATGGCTTCTCTTTTATCATCAACATAATTCCAATCCTTATCAAAACCTTCCAACCTGTAAGCGTACTGATTCTTCTCTGGTGAAATCATATTTAATGCTACAAAACTGAATGTCAATACATTTTGATCATAATGTAAACTAATTTCATCAGTGCTACTTATGTTTTTTTGCAATATAGTTGAAGTGGAATCCGGCTTGATTTCACGATTAAAAAGTGAAAAACTAGTCAGGTAAATATGCGGTTTATAAGGGTTGTTGATGATTTCATTAGGGAGAAAGGCATTGGCTCCGTTATTCCCACCAAAAATTAATCTTCCAGCCTTAGTCTTACAAAATGCCATTGGAATAAACTCATTACCTTGTAGACCATCATCTTTAGTGTAATGCGTTATTTTATTGTTCTTATGATCAAATTTAGAAAGACCACTGTTAGAACTTAACCACAACACCCCAAAATCATCTTCCAAAATTCCATGAACGCTATTACTACTCAGACCTTGTTCTTCTCTAAAAGCTGTCATCAAGCCTTTTGAATAATGATTGATAGGCTGCTTGAGTTGTTGAGCATCAATTTTATTCAACCCTCCTGCTGTACCTATCCAAATATTTCCAACTTTATCTTCATGAACCGCATACACCCAATTGTGTGTGAGGGAATGACTATCTTTTGTGTCATTCATAAAGTTTACCCAACGGTTTTCATTAGGATAATAAACGGATAAACCACCATAAGTACCTACCCAAATCCAACCTCTTGAGTCTTCAAAAACATTCAAAGTCCAATTACTAGAAAGCGTCTGATCTTCTTTTCCTTCTTCTCTTTTAAAGGTTTTGAAGGTTTCGTTTTCAGTATCAAAAATGGCAACTCCACCACCATTGGTCGCTACCCACAATTGCTTTTTACTGTCTTCAAAAATAGCTCTCACATCATCATGAGGAAGACTTGTTTTATCCCATTGACTATTCTTATAGGTCTTAAAAGTCTTTGTTTTTTTATCAAATTTCGATAATCCACCCAAGTAGGAGCCTACCCAAATGTTGTCCTTATGGTCTTCATGAATGGCAAAAACAGCCCACGCTTGAAGTTTAGTAGGATTTCCTTTTTCAGGGACAAAATGTTCAAATTTATTCTTTTTAGTGTCTAAAAATGTCAGTCCACCTCCACTGGTTCCAAACCATAAATTTGTATGTCGATCTTCAAAAATAGCTTGCACTGTGGTGTGGTTCAAACTGTTTTGATTCATCACTTCTCTCTTGTAAGTTTTGAACTTTTTGAAGTTCGGTTCTATGTAATCTACCCCTTGTCCTGATACACTACACCACAAGATATTTTGTTGATCATAATGTAAAGAAAGTAAGGCATTGCCAGCGATGGACTTATTGTTCAAGTCATTATTTCTGTAAATTCTAATGATCTGATCCGAATAACTAGACAGTTGGTGAAGTCCATCAGAAGTAGCGAGCCAAATATTCTGAAAGTCATCCATCACAATATCCTTAATACTTGGATGTTTCAGACCTTGATTAACTTCTGGTAGATAATTGACTTTTTGTGTGGTTGGGTCCATCGCAAAAACACCATTTTGTAATGTCCCTATTAATATTTTCTTCGTACTTATAGGAAGAATTTTGGTGATTTTAGTGGCCGTATTTTTTGAAAAATAACTTTTGTTTTGATCCACCGATAATTGTCTGAATATACCTCGATGGGAATAATAAATACTGAGGTTGAGCCCTTCATGACCTATCCACAAATTGCCATTCTTATCTTCGGCTAACGTATTTATGATTGATAAATGAGGATGCTGCTGATCTGCTAAATGATGACTGATCAATTGTCCTTCCAGATTAAATTGATAGAGCCCAGCACCTTTTGTCCCTACCCAGATTGTTCCTTTTTGACTTTGGAGTATAGACGAAATTTCAAACGCAAATGCTTCTGTACCAAATGGCGAACGAGGAATTAATGTCCTAAAGTGTTCTCCATCAGCATTCATTATATGAACATTATGAGTAGTACCCACCCAAAGTTGCTGTTGGTCATCCTCAAAAATAACATTGATATCATTTGTAGATAATGACTTACTTTCTTCTGATGATGATCTATAGATTTTCATCTCATAGCCATCGTACCGGTGTAAACCATTTTGAGTACCAAGCCATAAAAATCCTTTTTGATCTCTGTAAATATCTTTTACTACTTTGTTCGTTAATCCGGAAGCATCAGAGATATGTTGAAAAGATCTTTCTTGCGAAAAAGAGTGTTGACATAGAAGTATTAAAAATAGAGTAAAAATAGAGTCTTTCATTTCATGTAATTTTTATAGGTGTGTAGTAGAACTTTTATGAGTGTGTTAATAGGAAAAGCATGCCTCTCAAAGAGAAGCAGCTTTTCAGTAATCTTATAAATTCTAGTATGAAATATTCAGAGTGTATTCAGATTTAGACGCTAAACCTGACACAATTTGTTTATTCTTTATCATCGTTCCATCTTGTTCCTCAATGGTTGTTGAAATGATTAAAGCAGAGCGTTCGGCATAGACCGTTTTGGCAGTTGAAGCATCAATCGTGATTTCATCATGTGTGCTTTGAATCACCGCTGAATAAGACTTTGCAGTACTTGTAATCTGCTCATCAAAGTTGATCATCAGTTTTACATGCTTCAGTGCACAAACGATATCTACTACCGTTTCTTCTCCACTATTTATTGTACACGTTTTTTCTCCATAATAATAAGGGGCATCAAAAGTGAAATAAGGCATTTCCTCAGCACTAAATGCCTTTACAGTATAATTACCTACTGCCAAGCTGATTTTTTCTGGTGCTTCTGAAATTTTCTCGTAAGAAAGTACCACTTCGCCAGAGGCATTTTCCACTTTTAAACCGTAGTCATTGAGGTCTTGGTTTGTTCTTGCATTTGATCCGAATTGCAATACCAACTGCCCTTCATTTAATTCTTTTTCTAACGTTTGCTTTTCGTTACAGCTTACTATTATTAAGCCTACGAAAAGTGTCATTACTATATTTTTAATGTTTTTCATCCGACTAATTATTTAATAACTGAAACTTTCTTTGATGTATTTTGCAGGCCATTCGCACCGTTCACAATGCCTTTACCCCAATCGGTCAATGAAGTACCTTCCCAATCCGTTGATAAGTCTAAATACTCCACTCCTCCTGAATTACCTTTCCAAGACCAAGCTAACCAACCAATATTTAGGCGTTCACATTCAGATAAAATATGCTCATACGGAATCTGAATTGGGTTTTCAGGTGTACCTCCGTGTTGAAATCCAAATTCGCCTACAATCAAAGGCAACTTCATCTCTACTGCTTTTTCCAGGTTAGAAGTGATCGTTGTTTCGTTTCTGTAACTCTGATACATGTGTACTGAGAAAAGAATATTTTTCTGCGGATCATTATCGATGATCTCTTGACCGTAGTCAAAAATTGGTGTCATATCTTGTCCCCAGCCACTTCCGTCAATCACTAATGTGTGCTTCAAACCTGCTGTACGCATCATAGTCACTGCTTCTTTGTAAGCATCTCTGTACGTGGTGGTTTTACCACTCCATTCGTTAGCAATGTTGATCAAAAGGATACTTTCATATTCTTTCATTACACCTAAAATGTCAGGTCTTACATAGTATTCTGCCATTTTCAAAAGGTTCTCTTTGCTTTCATCACCCGTTACATCATGTAATTCAATCATCGGCACCATCCCTTTCTCAATCGCAGTATTGATCATTTTTCTCAACTGATCCGTCTCCGGTACATTGTTCCATTGACTAGGAACATAATTCGTTTGCCAAACCATTCTGACTGTATTGGAATGATATGCCGAAATTGGCGTCAAAGCATTGATGGCTGTATTTCTATTTCCGCTGTCAAACCAGAAATGACCGTTGTTTACTCCTCTTAGAATAAACTCCATTCCGTTGGCATCGTATAGTTTTCCATTTTTTGTAAAGAAACCAATAGAGGTGTTGTACTCAGGGCGAGCTTCTCCTTCAATCGGCGTAATCACAATGTCTTTGCTTCCTCCATCTAAAATCGTTTCGTCTACAGAAATTACTAATTTTCCTGTTCCTTGATCGACGTCGATCGTTACGGCATAATGTGTTGTCGGCTGGATGGAATTGATTGTGATTTCGGAAGTCAATTGGCTTTCTCCCTCACCGATTGTCGCAATCACTGAAAGGTTTCCACTTGATCTGAAATAACCTGCCCTCGTTTCTGCTTTTTCAAAAACTAATTCACCGAAAGAAGACTTCACAACTGATGAGTACGTTCCGAATTGATTTTTTACTAAATCAGAATAGTCTACCGTCACTTTAGAGTTTTGTAATTTACATTCTAAACTAGAGTTGGTTAATTGCTCTGCCTGTATAGAGAAATCTTCTGAAACACCTCCATATTGAGGGTCGTCAAACCCAAACTGCGCGGAAGAGTTACTCTCACCTTTAGCTTTATACACACCAGAAGGTAGTTCGATTGCTTCAGGCACCGTTTCAATGGAAGCATAAGAAACTACCGTCTTTCCCTCAGCGCCCACAATGTTAACTTTCACTCCACTTCCTTCGCTCTGTAATCTGAATGCAGTCTTTTCTTCTACATCCTCATTGATCGTTACAGCCAATGACAAATTGCCATTCTGCACGACTGGATCTGAGGGGGTGTCTTCTGAAGAACAGCCCATCAACCCTACTAGAAGTAATAATAAGTTAGTAATCATTTTATGTTCCATAATCAAAAATTGAATTGTAATTTTTCTTTTTTGTTTATCTTAAAAAGTAGCATTAAATGCTGAAAAATTCTGTTTTATTGTGAGTGTTGGATCGTGCACCATGACTGAAGTCATGGGCTGGTGATAAATCCATGTCGCAAGTGTTAAGCGTTAGCGTCACTTGTGATTTACTATTGGCGAAGTCTCCCGACTTCGAAAAGATTTTTCTGTAATTCGAAGTCAGGAGACTTCGCCAATATACAGTTCCAAGTGACGCTAACGCTTAACACTTGAAACATGGTTATTTATTCCTAAAGAGAATCCATTCTCCTACTTACAATTTCCTTTACCTCCAATACACCCTTTCCTTTTTTATGGATTTTCAGCGTGCAGGTTTTGATTTTGTCTGCAGGCAATGTGATTGCTCCTAAATCCAAAGTACCCCAGGTTTGTTCCTCTGCTTCTTGCTCACGCATTACTCTATCAGGAGTAGGTAATGCTGTGGGTTTGAAGTCTTTTTTGATTTTCTTTTTGATGATTTGATCACCAAAAATCACTTCGATCACATCTCCTTTTAAGGCCTGTCCCGCATATTTTAAGGAGAGTTGGAAGGTAGAAGGAGTTACAATTTCAATGGGCCATTCAATCGTGGCATCTCCATTGACTAAAAACCAATCGTGAGCCCAACCATTGACATTCGCTTTAAATTTTAGATCTCCTTTTCCTGTACTTTCGTGGACCGCCAATACCACTCTTGGACTTTCTTTATACCCCATCGGGATTCTCAAATCAGCAAAACCTGCCGAAGTTACATCAGTGTACCACGCCTCGAAAGCCTCCTTCATTTCCTTTGCTTTTTCTGGTAATTCAGCTTGCAAATCATGTTTTTCTGAAGGATCTTCTGTTAAGTTATATAAGCCTGTTTTTCCAAATTCAGTGGTATACCTAAAGTCACCTGCTCTTACGGCACCTCTTTCGGCAGTGATTTCAAAACCTGTCATGTGCGTATATAATTTTCTCGATTCAGGTGCTTTATTTTTCAATAAATAAGGACTTAAATCCACACCATCAAACTTCACCTCTTTTGGTTTTTCAACCCCTGCCAGGCCTAATAAAGTAGGCATCAAATCAATATGAGCCGTTAGAGCTTGTTTCTGACTTGGTTTAATTTTTCCTTTCCACTGCAATGTACATGGCACCAACGAGCCACCTTCATGTATTGAAGTTTTCCCACCTCTCCAAGGACCATTGTAGCGGTCTCCTTGAGGGCCATTATCGGATAAGAAAACGACAATTGTATTTTCTTCCAGAGCATTATCTTTTAAATACTGACGGATTCTTCCTATGTTATCATCAATATTTTTACACATCCCATAGATGGTTGCTATCTTCTTGTTTTGCTTTTCTCCATAACCGAAATCAATGTCTTTATACAAATCATAATACTCATCTCCTACTTGGTAAGGCGTGTGAGGAGCATTCAATGGAACGAAAGCAAAAAACGGTTTTTCTTTATTTCTATCAATAAAAGCCAAAGTAGAATCCGTCAATACATCTGTGATATAGCCTTTGGTCGAAATCATTTCTCCATTGTATTCCAAAGATGTATCGAAGTAATTACTCCAATGACCAGAAGTGAAGCCTAAAAAAGTATCAAAACCTTGCCCTTGTGGGTTTTCAGGATAATGTGCTCCATTGTGCCATTTTCCAAAGCAACCCGTCGTATATCCTGCTGACTTGAAGGCTTCCGCGATGGTCACTTCCTCTGATCTCATATTTTCTCTTCCTCTTGTGACAAAAGAAACACCTGTTCTCAAATGGTATCTTCCTGTCAAAACACTTGCACGAGTTGGAGCACAAACCGGACTCACGTAGAAACGGTTGAGTACTGCACTTTCACTCGCCATTTGATCAAAATGAGGTGTTGAAAGATACTGATTACCAGTGTGGGAAAAGTCTCCCCAGCCTTGGTCATCTGTCAAAATTACAATGACATTGGGCGATGTTGTTGATGTTTGCCCATACGCCTTCGGGAGGAGTATGAGCAACATGCCACACAAAACACATATTTTATTTCTAATGGATTTCATCATGGTTATTGAGCGTTATCAGCGATCACTTTTGATGTTAACCCGTTCATTTTTTTTGCATAATCATCAATCACTTGGATAGTGGATTGGTCTTTATCATATACACCATACCATCCTTGTGGTTCATGTGGAGGGTCTCCTAAGAAATTGTCTCCCTTCTTCCAAAATTCCTTTGGTCTTGGAGGTCTTCCTTCTCCTGAGTAAGCCCAGAAATTCATCCCGTAAATAGGAGCATTATCTTTGGCTAATTGGTACACTTCATCAAACACAAAACTGTAATATTTGTCTCTCCAAACCGTAGTCGCAGTTGGTGAGTAATCATCATTGTCGCGGGCAATTCCAAACTCTTCTAAAACAGCAGGTTTTCCTAATGCCTTTGCATCATTTACATGCTTGTATAAATATTCTCTTACTTTTTTCTTCGTCTCATCAAACTTCTCTTCAGGCTTTGCTGGATCATACCATCCCCAATTTTGAGCCCAAATGTGAATCGTTACGTAATCAATATCTTTTACATCACTGTCTTTCAAAAGATTAATCCCAGCATCAGGCCCTGGAGAATCTCCTTCTGAACCAATTGACACTAAGTGATTTGGATCTAATTCTTTAATTAAAGCTGAAGTTTTAGCAATCCACTTGTGGTACTCTTCCACTTCGCTGTATCCTCTTGGCTCATTACCCAATTGCCAAGACATGATAGTAGGATCTTCTGTATATTTTACTCCTGAAACTGTATTTGTTCTCGTAATCAAGACTTTCAAATGATCTTCAAACATTTTAGAGGCTTTTTCATTGGCATAAAACTGCTTTGAATAATCCGTGAACTTGCTCCATTCTTGAGAAATTTGAGGATAAGGTACTTCTCCTTTTCCTGCCCATAACAAGTACTGAGGCATACCGCCAGACCAAGTCCAGAAGTTGTTCAATACCATCACCGCTTTCATCTCTCTCTTTCCCATTTCATTTAAGAAAAAGTCCAACCCTTCTAGCACTTCTCTATTGTATTTCCCAGAAGCAGATTGCATTGTTGGATGCACTTGGAATGCTTGACTTTCATCTCCCTCAGAAGACGCCAAGATTCTCAAGTTTGTAATTCCCATTGCCTTCATTTGATCCAATTCATTGATCAAACGCTGACGGTCGCCTAATTTTTCCATACCGATATTCATGCCGTACCAATAGTTGGCACCCATAAAATAGTAAGGTTGACCATTCAGCATTAAGGCTCCATTTTCTATGGTTACAAAGTTGTTTTTAGCGGAGTTGTTTTGCTCCGTGGTTTGCTTTACACATGATACTCCCAATAAGAGTACAAATAGTAATAGTGTATTTAATCTTTTCATTTCATTCATGTTTTTAGTAGTGATTTGTAGGAGGTTTGTACACCATAGTTAAAACTTTTATATCGCAAGTGTTAAGCCGTTAGGCGTCACTTGTGATGAAACTTTGGCGAAGTCTCACGACTTCGAACCAACAAACCAAAGTGTATTTCGAAGTCAGGAGACTTCGCCAATGTATAGTTCCAAGTGACGCTACCGCTTAACACTTGAGATATAATTTATTTCTTTAACTGCACGAAAATTAATCCTTCTACCTTTTTAGTATTTATGTTGTTTGTACCTGCTGTATTTTTTCTAATCGTTTAATGCCTTCAATACAAGCCCTGCCGTTATGGTAAGGTGCTTTCCAAGGACCCACTTTATCTTCTTCTAAATTTGGAATATTGTTTTCGTCTACTCTCCACCACCATTCACCAAATTCCTTATTGATTAAATGAGCTTCTGTGTATTTCCATAGTCGATGCGCCGCTTGCAAATACACTTCATTCTCTGAGTTTTCATAGGCATTGATAAAGCCTACCATGGCCTCAATTTGTGGCCACCAATGTCTGTCCGTGTCTGTAATTCCTGAAGGATCACCTTCATTGACAATTGCTCCGTCTTCTGCTATGCCTTCTGCTAAAGTCACTTCCGCAATTTTTACTGCCACTTCTTTTACTTTCTCCAAAAGTGCATCATCACCCAATGCTACTGCCGCTTCCTGAATCAGCCAAGCCCCTTCAATATCATGACCATAGCTGATTTCATCTGATTTCAGTGTCCATTTTTCATCAAAGAAAAGTTTAAAGTGATAAGTATCGGTGTCTAAGATTTTATCCAAGAATAATTCAATCAGGTTACGAAGTTGCTGTCCTACTTTTTGATTTTTTGTAGCGATGTATAATGTGGTATAGGCTTCTAAAATATGTAAATGTGTATTGTTTGTTTTCTTTTCGTTCTTGTCTTTCTCACTTAATCGTAGGTCTTCCATCAACACCCACTCCTCTGTATACGCTTCAAAATAACCATTCAATTCTTGATCAAAAGAATGTTCTTCGATGTCTTGGAAAATATTTAAAGCCAATTCCAATGGCTCAACAATTCCTTTGGCCATCGCATATTCTGAAAAAGCATAGATCACAAAAGCATTCGCATAAATCTGCTTCTTTCCATCTACTTTATTTCCCAAATAATCGACCATCCAAAACACGCCTCCATTTTTCTCATCTAAGAAATTTGCTTTGATATACGCATAAGCATAATCGCAAATCTCCAAGTATTTTTGATCTCCCAACTGACGGTATGCTGAAGCAAAAGTCCATAAAATTCTAGCATGCATAATGGCACCTTTGTCCGCTTCTGCATTTACTTTATTATCATAGGAAATCTGACCATAAAACCCTCCATTCTTGTGATCTATGGTTTGTTCTGACCAATATTTTAATATTCCGTCTGTCAATTCTTTCTCTAATGCTGTTTTGAACGAGTCTATCATTTTTATCAAAAATTTATGGCTTGTTTGAAGAAAGAAGGAAGAGTCAAAAAAATCTCTCCCCTCTCCATACTCTCTACTAAATGTTTTTCAGAAAATGCATTCAAAATAAGAGGGGTTGTGTTGTGATTCGTGAGGACGTTTTAATAAAACGTCCCTACTTTACGCGAATCACACTACTATTTTGCACCCTTTATTTTGGTACTTCACTCTTACTTTAAACTGTTTGTCTGTTTGGAATTGTAAGTCCCAATTCCTCTATCATCTTTTCATTTTTCTCTACCATATCATGAATGGTCTGCACTGAAGTTACCGAACGATAACCATCTTCTGGTGTGTTTTTGCAGTAATCCACCAGTTGATCAATTGTTGATGTCGCTACATGCATTCTTGTATCTGATGATGCATAGTAGATTTTTACTTCACCACTCTCATCGGCAATCCATCCGTTGGCAAAGGCTACGTTAGAAACGTCACCTACTCTTTCGTCACCCAATGGAGCGATGAAATGACCGGCTGGACGATGTGTTACTTTTGTCGGATCTTCTAGTGAAGTCATGAACATATAAAGTACGTAACGAAGTCCTGCTGCAGTATTTCTTACACCGTGTGCCAAATGCAACCATCCCTCTGAAGTTTTGATCGGTGCGGGACCTTGGCCATTTTTCACTTCTTTGATCGTATGATAGATTTTTGGCTCAATCACTCTTTCCTCTTTCACTTCCGCTTTCTCCATCGAATCTGTCAATCCCCATGCGATTCCTCCGCCTGAACCTGTGTCAATAAACCCGTCTTGAGGTCTAGTGTATAAAGCGTATTTTCCGTCTACAAATTCCGGATGCAATACCACATTTCTTTGTTGACCTGAGTAAGAAATTAAATCGGGAAGACGTTCGAAGTTCACCAAGTCTTTTGTACGAACAATTCCTGCTGCCGCTACAGCTGAAGATGTGTCGCCTGCTGGAACATTAGGGTCTTTTCTTTCTGTACAGAAAATACCATAGATCCAGCCATCTTCGTGCTGTGTTAGACGCATGTCGTACACATTTGTATCAGGTTCTTCTGTTTCCGGCATTAATACAGGCTTATCCCAAAAACGGAAGTTGTCAATACCATTATCGCTTTCTGCTACTGCAAAAAATGACTTTCTATCCACACCTTCTACTCTTACCATCAATACATATTTTCCATTAAAACGAATGGCTCCGGCATTGAAAGTGGCATTCATACCAATACGTTCTTGAAGATGAGGGTTTGACGTTTCGTTTAAATCAAACCTCCAATATAATGGGGTATGGTCTGCTGTAAGTATAGGGTTTTCGTATTTAGTAAAAATACCATTGTAAGCATCTGTAGGTTGATTTGTTTTACTTAATAATGCTTCTTGTTTTTCAATTAATCCGGTTAATTTCTCTTTAAAGTTCATTGTATTATTCTTTATTTCTTTTTGTCTCTTTTATATGTAACTTTTTATATCGCAAGTGTTAAGCCGTTAGGCGTCACTTGTGATGGGCATTGGCGAAGTCTCCCGACTTCGAATCATCAAACCAATATGTATTTCGAAGTCAGGAGACTTCGCCAATGTATAGTTCTACGTTGCCTGTCTGTTCATCTAATTCGCCTCTACTAAATTCTTATCTTCAATACTTTCCGGCACTTTTTGTGGTTCTTCCGGTAGTTTGTCGTACCAATTTTTCTTTAAGATTAAAGTGGTAATGATCAATATGGCAGCTGTTGAAAGAATGCCCATTTCTTCTTTGATGACGATGTAAAGTGGAAGTAATGTCAGCATTGACTGCCATACGATACCGATCACTACATTGAACATATCTTTTTTGAAATCTTTGTTTCCTTCGAAGTTTGGATCTTTCGCCATCACTTTACGTTTGATTGGTCCCCAGAATCCCCAAGGCCTTACCGTTTTGTAGAAGTTCATTAATGTCTTTTCCTCTGTAGGTTTTGTCAATAATGTACCTGCTACCGAACCAATTAATGATACTGCAAATAATAGCGGGAAGTAATACAGTTCCAAGGTTTCTTTAAATACTAATGGGAAGATCATTGAAGCGGCAATACCTGCTGCCATTCCCCAGAAGAAACCATGACCATTGAATCTCCACCAATGCCACTTCAAGAAGTTGGCTGCGATATATCCACCGTAAAGTGCAGATACAATCCACTGTAATACAGAATTAATATTTTCAACATATAATCCAATAACAGTACTGATTACCACTACGGCTGCCGAGATGATATAACTTGCTCTCATTTGTAGCTTTCCACTGGCTTTTGGATTGATATATCTTAAGTAAATATCGTTGACTAAGTAAGCAGGTGCAGCGTTGACGGTTGATGCGAAAGTGGACATAAAGGCCGCTAATAAACCTGCCAATAATAAGCCCATCAAACCTGATGGCACGAATTCCTTGATGGCCATTGGTAAGATGTTTTCAAAATCAAAACCACTGCCCACCTGATTGATGTCTCCGCTGAAATAAACCACCGCTAAAATCGTGAAACCACCAATCATCAAGTATCGTGGCAAGAACATTACCGCCGATACAAAACCACTCATTTTTGCCGCTTCTTTTGGTGACTTTGTGGATAAGATTTTCTGCATATCAAAGTTCGGTGCTGGACCTGCCATCGATGCGAAGAATCCTTTGAACAACATCATCATAAAGAAGATAGAGAAAGGTGTAAATCCATCGCTTTCCATCTTTTCATTTACGGAAGGAATGTAAGCCGACCAATCCATATCCAAATCATAATTGAATAATGGAGAGTCCCATCCTTCTGGTACCATGCCCATCAATGTTTCTGCATCTACTTGGTACATTGCAATACCACCAATCACCAATGCGGAAACGGTCATGATTCCAAACTGCATTACGTCTGTCCAAACAATGGACAACATACCACCCATTACTACATAAAAAGTAGCAATTGTAGTGAACAAAATACCGTAAGCGTAAGGTACTTGCTCTGCCGTTAGTTCAAATGGCATAAACTGTCCTACATACGACCATGGAATGAAGATTTCGATGAACTTACCAATTCCAATAAATCCGTAAGACAAGAAACCAAGGCAACTTAAAATGGCAAAGAACACCACTACCATATGTGATAGCTTTCCTCCTGTACCATCACCAAAACGAGTTCTGATCCATTCCGCACCAGTCAGTACGTTTGATCTTCTCAACCAGATTGATAAATAAATCATTAAGAAAATCTGATTGAAAGCAGGCCATAACCATGGTATCCATACGCTTTTCAATCCATATACAAAGCACAAGTACACCATCCACATTGTACCCGAAATATCAAACATTCCGGAAGCGTTGGACAAGCCCAACATGTACCATGGCAAAGAGTTGCCCCCAAGGAAATACGATTCCATGTTTTTGGAGGCTTGTTTTTTCAGATAAATACCAATCACTACTGTTGATAGCAGATAAAGCCCAATAATGATCAGATCTAAGGTTTCGAGTTGCATAATGAGTTCGTTGATTAATTCTCTTTCATTTTCATAAAGTCAGACTCTAAGAGGATACTAGGGTCTTCCGTAAATTGGATAAAGTCTTTAGCAGAAGAATGTCCTTTATAAGGTACATAGAAATGATCTCTCTGCTCTTTTTGGTAGTTGGCGTTTCTCCAAAGCATCACATAAGCGGCTTTTTTCGTCCATTTATTGTGATTCAATTTTGGTAATAATTTTTTGGTGAAGAACGTATCATCTGTCACTGCTTCTAAACCTGATTCAGTGAATGCACAAATTTTACCTTTTTCTTCGGCTAGTTTCGCTACTATTTCCAGCTCATTGATGATCCATTGTTCCCTTGCTTCATCTGCATATGATCTGAATGCACCATAATCATCAAATCCTAAAACATCAACATACTCATCACCAGGGTATCTTTCTAAGTATTCCTCCTGCGTTTGGAAAGCATCAGTAGAGTACACATAAATCAAATGATGGATCTTCTTTTTATCTCTTAAATATTCCACAGTAAACTGCCAAAGCGATTTGTAATCTTCAATGGAAACGTTTTTACCGCCCCACCAAAACCATGAACCATTGTGCTCGTGCCAAGGTCTGAAAAGTAACGGGATTTTCTCATCGTTCATTTCCAAATCATTGACAAAGTCGGCGAATAAATCCAACTTCTTGATAAAGTCTTTATGGTATTTTCCACCTTTCAACATCTCATGTACCACCTTTGTTGTATCCCAAGAACTTGATTGTTCTTTTAAGTTGATCATGTGCCAGCTTAAAGTAGTCACGCCTCCTCTAGCATAAGCTTCTTTTATGTATTTTTTGATGTCTTCGAAAAGCACGCCATCTAAATTCTTTTCATTTCCAATTTCACCCATATCCCAGCCATAAAGCCCAGGATAATCTCCAGTGACCTGTTTGACATCTGAATTATTGCCCCACCAATGATAACCATAAGCCAAGTCATCCTGATGTCCAAAAATGGTCTGCCCGTTTTGAGAAACACTATTTAATTGTTGGTAAAGCGCTATTGTTGCTTTTGTTGCTTTCTTATCATTCGGTTTTGGATCTTCATTCGTATTGGTAGCGTTAGTTCCAATAGAGAAGAAACCATACAGAAAAGAAATAAGTAAAATCTTTTTCATTTTAGTATAATTTAAAAAATGCTTTAACTATTCTCCCTTGCTGCTGGAGAATAAAGTTTGTTTAGTTTAGACAATAGGGAAGAAAACATATCACCTCGTCTGAGGATGATATTCAGTTTCCGTTCTTCCAACACTTGATCCGCCAGCTCCCAGGAGTTACAAGGTTTTCGATAATTCCATTTTTTGGTCTTTGCTCTGTCTACCCAATAATTAGGTCGCTCTACCGGAAACGGTTTGATGTAGTTTCCGGTCCAGCCTCCAAATTCTGGGTGATTCACATTGATATTAGAATCAATCAAAAACATGATAGGAATGGCTTCCTCAAGGTTTATTGTTTGTATTTTGCTCTCGGTCAAATATTTTCCCAAGGCTCCGTAGTTAATGACATTGTTGTAATATGCAGTAGGTTCCTTACCCTCTGACATTCCTTTAAATGCCCAATCGTTCTCAATCCACCATAAATCTGTAAACCTTTCAAAGATTTCTGTTCTTCCCCATCCGTTCCAGTTCAGATTTCCACAAACATCCTCATTAGGAGGCTTGATACCCGTTCCTACAGTAATCACTCTTATATTTTGAGCAATGTCAGGAGCAAGAAATAATGCTTCTTTGATCGGTTTCATACTTCCCATGACTAATATGTAAAGAGGTGTTTCTCTATTTTGTCTTGAAAGGCGTATGATTTTCTTCGTACCTGCATCCTCTCCTTTTACTATAAGTTGTTGGATGGCGTTAGGTGTTGGAAAGTTATTTTCTTGGAAAGAATGTGATGGATTATGGAAATCTTCAGCATAACATTTTAAGATGCTTTGCAATTTCTTTTCTCCATAAATGTTAAATCCCTCCATTACTACTGATTGAAGTCTAACATTATTTAGATGCCATAATAAGTAAATTAAGGCATGTTCATCAGTAGTCGAAAATGATTCATTATTGATATCGGTAGTAATAATCACATTAGGAATGGCCTGTACACTGATATCCTTCTTCTGCTCTACAGCAGAACACCCTTGAATAAGGTAGTAGGATAAAATTATCAATATATAAGTGTACATTTTCTCCATAATCAGATGTGATTTTATTTCATTTTCCGATAATCATATTTCAAATGTACTTGATACGGTTAACGAACGTTATGGAGATTTTTAAATTTGATGATGACATTGGAATTCTACTCCTTGGACCACTATTGTTAGTTTAGGTAAATTTTCATCAAAAACATACATAATGTATATAAAAACGAATATAAAAGGGTATTATTCTTGCACAAAAGTGTATATTTATGATGTTATTTTAATCTCAAAAAAAGGTCTTTTTTATCATAAATATTGAAATGAATATTACTTACTTACTCAAAACATCAAACCAAATTATTACCTTTTGGTCCAACAGAGCTCTCCCATAAATTGTAATCCCATCATGGTAGGACGCACTTGTAGTTATAGGGGTAAATTTTCATCACAAAAGTCATTTTTTTACCTATTTTAAAAACCATGGTTGATGAAAAAATATTTTTTTCAACGCTTATTTGTCAAAAATCAACCTCTGATTAATTAGTGTCTACCCTACATTTGTAAACATAACGCCGCGGTTATTATTTAATCCTATTCATCTAAACGTATTTAGATTGAATAACAACTAAACAATAAAAAATAGTCATGCAGATCTTAAAAAATTTTTTTCTGCTGTTCATCGCTATTACATTTTCAATGAGTGCTTATGCACAGGAACGAACAATACAAGGTAGCATATTAGATGAAACAGATAGTCCTCTTCCGGGAGTAAATGTCACTATTCAGGGAACAGCTATTGGAACAATTACAGATTTTGATGGTCGTTTTAAATTAAGTATTAAATCAGATGAAACAGTATTACTTATTTCCTCAATTGGATACAAAAAGCAAACAATTACAGTAGGTGCTCAATCCGATTTCAACATTAAGATGGAAGTCGATTTAGAAGAATTGGATGAAGTAGTAGTAATTGGTTACGGTACTGCTAAGAAAAGTGATGTAACGGGATCAGTTTCTACTGTTAAAACCGACGAACTAACAGTGATTGCCACAGAGGATGTCAACAAAGCACTTCAAGGTCGTGTACCAGGTGTACAAGTGACGAACTCTGGAAACCCTGCTTCTGGTTCTAAAGTAAGAGTAAGAGGTATTGGTACCATCAACAACTCAGACCCTTTATATGTAGTAGACGGTTTCCCGATGCAAGACATCTCTCACATTGCACCTCAAGATATTGCCTCAATGGAAGTCTTGAAAGATGCATCTGCAACAGCAGTATACGGTTCAAGAGGTGCTAACGGTGTAATCTTGATCTCTACAAAGACCGGTAAAGTACAAGAAAAACTGACTTATACTTTCAATGCTCAAACGGGTGTTAAGCACGCTTCAAATAGAATTGAAATGGCCAACGCTTCTGAATATGCTCAGTTAGGGCTGGAGGCCAACCGATTTGCTGAAGGTACAGATGAATTCGAACAATTAATGTATGTAGCCAATGGTAACTATAATGGTACTGACTGGCAAGATGAATTATTACGACAAGGTTCTTTCCAAAACTACAATTTTGGTATCAATGGTGGTTCTGAGAAAAATCAGTTCAACTTCTCTACTTCTTATGTAAAGGATGAAGGAATCTTAAAAGGTACTGACTTAGAGAAATTCTTTGTGAAATTCAACAACACACACAAATTCAATGATTGGTTAAACTTTGGACAAAACATTGCCTATACGCACGCTAATTACTCTTTAACGAACTTGAATGACATTTATTCAAGTCCTTTGACTCAGTCTTTATGGGCTGACCCTATCACTCCTGTCTACAATGCAGATGGTTCTTATGCTCGTTCTACTTGGGCTTATAACAGCAACCCCGCTAGAATGGCAGAACAAGAACAATACAAACGTTCTTGGGACAACAGAATTGTTGGTAACTTCTCTTTAAATGCTAAAGCCACTAAAGATTTGACATTAACATCTAACTTTGGTGTGGATTACAGAAACCAACAACAAAAGCTTTACTTACCAGAATTCTTCGTTTCTAACGAGGAACAAAGAATGACTTCTCAATTGGATGAGAATAGAAACAACAAGTTTGACTGGGTTTGGTCTAACTATGCGAACTATTCGAAAACATTTGGTGATCACTCTATCAGTGGTATGGTCGGTATGGAAATGCAAGCCTTCAGCTATAACAACATTAGAGCTACAGGTTATGACGTTCCTTTCAATGAAAACATGAGATACTTAGGAGCAGCGAAAGGATCTGATTACTTCGCCACTTCATCTCAAGGAATGAACTCATTGATGTCTTACTTTGCTCGTGCAAATTATAACTACCAAAACAAATACTTACTGACTGCTACATTTAGAGCAGACGGTTCTTCGAAATTTGCTGATGGAAATCGTTGGGGCTTCTTCCCTTCATTCTCAGCAGGATGGAATATCAAAGAGGAAAACTTCTTACAATCATCAGATGCCGTAACGCAATTGAAATTAAGAGCAGGATGGGGTGAAGTAGGTAACCAATCTTCTGCGGGTAACAATGACTATGTATCAACAGTAACCAACAACTTAAGATATGTAATCAACGGAAACGTAGTGGAAGGTAGAACACCAACTACACTGTCTAACCCGGATTTAAGATGGGAATCGGCTCAAATGGCCAACGTAGGTATTGATGCTGGTTTCTTCAATGACCAACTTACATTTAGTGCGGAGTACTTCATTAAAGACACGAAGGACATGGTAGTTCCGCAGCCCGTTCCTGATTATGTAGGTGCCAACTCTCCAAACGTGAACGTAGGTACTATGCAAAACAAAGGTTTTGAGTTTGCTGTCAACTACAGAAATGTAGAACACGAAGTAAAATGGAACGTGGGAGCGAACATTGCTGTCATCAAGAACAGAATCACAAACCTTGGTGAAACAGGACACATTGACGGTGGTTATATTGACAAATTAGGTTTTACAACAAGAACGGAAGAAGGACAAGAAATTGCTTACTTCTATGGATATAAAACAGACGGTATCTTCAGATCTCAAGCAGAATTAGATGCTCACGTTGATGCAGAAGGAAATCCTTTACAACCTAACGCAGGTATTGGTGATGTTAGATTTGTTGACGTCAATGGCGATGGTGTAATTGATGATGATGATAAAATGAACTTAGGTTCTGCTATCCCAACTTTCACTGGGTCATTCAACATCGGGTTAGAGTACAAAGGATTTGATATGAACTTATTCTTCACTGGTTCTTATGGTAATGAAGCTGCAAACATTCAAAAATTCTGGATCGAAGATTCAAACGTTCAGAAAAACCAAACAAAGAACTACTACGACAATCGTTTCCATCCTGAAAACAACCCTAACGGTTCAATGCCAAGAGTGGTATCAGGTGATCCAAACAACAACCGTAGATTCTCTGATAGATATGTAGAAGATGCTTCTTACTTAAGATTACAAAACGTACAGTTAGGATACAGCTTCAGCCAAGACCTTTGCCAGAAGTTACATTTACAACGTTTCAGAATCTATGCTTCAGTTGACAACTTATTTACGCTAACAAACTACAGCGGTTACGACCCTGAAGTTCCAGACCACTACGGTGACCCACTAGCACAAGGTATTGATATTGGTAACTATCCACAATCAACTACTTACTCTTTAGGCTTGAACGTTACTTTTTAATTAGTTGAAACTCAAAAAGTAGAAAGGAAATGAAATTCAAAAACATTATAAATATACTAGCATGCTGCGGTATGCTAACCCTCGCAAACAGTTGTTCTAGCTTTTTAGAACGTGATCCTCAAGGACAAGCAGTAGATACTCCAGTATACTATGATGATCCCGAAAATGCACAGATGGCCGTCAACGCTTGTTATCAGGCAATTGCTCAAGATCAAGGTGTTGTTGCTCACATGCAAGAGTGGATGTTTGGTGAGGTAATGACTGACAACGCTTGGAAAGGTGGTTCTGACTTTGGTGATATGCAAGACGTTCAAATGTTGAAAGAATGGACTGCTGTCAACATCAACGGACCTTCACACTCTGCTTGGAAAACATATTATCAAGCCATTCACAGAGCAAATACGGCGATCAAGGGTATCAGCCCTGCCACAAGTTTTGATGCAACATTAAGAGATCAAATGGTAGGTGAAGCTTTATTTATCAGAGCTTACAGCTACTTCTACTTAGTACGTTTGTTTGGCGATGTGCCTTTATTCACTGCTCCTGTTTCACCTGAAGAAATTGGTGCTGTAGGAAGAACTCCTGTCAAAGATGTGATTGCTCAAATTGAAGAAGACCTGAAAATGGCTGCTGACATGATGGGTAATAAATCTGAAATGGAAGTAGGAAGAGCAAGTTCTGGAGCTGCAAAAGCTTACCTTGCTAGAGTAATTATGTATGATATTGGTATCTGGAAATCAAATGATCATACTTGGCAAGAAGTATATGATTTAACAAACGAAGTCATCACTTCTGGTCAGTACTCATTAGCATCAAACCTTGCTACAGTATTTGAAAAAGACGGTGAAAATGGTTCGGGGTCTATCTTCGAGGTACAACATACCACTTCAAATACAGGATGGGCAAATAACAACACTGGTTCTACTTCACCAATCCTTACTGCACCAAGAGGTACTGCAGATATCAAAGGTTGGGGATGGGGATTCTTAAACCCAACACAAGACTTAGTAGACGAGTTTGAAGAAAATGATCCTCGCTTAGATTGGACAGCAGGTCAAAATGGACAGTTTGCTCATGGTATTGCTCAAGGTGTGGCAGAATCACAATTCCTTTCGGGGTATTTCCCAAGAAAAGTATTAATGGATGCTGCTTTACGTCCAAATGAGCAATCGGATAACCCTCAGAACCAAAGAAAATTCAGATATGCTGATATTCTTTTAATGAATGCAGAAGCAGCGTACCACCTTGGCAATGAAGGAATTGCTCGTCAAAGAGTAAACGAAGTACGTGCTAGAGCTAGAAACATGACTTATCCGAAAGGATGGAATGAAGGTGCAAATGACTATCCTGCAAGAGACAATTCTAGTGCTCTTCCAGATGTCACTGCATCGGGTAATCAATTATTGGAGGCTATTCTTCACGAACGTAGAACAGAACTTGCTTTAGAGGGACTACGCTTTTGGGACCTTCTTAGAACAGACACTTACGTTAGTGCTCTTCAAAAAGACAATATTGGTTACAGAGAAGAATCCAATGGTGCTACTGTAGTGGCGAATATGGAAGCTAAAAAACTTGGAGGTGTTCCAGTTCTTCCAATTCCTGCAGGTGAAGTTGCTTCATTCGGTTTAACGCAAAACCCTGGTTACTAATACTATTGGTTTACTTAAAAGAGATTATTTATCATGAATATTAAAAATAAAATACAAAAGGCTTCATTAAGCATAGCATTCTTCGGAATGGTATGCGGAATGAACTCTTGTACAACTCAAAAAGAGTACAGTCAATCGAACGATATTGATTACCCTCAACCAAAAATCGCAGATTCAAACCTGCAAAATCCTACCGTGATTGGTGAACCGTTCATGATTTTGGGTGAGAATTTTAAAAATGCAAAAGTATATTTAGGTGAAACTCCTTGTGCTGATGTCACTGTCAGTGCCACTGAAGATACAATCAAAGCTACACTACCAAGAATCTTTGATGTTTCTCACCTTAGAGTGGTCAATGCCTACAAACAAGAAGTGTTTTCTGAAGGAGAATATGAGCCGGTTTATCCATTGACTTCCAACGTGGAATACCCTACTTTCATTACAAGAGGTCAAGTATTTGCCATCAAAGGAACGAACGTTGACTTGATCTATGAAGTGATCATAGGTGGTCAAACTATTGAAGTAGACGGAGCAAATGCCAACCCTTCTCAAATCAATGTATTGGCACCAAGTCAATTACCAGACGAAGTGACTATTAAAGTTTCTACTTACAATGCAGATTCGAATGTACCTGAGTCAGGTTCTATTTCTGTAGAAGATGCAGGTGAGTTCTTCGATCCAGTAGAACCAGTGGTTTTATTTGACTTCGAAGACGGCGTAAACCCTTATGAGCCAGGTGATGTAACGCCTGAAAATGGATTAGACGCTGGTAACGGTATCTCAAAAGGTAGAGGTGATCACTACTTGACAGTAAGAAAAGCTGATGGTGACGGTTGGACTTCTTGGATGGGACAATTGTATTATGATACGCCAATTGATCTTGTGACTTTCACAGATCCTCACTTAAGTTTCCAAATCAACTCTGAAACTTCTCAAGGTTATTTCCAATTACAAATTGGTCAGAATGGTAACGATAACGGTGCTGATTTCAAAGCAAGTAATACTGGTAATGATGGTGACAACTATGTATTCCGTGCTACAAATAACGAATGGCAATGGGTGACTGTAAGTCTTAAAGACCTTGAGCTTTCTGATTGGGGTGGCGGATTAGACAAAGTGGATATTAAAGGAACTTTAGATTTCGTAAAACTATCATATAAACAAGGTAATGGTGCAAACCCTTACATATTAAACCTCGACAATGTAATGATTACGGATGGTCCTGTTGTTGTTGCAAATGAATTGGAAGGATTCGAAACGGCTTCTTACATCTGGGACGATAACGGTGGAGGAGCTACGCACAGCATCGATGGCGGAGACATGAACGCTATCTCAGGTGATCACTACCTAAACGTACACTTAAACGGTGCTACTGGATGGAACTGGACAGGTGCATTGAAAATGGATAACTCCAACAACCTAGACCTTTCTGGAGTTACTGATCCTCACCTTTCTTTCTGGGTAAACACTGGTAACGCAAAGGGTAACCTTCAATTTGAGATCTTCCAAAATGACACAAAATTTGGAGGTAATATCAACACTGAAAATTACTTTGTGGAAACAAGTGGAGAGTGGAAACTTTACACTTTCCGATTGAGTACTATGGCATGGAGTAACTGGGGTGGCGACGCAGAAAAACCCGACTTCACTGGTACTTTAGACTACATCGCTTTCGGTTTCTCAACTGGTAATATTGATGGTGAGCGTTACGAAGTGAACGTTGACGATATCATGATCACTGATGGACCAATGTTCTAAACGATTTATTTCATTAAAAAGTGTGAGGCCGATTCTCTTGTAGGGAATCGGCCTTTTTTGTGCACTTCATTTTACCTTGCTCTTCTTCAGTATAAGTACAACAGAAAGTTAAAATGCTTTATTTGCTTATATTATAAAAAAGCATGAGATTGCGACAGTAAATTATTACAAGATTGGACCTAACGATCCACATATACTAACATTAATTACTTTGTAACATGTTTTTTAAAAAAATACTTTTAGTACTACTAATACTTTCATCTTTTACACCCTTTATTACTGCTCAAGACCAAAGTTCCACTCCATCTTTTTTCCATAAAAAGAGAGTAATGGCTTCTTATAACCTCAACAGTATTTTAGGTGATGAATACTCAAGTCTACAAGCTTATAAGTATGAATATACTTTGGGATTGGAGCAGGAGTTACTCATGAACAAATACAAAACTGCAGTGTCAGAAACTTCATTACAGGTACATTTATTGGAGCTCAGAGACGCCATAGAGGTAGAACTTAGAAGTGCCAAAATGTATGGTATTGACGTCTTCAAAATCAAATACAATGTTTTCGGTAGTGACCAATACAAAGCGAGCTTTAAAAGACTTTTGGCCATCACAATCAAGGTAGCTGAAGACAGAGATATAGATTTTAATTTCTGTTTGGATGCTTTTTTTCCTAAAAATAAAAAATCAAAATATACGAAAGAGCAACTCTTTGCTAAGGTTTCTGGAGATCTTGGTGAAATCTATGGTGCTACAAAAATGTCAAAGAAATGGCTTAGAAATACCGACGGAAAAATAGTTTTATTTACAGGTAATACAAAAAATATTATCTCATATTCTAAGCCTAAAAGATCTCAAAAAATTGTAAAAGAAGATATCAAAGACATCAAAAACTTCTTTGACGATTTAAACCAAAAAGCTAGTCTTAACCTCGTTCCAGTTTATCATGTACAAACCTATATGGAGGAAGTTCAAGATGAAATTATCAAACATTTTGAGGCAGTTACACATTCGTTTATCTACTTGAAGAAAATGGAAGATTACCAGAAAATAAAAGATAAATTTACTTCCAAAAATATCAAATTCTTCCCTCATATTTATCTCAACTATATGCCTAATACATTTATCCATAAAGAGACGGGCAAGAAGGTATATGTGAATAAAAAACACTCTATTGATGATACTTATTTACTTTCCAACAATCCTTCAGGAACAAAAAAGTTTAGAACGTTATTGGAAATGTCTTTAACTCCGGATGTAGAATTGCTCAACCTTTCTTCATGGAATTTATATAACTTATCGAATAACTTAAACCCTGAAATCCACAACGGGTATGCCTTGTCTTCACTTTTGAACTATCATTTCAATAAATGGAATGGAATATCAAATGAAGTAGAAAAAGAAATGACCTATGTGGCCTTTAGAAACCTCTACCGTAACGAAATGGATATTGAGGGAAAGTTCAGCATCAGAAATAAAAAGAATAACTATGAAGGGGAATCCATGATAGAAATCGTTACACTCTTAAAATCTCCTGCTGAAGTATATGTAAATAATACTCATGTAGGGACTGCCAAAGCAGGTATTGATGAGTTTTACATCAAAAAAGAAAAAGAAACAAAAATCAATGTCAAAGTGAAAAGAGGAAGTAAAAAAGTCATTGACTATACATCTCCTAAAACTTTTACAGGACATAAATTTAAATATGATCCTGTAATGTATATCACCTCTTCGGTGGATCATGATCAATCCATAGCAATGAGCGACATTATTCTAAAGTCTGAACTCTCAAGTATGGGCGTTCGTTTCCTTCTTTCAAACGAAGATAAAGCCACATGGAAAATGGCTGCTCAAACTTATTTCATAGCTAATAGAAATGCTATTCTGCAACATGGTGATAACCCAAATGAATATTTAAAAATTAAAGCCAAGAACTACGAAAAATTCAAATTACAAATCAAAAAGATTTTGAATGAATTCGAATATAAAGTTTGGGTCGAACTAGAAAATGACAGAATGAACGAAAAGGGTATTGATGAGGAACTGATTGAACAAGAAGGTGTTTTGAAAGGGTATAATATCCTAGATTAATATAAATTACCTCAAAAAGAACAGGTTCAAGTCTTTCATCAAAAAGGGCTTGAACCTGTTTTTTTATGCCATTAAAGGGTACCTGGTGATGTATTGTGGCTCACGAAGACATTGTAAAGCAACATACTGCATTTTAGAAGATCATTTAGTAGTACTCCCCTCGGCCTTGAAGGGAAGAAGTAGCAAATGAATTGGGTAGAAAGCCCACTGGCGCGAATGTTAAGCGATAGCGTCATTCGTGTCCTACAGATCAGCAGAAATCTCCTGATTTCTAAACACCATAAATATTCGAAAACTTAGTTTACGTTAATATTTAATCAACATTTCTACACACATTTATAGGCTCTACTTTCAAGCTTCTTTCTTCTTCATTTTTCCATTGATGAAAAACGAAGCAAAAAATCTAGGCTTAGAAGTCAAAAGCTAAATTCCATTCCTCTCGCCTAAATGATTTTAAACTCGCTAAAGCTCAAACAGCAAAATCATTTTTAACGGCTCAATTCATGAAATTCTTAACGCTTTTCCCTTCAAGGCCAAGGAAAGTACTGCCAAACGAATTGGATAGAATGCCACTGGCGCGAATGTTAAGCGTTAGCGGCATTCGTGTCCTTCAGATCATCAGAAATCTCCTGATTTCTAAATACCATAAATATTCGAAAACTTA
>NZ_JTAM01000167.1 GCF_000812565.1 Flammeovirga sp. OC4 | reverse complement strand
TTCTGTAGGGTCGTTGCATTGCAACGACCAAACGAACCACTTTGAATACTTATTTGCGATTCATAAAAATCTCTATCTAAAATACTGAATACTAAGCTATCATTAAGTTGTGAAAATTACGTCGAAGATCACCAATCCACCATTCTAATTATCAAAGTGAAAATAGCTTACCTTATCCAATCTTTTATCCCTCAAATTTTACTTCCCAAAAGGTGAAATATATTTTTCTGTAAAAATATTAAGCTTTAAATCGCAGTTGATCAGATGTTTATTTCTGTTTTATTCTCGGAGACAGATTGTGTACACATTGGTACAAGGAAGAAAATCATTTCACTCAATTTTGATGTTACCGAAAGCAAATTGAAAACGAATTTTTTCGTGTGAAATGAATTTTTAAACATAAATAGAGCAACGAAATGAACTTATTTAGACTACGATTTTTTATTCTCTCGTGCCTTCTATTATTTTTTAGCTGTACAGAAAAACAGCAAGAGCAAATAGAAGACCTCATCCCGGAATTATCACCAGTATATGAAGTGTATCAAGGGAGTGAGAAGGTCATGACAGTGACATTAGATGAAATCATAAATCCTTCTGCACAAGAAGATTGGAAAGTATTGAATCTTACCTTTGGTGAGACACTTACTTTTAAAGATGTGTCAACAGAAGGAGAACCTACAGGAAGAACTTGGGTTCTGAATGGTAATAAAGAAGAAATTACTTCTTCGGATGTAGAAGTTTCCGTTACCTACAATGTAGAAGGAGAACATTTGGCCGGGGAAGTTACTTTTTTTCGAGAAGGGACAGACCATCCAGATGCTGCTATTCTAACTGAAATTCCACTCAAAGTAAATGTTGACGTACCAGAATTATTACCTGCTTTTAAAATAATGTACGGTGATGTTGTATTATTCGAATTAAAAGAAGGAGAAACCGTACCGGAAGACAAACAAGATTGGGTGGATGTAGAACTTTTAGAGGGAGAGTCACTTTCATTTATCAATACTTCAAATGAAGATTTATTTACGGCTACTTATTGGTTGATTGATGGAATAGTGGAAGATTCAGTAAAAGGAGATAATGTAAATATCACTTTTGAGACTGCGGGTGATTACAGTACACATCAACTCGTGATTGAAAGAAAGGATGCACTGTACCCTGATCTTAAAACAACTCTAGAAATCCCCGTGAATGTTCAGGTAATTGAAGATATTCCAGACCCATTAATCGCCGGTATCAAGGTTTATTTATCGACCG
>NZ_JTAM01000166.1 GCF_000812565.1 Flammeovirga sp. OC4 | reverse complement strand
TAAGGGGGATAAAACTAATAGTAACAAAGGAGAAAAAAAGGGGAAAAATAAAAAAGGGGAAAAAATGGCGTTTTTAATAGTGTAAGGGCTGATTCTTGCCTTTTTTATTTTTAAGCCAGATTAAAACGATTTGTACATTCGGGATGGAATCGTGTCCGTTTGTGTCCGTGGCTGTCCGAATTCTGTCCGAAACGTGGGGTGTTTTGTCCAAACCTGTCCTTTTTAACCTCTAATTGTAGAAATAATAGATTATTATTGACAAGAATAACAATATTAATGGCTTAATGATAAAATTAAACACCTTAGAGGATAAATCTATTGATTTTATGAAAAGATCTAACTTTTTGGTTATGTCTGTAGGGTTCTTTGTAACTTTCTTATAAGATTCAGCTATTCTTTTTGCTCTTCTTAAATCAATTTTTGATAGTTCTATATCCGAGATATAATCTTCATCGTAGATCTCTGGAACTAAATTGTCCATTAATAGAGAGTTGAAATCAAGGTTATCACTTTCTAATAGTGTATCTAACTTATTTTGAGACGTTTCTATATTTTTTTCATGTATCCATAATTCTGTATATGCAAACGGATTAAACTCTGAACCTAAAGCTATATCCCCTTTTTCAATAACGAAATCGCCATTCTTTATCCTTAAATCGGATTCCTCATCTTTTATATTTAAATTTATTGCATAGGTATGTTGAGATAAGTATTTAATGTAATTGGGATTTGTAGGAGAGTATTTCTCGTAATGTTTATCCAGTAGTAAAGCAATTGAATCTTTGTCTCTTAAAACAGAAATGTCTTCTAAAAGATCAAAATATTCTATTGTCGATAAAATTTTAAAATCAGTATTCATATGATTAATTATCTTATTATTAGTGGTTTATGCGTTGTCTTCTCTTCTGTTTGGCTTGATATAAAAAGAAATAACCTCCACGGAAAAGAGATGTTCGTGTCTTCTTTCATTATTGAAACAGTACGAAGCTCTTGGGTGTTACTCTTTATTTTGCATTCAGGGCTTACTGTTTTGTCTTTTTTAGTTCTATTGATATCCTTCTGCCTAGGGTCAAGAACCACAGAAAAAGAGCCTTATACGCTATTTAAGCCTATAATGAAGGGGTTTCAGTATTTTATACTTTCATTCATTGGATATATTTCTTTAAGTCATTTGTCTCGATTGGATTTACATGGAATAGATGTCATTGAACAAGGTAAAATACTTATAAACAGTATTTAAAGAGCATTAGGAGGCTAAAAACCTCCTATTT
>NZ_JTAM01000165.1 GCF_000812565.1 Flammeovirga sp. OC4 | reverse complement strand
CAACTGATTTAATTCATTCTCTAACTCAAGTTGTTTATCTATGAGCTTTTCCCAGTTTTTGCTCTGTGCTTTATTTTTTCGCTCATACAGTTTCGATTTTGCTTCTAGCTCATCAATTTTTCGAAACCGCTCTTTTCTCTCCTTTAAAGAGGAGGGGGTAATCATATAAAGTTCGTGAAGCTCTTTTGTAGCATCCATGTAGAGACTAAACCAATCTGTGTCAAGATCTTCTTTTACTTTCCGAATACTCTTCTCGCATCGTTTGATT
>NZ_JTAM01000164.1 GCF_000812565.1 Flammeovirga sp. OC4 | reverse complement strand
ACATCGATTGATCGCTTCTTGGACTACTTTTTCTAATATTGGAGTCATACCGTTCTAAATTTATTTGCTAAAACATTCATTTGTTGCTGAACCTTTTTCTCCTGCTCCCCGGAGGCTTGGGGTTCTTCCGGGGGAGCTTTATTCTCTGGAGTACCTTTCACCCAGTTTCTTTTTCCTCCCGACTTATCCAATCTATACCCTGCATTTCTGAGTTTACGCCAGTATTCTTGCAGAGCTTTTCCTTCTAAAGATGCTTCGTGTTCTGCACTGTAAGAAAAGGAGCTTATACTTTGTTTTTCTTCCGTCATCAAACGCCTAATTACATTTAGCTTCCCACAAAATTCATCTACTGTTTTCGCTTCTAGATTCCATTTTGTAGATTCGAGATAAAAGATAATTTGCTCTTCGGTGGCTTCAACTTTTTTTAATTTCCCTATTTCACTTGGCTTTATCTTGTAATCAAGATTGAACTTCTTTTTGTAAAACTTATTCCAATTGGAAATCTTCTTAGAAGTTTCAGTATCTACGGGAGCATCGGCATCCGCTAGCTTTTTTATCGTGAAATTTGGGTGATTTTCGATTCCATCAAGGTGGAGGGGAAGGACACTTAGTAAATGTTTTGCAGAGGCATCGTCCTTATTAAAATACTTACCTTTCCACTTTAAGGTAGATTGAATATTGAAAAATTCACCGGTTTTTCTGTATTGAATAACGACTCTACCTGTACATCTCTTATCTTTCGCTTTGAATTCATACTCATGATGCTTCATAAACTTTCGATAACGTTTTGTCGATCATTCGTATCGCAAGAAGGGGTTTCTCTTTTTTCAAGAGCTTACAAATATCATTGAGCTTTACATGGGTCATTCTTTCAAGAAGATCCGAAAGTCTGCATTGCTGTACCTCATCAAAGGAAGAACTGAAGTATCTTTCAATTCTTCTTTTCATCATGAAGGTACCCACTGCATTGTTGTACCTCTGATCACGGGTACCAATCTTTCGATAGCCTCGTGAGGGTCTTAAATCATTCATTGTGATAGTGTTTTTGTGT
>NZ_JTAM01000163.1 GCF_000812565.1 Flammeovirga sp. OC4 | reverse complement strand
TCTCCGGGGATAATTTCTACTAAAATTGCTTTCATTTTTTCTTTTTAATTCCTAGTTCTCTGAGCATTCTGCTTACTTCCTGATTCATTTCTACCTGCATCACTTCATCGGTATTACTGTTTCTGAAGTGCAGTATATTTTCCGAGTCAAGAAGAAAAAAGCCATCGCGCAGGAATTCGGGGTTATCATTTATAAGTTGAGTAACTTGTTTTTGGACTTGGTTTTTACTCTCCTCCAAACTCTTTATTTGTATGTTGTAGAGGACAATATCATTGATTAGTCCAGTGATTTGGTTGTGGATCTTGTTAGGCATTGGTTATGTTATTCTTTTCCCTGAAATACCTTTGTAGTCTTTTGATAGCAAAACGCATATCTCCTTTTGCACTTGCTCGAATTCTTTCTACATCATGCGACTTTTTTACGCCGTAGTTTTCGCAGATTTCATCGAAATCCTTATCGCTCATATCTTCAAGAATCAGCGGGTCAGTGGCAAAGCGAGAGTAGAATACATCAAAATGGGCTTTTGATCTCCTTCCCATATCTTCAAGCCAATGACAATACAATTGCCCTTTTACAGTAGCACCCACCAATACAATCCCACACAAATTTTCCACTGAATCCCATATTGCTTTAATGGTTGCATAAACCCCTTGACGTAGGTTTTCTGCTTCATCGAAGATCAATAAGGGCTTCTTATCATACTTCAGTAATTTTTTAGAGATCTCCTTTCTTAGTCTACTTACTGTACCTACTGGATTAATATCCATCTGCAAACATATCTCTGTCACAAGTTCCTTACTTGTCATATCTCCATCACATGTTATTAAAAACACATTTGCATTAGGGAAGATTTTAATAAACTCTTTCACCGCAAAGGTCTTCCCTCTACCTGTATGACCGCAGATAATTCTGTATTCTGAAAAATCAAGTGCCTCTTTCAGACAGCAAATGGTTTTATCAAGGTTGTCATTTTCTATTAAAAAGTCATTACTTAAAAATAACCTAACACGGTTAAATATACGGTCTGATATAAAAGAATCACCTACTTTGTAATTCCCATTCAGAATATGGTAGGCGTATTGACCTGTACCTGTAAGTTTGTTGAATGCCGTTGCCTTTATATCATGCTTTTGCTGGTATTCAAGCATAGCGTGAGTAATAGCTCGCTTCTCTTCTTCTGGAAGAGTGGAAATGTTTTTTGCCATAATTAATCTAATTTTCTGATTTCATCATCAAAGTCTTTGTACTGCTTGTACTTAGGTGTTTTCTTCTGAGGGTTTTCTTTTAAAGCTTCCATTTCTGCATCATCTGCAAGGTATTTCGCTCTCATTGATTTCCTCTTTTTCGGTTTTTGTACACCTAAATCTGTACATTTCGTTTTGTCTCCGCCCTGTTTCGGGGTTGTTACCTCCTTGTCCGTGCTGTTGGGCAGGCGGT
>NZ_JTAM01000162.1 GCF_000812565.1 Flammeovirga sp. OC4 | reverse complement strand
GCACCGTGATATTTCCCAATTGCGTCTAACGTACTTGCATAATCGAAATCTTGACCAATAACAAGACTGACATGTGTTGCTTCTACATCAGTAATTGACCTCAAGTCTTCAGCTGTTGCTCCATCACCACCAAAGTGATAACCTTCGAGCAAAACATTTACGGGTTTGAACGTATCGTGTGACCACTCGTAAAGCAATTGAGCTTTAGGAATTGCCTCGCTTACTTTGGTGTCCAACCCATTAACAGGTACAGTAACGTAACCGTCTTCCGGATTAAAACAAACTCCCAACTGCTTGATTTTCCCTTCACCTTCGGAAAGCAATTTTTTAGCATAGACTTCTGCGGTGTCCTCTAATAAATCTGCCAGATCAGTCGTCTGATCCGCAAGCATAATATAGAGTTCCGTTTTAGCGTCCATCATGCGGTAAAACTCTTTGATATGATACCAGACACGCACCTTGTTATCGGTGTCGTACTGCTCATCAAGCCCCAGAGCTTCTGCATCATCCAAAGAGAAGAGGGTCTTTACTTCTCCCAATACAATTTTACCAGCAACAGCAACACCGTGCATCAGAAGGGCGGACACGGCGTCCGAACCTCCCAATGTATTTGCACCAGTCTTGCCACTTTTGATAATTACTCCTTTTGTTGCCATGAGTATTATTCGTTATCGGTTTGAGTTTCAGAATCGGCTGACTCTTCAGTGTCCTCTGACTTCGTTTCGTCAGCCGTTTCTGGTTTCTTTGACGGAGTAGCAGTAGCCTTTGCAGGCTTTGCAGTTTTAGGTTTTACAGATCTCAATTCCTTCTCAAGAATTGGTTTGTACAGTTTTACTAAATCTGTTTTTTTATTGACAGATAATTCAGCAAGATTCTGCTTTGTAAAAAACTCCCCGTCTTTGTTCATAAAAACAACCTCAACACCATGAGACTTCATAATGTCAAAAGCTGTTTTCTTCTGTGCTACTGTTGGTTTCATGGTTTAGTTAGGCTTGAGGTGAAACAATAGCTCCGATGTATTTGCCTGTTTTTGGAATACAGACAAAATAGGTACGGAAGCCAATTTTTGACGAACGACCTTCAGGATCATTTTTAGATTCCGAATAGTACATTTTCGTTTTTGATTTACCTTCACCATCCCCTCGGGCTTTGAGAGTTTTAGGAGCATAGAAAGCTACTGAAGCCATACGGTCAGTGGCACTCGGAATAGAGCCGAATGATTTCTTTTTGTTGAGGTTGTCGTAGTAAACCGCTTCAGCGAATTCGTAGATTTTGAAACCGTACAATTTCAAAACTCTTCCTTCTCTAATGTCCTTGTATTGCTTTTCAAAAGATTCATCCACTGCAAGCAAATCATTGACATGCTCTGGACACAACACAAGCACACGTCTCATTGCAGGGATTTTAGCTTTATCCCAAGCCAACTTTAAAGCACGGATATCAGCAGGTGTTAAACGATTTCTACCTGTTCCATCATCTTC
>NZ_JTAM01000161.1 GCF_000812565.1 Flammeovirga sp. OC4 | reverse complement strand
GTGTAAAAGAACACAAAAAGTATCCCTACTATAAACGGCAAAACGATTTGTACTCTAAGGTATAGTTGATTTGTACATTTTTTATTGGTCTAAATATTCCCCGTAAGTCCACCCCTTCTCCTCTAATTGACTTATTTTATTGATAATGGATTGAGGCTGATTTGAAAGACTTTGAAGTGTAATCTTTCTACCTACACCTGAACCATAGCACAACAGGTCATCTAAGATAGTGTTAAGAGTATCAAAGTTGGATGACTTCCAAAAGTTTATTAATTGTATAGATTCTAAACCTTGCCACGCTGAACTAATCAGCTCAGCGTGACTGTAATTGTCAATATTTTCACATCGGAATATTACATCCCTCATGTTTGGTGCATTTGAAAGATTAACAATATTTGAAATGTTACATTGAATCTTCTCAAGTAATGTGTGATTAGAGAAATCAACAGCTTCTGTTTTAAAATTTTGACATAACGAAACAAATGATTTCAGTTGAGTTTGATTCTGTAAATTATCAAAAGTTATTTGATTAGTATATTTCCAAAACCCTTGTATTTCAATATGTTCCAAGATTGAAATAGCTGGTAAAATTATAGTTACGTTACTATTAAAGTATGCACCGTAAATTTTAGATGTTGTATTGAGCTGAAAAAGGCTACTACATATACTAAAATTGTACACACCTCCATTTTGACGTCCTGCTAACGTCATATTTTCAAGTGAGGATGGAAAAATATAAGTCCCATTTCTTATTTTCAAGTTTGAAAAATACCCTCTTCCATCACCAAATCCTTTGATCTTTGAGTTCGACATATCTGCAACAAAGACATCACCATCTCGAATACTGCCCGAACCTAATAACCTCAACACATTACAATTATTGCGAGTTGATATTTGTTCCATATTCGGAACACTTGAAAAATAAGAATTAAATACATCGGTTAATTCTGAATCACTCAGTGAATCACTGAAATTATTTTCTAATTTCACATCCGAAAAAGTTATGAGGTTAGGAAATATCACACTAGACATAAATGTATTATAATAATAAGAAGAAGTAGCACCACCCCATGACTGTCTATCAATCTTAATAAGATTATCAAGGTCAATATTAGCACAATATCTTAATATTGTGTGACTCCCTACAAAGGCTTTATCACTATTAGCAACAAAGCTCTTCCACTCGTTTGTATCTGTCATTCCATAACTCCTTGTGTTAACAACGTTATCATTAATATCATACATTGCAAACAACTGAGAACGTGTATTACCACCACTGCTTTTTTCTTCAAAAATAGGTGTATACACATTTGTATTATGTTTTTTGAATATCTCAAAGGAAAGAAATATAAGCTCACTATTTATATCTATCTCACTATCGCAGAAGTCGAATACTAAATTCAAAGTATTTCGATCATATAGATACTGAAAAAAGTTAATAAGAAAATAGGTATTCATTTTCGTAAATTTCATATTTATCTCAATATCCTTGTCTAGTATAATATCATTAGTTATAAAATCATCTAATGATATTATAGATAAATCAACTATTGAAATTGAATCTACATCACTATGATACAACTCCACAATATCCCCCT
>NZ_JTAM01000160.1 GCF_000812565.1 Flammeovirga sp. OC4 | reverse complement strand
TCCTCATCCTTCCGCTGTTTTCTGTGAAGCATATCCCAAACTAGTTGCTCATTTGGGGGATTGTATCGAGAGGGAATACTTTTTAAGAGGACTAGGTTTCGTCTTCCATCGTCGGGATCTTTTTGGTTTACCCATGATCGAGGGTTATTTTTTTTTCTAGCTCTTAAAGTCCCTTGGTTTATTGTTTTTTCTTTAATATTTAATGTTTTTAAAAACAACCAAGTTACCCATATTTGACCATCTATTTCTAATACCTCACACCCAAGTCGAACTATGTCAAGCATAATGTACTATTTAGGCGGTACATGACTGATAAATAAAAAAACTAACAAAAACCCACGTTAGCTTCTTCTCTATCAATTCTGAATTGGATGATTCTATCAAGCTCTTCTTTGATTCCTCGAACATCTCTTCTTTCACCATTCAATACTTTACGTACAAGAACGTGTGAACATTTTTTTATTTTAGCAATCGTAGGAATATCTCCTCGTGCCATCCCAATAGGTTTGTAAGACTTATAGGGCTTATTTGATTTTTTTCTTTGCATAAGGTTGAAATTTTCTATTATTTTATAAGTATCATTTAATTGATACATTACAAACATCCTATTTAAATCGGATTATTCAAAATTAAATAGGAATTATAATCAAAATAAAAATGGAATACGCTGATTTTCAGTTAGAAAAAAAGATTAAATCCGAATTAAAAAGGAATGGAATCCAAATAAAACAGTTATGCCAAAAGATAGACTTAACAAACGATGGATTGAATAATGGACTACGAACTGGAAGCCTTAAAGTAATTAAACTAATTGATATAGCTAATTTTTTAGATCTGCCAATGAATTATTTTTTCACAACTAAAGAAGGTGATGTTATAGTATCTCAAGATAACAAGAGTAAAGTCAAAGGAAATCATAACTCAATAAACAATCAACGTAATATTGAGAGCTCTGCTATTGAAACATTAAACTCAAAAATAGCTCTTTTAGAAAAAGAATTAGAAAAGAAAGAAATAGAGATAAAAGGAAAAGAAACGGAATTATCTCTAAAAGATGAATTAATAACACTATTGAAACAGATCAATGGAAATAGAGATTAATATTTCTTCGATCTAAGAATATGTAGGTCTAAACGTAGGTTTACAATTATAAAAATGTAGGTCTAAATGTAGGTCTAATCCCTTTACACTTCGTTTTCACCGTCAAATAGTGTTCAAGGTAGTTTAGAGGGTGTTTAAAAAGTGTTTAAGGAAGTTTTAAGGAAGAATTAGAGCAAACATAAAAATATGAGCAAAAAGAAAGAACCAATAGCAGGCATGGAGTACAAAGGCAAGCCAGTGTACGACGTAGAAGCAATGCTAAAATCAATCCACGAAGACTTCAAAGCAAGACTTGAAGCCAAGCTAAAACCCTTTCAAAACGAATTAGACGAGCATAACGCCTCTGTAGAGCTCGTTTTCAACGGTTTAGACCAAGAATCAGAG
>NZ_JTAM01000159.1 GCF_000812565.1 Flammeovirga sp. OC4 | reverse complement strand
ATATTCGAAAACTTAGTTTACAATGTGTTTGGCACTTGTGATATAAAAATAGGTTTTGCGACAATCCCTAAGTAGAATTATCTTCCTATATTTCTTTTCCAGCCTTATTGCCTTCCCATCCTTTGTCCATTTGAGCCATTAATTGGGCTACAATTTCAGGAGAAGAATCGGCGATATTTTTTGTTTCTGTTGGATCATTTTTGTGATCATAAAGTTCCACATAGAGAGGTGCTTCATTAGGTTGCTTACGATTTTTCCAAACCACCAAACGGTACTCCTTATTACGCATTGCATAGCCCATAATATCGTTTTCGAATAATGCCCTATCCCAATCCTCTTTCATTTGATCTTTGATTTTCTGCTCTACTTCTTCAATCAAAGGCCCAAAGTAAGTTTCTCTCATTCCTTTGGATAATGGATTCGCAGCCCATTCTCTTAAGGCCGGAGTTGGGTATTGGCTAAACGCTGCTTTTTTCCAAGGGAGTTGAGGCTGATCCAATAATGGAGCAAAGGATTGCCCTTCTAAATGTTTTGGTAAATCAAGCCCGGCTAAATCACAAAGTGTAGGGTACATGTCTACTAATTCTACTAATGCATCAGAAGCAACACCTCTACTTTTTTGGTCTGGTGTCCATACTATTAATGGAACTCTAGTTGCAATTTCATAATTGGTAGCCTTTCCCCATATTCCCATTTCACCTAAGTGATAACCATGGTCAGACCACACCATAATGATAGTATTATCCAAAATACCTTCTTTCTTTAATGCTTGAATCACCTTACCAATCTGAGCATCTACATAACTTGAAGTAGCCAAGTAAGAATGAATTAAGTCCGTAGCTAAATCATCTCCAATTTTTCCTTTATTGGGGATATTGGCTCTAGTTCTTAACTCAAAAGAAGCATGAAGTCCCATTGCAGCCCCATTTTCAGGAGCTTCCGTCTGAGTACTTATTTTGATTTGATCTCTATCGTATAAATCCCAGTATTTCTTAGGAGCAACAAAGTTTAGGTGAGGAGAAATAAACCCTAATCCCATAAAGAAAGGTTTGTCTGGCTGCTCAGTAATCATTTGTTTGATATTGGCGATTGCAAGGTCAGCATTCATACCATCAATGTATGTATTATCAGGGACGTCCACACATTCAAACGCTGGTCCCATGCCAAGACCATACTTGGCTTCCTTACCGTATTTGGCAATCATTTCAGCTTTATTTTTCTTAAAGATTTCTTGATTTTCTTTTAAAGCATAACCACCTACTAAACCTTTAAACTTATACCCTAAAAGCTTTTTATCTGGTTTTTTGGACCAAGATTTTTCTGGGTCATTATATTTTGCATGATATACTTTACCGCAGTTCATGGTTTCATAACCGTTCTCTTTAAAATGCTGAGGAAGCGTAATAATATCAGGGTTTTCATCTCTAAAATACGTGTAGTTTTCAATCACATTGATCGTTTCCGGTCGTGCTCCTGTCATAGCACTAGCTCTGGAAGGACTACAAATTGCTTGTTGACAATACGCTCTGTTAAATTGCATACCTTGAGCTGAAAGTTGATCTAAATGGGGGGTAACCGCTATACTATTATCATAACTGCCCAATTCAGGTCTTAAATCATCAATCGCAATAAAAAGTATGTTAGGTTTCTTTTTTGTTTTTTGTTTGTTGTTTATAAACGGCAAAACGATTTGTACTCTCA
>NZ_JTAM01000016.1 GCF_000812565.1 Flammeovirga sp. OC4 | reverse complement strand
ACTACCAAACTAAAATGGTAGAAAACTCAATGGTGCGAATGTTAAGCGTCAGCGTCATTCGTGTCCTTCAGATCATCAGAAATCTCCTGATTTCTAAATAATATAAACAACGTAAACTTAGTTTACAATGTGCTAATACACTGTAAACTAAATTTTCGTTAACTTTTAATCTATACTTCTACTAGATTTTATAGGGTCTACTTTCAAACTTATTTCTTCTTCGTTTTTGTCTTAACACAAAAAGAAGCAAAAAATCTAGGCTTAGAAGTCAAAAGCTAAATTCCATTCCTCTCGCCTAAATGATTTTAAACTCGCTAAAGCTCAAACAGCAAAATCATTTTTAACGGCTCGCTCCATGAAATTCTTAACGCTTTTCCCTTCAAGGCCGGGGGTGTTACTACTAAATGATTGCCTGATTACATGTCAAACAACTAAGGTTTTATACTCATCTTCTAAAAGCAGTTCTGTAGGGTCGTTGCTTTACAATGTCTTCGCGAACCACAATACACTACCATTTCTCCTTCACAAAAGGAATTACATAATTAACGAAAACTTAGTTTACAATATTCTAGTCTTCAGGTGGAGTATACGTTACAATATCAATCCCTACCCCATTAGGGTCCACAATGGCAAAATGTCGGTCTCCCCACACCTCTTCTCGAAGTTCAATAGCTATAGGCGTCCCTGTTTTTTTTATTTGCTGATAAACTTGGTCTACATCTTCCACCTCAATGGTGAAGTAAACTCCTTTTCCATGGAAAGAGGGTTGGAAAATTGGTTTTTGGCTAGGATGATTGGGTAATAAAAAGCTGACCTCAGACGATTCGTCAGGAGTGTGAAGTAATAAATAGAAGTCATTTTCAAAACGGACTCCAAAACCTAAAACCTCAGTGTAAAACTGTTTGGTTTCTGCTAACTTTTCCGTGATAATTCCCGCATTAAGTTTCATTTTTTCAGGTGTTTGTGCATTTGCTATTCCATAGAATAATACAAATACGGTGATGAATAGTGTTTTCATAAAGGATGCTATTAAGCACTAAAACAAAAGTGCAACTGCTTATGAATACAAATCTAGGTCAGCAGAACTACAGAGTATTGTAAAAATCGGACAATATTAACGAAAAGCTTCAGAAGGCGTTACGCCATAAAAAGTTTTGAAATTTTTGATAAAATGAGCCTGGTCAAAAAAGCCCACATCAAGATAAAGTTTATTTTCCTTCAGACTTTGTGAAGTAGGTTGGGCATTTAAGATATACTGAAAACGCACCACATTACTAAATGACTTAGCAGTCGTCCCGATATAATAGTTAAAGATTCTACGAAGCTGTCGAGGGCTTAAACCTGTATTCAGCTCTTTTTCCGTATCAAGGTGTCCTTTCTTTTTAAGAATTAATTGTAGAGCATTCAAAAAGCGAGAATCATAGTAAAATTCTTGCTTCTCAAGGTAAATACTGATTTTTTCATTCAACATTTCAGTGACCACTTCAAAAGGGTAAGAACTTGAAATACTTGCTTGAATCCAATCTGCAAAATCAGGTAAAATATTCTTTAGTTCTTGGGCTTGGTTAGCTAATATCTTAGCATCAATTTTAAACAACAACGGAAATGCAGCGGGCAAAAATCGAATACCAATATAATTGAACTCCTTTCCGATAGGGAATTCAGTATACTTCCGACAAAAACCCATCACAAAGCTTTCTGCAAGCTGCCTATGATCAAAAAAGATATCAATACAGCCATCAGAGACCACACGGTAGTGGTAATCATATTTTAAAGGTTGAGATGTTTTAAGTTGCCAGAAACAATAAACAAAGTGTTCTATTTCCCTTGTCGGTTGTACCTCAAGGTAAACTATCCCCGTATCTTCCGCTTTTACAGTAGGCTGAATGGGTCTATAATACCTTTTTAAACTTTCAAACTCTTTCATCACATTTTGACCTTACAACAAAGTTTTCATTACTCCCCTACTCTCACTCAAAAAATAGGCAGACAACTTATTAACAAAAAGGAAGTTATAAAATTGAAGACAAATTCCCTCCATACTTACCCTTATTTTCCCCTTTTCATTCCACTGCAACAATAGTTTATTTTATGTTGTTCATAATTTATTTAACTTCGTGCTTAACGCTTACAGCAAACTAAAACAGCAAGTGAACTATTGGTATTGGCTACCAACTTTGGTGTGTTACTGTAAGGTGTTTTTATTAATGGGTAAATGCTGTGGTGTTTATTGGATGTTATGATCAAAGTAAATTATATATATATGAGAAAGGTAATTTTATTGAGTATTTTTATAGCTACATTCATTCAGTCTTTTGCCCAAATCGATGCTAATAGTTTATTGTATTTTAATATTGATAGCGATCTAAGTAAGTCGTTATATATAAGTACAAGTGGTAGTTTTGCAAATGAACCAAGAATGTTTTTTCATCTTCCTTATGTTGGGACAAGTGGGAATGCAATGTTTGAATGGGATGCTGATGATTCTGGAAGTCGGAAAACCATTTATAGATTTAATGCCAGTAGTGATCCAATATTTGTAATAAATGGTTGGAATGATGGCAGTATGAGTGACCTATGGTTTGGGGATGATAATAATGATAAATTTTATATTTCAGACAATGGTAATATTGGTCTTGGTACTAAGCAACCTTCTGCAAAATTAGACATTAAAGGAGGTGACTTATACTTAGGAGAGAAAGTGTATACTAATGGGCAAAGAAGGCAAATGAGGATTTATGGATTCGATAACAGTAGTAAATTCTATGGAGCCTTACATTCAAACTATGATGATTATCGAAGAACATTTGATATTAGCACAAATAATTCGACAAATCAAATTAAAATAGATGCATCCGCTAATGAAAATGGAAGAATAACTATTTTACCTGGAGACAATGTTGGTGTTGGAATAGGAACTTTAGTAACAGGTTCTCATAAATTAGCAGTTGAAGGCTCTATCGGAGCAAGGGAAATTAAAGTTGAAGCTAGTGGGTGGTCTGATTTTGTATTTGAGAATGGCTATGAACTTCGTACTCTTGAAGAAGTAGAACAATATATTTCAGAGAAAGGACACCTCCCAGAGATCCCAAGTAAAGAAGAGGTAACCGTGAATGGGATCAATCTCGGAGAGATGAATGCTAAACTACTTCAGAAGATTGAGGAATTGACGCTTTATCTTATCGAACAAAATAAAGAGAATCAAGAGCAACGTAAACTAATTAAAGAACTACAAAAAGAGGTATCTGCCTTGAAAGGCCAATAAAAGATCATAACAAAATGTATAGTGAATGAGCTTTCGAGCTATTTTCAACAATCTCTGTTATTTTATAGTATCGAGCTATTGGAAAGAGTAGGCGTACTCAATATACATCGACGTTACAAAACATTGATAGAGAAAATTACATAGTATACCTTTCAACATTACAAAGAAATTATTTTTAATATTTTCTCTCAATTGAAAGATCAAAAATGTTAATTATAATGAATGAAATCATTTTAGGACTATCGGATAATATTATAAAATAAGTAGTGTAGATAAACACATTTCAATGTTAAAAAATATATTACATATAGATAGAGTACGCCCTAAGAGAAAAATGTTTATCGTATTTTTTATTCTCTTCTGTCTAATCTATATAAAAGACTACTTTAGGTTCGAAAATTTCAGAAAATATAATGTATTATCATTTGAAAAAGCTTTAAGTTTTAAGATAAAGGAGCTGAATAATGATAAAGGGTATTATACAGTTGTAACATATGAGGAAGATAGTTTTTATATAACTTTCAATTCTTATGGTAGTGTTCCAATTAGCCTAAATGATTCAGTAATAAAAATAAAGAATAGCTATGAAATTATATTAAAAGATAGTTTATATAGTAGAGCTATTGATTTAAGATATGTATCTAGAAATTCTAAAATACATTACATAATTGGGGATGTAGAAGATTTATCAGTAGAAGATATGATAAAATAGTAAATTCAGTAAATCAATATTACATTTTTCTCAATCCTTTTAAAAATGTAGTAACATAATGAATATGAAATTAAGTGGTTATGTAATCTAAAACTAATTAAGTGGATAACAATTATAAAAAGAACTTTTAGTAATAATAACTAACCTCCATCCACGAGGTGAAGCACCCGCTGATCGTAGTTTAGCCATTGTGTTATATTTTACAGTTTTGTCCACATATATCAGATGTATTTGACTGTTAAGGTTGTATTGGAATTATATAGATTTGAAATGCTCTATGGAAGTTCATTTGGAAAAGAAATCTCATTGGAGATGGAGACGAGATAAGTATAATAACTTTGTAAAGTTGAAAGCATTGGAGAATGTGATTGAATTAAAAGATAAGAAGGGTAAAACAACACGATTGTACCTTGATTCAATAATATTTTCAGCTTTGATAGAAAGAGATTATAAACCTATTCATTCTATTGAATTGATGGATAAAAATAGGCGAACTTTATTCACTAGACAGCCTAAAAGTATTGCTATATTTAAATTATCTGATTGGAAAGGGCTAGAAGTGCTATTAAAGTATTTAGTTTGGAATGATGTGAATTTTATAGATTGGAAGTATAAGACAGGTTTGAGTGATATTTTTGAATTAGTTTTTATTTCGTCACTTATTGGAGACTTGATTGGAGTAAAAACAAGCTATAAAAAAAGTAAGTTAAATGACCTTCATAAATTCACTTATAACAAGCTAGAACAATTAAAAAATCAACAGAAGGAGAATGGTTTTATCAATTAGAAGACCTTTAAAAAACTTAGTAATGACTAAGAAAAAAGTGATAATATTTAATGTACTCTTAATTGGATTATTCCATATCCTTCGTGTAACTATTATGAACTGGATTTTTCTTTTTGAGTTGCTACTTCTTGTAGAGGTATTTGTTGTATTCATTTTACTATTAAGGTTAATATCAAAAAAATATAGAGTATACAAAAACATGAAAATGACCGTAGTTCACGTCTTATTGATTGTTTCAATGTTTTTAATAATTGGTGATTATCTTTCAGTTGGATATCTGAATATATACCATAGAAAGACAATTCAAATATTTGAAAAATACAATACAATAATTCCAGTTGCCGAAAGAGTAAGTGGTTCATGGATAATCGAAGATAAATCTTTTAAAGAAGTTTTATCAGAGGATGAATACTTAAATCTTCAAAATAATTTTAAAAAATCCAGCCCTTGTCAATATGAAAATGGATATTGTTATATTGAGTTTGGAGGGTTTCTTAAAAATATTGGTGGCTATTATTTTGATATAGCAAAAAGAGATGTCGAACCTTCAGGGTTTGGCTTCACAAGGATAAAAAAGACAAAAACATTAACAGAAAATTGGGGAATTTACAACAGATAATTGAATACGGGAAACAATAATTAGCAAGCCTTCTATAAAATTTTAAAAGACATGGAGTTATTGAGTAGACTGAACATTGTTTTTTGAAATACTTTTTAGACGGAACGTAAGCAATAATTTCACAAATGGATATTATATTTTTTTACTTAAATAATGAAGTTCACAATTCAACTTTAATAGAGGTAATATCTGACTTATTAGAATTACCTTCTAATAATATTCGAGTCACAAATGACTATAAAATTGCAGATAACTTTTTCTATACAACGCAAGGGCAAAACTTAGAACTCTTAATTGAAAAAATGGAGATGGATGAAGGGGAGTTCAGGTTTTATGTTTGTATATATGGAAATATAAATAAGAACTCTAAGCTTTGGAAATCATTTGACAAAATGACGAATTCTTTAAAGCAAGATTTTGGAATTCGCTTTTTGAAAAAACTATCTGTTAGACTAAATGTAGATGTTTTAACTGAAGGTTTTTCTAACTCCTACTATTATGAATCAAATTCACCTTATGATTGGATACTTATTAAAAATGGAAACGATTTTGAGGTGAAAGTGTATGCGAATCTCATTATTGATTGGGGTGAAAGAACTATCGCACCCAAAATAGAAAGAAAGGAGAAATCTAGAAAGTAAGCATAACTATAAAATGAATTACAGAAAAAATAAAATAGAGCTAGAGAACAATGGTTATTCGATTTTAACTGATTTATACTCCCAAGGTGAAGTAGATCAAATAGTAGATTGTATTGCAAAATCTGATACATCAGGTAGTTCATTTTTGAAAACCAAAGATGTTTTTGCAATTAGACAATTGATGAAAAATATTCCGGAACTAGGTGGGTTACTATTTAATGACAAGTTAATTGACTTGATCTCAACTTTATCTTATTCGGAATACTTTCTTACAAAAGCTATTTATTTTGATAAACCCAGTGAATCGAATTGGTTTGTGGCATATCATCAAGATTTGAGTATATCTGTTGACCAGAAAGTCGATTTGGATAATTACACCAACTGGACTTTTAAGAAAGAGCAATTCGGTGTTCAACCACCAACCAAGGTTCTACAAGATACTATTACTATTCGAATTCATTTAGATGATACAGATGAAGGAAATGGAGCGTTAAAAGTAATACCAAAATCCCACCTAAAAGGAATCATTCGACTAGATTCAAATGATTGGAAAGTAGAAGATGAATATATTTGCTCGGTCAAAAAAGGTGGAGCAATGTTGATGAAACCTTTAACATTACACGCTTCGAATAGAACAGTAAATGGGAAAAGAAGAAGGGTAATACATTTAGAATTCAATAAACATAGATTACCGGAAGCATTGAATTGGTTAGAATATTACGAAATAAAAAAACAATAAATAGTGATAAACTGAGTAAGATACTTGGTTAGAGTACTTTTAGCATAGTCATTGTGATCTACACTATAACAGATTTACACACCAAGAATTAACATATGAGTAATTTTTTTTCAAAACTCAAGTCAATATTTTTTAAGTCGGACAACGATACCTTTATTGGTTTAATAGACGAGAATGGAGTTTCAAACATTCGATTCGGAGACAAATGTATGATGACTTTTAAATTTGTTGCGTATATCAAGAATGATGAAGAACTCATGGAAGAAGAAGTTATAATTCTCAAAGAAATCCCTTCCATTGATCATACAATTAAGGGGCTTGAACCACTTACAATTGTAAAAATTAGTGGTCATCAGGAGTTATTGCATCATCAAATCAACCTCCAATCTGTTCTAAACACTAACCTTAAGCACGAAGAATTAACCGACATTCTCTCCAACCGATTAAACCCTGTAACATATGATAGTTCAGAACTTGGAACTTTCACTTTGAACAGAAATGTTGATTGGTTTGAAAAAAAATTTCGATGGAATGAAAATGAAATTGATCTGTGCTTATCTTGTAAGGTGGACGAGATTCAGGAATTGGAAATCACGGCTATTCAAATATGTAATAATGCTATAGACTGGGAACGAAAATTGAAATCTAAGATATCGGAAGAACTTCTACCGTTAAAAAACGAAAGTTGGATTGACGAAAATGAATTGCCAATTACAGAAAGTGATTTTCTCTCACGAATATCCTTAGAAAATATAACAATAAATAAGGATGGTGAATTTGAAGCTTGGTTCAATGATGGAGACGCTTTTTGGGGACACTCAATTAATGTTAGAGCGAACATCAACGGAACAATTGATTATTGTGAAATTCAAGGCTAAAATATACCATAATGAAATGGCAGTTAAGAACGAACCAAAACTACCGCTTTTATGAATGAAAATCAGAAAAAACAATGGAGAGAAAGATGGTTAGCGTGTATCAACGAACTAACTTCATTCGAGCTTCAGCAGAGGTCTTGGCTTGATAAAACAAATACAAACCCTCATTGGTCATTCGTTGAGTTCATGTGTAGTTATTTTGATGATTTAGCCATTGATAATCGATATGAGCATCAATTACAGCATAAATGGATAACGAAAACAGAGTTTTCAATAATTGAAAAATGGCATGATCAGTTAGACAAATATGATACTCCTAATAATGATGATTACAATGCAGCTGAAATACTTAAAGACACAAAATGGCAAAGTATCGTAGAAAAAGGCTATCATATGAAAATTGAATTGAGTAAAATTATAAGTACTTCTGAAAAGCAAATATTAATGGAATAAGTAAACTATTCTTAATTCTTATCATCTTAAAAATCAATTGATAACACTGTGGCTGTAAAGTACAATTCACTTTAACAAAAAACTTTTATAACATAATCAAACTACATGGATACTATCACAAATGATAAATTTTGGATGTTAATTGAAAATGCCATCCAAGTTTCTAATAATGACGAAATTTTAAAAGAAAGATATATAGTCGAAGAACTAGAAAAACTTTCATTAGAAGAAATCAAAAAATTTGAATTCGATTTTAGAAGATATATCATCCAAGCTGATGACTTTAAAATTATAGCAGCTCAGAAAATTATTGAAGGCTTTGTATCAGATGATAGTTACTTATACTTTAGAAGTTGGCTAATTGGTCTTGGGAAAAATGCATTTTTTAAGATATTAAAGGACCCCGACTATTTAGTTCAATTTGTAGAAGAAAAAGGAATTTATCATTGGGAAGGATTAATGTATGTTTCAACAGAAGCTTACTCTAATAAAACAGGAAAAGAAGAAGATGAAACTTTCCCAAGAGATACTGCGATTGATTTAGGATTGGATTACGATTTTGGTGCACCCCCAACGAAAGGGAAAGATTGGACTATGGATGAGTTACCTTCTATGCTTCCTAAATTATGGGTAAAGTTAAACTAAAAGGTAAACATGATTGAAGTAACTTTCTATATCGCAAAAACTGATAGGTAGATATAACTTATACTGAAGTAAAACAAGTAGCATTCATTAAAGTAATTCAATATTCTATGGATTTTCGAAAACTTACGCCTGCTCAAACATATATGATTTTAAAACCAATAAAATCAAAAAATACTGATCTGATGAAGTATGCTTTATTAGATCTGCTTTACAAAGAAATCCTTGAGTTAGAACAGGAATGGAAATATCCTCATCCAAGAAGAAGAAGAGAAAGTTTGTTCATTTATATCACAAGAGGAAAGAATTTTGATCAATATATTGAAAAGCCTCATCAAGATATTTTTATTCAATCCTTTACATCAAAGAATAGAAGAATTCAGCTCAGAAAATTGATTAAAGAAGCACTACCCTTATGTAGTAATGGGCAAGGTTATAAAGCGTTGCAATTAATTAAAGAATTCAAATCATATGGTATTTTTAATCACGCTATATGTGTTAAAGACTTTAACCTCTTTTTTTTAAATTCAAAAGGCAGAAGTTTAAGAAATACGATCAAAAATACGTTATACCAACATAATGAGGTTTTAGCATCTGAAGATTTGTGCAACACAAAACTATCCAAAATAATAAAGGAACTTGGATCAAATATTTTCTTACTTGAGAACTTCAATAATGAATTAGTAAAAAAAGTTGATGTTAATATGAGATTCGAAGTAAAAAATGTAGTCGATATAGAGCCTGACCTAGAACTCGATACACTGTTTGAAGTATTGTCAACGCCTTTGTTTATGAACATTGACCTCATTGATTCCTTTTCTAGTATTTTTGATGCTAGTTACACTACTGATTTCAATAATTTTGACTCATCATCAGATTTTTCTAGTGATGATTTTTTTGATGCTAATGGGGATTACTAAGCCGTAAAACAATCATTGAGTACACTGTAAACTAAGTTTTCGAATATTTATGATTTTTAGAAATCAGGAGATTTCTGTTGATCTGTAGGACACGAATGCCGCTAACGCTTAACATTCGCGCCAGTGGCATTCTACCCAATTCGTTTGGCAGTACTTTCCTCGGCCTTGAAGGGAAAAGCGTGAAGAATTTCATGGAATGAGCCGTTAAAAATGATTTTCTTGTTTGAGCTTTAGCGAGTTTAAAATCATTTAGGCGAGAGAAATGGAATTTAGCTTTTGACTTCAAAGCCTTGAATTTTTTGCTTCGTTTTTGTTTTAAGACAAAAATGAAGAAGAAGGAAGTTTGAAAGTTGATCCTATAATTACATGTAGAAAGGTCAATCAAAAGTTGACGATAATTTAATTTACAATGTATTGAGTATATTGTAAACTAAATTATCGTTAATAATAGTATTTAGAAATCAGGAGATTTCTGATGATCTGAAGGACACGAATGCCGCTAACGCTTAACATTCGCGCCAGTGGCATTCTACCCAATTCGTTTGGCAGTACTTTCCTCGGCCTTGAAGGGAAAAGCGTGAAGAATTTCATGGAATGAGCCGTTAAAAATGATTTTCTTGTTTGAGCTTTAGCGAGTTTAAAATCATTTAGGCGAGAGAAATGGAATTTAGCTTTTGACTTCAAAGCCTTGAATTTTTTGCTTCGTTTTTGTTTTAAGACAAAAATGAAGAAGAAGAAAGTTTGAAAGTAGATCCTATAATTACATGTAGAAAGGTCAATCAAAAGTTGATGATAATTTAGTTTACAATGTATTGAGTGCAGACTATAAAAATTAACCATTAATCGAATGAAAAATCTTGTCATTTTACTTTTTTCAATATCAATAGTATCCTGTACTAAGGAAAAAAAGGGATTTTCTGATTATCTAGAAAGCCTTGATCAACTAGAGCTACCTCTGACTTTTAACCTTAACTCAAAAATGGATGCTTCCAAAAACTATGACACTGCCCTATTTGAAAAATACAAACATTCTTGGGCTTATGCTCCTTATGGTATTGCTTTTAAAAATGATAGTATAGTTGGCTTAATCGAATATTCAATCGGTGATAATGGATTAGTTCCACTCTTAACAACACTAGATAATAAGGGAAATAAAATTGACTCACTTAACCTTTTAGGGAATGTATGGTTTGGAGAAGAAGGTCAAACACTAGTAAGTACAGTCGTTAAGAACGATTTAAAGATAGTTCTTACTGATTCTTCTAAATCATGGCAGGTTGACGAAGATTATAATATAATTCCTAATACAACAGAGTTAAAAGTATTAATCTTTACATATCAAGTGATCGAAAATGGAAAAATTAAACGTATCAATATTAGCAAACCTATAATTTCAAAAATTCAATCATAATTGATTATGAAACTATTGGATAGTTATAAGTCAATGTTAAGAACAAACTATTTCTGATTATTCTCATAATTATATCACTCATGGCAAAAATTACATTATTTAAGATAAAATAAATATGAAAACAATAGGTCTAAATCTACTATTAGGGGTGGCAGTTGGAGATGCATTGGGTGTGCCGTATGAATTCTCAACGAGAGATAAAATGAAAAAAAGCCCTGCCAAAGATATGATCGGGTACCAAACACATCAACAGCCTCCTGGAACTTGGTCGGATGATAGTTCATTGACATTTTGCTTAGCGGAAACTTTAGTAGAAGGTTATGACCTAAAATCTCTGGCTCTAAAATTTATAAAATGGAAAAATGAATCGTATTGGACTGCCAGAAACAATGTTTTTGATATTGGAATGACGACCTCCATTGCTATTTCACGACTTGAAAAAATACTGGGAAAAGGAAACGATCAAGCACTTTTCGAACAAAAATTTAATGCTGAAGAAAAAGACAATGGTAATGGTTCATTGATGAGGATTTTACCTTTGATTTTGGTATTAAAAGGCAAAAATGATCATGAGAAATTTGAGCTTATTTGGGATAATTCGGCACTTACTCATAGACATATTCGAGCTGCTATGAGCTGCTTTATCTACTTAAAATTTGCAGAAAAAATTGTTGAAGGTTTAGAAAAACAAGAAGCCTATCAAGAGACAAGGCAAGAGGTGCAAAGCTTTTGGAAACAAGTCGACTTTCAAGAAGCTGAGAGAGTACATTTTAGTCGAATTATTCAAAATGATATCAATAATGTAGCGGAAGAAACCATAATGACAGGTGGATACGTGATTGAATCTTTAGAATCAAGTTTTTGGTGTATCCTAAAAACCGATTCATTTGAAAGAGCGGTTTTAAAGGCGGTCAACTTTGGACACGATACTGATACCACTGCTGCTATTACAGGTGGATTAGCAGGACTACTTTATGGAAGCGAAACCATCCCTAATTATTGGATCGCTTCTTTGGCAAGGATGGAAGATATCTATGACCTTGGCGATAAATTGGACTGTAAATTCAATTCCTAAAAACAACCATCATACAAATCTTTCACATTGTAAACTCAGTTTTCAGCGACTTATATATAAATCAGGAGGTTTCTGCTGATCTGTAGAACACAAATAACGCTTTTACTTAATATTTGTGCCATTGGAATCAAATAATGAATACTTATTCATAAAGTATTATTATAAGGCAAATCGGAGATGAAAAAAATAAAACATTGACAGATAACAACTTACAATACATGTCAATTCAGGTGATGTTAACCTTATAATAAGAAATACCAAACACATGTTAATTCTGTACAATAAAAATAAGAATTACGAAAATCGACATCATTATTGTATAGATGAAAATACTTTTAAACTTTCATTTTTTGACCTTCTGTTAGCTACCTTATGAAAAATAGGATCGTAAGTATTTTTCTACTTTTATTCGTTTTATCCACTTCTTTAAAAGCACAACTAAGGAATACATCCCAATTGTCACTTTCTCAATACACCATGAAAGTGTATACGGACAAAGATGGGTTTCCGAACAACGGTGCTTTATTTGTTCAACAGACTAATGATAAATACATCTGGATTGGAACGTACAATGGGCTAATACAATTCGATGGGGTGCAGAAGACATTTTTCACACCTTCCAATACCAAAGAGATACAGGGTAGAGTTTTTCAAGCCATGCTTGAAGATAAAGATACTTTATGGGTCGGTACTCAAGGAGGTTTGAGCAAGGAAACCGATGGAAATTGGAGTTCTTTCCAAACACAAGATGGGCTGCCAAGTAACATCATTGGAGCGATCAGTAAAGATCAAGAGGGTAAAATTTGGGTAGGAACATCTAATGGATTAGCCTTTTATGCTCCTCACGAAAATAAATTTATCACTGAAGGTATAACTCCAGAATTACAGAATACGCATATTTCAACCATTTATTCAAGCAAGGATAATGTACTTTGGGTGGGTACGAATACAAAAGGCTTGTATGGAATAGCGGATAATAAATTAATCCACTTCAATAAGAGCAATTCAAAATTCACCTCAAATCAGATCAATACGGTTTTTAAATCTCCTACAGGTCAGCTTTGGGTGGGTACAAAAGAAGGATTGTTTTTTATAGATAGAAATGAAAAAGTACAGCCTTTCTCGCTTCAAGACCAACTACCAAACAAACATGTTACAGCACTTTACGAAGATCAGTTTGGAGCCTTATGGATTGGTACAGAATCGGGGCTATCTAAGTTTTTTGATGGCAACATGAGTCATATCGTCAAAAATGATAAGATCGATAAGCATATTGTGCTTGATATAACGGAAGATCATGAGGGAAGTATTTGGGTATCCACTTATCATTCGGGTATTTACCTATTAAATCGCGGAAAGTTTATCACTTACCAAGAGGAACAAGGAGTAATTGATGATGTGATCTATTCTATCAGAAAAGGACATCATGAAGGCGAGTTCATTGTGGGTACTGATGAGGGAATTAGTATTTATAAAGATGGAGACTTCTTCACGCACCGTATCACCAAGCACTTGATTACTCCAGTAGTAAAAGATGCATTTGTAGATAGTAAAGGTGTGATGTGGGTTTGTTCTAAAAAGGGATTAATCAAAAGTACTGATGAAGGGCATACTACCAGAGTGCTTACTACGGCAAGTGGTTTATCGAATGATTATGCTCGTCAAGTGTTGGAAGACCATCAAAATAATATTTGGGTTGGTACAGCCAATGGCTTAAATGTGATTCACCCAGATGGTTCCATTGAAAAATTCTTTATGAAAGATGGTCTGATTGACAATTTTATTTTGTCGATGTACGAAGACAGTCAACACCAATTGTGGATATGTACTCGTGAAGGGATAACAACCTATAAAGAAGGGAAGTTTGAAAACTTTATGCAAAAGAATAATTTGAAAAATCAGATTGTATTTAAAGTTTACGAGGATAAAGAAGGAACGATTTGGTACGGAACAAACAATGGTATTTACTGCTATAAAGACGGTAGCGTTTTTGAATTTGGCAACAAAGTAATTGGTAATACCACTACAGTTTTTGATTTAGTAGAAGACAAAAACCAAACGTTTTGGGTGACCTGTAATAATGGTATTTATACCGTTTCAAAGCGTGATTTATTGGCTATTCGTTCTGGAGAAAAAGAAAATACAGCAATTAAATTATACAACCACAATGATGGTTTAGCGTCAAATGATGCCACTGCCAATGGTGTTTCATTAAAAAGAGAAAATGGCGAAATCTGGTTTCCAACGTTAGGAGGTATTGTGGTGGTAAACCCAGAAAACTTATACGTGAACCCCTTCCCTCCAAATGTATTGATCAATGAGGTCTACATTAATAATGAAGAACAAGATTTCAAGAAATCAAATGAGGTGACTATTCCTGCAGGAAATGAACGTCTTGAAATTAAATTTACAGGTTTAAGTTTTATCGCTCCTGATATAGTAGCCTTCAAATACAAGTTGACAGGTTATGATGAGGAGTGGATTGATAACCGTTCGTCTAGAAAAGCATTTTATACCAATATTCCTCCTGGTGAATATCAGTTCGAAGTGATCTCTTGTAACAATGATCAAGTGTGGAGCACAAACTCTGCAAAAGTGACCATTATCAAACTGCCTTTCTGGTATGAGCGTCCAATTGTTCAACTTCTTATTTTACTTGGTTTAATTGCATTGGTGGCATTGGGGTATAGAGTGAGAGTAAAACAACTTCAAGCACAGCAAGTAGAGTTAGAACAGAAAGTAGAAGAAAGAACGCTTGAGATTAAAACACAAGCAGACGAAATTCAACAACAGGCAGAAGAGTTACAGCAACAAGCAGAGGAACTGGAAATTCAAAGAGATCACTTGTCTGAAACAAACTTGATTATCTCTGAAAGAAATCAAGCACTTTACGATAAAAATGAAGAGGTTTCGAAACTGATAGAACAGGTTCAGGCAGCCAACTTAGATATCACCAGAAAGAATAAAAAGGTAACGGATAGTATTCGTTATGCGGAAACAATGCAACAAGCCATCTTACCGGAAAAAGACCTTATTTATTCTAATTTCAGTGACTTCTTCGCAATTTACCAACCCAAAGATATCGTATCAGGCGATTTCTATTGGATCAGTAAAAAAGCAGGAGACACATTATTTGTAGCTTGTGTGGATTGTACAGGACACGGCGTACCAGGGGCATTAATGTCGATGATCGGTACCAATTTGCTTTCAAAAATTGTCAACGAAAACAATATTCACGAACCGGATTTGATTTTAAAAGAGTTGGATTTAGGTATTAAGTCGGCCTTAAAACAAGAAAAATCAAACAACAAAGACGGTATGGATTTATCTGTAATGCGTATTGATCCATTCGTTGATGGAAAGAGCAAATTGCATTTCTCAGGAGCAAAAAGCTTTATTTTCTATTTTAATAGAGAAAAAGGTCAGCTAGAGAAAATCAATGGTAACCGCATTGCGATTGGAGGTATCCGTAAAAAGAAAGTAGAAAAGAGCTTTGATGTTCATACAAGATCCATCGAAAAAGGCGATAGAGTCTTCTTGATGACAGACGGCTACATTGATCAATGTAACAACGAGAGAAAGAAATTTGGTTCTATCCAATTAACTGCTCTTCTTGAACAAACCGTAGGACAGTCATTGACTTATCAGCATAATGCTCTAATCGATAGCATGAAAGAGTATCAAGGTCAAACTGAACAAAGAGATGACATTACCATTTTAGGTATTGAATTCTAAGCAATTCATTTCGTCATAAAAAATGGATATCCTTTTCACTACAGGGTATCCATTTTTTTTACCTGAATCACTTTCATCATTTTCAAAAGTATTTAATTATCTTCATTCATCACTTACAGCAGACTAAAAACAACAAGCAAAATTATTGAAATAGGCGAGTGACTTTGGTGTACCTGTTAGGATTTCTGGACTATTGTGAAACGATTTAATGTAGTGTAATTTAATAAAATAAAAATATGGGCCTATCAACACGAGCGACGAAGTATCTTCAATCTTTAGATAGAAACTTAGAGTGGACCTCAAATGAGGATCAAACAAAAGTATATTTGGAAAAACAGAATATCCGTCATTTTGAAGAGTTTCTAAAATATCAAACGCTTTATTCAGGATATAAACTAACGATTCAAGATCAACCATTAAGCTCGTTTTCTGTATCTCTATTTTCTAGAGATCAAATCATAAATAATGAGTCTCTAGATTTAGAAAAAATTGGGGATAAGTTTATAGAAATTTGCGGCGAACATATGACGGCTCAATTCACCTTTTTTATTACCGAAAGAGGTGAAATCTGTACATTAGATAATAATGGTTTACCAAATATTCTGCATAATTCATTCGAAAAAATGCTTGAAGAATATGCTTTAAAAAATGAAATTTATAATTGGCCTTCAAATCCCTACTATTTTACCATCAAGAATATAGAAGGTTTGATGAAAATAATGAATGATAAATTTCAAACAATACCAGAGTGCTCTGACGAATATTCTACATGGTGGAAAAATGACGAACTAATTGCCGTCAAAGGTAGAACATTAGATGGGCCTGACTCGTTTTTTCACGTCTATGGATTGACGAGAAACCAATGCGATGGTTTAATAGAAAAGTTAAAAGACCAAGGAATATTAAAGTAAAGTTACTTACCATGTTTCAAGTGTTAAGCGTTAGCGTCACTTGGAACTATTTATTGTCTCCCTACTTCGAATATATATATATATCACATTCTCATTCATTTCGAAGTCGGGAGACTTCGCCAATGTATCATCACAAGTGACGCCTACCGGCTTAACACTTGCGATATAAAAATGAGCAGATTACTTGCTCACCTTTTTCAAAAAACCAAAAAGGATGTAACTTCATTTGTGGCAAACAGATCTTTCACAAAACAGAAGTAAACAAATAAAAATGAAGTTTTATTCTTTACCTTTTCCTCTTTTTTTAGTCTCTCAGTGGTCATATGCTCAAAATGATATAAGAGTTGAAAATGTATCTTGACTTGATTGAACCGGAAAGGATTGTTCTACAAAAATCTTATCAGGCTCAGATTGGGGGTATCATGAAAGATCTTATGACCGAAGAAGAGTTAGAACAGGATTATCAAAAATCAATGGAAAGAGAGGCTAAAAAATTAAAAAACGTATTTGAATAAAAAGAACATAAGTCCCCTCATAATTCAAGGTTAGGTTATGAGGGGAACAATGACCTCAATATTGAGTTCAATTCTAGAAACTAAACTTCGGAAAGTATAAAATCATAATACACTACGAGATACTATAATTTCGCCCACTTCCAAACTTCCAGTATCAAGGTATTTATACTTTCAAAACCCCTCTCCTATACAGCTCCATCACAATATCGGCCTCATGAAAAGCATCGTCGGCTCCGCGGTGGATTTCGGTATAATCATTATCAGGAAAGAAAAAATCATAGGCTTCTTCTACTTTGGGCCACTTCCATTTTTTGTAATATTTGTTCCATGAAACCTTACAGATATCAGTAGATAACTGCATAGGGCAATCTAATTTTTTGGGAAAAGAAAAGTTTCTACTCTCTAAGAAATCAAAGTCGAAAGAACGGTTAAATGCCGTTGCTCCCAAAGTATAGGTACTAATGATTGATTGTACTTCTTCTCTTAAGTGTTCCAGGTTTTTACTGTATCGAATTTCATCAACAGTCATATAGCCATTACTCACAATCCAGCTATTTTCAACGCTTTCCAGTGTCATACCTTTCTCATGACACACTTTATCAAAAACGATTTGTTTGTCTCCGTTTCTCAAATCCAGCTCCACCATTCCAATCTCTGCAATATGCCCACCTTGATTGAGGAAACCTGTTGTTTCTATATCTATAATTAGTATTTTGTTATCCATCTTTTCTTTTATTTCAATATCACCCTCTCTTATTATTCTACCCCAATTTTAAAACATCAAGTTAAGGTAAATTTGTGTTTTTTGAAACGACTGTTCTTACCACATACCCCCTTGATTTCACATTAGCAACTAATAATCAGCTTATTCCATTTCTTTAAATAATACAATAAATTGTTTCACGTGAAACGTTTTCAACAACTTTAGACTTCTATTTATACTATTACATCTTAAAGTTTACCTTAAATTTTGGGTATTTTCTAACACAAATCACTCATTTTGAAGGGAAAAAATTATCTTTTCGTATAATTTTCATAAAAACCAATAAATCAGCGATTTAGGGTGATTCTTGGGAATATGATAAGGTGCAGTCCAAAAACTGACTTTGTATTTAACTACAACATCATTTTAATTTAACTCCTCCGTTCCAAAGTAGAAACGTAATTACTTTACGTCTCAAAAACAGTCTTGAAACCAATATTCATTTCCTCATCCCTACCGAAATCAATCCTTGTTTCGTAATACATTAGAATGTAAATTGAAACTGTCTCTCAACGATCTAAAAGCAAACTAAAGAGTGGTTGGGAGTATTTTTTTAGATAAAAAACTCTTTTAAAATATGCAATACCATCTGATTATAAATTTAGTCAAGCAAATTGTGTAACCTCTAATTGTTATTTAATGACGTTAAGCTCTGATAAAGGAGTAATTATTGAATTAAATTGATTTCAATACCAACTAAAATGAACTAAATATTGATGGCAAAAATTATAAAGCGTACTCTTATTCTAATCATTGCAATTTCTTGTTTTACTACAAACATACTTTCTTTCATCACAAAAATTTTCAATCCGGATTTTAAAGTTACTGATATCTATTACCAAATTAGAAATGATAAAGTTATAGATAAGGATATTGTCTTAGTCAATATCGGAAAGGCCTCAAGAGGAGAAATTGGAAAGCTACTTACAAAACTAGATCAGTATCAACCCGCAGTAATAGGTATCAACGCCACTTTTATGGGCAATTCGAGTTACTCAAACTCACATGAAGACAAAATTCTTTATCATGCTCTGAATAATATGCATACTAAAGTTATTCTTCCAAGTAGCGTAGTTAATGATGAAAAAAACAATCTACAACTTGAATTATCTGATAAGCCATTTACCCAAAATACGGATCATGGTTTTACACACTTCCATTATGATAATGATCAAAATGAAGTTGTTCGAAAAATGGTGAAGTATATAGATTTGGATACCAATAGGAAAGAACTTCATTTTGCCATAAAATTGGCAGAATTATATAATCATGATTTAGCATCCCAATTTTTATCTCGTAAAGACAGTATTGAAACTATTTTTTTCAAAGGAAATATTGAAATTTACCCGAAAGTAGAGTATTCTGAAATTTTGAAGGACGAAGACTTCTTATTTAATTTTTTAGAAGGAAAAGTTGTTCTCCTTGGATTTATAGGAGCACCTCATTCCGAAGATCTTGAAGATAAATTTAGGTCGCCATTAAATTATAATTCTCAAATTCCAGATATGTATGGAGTTGTTATTCTTGCAAATATTGTTTCCATGATCTTGGATCAAAACTATATTGATCACTTAGATTGGAGAGCAACCTATCTGATAGGAGGAATATTGTTAATTATTAATATTTTAATCTGCCTTTTACTACTAAATAAAAATTTTAAAAATTGGTATTATGTGATCACTTTTATTATGATTTCAAGTGAGCTTATAGTGATTTTTTATAGCATAATCTACTTATTCAGTATCTATCATATTATTGTAGATTTTCAACCCTTTGTATTTGGTTTAGTATTATCAGCTTATTTGACGAAAAACTATATCTAGAAAGCATAATAGAAATATGAAAACTCTTCTTACACTCATATTGACCTGCGTAAGTCTATGTACCTATGGCCAAAAACATCATTTTGGAACCTATTTTACAACAAAAAAAGATATCAGTTTTGAATCAGGTATTTTTGAATTTCAAGAAGACAATACTTTTAATTATGTATTTTTTAATTGTACTGGTATTGGGTTCGGGAAGGGAAAGTATAAAATTACAGAGGATGATTCACTACAACTTCAGTTTATGAATTGTACATACAATACTCTAAATGATGTTGAAATGATAGAAGGATCAGGAGATAGTTTACAAATTAATTTGATGATCAAAGAATTCGAAAGTGACCACCGATTACCAGGTACTAATGTCTCTTGCAAAAACGAAAAAATTGGTGTTGTTACTAATGAAAGTGGAGAAGCAAAATTTACGATCGGCAACACTAAAAATGATAAAGTTTTACTGATCCAATCGATCGGCTATGAACCTATTCAAATAAAAATTTCTAAAGATATAAGAGAGGTAAACGGTACTATTCATTTATCAAACTTTTGGTTTTATGATAGCACAGATATTAAGACTTATAAAATTACTAAATGGTCTAAATCAAAGTTGAAGCTAGAAAGGTACCCTAATGAAGTGATAACTTACGATAGAGTTCATTATAAAAAAATCGAGAATCTAATTACAAACAGAATAGGTGAAAAAGGAATAAAACTCTACACAAATATGAAAAATAAATAACAAGTTAAAAGCATGTATACGTCACACTTGGTTCAGTACTGGTGGTACGTAAGCCACAAGGCATTGTGGATTTACATTCAATTCGTTGAAATGAAAGAATACCTCTCTGTAGAGACGCAATGCTTTGCATCTCACGAACCACATCACGAAACATTATCATCACCATTTTTAAAAATATCATGACAGAAAACGAAATTATAAACAAAGCAATCCAAGAATTGAAATTAGCACAAAAGCCATACTTAATGTTTAAAGAATTTTCATTTTTAAGTGGACTGGAGTGGGGAGAAGACAAATTTCAAAAAATTAGATACCTCTTAATAAAATCTTCACCATTTGAAAAACATACTGATCACGCAATTAAATTATCTGAAGTAGGATTAGAAATAGCAAATAATCATAAAGATTGGTTCGCCTATAGGAAATCACTAGAACCTAAAACTGACTACGTAAAATGGATAGGGGTTAGTATTGCAGGCTTATCATTAGTTTGGAATGTTTATCAAGGAATCAGTAATAGTAAGTTAAGAGACGATAATCAAACTCTTAGAGAAGAAAACACCAACTTAATAAAAAAGCTTGAAAATTTAAACAAATAAAAGCCCCTCTTCTATTTAATGTAATTAACTAACTTAACTATTTATTTTAACTAAATAGAACAAAAAAATAAAGGTGATGCAGAACATCACCTCTATCACTACACTACGATTGATTTACTAAGATAAATTACTTTACTTAACTACCTTTTCATCTACAGAAGTGTATTTCACTATTGAAACCCCTATCGAATTATTGAAAATTTTTTATTTTTTTGCTCAACCTTGGAAATTGATGCTATTAGAGGCGATTAATGTGCTTGTTTTTTCTTTTTCTTCTTACCTGTTTCACCAGCTTCTGCTCTTGCTTTTCTTTTTTCCGCTCTGCGAATACGGTTCAATTCATTGACGTACTCTTGGTGCTTTTGAGTGGCAGAGATCAAGTATTGCTCATCCTCTTTGTGATTGTACATGTCCAACATAGGATCCTCTGTTTTTTGCATGTATTCCAACATGGCTTTTTCAAACTCTGCTTGTTGCTTTGCGTATTTTGGAGAGTTGATCACATTATTTAAACCGTTCGGATCATTTTTTAAATCATAGAATTCTGAAACAGTTCTGAAAAGGCAGAAATCTACACGCTCTTTCATTTCAGGGTTGGTTTCCGCTTCCGTTTTCATGGCTGTAAACGTTTTTCCGTTGATCGATGACGTTTTGTATTGTCTACCTCCTACGGCCCATGGTGAGAAGATGTACAAGTAATCGTGTGTTTGTACGGCACGCATTGGAAAGGCTTTGCTACCTGATGTTTCGTTGTAATGCGTGTAGATCATATCTCTGTCTTTTTGTTTCTTTCCTTTTAAGATGGGTAAGAAACTTCTTCCATCTAATGTTGCCGGTATCTCAAGGCCTGTCGCTTCTAAAAGTGTGGGCATTAAGTCGACCATAGAAACCATGTCTTTTTCATTCACTTGCCCTGCCGGAATATGGTTCGGCCACTTGACCATAAATGGCGTTCTTGTAGATTGTAAATACACGTTGGACTTGGCAAATGGGAAGGCCATACCGTTATCCGATAAGAAAATAATGATAGTGTTATCCGCTAAACCTGCTTCTGAAAGTGCTTCTAATAATGCCCCTACCGTATCGTCACATCTTTTTACTGAACTGAAATAGTTCGCTAATTCTTGTCTTATTTCTGGCATATCTGTTAAGAAACCTGGCACTTCCACTTCATCAGGAGTGTAGATTCTTGATGGTCTTTGTCTGCCATTTCTTTCATAGTTGGGGCTATCCACGAAAAACGGACGGTGAGGGTCATGAGAGTTGGCCATCATAAAGAAGGGTCTGTTTTCTGATTTTGCCTGTTCTAAGAATGTTTTGAAACGTGATTTATAAAGTTTCGGTGATCTTCCTGACCCTAATTCTTTGGAATCATAGGCATATTCCCACACGTATTTATCTACTTTTTTCGGTGTAGAGTGTTTTACTTTTCCGAGGATACCCGTTTTATAGTTCTTCTGTTTTTTCAATTCCTCTGCTAATGTAGGTACTTCCGGTTTTGAAGGGAAAAAGCCTGTCATACCACTGTTATTCGGGTAACAGCCCGTTCCAATTACTCCTCTTGATGGCATACAAACGGCTACTGTAACGTGGGCATTTGTAAATCGAATGCCTTGTGAGGCGAGTTTGTCAATGTTTGGTGTGATGTCTTCTACTTTACTTCCATTGGCACCGATGGAATTGAAGTCCATGTCATCGGCTGTGATTAATAGGATGTTCGGTGTGGAACTTTGTGCGAATAATGCACTGGAAAAAATGCTTACTAATAGGTAAAAACTAAAATTGATGATGCTTTTCATGATATTATTATTGAATGTCTCTTTATTCTATTTTAATGTCGCAAGTGTTAAGCCGTTACTTGTGATTCTATATTGTCTCCTGACTTCGAAATGTATTGGTTTGTGGTTCGAAGTCGGGAGACTTCGCCAATATTCAGTTCCAAGTGACGCTGTCGCTTAAACACTTGAAACAGAAGAACTTTTCAAAGCTTATGATCAGATCGTGCTGTCACTTTAATCTCTCGTAATGGAATACCTTTATCAATCTTGACATAATTATTAATTGTTGTTAGAATGAGCGTCCCTTTATGTCGTACCAAATAAGCGTCTACATTCGGGATAGGTTTCCATGTCAGTACTTTTTTGTTTTTGTCTTTGATACTGGTGAAAAGTTGGATTTGCTCTACTTTTGAAGCATCATTGACGGTGATAGGTTCGGGGTTTTTATTCCACCAAATATCGTCTACATAGATTTTTGAATTCTTTCCTTTGAAGACAATTTCCAATCCTTTCACTTTTCCTTTGAATTTGGAATAGTCAAAGACTAAATCCTGCCACTCTCCTGTTGTCGTATACGTTTGGACTTGCTGATTGAATTCCATTTCATCCCCTAGTTTCAAATGCACTTCCACTTCCGTTGCTTTTTTAGCATAGATTTTCAGATGGCAGTATCCTAATTCTCTAGGAGACATTGGAGCATGTGAAACACGGATTTTTGATGAAGGTTCCCCATCTTCCAGTACTAACACATGTTCGCTTTGGTTCAACCCCTGTTTTTTGGAGTTTTGAATGACTTCTACTTGCTGGAAGTGCTTACTTTCAAAACGCTCAGGGATGATTTCTTCAAAAGTAAACTGATTATGCACTTTGTATTTGCCCACTGCTGAAGGATTCCAACCCCAAGCAATTTTCGAATTGTTTTGATCCCATTGTGCATAAATTTCTTTAAGGTCTTTTACCTTATCGGGGTATTTTTCATACAAATCTTCCTTTTCATAAGGATCTACACTGATATGATACAGCCTTTCCTTTTTGGCTTTTTTATCATAAAATAGTTTCCAATCTCCATGACGAATGCACCATTTGTTGGCATTCTTCCAAAACAATTGTTGATGGGGTTGTTTTTTATCCGTGGTGACAAATGGAATTAAATTGACACCATCAATATGTTTCGGAAGAGGAATGCCCGCAAATGATAATAATGTGGGGTAGATGTCCATGCTTGATACCATAGGATCATAGGTTTTCCCGCTCGGTAATTGAGCTGGAAAGTGCATCAAGCAAGGGGTTTTGATTCCACCTTCATACAATGTTCCCTTTTCACCATTCAATGGTAAATTCAAAGAATAATTGTCTCCCGGTTTCCCTCCATTATCAGAGATAAAAACAATTACTGTATTGTCATAAATCCCTTTTTCTTTTAGTTTTTTGATGATTTTACCGATGTTCTGATCCATGACATACTGCATGGCCACGAGCTTTTTTCGGTTAGGATCTTTGATGTGATCAAACTTTGTCAATACTTCTGTTGGTGCTTCCAATGGCGTATGAACAGCATTAGGAGCCCAGTACATCAAGAAAGGTTGTTTTTGATCGTGAGCATCAATATAATCTATGGCCTTTTGACCGAATAAATCCGTCAGATAGGTCTTTGGGGTTTTGATAGGCTGATCATCTTCCATAAAAAACTGAGAACATTCGTCCTCAAAATAATAGGAAGAAGCACCACCTAAAAAGCCGTAATAATGATCAAATCCTTTTTGAAACGGTAAGTAGTTTCTATCCTCTTGACCTCCCAAATGCCACTTTCCGATGGCTACAGTCGCATATCCATTCTCCTGTAATTTTTCAGCGATGGTAGGGAATTGATCCGAAATACCCGGCACAACCTCTGGAGAAGGACGGAAAGGACCTGGATTGTCTTTGAAACCAAATCTCTGCTGATAACTTCCCGTCATTAGCGCAGCGCGTGAAGGGCCACAAACGGGAGCGGTGACGTAGCTATTTTTGAACACAACGCCCTTTTCCGCTAGTTTATCAATGTTTTCTGTAGGAATATCCTTGCTTAAATGATGATACCCCACATCTGCATACCCCAAATCATCGGCAACAATGATTAAAAAATTGGGGCGATTTTGTGCTAAGGAAGTACTTCCTGTTAGCATCAAAAACCATAGTATTTTTATAAGTACCTCTTTCATTAGGCTTGCTTTTTATCTTCTATTTCAATCGTGTTATTTTCTTCTATTGTAAAATTCGGAATGAGTAATTTGTTCTCTTTCGCTTCCTTCACTTTGGTTTTGAATTTTGAGATCGTATTTCTCGACATATTCAACATCTCACTCAACTCAATATTGCGGTAGGCGTCAGGTTGATAAAGTGTGATGTAGGAAAGGTAAAAGGCTTTGGTCAGATCAAACTTAACGCCATGAAAAACGGTATTGCTTGTGACTGAATCCACGTAACCGCATTTTGTACAACGCATCGTAAACGTCTGTCCTGTTTTAGAACCTGAACAATTGCCACACTGCTTACATTTAAAACCATTACTCCACTTTTGCTTGGCCAAATAACGCTTACATGCTGTAGCATCGGGGAAAAGATCTTGGAACTCTGTAATCGTTACTACTGAATTGATAAAACGCTTTTCTATGACTTTCTTGATTTCATCTTTCAGGTTGTAATTCGTGACATCGAGCTTATAATTGGTTTTGCCCAGCTTCTCTGCTCTTTGTGAAAGCTGTTGATTCAACTCCTCCAACTGAATTTCTCTTTTCTGCAGTTCCTCCGTTCTTTCCTTCACTTTTTGCTCCAATTCTTCATTGACTTTATTACTCAACTCAATGTTCTTTTTCTGTTCTTCAATCACCTGTTCGTGCATCAACTCCGTTATTCTTTGCTGATTCAATAGCTTACGTTGTGCTTGGTGTTCGCTTTCTTTCAAAAGACGTAACGTGTCATAAAGGGCGAAAGAGAAGGCGAGCATTTCAGCAATAACTGACATTCTGAAGCCATAAAAGGTGAAGAAGTTATGAGGGATGATACCGTACCATTTCAAATACCAAACAATACATCCTATCAAAAGGAAACTGATGCCTATGATATAATAAGGTGACATAGTGGATTTGCGGTAGATACTGGTCAACCCGAAAAGTAAAACGGGCAAGGTAATCACCAACGAGAGTCTTCCTTCTGAGGGAACCTCGCCCATTATAGTCAAAACCAATACCAGAAACTGAATGCCGAAAAGTACATTGATGGCAATATGATAAGACCTTGTCAAGTACTTTTTATCGACGACTTCTCTGATAAAATTGGTCACTGTCAGAGATACTGCAAAACTCAGAAAGGCATTGATAAAGGTATTGATGGCTGGCGTTTTGGGCCATAAAAACTGGAAAGCCACACCGTCATTGGTCATACTATACAAACACACCACCACGATATGACCGATATACGCAATGTATTTGAAATCTCTGATACTCGTCCAAAGCAAAAGAGAATAGATGGCCATGATGATAAACGCTCCATACTGCAAACCGAACCATAAATATTCTTTGGTAGAATACTGCACAAATCTATTGATGCTTCTGAAATTCATATGAAGGTCCACTTTCTTGTTACTATTGACTTTGACGTAAATCGGTTTTGAAAAATCAATATCATGCGTCAAGGGAATCACAAAGTTTTTATGGTCATACATTCTTTTGGCATAAGGATGAGAGGCTCCCATAATTTCCTTTTTCAGTGTACCGTCCAGTAATGGCAAGAAAACGAAGATCTCTTGAATTTTCTGATCGTAGATTTCAATGAGCCAATGCTTTGCGCTGTTGTGATCAATATTGACTTTAAACTTCAACCAATAGTTGGCTTCATTGTCATAATCGGCTTTTGAATAATGATCCGTTACATCGAATTTCGGATTCCTGACCAGTAGTTCCTCATAGGAGATCAAGCGTGTGCTGTCTTTCCAATAGGGAATACTTTCCAAGTTCAACAGTTGTTGTTGAATGGTGTCGTCGAGTCCAATCACTACTTCATTGGGACGTACTTCCGCTGAAAGCATCAGCGGGGTCGCCAAAATAAAAGCGATGATTGTAATGATATTTCGATGTAACTTTTTCATTATTCTTTCATTTCTTCTGTCAATGTTTGAGAATATGGTTCGTGTGAAGCCACTTCTAAAATATCGACAGCTATCCATTAATCTTTTTACAAGCTTTCTACATCCTACTTTCAAACTTCCTTCTTCTTCATTTTTGTCTTGAAACAAAAACGAAGCAAAAAATTCAAGGCTTAGAAGGCAAAAGCTAAATTCCATTCCTCTCGCCTAAATGATTTTAAACTCGCTAAAGCTCAAACAACAAAATCATTTTTAACGGCTCAATACATGAAATTCTTAACGCTTTTTCCTTCAAGGCCGGGGGAGCACTACCAAACAAATTGAGTAGAAAGTCCCCTGGCGCGAATGTTTAGCGAAAGCGTCATTCGTGTCCTACAGATCATCAGAAGTCTCCTGACTTCTAACCAAAAGGCCAAAATTGTCTTTCGAAGTCGGGAGACTTCGCCAATGTACAGTTCCAAGTGACGCTATCGCTTAACACTTGAAACATACCCCTAATCAAAGAGTAAATACCTGCCGGAAACTTTCAATTGATCCAATCCCATATAGCCACTGTTGCTATCACCCATGTGTCTATAAAGGACTACTACTTTCAGTTTTGTGTCATTGATTTGTACGCCTTCATCTGCATTATGATGGACGAAGAACCAGCCTTTTTCTGTTCTTTCATGCTGAGCTGTCGTGTAAACCAATGGCCAATTATCTATTCTTGAAGCCACATCATTATTAATGATGGCTTCATTGTATTCTGTTTCACCTACTACTCTGATTTCAATTCTTTGCTCACCTGTAATATCAACGCCCGCATTAAAGATGACACCTGTTTCGGTCATGATAGCTTGTAGGTTTTCTGCATCAAAAGAAGCCAGAGGTACCATGATGTGTTCTGCTTGAGAGTTGGATTCAACCGTTCTTGCATAGCACCTTGTGATAAAGTTTTCATTTCTACTTTGATCCGGATGGTTTTTCTTTTCTCGGTTGATATTCCACCAAGTGGTAGGAGCTGTAATTTCTGGTCCTGAAATCTGTTTGAAGAACATGTTTTCAAACTCAAACTCACTTAATCCTTCTGGCTTATAATTGGAAGTAATTGCCATTTCAAACAATGGTCGCTCTACCGATGAAACTACTTTAGTATGTAAATACAATATAGGGTTTTCTTGAGAAGCTCCATATTCATTTTCTGCCGATAGCACCACTTTATAGCTTGTATTTTCAACTACTCCTGTAAAATACAAATACCCCGAAGCATGTAATAATAGTTGCGTTCCCTCTGGAAGGGCTGGCGTAATATCGATCTTCACCTCTGACATTTCTGTTTTTTCCACCTCAACAGTTGCTCCCAAAACAACAGAAGAAAGTGGTTGACCTGTATTATCAATTAGTAATTCGATATTGCTGTCTTCTGTATCAATACTCACAACGGGCCTCCAGTCTTCTAAAAGCGTTCTGTAAGCTTGCGTAAATTCTGTAGCCCCCACTTCATTATTAAGGATCACATCGATCAAATAAGCCCCCAACTTTGTGGAGTCATGAGGAGTGTATTGGATCACACCCGTTTCTGTATTGATGGTAAAAGGGTTGATACTGTCTTCCACCACCGTAGTATCTGATGCTTGAATCCATGCCACTTTGGAGATATCATAGTTCAATGCTCCTTCCGCCATAGTTTCTGGTACTACACCTTCAAAAGAGACAGTGAACGGTTTTACCACATCATTTTCATGATATAATAAAGTTTGAGGAGCTTCTGCCGGTAACGTGAAGTCTACATTATGCTCTGTCAAACATGCCGTACAACTCAACATTGCCATTATATTTAATAGTAATTTTTTCATGTCAGTTCCGTTTACCAAAGGTTGTGTTGTTTAATATTCACATTGATCTGCAATTCATCCGAAGGAATCGGAAACACCACATGCTTCTCTTCCACTCTTTCTCCTGGTGCTACCAATTGGATTTCATGTGCTTCTCTGAAACTTGGATTCGCTCTGATGTTTTCACTCAAATCTTTCATGGTTTCCAATAGGATTCCCCAACGTACCAAGTCAAATCTTCGGTGACCTTCGTAGCAAAGTTCTCTTCGGCGTTCTTCTTGGATCAGCTTCATATAGTTGCCGTCCACTTGCATTAGCCCTTCTTCCAAGGTTCCTGCATTCGCTCTATTTCTTACCAATTCAATGTCCTGATTGGACTGTTCGTTTTCTCCTTGTAAAAGATACAATGCTTCTGCTCTCATCAATAAAACATCGCTGTAACGCAACAATGGGAAATTAATTGAAGTTCTATCTTTGTTGATGACGCCCATTTCTAAGCTTTCGGCAGTGTCATCTAATTCTCCGTTGGAATCTCTTCCCAAATCCAATCTTCTCCATTTCCCAGGGTACCATCTTAATTCATTTTTAGTGAAAACAGGAAAGTAAAAATCTCCGTCATTGTTGAAGCTAAAATTGGCACAATTCCATGCTTTTCTAGTATCTGTATTGCTATACAAAGCATTGTGCATGGTTGGGGCAATGTAACTGTTGGCCGTTGCGAAAGGTTGATTACCTGAAGTGAAGCTGATTTGTACTCCATTGAAATTACCGATTCTTCCGCCTAAATTTCTACTGTCAGAAACTGTAAAATCTACTTCCCACATCACTTCCACATCATTTCTGATGCCTTTGATTTCATTCAAGAAAACCTCTTCATATTCTGGTAAGAGCGTATGATAACCATAGTTTACCACGGCATTGGTGTGCTCTACTACTTTATTCAAACAGTAATTCTTTCCAAAATCACCTCCTTGCACTCTCGCCCCTGCCATGTTTAAGAATACTCTTGCCAAAATACCGTGAGCAATTTGCTTTGAAACTCTTCCGTATTGCTTTGGACGCTCATTCATCAATTCCAATGAGGCTTCCAAGTCTGCTACAATCTGATTATAAATTTTATTGGCTGGTACATTGGGCATATTCAAACCGTCTAAGTTGCCGTTGAGGTCGGTGAAATGATCCAAACGTAATGGAATATGCTCCCACATTCTTACCATATTGAAATAGAACATGGCTCTTAGCGTCAAAGCCTCTCCCAACATTAAGTCGTGGTCTGTTCTCTTTAAATTGGGGATGGTATCCAATGCAGACAACGACCCAATAAAGTCATTGGCAATATTGATAGCCGTGTAGCTATTTTTCCAGATTCTCGCCAAATCTATATCAGATTCATTGTATGACATTCGGCTTAATTCTTTTCCAAATGTGGCTCTTCTGTAAAGCATCTCGTCCGTTCCCACATTTAACCAAACCGAAAAATCTTCAGCATATAGGGTACGCAACTGTGCATAGACTCCCGACAAAGCTAAGGTTACTTCTCTGTCGTTTTTGTAAAAATTATCTCTAGTCAGTTCATCTTTGGGTTCTAAATCCAAAAACGAACATGCACTTAGTGTAGCGATAATGATGAATAATATGTAATTAAATCTTTTCATTTCTCTGTCAGTTAGAAGGATACTTGAAGACCAAGGACGGCTGATTGGGAAGCTGGATAAGAAGAATAATCAATGCCTCTATACATGGCTTGACTTCTTACAGAAACCTCTGGATCATAACCTGAGTAGTTTGTAAATACCCAAAGGTTGTCCACTGATCCATATACTCTGAAGGATTTGATTTTCAGTTTCTTCAAAAACTGCTTATTGACTTTATAGCCTAGCGTAATATTTTTAATTCTTAAGAAAGAGGCGTCTTCTATGAAGTAATCGCTCATTTGATGTCCTCCGTAAACTTGGTGGTAAGAGTATTCCAATCCAGGACCTGGTACTGCCCAAACGCCCTCTGAAGTTGGGTTGTCATACGACCACCTATTGGACACTTGCTCCAAGTAATTACGACCTCTTTGGCTTCCTACTACACCAAAATCAGCATTGTTGCCATTGAAAACGTCTTGACCTACTGACCATGTCAATAAGATGCTTAAATCCCAATTTTTGAAAGTGAAAGTGTTGGTAAAACCACCGTAATACTCTGGGTTCGGGTCACCGATGATTTCTTTGTCGTTTTCATCTATGCGTCCGTCTCCATTCAAATCACGGTATTTTGGATGCCCAGGTCTTACTTCTCCCGTTTGAGAAATGAATTCCGGTACACCTTCTTTCAGGGTCAAACTTCCGTCAGCACTTTTTATAAAATCATCTACCTGATACATTCCATCGTATCTGTAACCGTACATCTGCGTCATTGGCTGACCTACAAAAAGACCGTAATACAACTCTCCAGAGAACATTCCTCCTACATTGGGATCATACAATCTGAAATCTTCTCCATAGGATAACTTTTTGACTTCACTTCTATTAAATGAAATGTTGAAGTTGGTAGACCATTGGAAATGTTTTGTTCTTACATTGACGGTATTTAAGGAGAATTCTAATCCTTGATTGGCCACCGCACCGATGTTTTGCTTCACATTATTATAACCTGTGGAAGGAGCAATTCTACCGTTGAATAATAGGTTGTCGGTGAGGTTGTAGTAATATTCTACATCCAATAAAACTCTATTGTTGAAAAAGCCCATATCAGTACCCACATTAAACTGTTGGGTTGTTTCCCATTTGAGATCCGTATTGGCCAATTGTTTTTGATAGAAAGCAGAAGAATACGCACCGTTGAAATAGTAGCCTGAAGAGACGCCTACGGTGGGTAAGAAATCGAAATCGCTTACTCTGTTATTTCCTGTTGTACCAAAACCTACTTTGAATTTTAATTCATCAAAAACACCCCAATTCTTTACAAACTCTTCCTCTCCTGCTCTCCAAGCGGCTGAAGCTGATGGGAAAATTCCGAAACGGTTACCTTCTTTAAATCTTGATGAACCATCTGCTCTAAGTGAGGCCGTTACAATGTATTTGTTTTTGTAAGTATAAGAGACCCTGCCAAAACCTGACATTAAATTTTGTTGAGTGGCCGATGAACTAGGCATTTGAGCTACATTGGCAATCCCCATATTGTTCCACCCTAAATCATCCAATGGAAATTGATTGGCGGAAGAGGACTGATTGAAGCGTTCTGTGATTTGGAAGGATAAACCAGTGATGGCCTCCAAATGATGCCCGTTCTTCTTTAAGCTGTACGACAATACATTTTCATTCAAGAAGTTCTCTGTCTTCGATGCACTTAATGTACCGTTGATTCCTGCACCACTTCTGTCGGCTTGATTGGTGCCTGTATTGAAAAATGTTCTACCGTTATTGACATTGATCTGATACCCTACTTGTGTTCTAAACTTTAGTCCTTCTGCCAATTTCACTGTAAAGTTGACGTTGGTTTGCAAGGCGTCCACTTCGCTTTCACGGTCTGTATTATTGAGCGTTTTTGTGGGTGGATAGAAGCCTGCACTCAGTTCATCTTCGTCTTCCAAATCGCCATTTTTAGGGGTCATGGGCTTGAACATAATGGCTGATTTGATCGCTGAAACTTGTGCTGTAGATGTTTTCATTCCTACATGCTTAGAGTTGGCATAATTCAAATTCACACTCATATCTACCCATTTTCCTATGCTTTGATCCAACTTCAAACGTCCATTTAAACGCTCAAAACTTGAGTTCAACAATGTTCCCTGCTGATTGACATATCCTAGTGATGTAAATACTTTGGTTTGTTCTGAACCTCCTTTCAATGACAAGGTGTAATTCTGGAAAGGAGCCTGACGGAAAATTTCTTTCTGCCAGTTTGTATAATCTTCCTCTGTATAGTTAGATGATTCACCCCATGGGTCTCCTCCACCTATGGCGTGCTGTACCTCCACATAATCTTGAGGGCTTAATGTCTTAATTATTCTTTCCTCTGGAATTTGTGACATGCCCACTTTTGTATTAAAAGTGATGGTGGGTTTTCCTGCTGTCCCTTGTTTGGTGGTGATCAGAATTACCCCATTAGAAGCTCTCGACCCATAAATTGCTGTTGCGGAAGCATCTTTCAATACATCTACACGCTCTATATCTGATGGGTCCAAGCTAAACAATGTTGGGTCTTCTAATGGAAATCCATCAATCACATACAATGGGCTTGATGTTCCCGTGATGGTATTTGTACCTCTGATTTCAAAGTTCATCGCTTGTCCCGGTCCGCCTTCGCCAGAGTAAACCTGCACACCTGCCATACGTCCTTGTAGTAGCTGATCAAAAGAAGCGGCCGGCATGGAAGCGATTTCATCATCAATCACCACTGATTTGATGGAACCTGATACCTCCTTGGCGTCTTGTTTACCATAACCAATCACTACCAATTCATCCAACACCTCTACATCAGACTCCAAATGAATCACGATTTGTTTTTTTCCTTCTACGGCTACACTCTTCGTTTGATAACCGATAAAAGAAACTGATAGTGTGGCATTTTCTCTTACTCTGATAGAATATTTTCCATTAAAGTCAGAAGCTGTACCATGCTTTGTACCTTCCACCAAAATACTGGCTCCAGGAATAGGCAGATCGTCTTCTTGATCCAATACCATACCTGTCACTCTCACAAACTTTGGTTTTTCTTCCGTTTCATCTTGTGCCTGAACAGAGAGAGAACATGCAAAAGCCAATAAGATGAATATATATTTGTAAGTAATTTGTTTCATAATCCTCATTATTATTTTGCTCTTACTTGAAGTTCGTGTACATAAAGTCTTCTTGTTAATGCTCCGATTTCTGGATTTAAGAAATCAGCAATGAGTGCCACTTGAATCTGTTTACCCAAGTATTTTTCTGGAATTTGTATCTCCAAAGCGCCTTCTAGTTTTAGATCCATTTCCTTGATTAATCCATCCGAAGGGTATTCAATAAAACGGTCGGATATATCGTTTTCTAAAATTTCCCATTCTGATTCTGCTGGAAACGCTTCATCTAGTTCTGTTGCATCAATAATAGCTACACTTAAATGTTGATTAGCATTTTCAGCTCCGCCAGTGTATCTCCAAAGTCCTGATGTTTCTATATAAGCATCTGTAGTATAATTGGTTAAATCCACCGTTTCTGTGGCTAAAAAACTTCTCGACTCTTCGCCATCTGACCAATATGCTACTAACACACGGTCGGTAATGACTCCATCTTCCTGCTGATAAGGGAAAGTCTGTCCTGTCCAAGCTCTTCTCCATGTTGTTCCTGCAAACCTTGGATTGTTCGTTGAGTCGTTCAATACTGTAGTATATTCTTCTCCTAAGAGTTCTTTAGTAACTGTCCCATAATAATTATTGGAAGTCAGGTTTTGTAATCCATAACTTTCGCTGTTGCCTTCAATGGCAATTCCATGAAATATCAGTTGACCAATGTTCGCTCCCAATACTTCAATGTCCATAATGCTTTCCTGCACTTGCTCTCCTTGTGCATTTTCTACGGCTACATCTAGTTTAAATTCCTTGAATTCATCATCACCAATAGTGTATTCTTTGGCTAGATGAATGCTTCCTGTAGCGGCATCAATTGTGAAAACATCCGTGTGATTATTCAATTTGTAAGTATATGGACCTCCACCTTTTACATTGGGCAATGCCGTTGAAAATTCCATATTAGTACCGTAAGTGGAGTATAAATTCGGAAGGTAATACAATCCGCTAGGCGCCACTTGATGTGCTTCAAATGATAATACATTTTGAAAATTCACTTCCGCAATAGCATTGGAGACCGCAATATCAAATGTGTATTCGTCAGGCAGTAAGCTATTGTATTCCAAAAATGAGATTACACCATTTTCTGGATCAATAGAGAAGTTATTGATCACTTCTACTTCTTCTCCTGAAGCATTGATCACGTTGGCAATTTTAAATTCAGCTTCACCTCCTCCTATAAATACCGAAGGCTGATAGGTGGTGAAAAAGTCTCCACATTTGTAGTCCGCCACCCCTGCGTACCTTAGGTCTTTTGGTTGACCTACGTACTTTTCTACTTTCTCTTGGGTACAAGAGGAAAGGATACAGAAGGATAGAAAAGTTAAAAAGTAGTTTTTCTTCATTTCAGTAAATAGATTGTATGATGTTTTGATTAGAAGTTTTTGCTTGATGTTTTTGGTTGTATCAAACAGGTTTTATGTAGTTGTGTAATTTTGTGTTGTAAATGTGTTTTGTGAGCTTTCGTAGCCCCATATAATACAGTCTGTGTTTTGTGCACCATAGTTAAAACTATGGGCAGGTGATACCTCAACCTAATCAAGACTGAAGTCTTGAAGGTTAGAAATGGAAACAACACTTCAGTGTTGTTGGAATTAATATCACCTGCCCATAACTTCAGTTATGGTGCCCGCAATACTTTATTTTGATTTGACCGGATTATCTTTTCTTACTTCAAATCCTTCTGTCAAAGTAAATGAAGCCCTTTTCACATTATCAGAACTTGTGCCGATATAGACATTGAAATCTCCAGCTTCCACTCCTTCGCTCATATCCCAACGGAAGTAGGTCAAGTCTTCTTTTTTGATGTTGAAAGTGACTGTTTTTGTCTCTCCTTGCTTCAAGAAAATCTTCTCAAAACCCTTCAGTTCTTTTAATGGTCTTGTCGATCTTCCTACCACATCTTGCACATATAACTGTACCACTTCCTCTCCGTCATAGTCTCCAACATTTTTCACTTCAACAGAAGCAGTGATTTCATTATCTGTTGATTTTGAAGACATTTTAATTTCAGAATACTCGAATTTTGTGTAACTCAAACCGTATCCAAAAGCATAAAGTGGAGTGTTAGGTACGTCCAAGTAAGTAGATTTATAACCTGAAGGTTTTTCTGGATTGAAAGGTCTACCAGTGTTTTTTACATTATAGAAAATTGGAATTTGCCCTACATTTCTTGGGAAAGTCATTGGCAGTTTTCCAGAAGGATTGTAAGCACCGAAAATCACATCTGCAATAGCCGGTCCTGCCATTGTACCCAAGTGCCACGTTTCTAGTAATGCATCCGCTAGTTCGTCTTCTCTTTCTAAAGTCAGCGGTCTACCGTTCATCAAGACTACTACGATAGGTTTTCCGGCTTGCTTTAAATGTGCTAACAAGTCCGTCTGTACACCTGGCACTGAAATATCAGATCTGCTTTTCGCTTCACCAGAAATCACTCTAGACTCCCCAATTGCCAATACAATTACATCCGCTTTTTTTGCGACTTCCAATGCTTCTTCAAACCCTGATTTATCTTCACCGCTTAACTTACAACCTTTCGCATAAAGCAACTCTGCCTTACCGGCTGTAGCGTGTTTCATTCCTTCAAAAAGCGATTTTGCATTCTTTGGAGAACCTTTTGCTTTCCATCCTCCCAAAACATCTTTTCTACTTTTGGCCAATGGACCAATCAAAGCGATTTTTTTCGTATTACTTAATGTTATCGGAAGGGTCTGATTTTCATTCTTCAATAAAACGATAGAACGTTGTGCTGCTAACCTTGCTTTACGCTTGAAATCTGCTGACAGCGTGACCTTCTCCTCTCTTTCTGCATTACAGTATTTGTAAGGATCATCAAATAAGCCCAATTTGAACTTCACTGTTAAGATTCTTCTTACCGCTTCATCAATCGTTTCTTCTGATACTTTATTCTCCTTGACTGCTTTCACCAAAGTATTTAAGAAAACAGCACCTTCCATATCCATATCAATACCTGCATTGACTGCCAATTCTCCTGCCGATTGTAAATTATCAGCGATGCCATGAGGAATTAATTCATTGATTGCCGTGTAGTCGGTCACTACCATTCCTTTAAAGTCCCATTGATTTCTCAATATTTCTTTGAATAAATAAGGATTGGCTGTACTTGGTATTCCATTGATTTCATTGAATGACGTCATAAATGTTTCTACGCCTGCATCTACACACGCTTTGAAAGGCGGTAAGTAAACGTCATGTAACGTCTGCATCGACATATCAACCGTATGATAATCTCGACCACCTTGTGCCGCTCCGTAAGCTAAAAAGTGCTTTGCACAAGCCAAAACCGTATTGGTAGCCGATAAATCATCTCCTTGAAAACCTTCTACTCTTGCTTTAGCCACCACACTGTTGTAATACGTGTCTTCGCCGGCACCTTCCATCACTCTACCCCAACGTGGATCTCTACTCACGTCCACCATAGGAGCGAATGTCCAATGAATACCTGCCGCTGATGCTTCTTCTGCCGCTACTCTCGCCGCTCCTTTGATCATCTCCAAGTCAAACGAACTTGCTTCTGCCAACGGAATCGGGAAGATCGTTTTAAAGCCATGAATCACATCATAACCAAACAATAATGGAATCCCCAAACGTGTTTCTTCCACGGCCATCTGCTGTAATTCCCTTGTATACTCCGCAGAAACGGCATTAAACAAAGAACCTACATGTCCGGCCTTTACATCTTTCTCCACATTGTCTCTCAATGTCGGACCCGTTACATCGCTGGAAGAAGTAAACTGCGTCATTTGCCCCACTTTCTCTTCGAGGGTCATTTTCTTCAGCAATTTCTCCACTTGTTTCGAATAGTCTTGTGCACACATCACCTGACTAATCAATAAGCCTACTACTGTAATTAATAATTTTCTCATGCTGTTACCATTAATAAAGTTGTACTGCTAGTTCGTTTGTTGGTTTACCGTCAATTTTCATAATAATTTTTCCCTTAGTGCCTGAAAGGAATTGTCCTTTATTGAAGACCAATTGATGCATTCCTTTTGATTTAGATTTAGAGGGAAATAAAGTAGTCACTACACCATTTATAGTTTCAAATTCAAAGCTCACTTTTCCTTTATTTTCTAAGAAATAATCCAGATGATAAGCTTTCAATTCAGGATGTCGAATTAATTGTACTCTTTGTGATATATTCTCTTTTACTGCTAGTGGAAATCCTGTTTTGTGGTCTGGAGAATGAATCTCCATCTTTTCTTTTGCGACTTGTAATTCAGGAATCTTCTTTGATAATTCCCAAAACAAACCACTACGGTAGTTTTCCATCATAATGACCGTTCTACCTTGATCCAAACCTAAGTAACGATCTGAATACCAATTATCTTTGATAGAATACGCATCTTTGAACCCATACTTGTCCCAAAGTCCTTCTTTATGATTTTCATAGAAGTTTCTCAATGCCATCATGGACTGATACGGCACGTATGGAAATACCCCTAAAGCACCCGATGGAGCAATCACACCTTTGTCTTTGGAAGGCCCCGCTCTGTTATTATAGCCTCCTGGAATTTGCGAAGCTGTCAATCCCCAATCTTCTTGAGAGTAACCGTATTCCTCTGGAGCAAACTTGAAGCAATACGTCCAATTGATCAATGAATGAGCGATGCTTCTTGTCCAATAAAATGTGTATTGGTCTTGCATATCTCTTGGATCCATGGTCACAAAAGGCGTCTGTGCCAAGTACAACGGTCCACCTTTTGGTTTTCCTAAATCCAATGTATAACCGAAGTATTTTCTACCATTGACAAAGTTCTTTCCATTGACATACGCTTGGTACGAAGACTTTTTGATGGCATGTTTAGGGTGACCTAAAGCAAGTACATAACTCGTCATTGCCTCATTGTAGCCTTTCATCAAGAGCTTCAAACCGTTATTTTCTTCCTGATTATCAGAATGATTCCACCATAAACCGTCTTGGTATTCATGTACGGTATAGTCTACCGCTTCCCAAAGCTTCGTAATATTTTCTCTTAACTGCTTCTCCTTTGGTGTATTTTTATCAAAATAAGCTCTTGCTACCAAAAGGCCCATCATCATGTTGGAAGTCTCCTGAATATCAGCACCATCCTGACCAGCAAATTTGATCAGCTGTCCTGTTTCCCCATGAATCAAATGAGGAAATACTCCATGATACCTAACGGCTTTATTTTCTAAGAAATCCGTCACTTTCAAAAGGTGATCCACCACTTCTTCTCTTGTCACCCAACCTCTGTGAGCACCCACAATAATCGCTTGAATACCAAAGCCCGAAGCTCCAATACCAATATCGTAACGTTTGTTTTTCAATGACCTTCTCGGTGTCAAGCCTGATACAGGGTGCGCCCATTCCCAAAAATAGCGGAAGGTCGCTTCATGTGTTTCATTGAAGATTCTTACGTCTTCTTCAAAACGTGTTTCTTCATCTGCCAGCTTCTTTTTCTTATCAGTGACAGGCTCACCAAAAGAAGTAAACAGTGTTATTAGTATAGTAAAATAGGATAAAAACATATAGATAGTGAATGTGATGTTATTGAATTATTTTGTTTTTGATTGTGCCTTCATCTTCTTCTCTTTCAACCTTCTCATACGGGCCTCCTTGCGATAGTTAGTGTTTTTCCACGACTCATAAGGCGGTTCCTCAGCTTCTTCCATCAAGCGTGCTAATTCTACTCTTAGTGAAGCTATTTCGTCTTGATACTCAGGAGCATCAATCAGGTTATTCATTTCAGAAGGATCTTTCTTTAGATCATAAAATTCGTAAGTGTCAATATTGTTATAGAAGTGGATCAATTTATATCTTTCTGTTCTTACACCATACTGTCTTTTCACCATATGGAAACCAGGGTATTCGTAATAGTGATAGTACACTGATTTTCTCCAATCCTTCGGTGTTTTTCCCTTCTCAGCCACTGCTTTCAACGATTTTCCTTGCATATCTTCAGGAATAGCAACCCCTGCATAGTCAAGGAAGGTTGGTCCGTAATCAATGTTCTGTACCATTGCCTGAGCCGTATTTCCCGCCTTAATTGCTTTTGGATAACGCATCACTAATGGCGTTTTAAACGACTCCTCATACATAAATCGCTTATCGAACCAACCGTGTTCACCTAAGTAAAACCCTTGATCTGAAGTATACACTACGATGGTATTCTCCGTCAAACCTTGTTCATCTAAGTAGTCTAACACACGACCGACATTCTCGTCGACCGCCTTTACAGTCGCACAATAATCTTGTAAATATCTTTGGTATTTCCACAATGCCATCTCTTTTTCCGTCATTTGAGAAGCATTCATTTTATCATTTTTAGCACGATACGCCTTAAACCAAGCCTCTTTCTGAACATCGGTTAACCTATCGAATAGATGAGGCCAGATGTCTTTTCTCCACTCATCTGATCCCACTGCCACTGACATTTTCAAGTCATGTCCTTCCTGAGCGTCTTTATAAATCACCATTTCCTGTTCTGCTGCTGCCTGACGCCCTTCATAATCATCAAAATAATTGTCCGGCACTGGAAACTCCACATTATCAAACTCATTCGCATAACGAATCGGTGGCATCCAGTTTCTGTGCGGTGCTTTATGGTGAATCAATAAAGCAAACGGCTTATCTGAATCTTTCTGTTCCTTGATCCAATCTAAAGAATAATCTGTCACCAAATCCGTTGTATACCCTTCTACGCGTGTTGTATCACCATTTGAAATAAAATCAGGATTGTAATACTCTCCTTGATCATTTAAGATATTCCAATAATCAAATCCTTTTGGTGTACTTTTCAAATGCCATTTACCAACTACACCTGTAGTGTATCCTGCCTCATGTAATAAGCTGATCCATGTCTGCTGAGAAGAATCAAACTTATCAGTATTGGCTCTGAAACCATTCTTATGACTGTACTTTCCTGTCAACATTGTTGCTCTTGAAGGACCACATAAAGAATTGGTCACAAAGCTTTGATCAAATTGAATACCTTCATTGGCAATGCGATCAATGTTAGGAGTAGGTGCAATTTTAGAAACCTCATGTCCGTATGCACTCACCGCTTGTAATGCGTGGTCATCAGACATGATAAAAATAATATTAGGTCTGTCAGCATTCTGTGCGAATAAACTCACAGATAGGCTTGTTAATAGTAGGTATAATATGTACTTCATTTCAATTACGTCAGGTTAAAAAAGTGCTCTAAAAAACTAAATTAAATTAGCTTTCTTTTAAAGCGTCTCTGTGACAATTCAAATGTATAGGGTTAAAAAATAAATTTTAAAAAAAATTATGAAAAATGTGTAAATAACATGCATTTAAGGACACTGAAAAACACACTTTTGCATAGATTGATAACATTAATAACAACTGTTTTACAACCTTTTAACCGAATGTAATATAATTCACGACAACTTCAATAACAATGAAGTGTGAAAAGCAAAATTTCATTAAAAAGCACCCACTTTTTAACATATGCAACCTTGTAACATTATTTACATTTAACTACATCTTTCTCTTTTTTATAATTTTAATTAATAGAGTTTTACAGCATGATGTAGCTTTCCTATCAAAGAAATGAATTAGAATCTGGAATGTAAAATGTTTTATAGTGTAATTCTGGTTCGTGTTATGGTGCGTAAGGTGTAAAACATTGCTTCTCTACAGTAGGTCACTTTCAATTGCAATGAGTTGATATAGGAGCTGTAGCAAAACCTATTTATTGAGATGTGAAATCAGGAGATTTCTGATGCTCTGTAGGACACAAATGAAGCTATCGCTTAACATTAGCTCCAGTGGTCTTTCTTACCTTATTCGTTTGGTAGTGCTTTCCTTGGCCTTGAAGGGAAAAGCGTTAGTAATTTCATGGATTGAGCCGTAAAAATGATTTTGCTGTCTGAGCATCTCAAAACGGTGAAGTTTTGATCGAGTTATCCTTTCAATAGGCGAGAGAAGTGGAATTTAGCTTTTGACTTCTAAGCCTTGAATTTTTTGCTTCTTTTTGTTCCAAGACAAAACCGAAGAAGAAAGAAGCTTGAAAGTTGACGATAATTTAGTGTACTTAAGGTGATAGAATAAATAAATATAATTCACTATCATTCTACCTAAACCATAGATACAAAACACCTTTTTAAAGCCTCTGTAAAGTACACTAATCACTTTAATCTCATTAAACTATACATTTATCATCTAATGCATAAAAACCGCTTATATCGCATTCTATAAGGTCAATTATTGACCTATTTCAAAAAATACCTAACAAATCAATAAGTTTATTTTTTAAACATTAATTTGTTTATTTTTTTATCATTACTTATCTTTGAGATGTAAACACGTATCTCCCTTATTGACTTACTTAAAAAATACTTACCCACAGTCATTGCACTGTCAAATTGAAAATTGTTAAAGAGATGGGAGAAATTGAAGAATTGCAATTCGATAGAGAAGGAGAAAAATTTAAAGAAGAATATTTGGAAGCTACAGGCTTCCCTAGTCCAGCGAAAGATTTTGCTGAAAGCGATATTTCAGCAGATGACATTATAGAGAGAGGATACAATACTTTCTTCTGTAAAATGAGTAGAGACATTCCCGAGTGGAGATTAGCCACCGGAGATTATCTAGTTGTTGCCAAAGGAGAAGACTTAAAATCAGGAGATTTATTTATTGCTTACATCAATAATGATTTTAGAATTTTCAGGATGGCAAGTGAAGGTTATTGGTCTACGCCTTATTCTATTTCTAAAAAAGAAATTAAAGTGTGGGGTAAAGTGACACACAGTATTGTAAAATTGAAAAGATAAAATTTTGAGTTAAGAATTAAGAGGGAAGAAGTTAAGATTTCTTGTGGTTCGTTGTAAGGATATTGCACTTCAACGTCCACACGGAATACTAAACAATAATAGCTATTAAAATAAAGTTGGAGAAGTTTCTCGGTTTCGAAATTAAAACGGCGCTAATATCACATTTCGAATTCCGGGAGACTTCTCCAATTATTTTGAATAAGGTAAAAATAACTCTTCATTCTTACCTCTTACCTCATGATCTCTATCCTACAAAGTATTTGCTCTTTGGAAGGTAAGACAATAACTTCACTAATATATAACTTGCTATCCAAGTCAAAGCCGTTACTAATAAGATAGAAACAGGTGTAGATAAATTCATCGGCTGTACTACATAAGTCCATGAAAGCCCAATAAAGAATAAATGGGATAGATAAACTCCGTAACTTAATCTTGAAAGTTCTTTCACCACCTTGTATACTTTTTCATTTTGATAATCGATGGTACGGATCATTAAGAATAAACCGATCGTCATTAAAATCACATTTGGTGTGCAAAAACGGAAAGGTAATTCTACAAAGTAGATTTCATTGGTATATGCCAACATCTCTCTGAATACTGTAAAAGTAATCGCATAGCCTACAAGGAAAATAACCAATCCTAAAATTCTACTTTTCGTTTTATCCAAGTTCACAAACTTTCTGAAATAAAAGGCTAGAACAATAAAACCTAAGTGACCTGAAAAGTAAAAGAGTGAATGAAACTCATTCCAGAATACTTCTCCAAATACTCCTGTAGGAAAAGCTAACTTTGCGAAATGATGGAAACTTGTGATAAACCACAACACAAGGTAAAACTCTATAAACCGTTTAGAGGCTGTTTTTAACCAAGGAGATATAATAGGTAAGAATAAGTAAACACCCACCAACATATACACGAACCAAAGGTGTCCTGATTCTAAGTTAAAGTTGTGGAGTAAAGTGGTCATTTTTCTTTGCATCACTTCGAAGTTATCGGCTCCAAAAAGATAAGGAACGATAGCGTAAAGCACAGACCAAACTATAAAGGGATAGAGGATTCTTGTAAACCTTCTCTTATAAAAAACACTTGGGGTATCTTTTACGGGAACCAGTAAATAGCCAGAGGCCATTACAAAAAGGGGAACGCAAGCCCTAATAGGACTACTCATCAGAGCGACCCAAAAATCATCTCCGGGTTTCATGGACACATGATCTACGGCAAGGTAAAAGAGTTCTATGGCATGTACCATTAAGACCATCGTAATAGAAATCACACGCAGATAATCCAGGAAAACAATTCGACCCGATGACGGGTTGTTTGTCTTCGTAGTTGTAGTAGTTACATCCATTTTCATTTAAGTATAAGTAATTATTTATCTAAGATTACTTATACCTACGGATTAAAAAATAAAGAGTATAACAACGTGTAGCCTAAAAGGAAATATTAACGACTCAAACAGTAAATATAGATGCTAAAACTACCCTTCAGTATTTTGCTGTTGTCGTTTCACTTGAAGTAGATACTCCAGGTCTTCTACTGAAGTCTCCATTGACTGAAAATATTCTAAAGCCTCAGGTTCTTTTTCATAAGCAAACTTTCCTTCAAACTCCTCTCCTACTTCTACTATTTTTGAAAGAGGAACCGCAAAGAAATCTTTTTCTAAGTTTACTTTATTGACCGAATACTTTTGTAGTCTTTCTTTTAACGTTTGATATAATTGCTCTGCATTAGTAGCATTGATCAATGCATGTACATCAAACGGAAAAGGTAAAGTTTCGCTTAAAGCATTGATTTCTGCTTGTGGATTGTCTGACTGAGTATAACCAATTTTGAAGACTTCTTCTCCAAAAGATCCATAGTTTGAAAGAATATAAACAAAGCCTGAAGTGGTCGAAGTTGACGATTGATCTGCTGCTCTTTGAATGTGCTCTTCCACTCTATCTAATTTGAATTGCAATTGCTGTACTTGCTTTTCGTTTGCCGCATGAAGTGCATTATGTAATTCTCTCTCTAAGGATAATTTTTCTTGTTCCAAACGCTCCAACTCTCCTTTTACTTTTTCTTGGAAAGTGCGCTCTTCTCTCATTTTATCCTTCAGTTCATTTTGTGATTGCTGTTCTAGATCCTTTCTTACTAGATCTTCAAACTTACGTTGCAAAGATTTCTGAGCTTGCTTTAAAGCTTCTTTATTTTCATAATCATGAGCTAAACAGAAATCAAAAACCTCTTCTAGTTTATTTTTGGTCTCCACATAATTACTAGCCGTCACTTGAGTGGCTAAGAAATCTGTATGATCTTTTAGTAACCTTTCCGCTGTCTGTACCAAGTTTTGGTGCTTTAGGTCACGATCACTTTCTACTTTCTTATATTGCTCCTCAAGAGTAAAATATTTTTCCTGAGCTTCTTTCTTTACTTGCTCTAATGTTTTTTCAAGTGCTTGATAACGCTCTTCTGAATCATCTCTTTTATTCAATAAAATGGTTTGAGCCTTTATCTTTTTTCCTCTATTAATACTTAAGAATAATAGTATTAGGGTGAGACAAAAAAGTGTAAAAAATGCTGACGCGATATAAATAAATTCGTTCTCCATTACAAGTAAAGACAAGGTTGAAAAAGTATTATTACCTCTACAAAAATAGAAAAAGTAAATAGTATTTCAAGTAAACTTTCTGAGTTGAGTTAAGGAAAATTATCCTCTCCTTCCAACTTAGTTTTTGAGTAATCGTATAAATAATTGGTAAGAATAATTTCTAAATCTATATTCGTAACTGATAGTTTCACTAGACTTAAAACAAACGTTCTATAAAGTGTCAAATCAAAATCAACAAAATGAAAATTAACGCAGAGAAAATTCAAAAAGAAGGAAAGAGTACCATAAAAGATTTCTTTCAAGTACTGATTATGGTCTCCCTTTTTTCGTGGCTGATTGGCTGGCGAAGTGTAGTTCCAACAAGTTCACTAGAACCTACTATACAAGCCGGTGATCACATTATTATTTCAAAATTAAATTACGGAGCTATTACTCCTGCTACTCCATTACAATTACCATTGATTCATGGTTATGGTTTAGATTGGATTTCACTTCCTACATATCGTTTACCTGGTTTTTCAGAAGTAGAAAAAGGAGACATTGTAGGTTTCTTTTACCCTCCTGAGGATAAGCCTGTCGATTTAAAAACAATCTATTTAAAACGTTGTGTTGCTACACCCGGCGATACCATCCGAATAAAAAATGCTGATATTTATATCAATGGTCAATTGATGTTTGATGATGTAGAAACACAACATCAGTTTGAAGTCATTACAGAAAATGGTTTATCGAAAAAGAAATTAGAAAAATTAGATCTGTATCATTATGATCATAACAACGATAAAGTCTATCCTTCAGGACAAAGAAAATTCATAGTACATATCTCTGAACAGAAAGCGGAAGCCATTAGAAAAGATCCACACATCAAAGCAGTGAAAAGCATAGTAAGCAGAGAAGCTGATTTTTATCCTACTACAAGAGTTCCTAAAAAAGGTGATATTGTTAAGCTGACATCAAAGAATCGTCAGCTGTATTTACCTATCATTTTGAAGTATGAAAACAATAATGCAAAATTTGTAGAAGGAAAAGTTTTCATTGATGGAAAGGAAGTAAAAGAATACGAGGTACAACAAGATTACTATTTTATGATGGGTGATAACCGACACAATTCTTTAGATTCTAGATTTTGGGGGTTCGTACCAGAAGATCATATTTATGGAAAAGGGACCATTGTACTGTTCAACTTGAAAGAGTTTGATAATAGCAGAATGTTTAAATCACTTTAAAACATTTTTCCTTTTCATGAAAAAAGCACTGAAGTTTATTATAACTTCAGTGCTTTTTTAAAGCTTTTGAAAATTTAAAATTGAGACAAGTGGGATAATTATTTTTTAGTCTAATCAAGGCCAGCATTGAAGAGCATAGCTTAACTACGTAATGAATATTCAAACGTAGAGCAGCTAAAAAAGAAAATCCAAAACTTCCAATTTTAATTGAACAAATGCTTACAGTGCATCTTTATAAACCCAATGCCCATTTTCCTTTTCAAAAGTAGACTTTTCATGAATCACCGAAGGTCTTCCGCTCTCCACAAAGTAAGCTTTAAACTCTACTACACCGAAATCTTCTCCTTCTAACCCTTGCTGTTTATTGATAATTTCAAGTCCTTTCCATTCTACAGACTTCGTCCATTTTACAGTTTCTCTTCTCTCCCCTCTTGACTTTGGTCTTGTTTTAGAGTGATGGCTTTTATGCAAATATTCCCCATCCGCAAGTACATAAGCAGAGTAACGAGATCGCATTAATTGCTCTGCTGTCATTACATTATTGATATCATCATGTGCTATTTTACAGCAGTCTTTATATTGTTTTCCTGATCCACAAGGGCAGTTCTTTTCTTTTTCCATAAAGGGTAAATTAGAATAATTTCGTTTTTGGCAAATTTACCAAAATCGTTTTCTATTAGCTTTATTATTATCCTTAAACTTACACAATAATAACAATTACTCTCTTACTTAATACGCTGTAAACTAAATTTCCGAATATTTATGGCATTTAGAAATCAGGAGATTTCTGATGATCTGAAAGATACGAATGACGCTATCGCTTAACATTCGCGCCAGTGGTCTTTCTACTCAATTCGTTAGGTAGTACTTTCCTCGGCCTTGAAGGGAAAAGCGTTAAGAATTTCATGAATTGAGCCGTTAAGAATGATTTTCTTGTTTGAGCACAGCGAGTTTAAAATCATTTAGGCGAGAGGAATGGAATTTAGCTTTTGACTTCTAAGCCTAGATTTTTTGCTTCGTTTTTCATCAATGGAAAAATGAAGGAGAAAGAAGCTTGAAAGTAGAGCCTATAAATGTTTGTAGAAATGTTGATTAAAAGTTAACGAAAACTTAGTTTACAATGTGCTTGATCTCCAATTGGCATTGATGGAAAAAGTAATTTACCGTTTTTGGCAAAATTGCCAAAAACGAAAAAAGTGGTCTTTCAACCACTTCTTATTAATATATTTTTTTAAAGCCTAACCGCTTTTTGATCTCTTCTTGAGTAACTCCCATGCGAATTAAATCTCCTAAAGTTACTCCTTTTTTGAATTTTGTATTTACATTTTTATTCTGTGATGTCGATAACATAATGATGTAATTTTAAATTCAACATACTTTTTATACGCGATGTATAGTATTGTTGTTTTAAAACCTCACCTAATAAAATATAATACAACGTTATAATGATCTAAAAAACGACTCTCTTAGAATCTGTAATTCTTGGTGTTCATTGAGTTCAATATAATGACTTTCCAAGGCTACATTTACTTTTGGAGATGGATTAGTGGTGATAATACCTACTTTCAGGTTCTGCTTTTCTACTTGAATTTTTGCTTCTTCTAATAAAGATTCATCTACAACAATATAAAATTTATGACAAGAAGAAGATAAATCTACCAAGCTGTTTAAGTTCTGAAGATCATCAAAAGTAGAAAAAATTTGATAACCGATAACCAAAGGAGACAATTCTGAATCATTTAGTTTGACAACTTGAACTACATCTACAAACTTACTTTGTTTTATTTCTGTGTTGTTCTCCACAAAACGGATTGTAAAATCATTGTAATGCTGATGAGAAGGATTGACATTTTGAGCATCAAAAGAAGTATCGGGATACCTAAAAGCTAAAGCTACTCTACTTACTTTTTCTATTAAAGAAGCATCATTGATTAATGCTTGTACTTGCTTTGGTGTAAGGTCTTTCTCAACTTTTTTAGTTTTTCTAGCTCTCTTTTTCTTTTCTTCAAGTTCTACTGCTCTTAGTTCAGTCCAAGCTTTATGAATTGAAAGGTAACCATCCATCACGGCATTCAACATATCAGCAGGGCCTTTTTCAATAACCTTTTTCATTTTGGTTACATTCTTTGTAGACACACCTGCAATCTTAGCCGCTTCCTCTGCTCTATTGATTCTTCCTTTTGGATCAATGTTCAATGACTTTTTCAAATCATCCAACTCATTTTGCTCTTCAGAAACTTCTACTGGAGTAACATCCACCTTTTTATCAGCAGCAGCATTGAAACCTTGAACTTGACGTTTTTTTCTTTCTTTTGCCTCAATTCCTAAAAATTCGGTCAACTGAAGTGCAATACGAATTTTTTCAGCATCACCAATATTACGTCTCCCTAATTGGTTTCTCAACATCCAGATACGGACATCATTGTGCGTACTGAATTTTAATTCCTTACAAGGGATGTATTCTAAACCTAACTTTATGGCTGCTTCACAACGGTGGTGACCATCCACAACCGTATGAACTATTCTTGCACCTGTATTATCTCTTAGCGTATGGGTCCAGTATAAAATAGGTTCACGAACACCTTCAGCTTTAATGGATTCCTCAAAGTTGCGAGCTTCATCCTCAGTTTGTTTACGAATCAGTTCTCTGTATTCAGGTTCAATATGAAATGCACCTGGAGATTTATAATCTACATTTGTCAACTTTTCCTGAGACTCTTTCTCTCTAAGAGAAGTTTTACCTTCTTTTAATTTTTCTTCTTCTTTCTTCTTAAATTTATCTAGGTTCAGCATAGTTCATATTTGTTCTAATACAGTGTGCGTAAAACAGGGATTTTTTTAATCTAAAACAGGCAGTAATTCATGTATTAATGAACGTACCTCTTTTGTAATATTAGTATTACTGAAATTAGTATCTCTTTGGTATTGGATCGAATCAGGGATAAAAGTATCCAACAATTTTAATCCCATATAGCCATCCAACTCAAAAGGCATTCTTGATTCTTTCACTGTTCTGTTGACTCTATTTCTGATACCAATAATTTTGGTTGGTAAATCTAAAGAGTCTCTTACATCAGCAATATTACTGATACTTGAGATTGTTGGCCCTAATGCTGTTTCATTTAAAGTAATAGGAACAATCACATCAGAATTAGCGATTATACTTGTCAATAGATCTGTTACTGCTACGTAACCTGCCGTATCCACTAAGATATAATCATAAGTATATTGACTGTCTTCAATCAGTTTTCTATACTTTTCAGATACGGCAATTGAATTGGAATCAAAGCTAATGACATCGATATTCTCATGTCTGCCATTTTCAGCATACATTGCAAGAGTCTGTTGTGGATCGGTATCAATACACAATACTTTCAAATCAGGGCATTCAATAACAATCCCCATGGAAATTTGTCTTAATAAAGAAGACTTTGTATTACCGCCTTTAGAATTGATCAAAGAAACTACTTTTGCAGGAGGTCCTTTTACAATATAGTCTAAAGGTACTTTAAAGATGTCGGCAATCTTAGATAGGCCAGAGTAAGGAATTTCCACTTTTCCTTTCTCCCATTTAATTAAGCCTTGAACAGAAATATCAATCAGCTGTGCCAATTCTTTCTGTTGCATATTATTTTTTTTTCGAAGTTTAACTATATTTTCTCCGATCATGTCTATGAAGTTATATTATTGTATAATTACAAACCTAATATAATTCTGATAAAGGTCAAAATAACACCATAAATTACACCTTAGATTAACTTAAAAGCATTGATTCTCTAAATAAATCAGTGTGATGCTCTTACCAGTCGTTGATCATCTTCGCGAAAGTGCCTTTGTTAGGGAAAATTTCATTTCTCTGTACAGCATTTCTTAAATCTCTGATCTCTTTCTTTAAGGGTTTCATTACCTGATATTCCTCTAAATCATTGACAAACACCTCAATAGCTTTTCGAATGATTGAATTACCAAGCCCTAACGACTTCATATCCTTATAAAATACAAAAAGTTGGTTATTGAGTTCATCCAAATACAACTGATGCCATTCTCCAAACTTCTTTGTTGAGAAGTCATACGTTCCAAAATGATTAAGTTTCTTTGCCAATTTGGTAGAAAGCTCCTTGAATAAAGCCTGATCAGTACCGTACTCAGGACAAGGAATATTTACAGGTTCGAACTTATAAGCTGTTGAAGGTTTTGCAGGCTGTTTTACTTCTTCCTCATTGATAATAATCTCGATATTACCAAAAGCACCCTCAGCTGGAGTTTCTTTCATTGAAGAAGCTGTAGAAGCAGGGGTTGCATCAATATTTAAAGATGTTTTTCCATTCATGATGTAAGACAACATATTGTTCTGTACACCAATAATAAATTTCTCTCTTGATCCACCTGCATGTTCAGTGATGATTTCACTCAACCATTTACCTAATATTTTTTCATTCATTACCGGATCAACAATCCTAGCTTCAACATCATTATAACAATTGTTATTTAAGCGGTAAAGGTGAATGAAATTATCAAAAGTATTTTTTAATGTTGTATCCTGACTGAACTCTGTATTCAATAGTTCCATCGAAGAAGCAAAATCATTTTCTCTTTGCTGATGATCAACTTTCCCAGAGAAAAAGAATTCCAAAACTTTAATTGTTCTGCCCTGCTTGTATTCTTTTAGTGAAACCTCTATGTCGGCGTTCTTATTGATGTCTTTGATAGAAGGTGTGATCACCGACTGCTTCAATCGACCATAAGATTGATACGTTTTATGCTTTTCTAAACCAAAAACAGACCTAAAGTCATCCACTGTAATTTTTCTACTTTCGTAAAAACCAATTCCCCTCGACAGTAAATCATAAAGTTTTGGCCCATACTTCGAGCGCATCTGACGAATATTGCCATATATGTATGTCGTGTAGTTACTCTTTGCATTGAGGTAAGGAAGCAAGTTATCAGAGTATTCAAAAGTCACTTTTGTCTTATCCAGTACGATTCTATCAAAAATAGAAACATACTCCTTTCGATAACCCTTGCTCAGAAGGCTCACATCACCATCTTTTCCAATAATGACCGGTAGACCAGAATCCTTATCGATAGGCGTGTAGAACATGATCATAGACGATTTTAGAAGCTGACAAGCTTTATCTACATCTTTCAAGTTCTGCCCTCCTACATAACGTCCATAAAAACTCGAAAGCTTGAAAGTAATTGGCTTCGAGTAGTCTTCGTTATGAAAGGTATTGGTATAAATAAATAACTTTTGTGCTAAACCAGGAATAGGAAGCTGTGTATTTGCTTCTATAATCTGATTGGGTCGCTTTACCAATTCAGCACGGGTAGTGATGTTATTTATTAAATCCATGATAGATAAAATTATTCCAAAAAATGAAGTCCACCTTAAAAATTGCGGTGCACTTAGTATATTTAAAAGTCTAATTTATAGCAAAAATTGTAAAAACAAACATTTTTTACGGTGTAAATAGTATTTTTAACTTTCGATTGCGGTTAAGATAGTATTTAAAGATGAAAAGTGCGGTTAAGATGATATTTTTAAAAATCGAATTTCAAAAAATTATCCACATTTTGAGCGGAAGAAGATTTGTAGAAAATATACATTAATCGTAAGCCTCTCATTCTATATATACTAAATAAGACGTAAAATGAGTAATCGTTTCCCTAAAAACACGAAAAAAACGTAAACCATAACCAAAATTACGGTTAAGATGGTATTTATAAGAAAACAGTTACGGTTAAAACAGTATATATAAGTAGAATTACGGTTGAAATGGTATAGATAATAGAGGAAAATACTGGTTTTAGAGCATTATTATGGTTGAATTGATATTTTAAACTAAAAATTACGGTTAAGATGGTATAATTCAAAAGTAACTATGGTGGTAAATACTATAAAGTACGGTTGAAATGGTATTTATAATATGGTGCAATATCAATCAAATTACGGTTAAGATGGTATTTAATTAAGTATAAATCACTAATTTTCAATTAATTACACGCACTATAAAGAATAAGAAAAGATAAATAATAGAATAATACGTATTTTCCAGTATTCTAATAATTAAGGTTAAATGGTGGTTATACATCAAATTTTAATGATGAAACAGTATGATATACGAATACTCCGCAATGATTTATGGTTAAGTGAATATTTAAGTAGTCAAAATTGTGGTTCTAGGAGTGTTTTTAGGCCATTTTTACGGTTAAATGAGGGTATTCAAATTTGTCATACGGTTAAGTAGATATATTACTATGGTTAAGGAAATATCCAAACTGCGGTTGATTTGGTATCTAATTACGGTTAGTTTAGTATTTATAGGTACTCCTACTTTCTGATAATCAATTAGTTATGCTACACTATAAATAATAAGTATATAAAATAATTAAATAAATAGATCTTATTATATCCTTTTAAAGATGGAATTTATATTAAAAGTTAACATTAAAAAATGCAATTAGAGTTCATCGTAACTCTAATTGAAAATTTACTGATTAACGGTTAAAACAGTATTTATAATAAAAAATAAGGATTAAACAGTTTTTTTCGTAAAAATTGCGGTTAAGATGGTATATACATCTATTTTTTTACGGTTAAAACAGTATATGTAATATAAAATTGCGGTTAAGTTAGTATAGATGATGATTCAACCGCTTTCATGAATAGTTTCCTTTTTAAGGTTCAATCCTATAAAATCCAAGATTAATATACTAAAACTCCACTCTAGCGTATTTATCTTAATATTATTGCGGTTAAGATGGTATTTAAAGCCTAGAATTATGGTTGAGGAATGATATATAAACAGAAAAAAGGAAATATTTACGGTTAAGGTAGTATATAAGAAGGAGTATTATGGTTTAAATGGTATTTAATCAAGAGAAATGACTCTAAATATACTGAAAGAACCGTAATCTAAAGTCAATTCAGTATTTCTCCTTTAGAATCAGGGTTATACGTACTTTAAACACCTTTATAGTTAGATATATTTTGTACTAAATCTTCTACATATTTTTAATGTTAGTGAAAAAAATACCTTTATCAATGATATTTTATATACCAAAGTGAAAAAAATATCTTTTTTTGTTTTTTACCTCATTTTTTTTGTGTTGATTTGTTGAGAAATTATGAAAATATCACATCATGACGCAAAAAGACATACTAGATTTTATCAAAGACAATGATATGCTTAAGGTTTCAGTGGTCGAAAAGAAAGCTGGAATCCCTACAAGGTCTCTTCACAAAGCATTGAATGGAGAGCAGAACTTAAAAGCAGAGTATATCGAAAAACTAACACAAGTTTTAACTCCTCTTGGTTTAAAATTGAAAGACAAGTTTAAAGTCATCTCAATTATAAATAACAAAGGAGGAGTTGCAAAGACAACAACTGCTTGTAACCTTGGTGCAGCACTATCAAGATTGGGTAAAAAAGTATTGTTGATTGATGCTGATCCGCAAGGAAACTTAACTCAACATTTGGGTTATAAAGATCCTCAGTTTTATGAAGGAAAGGAATTGTCTGATATTATTGAAGGAAAGTGTGATGTCAATAAAGCCATCATTCAGTATCAAGAAAACCTTCATATTATCCCTTCTACTACAAACCTGGATTTTACAAATAAAACACTAAACAGAAACTCTGGCCCTTCTTCATACAAACTTGTAAAGCGACATGTCATTGAGAAAATTGAAGGAGAATATGATTATATTTTCTTCGATTTATCTCCTTCATTTGCTTTAATAACAAATGATTCTTGCTTGATTGCCTCAAATAGAGCATTGATTCCAGTGGATGCTTCTGAGTTTGCATTTAGAGGAATCAACAACGTATTAAGTCACATTAATGACTATAAGGAGGAAAATCCTAACTTAGAAGTATTGGGTTTCTTGTTTACTAAGACGGGTAGAACTAAAGATATGCACAAGTACAAAGAGGCATTGAGGTCTACACATTACAGAGTTTTTGAAACAGAAATTGCCGTAAGAGATATGGCTTATAACAAAGGTCCATTGATCGGAAAAGATATTTTCTCATTGTTTGAAGATGAATCCTTGAAGAAACAAGAGAAAGAAGGGATCAAAAAAGCAATGGATGAACACACTTATTTAGCACAAGAAATTATTACGCATGCCTAACGAAATTAATATTGGAGATTTTTTACCAGGGAACGATCAGAAGTCATCAAAACTGATTGATTCGAAAAAGGAAGAAATGTCGTCTGGTAAAATTCATATCATAGATGAACTGAAAAAGTGGATCAGACCACTGACAGATTCAGAAAGAAATACTCTTGAAGAGAGTATTAAGAATGAGGGTGTAAGAGATCCTTTGACATTTTTCTATTTAGATAATGGCCAGAAAGTACTGTTGGACGGTCACAACAGATATGAAATTTGTCAGTCTTTGGGTGGAGAAGAGAATGGTTATGAGTTTGAAGAAGTCATTGTAGACATTAATAATATTGATGATGCAAAGCTTTGGATGATAAAAAACCAGGTCGGTAAACGTAACTTATCGAAGCGAGAAATGTCGTATTACAGAGGGCATCACTACCTCACTCACAAAGGTAAACAAGGAGAAAAAACGGGAGATGGTAAATTGTATAACCTTTTGGCAGAGGAATACAACGTAGGGAAGAACACTATTTTGCGAGATGCAAAAACAGCAGAAGTATTAGATCAAGTTTCAGATACATTTAAGCATTCTTATTTTGATGGTGAAGTTAATGTCTCTCAAGCGAAGTTTGAAGAGGCCTTAAAAGCGATCAAAGAAGGTTTGATTGAAACAGAAGAACTAGAAGATTTTCTTCAAAATAAGCTGGCAAAACCTGTAGAAGCTCCACAGAATATGACTTCTAGAGCTGCGGCCAATACTCCAAAACCTTTTACTTTTAATAAAATCAATAAAACGATTCGAACGCTTATTGATGCTCCAGTAGATAAGGAATTAGGGAAAGTAGAAAAGTTAGCCATGGAAGAGTCGGTAAAAGAATTGATTCAAAAGTTTGGCTTAGATCTATAAGACATTGATAATTTTTGAGAGTTAGTAGATGTTTTATCTTGTACTTCTACGCTCTGAGATCATCACTAAAAGTATTGGTAGACTCTCAATCTATCAAAAAAAAAATCAGGGTATGTATTGGCGTACATACCCTGGGAAAACATTTTTAATATCGTAGTTGGAGTATCTCACCTCTGCCAACTATGAAATGTTCAATCCAAAGATAATTAAAATAATGAAACCGTTAAAACTGATAGATTACTCTTTAGTAGTAGTATCTATGATGTACAGTTCGTACGTAACCTTTTGGTTCGTGAAGGAATACTTCCAAAACACTCCTATTGCTTTATCCATTTCGATTTTTATCGTCTTTTTATCGCATCATTATACTCTTCAGACCATCTCTTTTTATCAGCATTTTAAGTCCATCAATCAATATGCAATCCTAGCCACATTATTGACTTCAATGATTTTTTATGCAGAATGGAACGGACAATTGTTACATGCAAAAGATCAAATTGTTTCTACAAATACCTCTAGTATTGATGATCAAATCAATCAAGTACAGCATATGATTTTAGAGAATGCTAAGCATACGGTTAATGGAAAAACAAATTGGGCCAAGTATCAAACCTTTTTGGACGCACAAAAAAATCTAAAACTTTTAGAAGATCGAAGACTACTTTTATTGGAAGAAATTGCTGATCAAAAAATCGAAGCGGAGACAACAGCCAATTCGTTTAGAGCGTTTTCAGTTTTACTTTTCGTCTTAGCATTCCTGGCTTCTTCAGTTCAAATGAAAGGAAATGATGTACCAAAAATCCAAAAGGTGATTGATCAGAAGACGCAAAAGATCATCGGTTTGATCAAAAATGGAGAAATAAAAAGTACTGAAGTTTTGGTCAATTATTTTTATCTGACAAAAGAAGAAGCATCTTTTTTATTGAGGAAACATAGCCCATCGCAACAGATAGGGTTTTGATAGATCATTTATATTCATATTACATTAAGGTCCCACTTTGGGACCTTTTTTTATAAAGCGATAGCACATTATTAATATAAATATGATACTTATATTCAAAGTTTAATTCAACAGATTATAAGCTATTACCCTAATATCTATTGTGTTTAGAAATCAGAAAATTTCTGATGATATGTAGGATACGAATGATATTACCACTTAACAAGTACATTAGTGGAATTACTACTCTTTTCGTTTAGTAGTTCTAACACCGGCCTTGAAGGTAAAATCATTGAGGCGATAGGAATGGAATTTAGCTTTTGACTTCTAAGCCTTGACTTTTTGCTTCGTTTTTGTGTTAAGACAAAAATGAAGAAGAAGGATGTTTGAAAGTAGATCTTATGAATGCTTGCGGTAAGGTCGATTGAAAGTAAAAGAAAAGTATTAAATGTAAAGTTTATAGAATAGAGAATAAAAAAACAAAGGTCCCAATTTAGGACCTTTGTAGCTTAAAGAATGGAATGTAAATATATGGAATGAGTTTTTGACATATGTAGTGCTTACTTTCTAAGACGATTTTGAGAGTATTGAATGTTTAATCGAGTAGCATTACCTTCAATTACCGTAAATCGTTGTTTTCCTTTTAGGGTTAAATCACTGTTTTTCTCAGGTCCAGTAGAATAGGCGTAAATATCATATTGTCCTTGTTTCAACTTTAAAGTTGAGGGAATGTCACGGAGATGAGAGAAAGTAACCACTTCTCTCCTATCATTTGCATTTTCAATTCTTATTGCAAACAGATCAGTATTTGAGATACTTAAATCTGTAGAAGAAATGTGAGATGGTGAAACTTCAACACTAAAAGAGACATCTCCAAAATGTTGTGAACGTCGATAGTTATTTTCACACCCAATAAGTAATAGTAGTAATGAAACTAGTAGAGTTTTTAAGCCAAAATTCATCTTCCTGAGATAATTGATTCTAGGGCAATTTACAAAATCACATCAACTATCGTGAACCATCAAATAATACAATATGTAACCAATACAGAAAGTTTTACCTAATAAGTTGAAAAAGAATTGTAACAAGAGAAACCTTACATTTACTTTGGGAGTTGGAAGAAGGGTAAACAATCATTCTTGAAAAATTAGAGATTTAGAATGATGATTTTAAAGAACAAATATTACATAATCTAACAAATAGAGAAATGTAATTCTTTCTGAAAACTAGAACTAGGTGCAATTCACTTTTGTCCTAATAGTTATAATTACATAGACCATAATTTTATGTTGAATATTGTAATCGTATTCATTTTATCTTTTATCACGCTGACAGGTTTTGCTCAAAATAATATAGAGAGTGATTCCATTTTAAAACGAGGAGATTTTCTTGAGCCGATAATGGTGAGGGATTTAAAAAATAATGACCATGTTACCCCATTGATTGGAGAGAAAGTAGTCATGATTTTTTATGCTGATCCAGACACACCGGACGCAAATGAAAACTTTGTTAAGCAAGTAAAGCAATGGAAGTTCAATTTAGACGAGTTTAAGGCGTATGGAATTGTTAACCTAAAAGATTCAAAATATCCTAATGGAATTGTTAGATTTATGATAAGAATGATCAGGAAAAGATCTAAAAGAGAAGCCAATGCTTTGATACTAACAGATCCAAAAGGAACTGTAACAAAAAAATGGAATACTGGTGATTGTAATAATAGCATAGGTATTTTATTAGTAGATAAGACCGGTGAAGTTCTCTTCTGGAAAGCGGGAGAATTGACAGAAGAGGAAACGGCTTTTGTCATTCAGCAAATATGTGATCATACAACCAATTACAAGAAACTGACATCGGAGGAATTAAAAGAGTTTGATCTTTAATTCGTTATTAACGATAAAAAATAAAGAAGAGGATAACTATTTCGGAATGTAAATGAATTTGACTAAAAACATTCAGAATAGGGATCCTCTTTTTATTTTACCCTTTTGATGAAAAACTCCTTAAAACGCTCCATATATAAACAAGATAATGAACATATCAGAGAAAGAACAACAACAGATTTATACTATTCTTCAAGAAGAAATTGTACCCGCAGAGGGTTGTACTGAACCAATTGCAATTGCATTTGCGGCAGCGAAAGCCGTAGAGATATTAAAGCATAAGCCTGAAACAATTAGAGTTTATGTTTCTGGAAACATATTGAAAAACGCGAAAAGTGTGATCGTACCGAATAGTGGCGGTATGGCAGGTATAGAAGTAGCGGCTGCCATGGGAGCATTGGCTGGAGATGCTTCAAAGGATTTGTTAGTGATCAGTAATGTGTCAGCCCAAGATATGTTGGGAGTTCGTGAACTGATAGCAACAGGTAATGTGACATTGGAGGTAGTTCCAAATAATATCACCTTGTATGTGATGATTGAAGTACAAGCAGGAAATGAAACGGCAAGTGTAGAAATCAAACATACGCATACTAACATTACCAAAGTAACAAAGAACAAGGAAGTTCTGATTGATCAGCCTTGTAACGATACAGATTTTAATTCTTCTTTGACAGATCGAAGTGTTTTGACCATTCAGAAAATTGTTGAAATGGCAAATCAAATTGACATAGAATTAGTCGCTCCCCTATTCGAAAAAGTATATCAGTTTAATTCGAGAATTGCAGAAGAAGGATTGACTCAAAAATACGGTGTCAATATAGGAGCATGTATACAAGAAAATATCAAAAATGGTATTTACGGAGATGACCAAAGAAATAGATCTGCAAGTTATGCAGCAGCAGGAAGTGATGCCAGAATGGGAGGATGTGCTCTGCCAGTCATGACAACTAGTGGTAGTGGAAATCAAGGAATGACAGCTTCTCTTCCAATTATCCGTTATTGTATTGATCAGAATAAAACCAAAGAAGAAATGTACAGGGCGTTGATGGTCTCACATCTTTCAACAGTACATATTAAAACCAATGTGGGTAGATTATCGGCTTATTGTGGAGTGATGACCGCTTCGGCTGCCGTAAGCGGAGCTTTGGTATATTTAGATGGAGGAAGTGTAGAACAGATTCAAAATGGGATAATAAATACACTTGGAAATGTTTCGGGCGTAATTTGTGATGGGGCCAATGCTTCATGTGCTTCTAAAATAGCTTCAGGAATTTATGCCGCTTTCGATGGAGCAATGCTTTCCCAAATTGGAAATGTATTTACGAGCAATGATGGTATTGTGGATACGTGTTGTGAAGAGACAATCCAAAATGTAGGAACATTAGCCCAACAAGGAATGAAAGGAACGGATAAAACGATTTTGGATATCATGACCAAATAAGAAAATGTTGTGTATTGTAAACGTAGTATTCCTCAACTTCCTACTAGCATTTATAGGATCGACTTTCAAGCAGCTTTCTTCTTCATTTTTGTCTTAACACAAAAACGAAGCAAAAAAGTCAAGGCTTTGAAGTTAAAAGCTAAATTCCATTCCTTGAGCCTAAATGATTTTAAACTCGCTGCGCTCAAACAGCAAAATCATTTTTAACGACTCAATCCATGAAATTCTTAACGCTTTTCCCTTCAAGGCCGAAGGAGTTACTACTAAATGATTGTCTGATTATAGACTAATAGCATAGTGTTTTGTAATCATCTTCTAAGATGTAATGCTGTTTTACTAAAACGTTCTCACGAACAATAATACAAAAACATGTACACTCTACACATCATTGCAAAATGAGATATGAATAGAATGAAATGGCAGTACGGTAGAAATTATCTGTACTGCTTTTTTCTTGAAAAAGAGTAGAACTGATGTGAAATTTATAAAATACGGTTAAGTTGGTATATTTCATTTTGCTGTAATTCTTGATACATCTTCTGCTAAAATAAAAACAACGATTTACTCTTTTACGGTTAAGTAGGTATTTAAAAAAAATGATATAAAGTTAAACTCTATTCCTATCCTTTATTGACGATCTCTAAGTGCAAGAAATACATTCAAGAGTTTTTTTAAGTGAAATCAATTGTATTGGAGCTGTTGGTTTACACTGTATTACTTTAAATACCAACTTAACCGCAAATTATGAAATATACCAAAACTCCGTAAATGGAAAATATATTGCCTATTTCGTTAACAAACTAGAATAGACTGAGACAAGAATAGAGTTACAACGTTAACAAAACTGACATTACCTTTAGTCCTGAGAAAATGAAAATGATATTTAGCCTACTCTTCCTACTATTCATTTATCAAGCTATGGTTTCAACTCCATTTGATACATCGACTGAGATCACAAGTTTTATCTTGGAGAAAGAGATCATACAATGGACCACTTCTAGGGAAGTTGATAACAAAGCGTTCATGATTGAGTCATCTATTGATGGAAAGAATTGGATCATGGTAAATTATCAGGAAGGTGAACGCTATTCAGATATAGAAAGACAATACAGTTTTGCGTTAGAACAACCTAAAGTCACTACTTATTTCAGACTAAAACGGGAAGATATGGAAGGTACTAAGCAGACGTATGAAAAAGTATTAATTTATAAAGTCAAGAAAGTTCCTCCGTTTTTGAAGTATACGGTGGATGGAACAAAGGTATCTTTCAAGACGAATGATGGAAAAATCAATGTAAGTATACTCGATGCTTTAGGAAATGAAGAACATCAAGTATATACAAAAGATGGAGATACAATTGAGTTGAATGAAGGTGTACATTTTATAAAAATGACCTCAGCTCATCAAAATCTATTTGAACAAGTGAAGATTGAACAAATAGATTAGAAAAAGCATTAAACCGCTATTATCAATCAGCTACAACGATTCTACTATGATAATACCACACTTTGGTTAGTGTGGTATTTTTTTTGTCGGGATAAAAAAGAACTGGTGCGAGTACTATAGACAAAAGCAAGGTGATAAGGTAAATGCTGTTTTCATACTACTTAGAGGTCATGATGTGATTATGATCCCTTTATTTACTGATTTAAAAATTATCCACTTACTTTTTTCTAGTACTTAATATATTTTTATTTTTGCATCAGCGACTGTTACGTTTCTAGTAAATTGAAAATTACCTCAATGTTCGTTGACAACGAATTGTAACTATTAACTTGACACTTTTAGACCAAACTTTTTTATCGGTTCTTCACTTAATAATTAAATCTGTAAAACTCAGTTTTTATGAATACTTTAAAACGGACTTTATTCATCGGTTTCATTAGCTTGCTTTCTATAACAACAACAACCTTTGCACAAGGACAATACAGAGGTGGATTGAAAACAAGTGCGAGTACACAAAAAAAACTTCCTGTACAGTCAGAAGCTTACGCATTGATTGTGGCTACGGATGAATACGATAACTTCGAGGATCTTAATAACCCTATTTTTGACGGTAAAGGGGTAGCAGAGGTGCTTAAAAACGATTATGACTTTCATGTAGAACTATTACTCTCTCCTACGAAAGAAGAGCTACTAGACGCAGTGAGAGGCTATCATAGTAAACTACGTAAGAATGACCGCTTCTTGTTATACTTGGCAGGTCATGGTGATTACGAAGACAAATATTATGAAGAGGGTTTCTTGATTCTAAAGAATACGAAATCAAGAGGAATGGACCCAAGTCTTATTTCATACCTTCCATTTCATAGATTAAAGTCGTTGACAGAAAACTTACCTTCACAACAAGCATTAGTAGTAGTCGATGTTTGTTTTGGTGGTTCTTTTAATGATAAAATCAACAAAGGAAGAGGAGCTTACAATAATCAATACAGCATTACAGCAGAGGACTTTTTACGTTTTCAATTAGAAGAAAAAAATAGATATGTATTGAGTTCTGGACGATTGACAGCGGTAGCAGATGGTAGAAAAGGAGAACACTCTCCATTTGCCGGGGCTTTGATTCATTCTTTAAAAGAACATAAAGCAGACAGTATTGTCACTGCAGAGACGTTGAAGTATGATTTGAAAACACTTCCTTCTCATCCTATTTTAGGTTCATTTTCTGAATCTGTAGGTAATACCGAATTTGTATTTAAATCAAAGTCAGAAGGTACTTCAACTTCAACTCTGATGGAAAGAGCTATTGACCAATACATGACTTATCAAATGAACTTGTCGAAGTACAAGTTAGAAGAGCCATTTGTTAGAAAGTCGAAAGAGTTAGCAACAATTGCAGGAATTTTTGATGACGCGGCAGTAATCGATGAAAATATAGAGGGGATGTTTTGGAAGCTGTTAATGGAAAATCAGCACGACCAAATTGAAATGACAGACTCAGAGAGAGATTACTATGCTAAACAAGTGGTTACAGCCTTCCAAAAAGAACAACAAGAAGGTATTAATACTCACTTATGGCAACTTGCTACAATTCAAGCTTTGGGTATTAGAAATTTTGCAGACGACGAAGAAATTTATACTTTATTCCGCAGAGCAATGGGACAACATAGCTTAAAAAGCTTCTATTTTGGAGGTAAATATGCTTTGAGAAAAGGTGATAAAAACAAAGCTTACACTTTCTTTAAACAAGGGGCCAAAGAAAATGACCCATTCTGCTTGTATGAGTTAGGGAAATTGAAATATGAAAACTTGGATACATACGAGTTAGATAGATCTTTAGAAGGCTATAGAACTGATTTAGAAAAGGCTAGTGATTCAGGTCTTCAAAGAGCAACAGATTTGTTATTAACTATTGATTAATCAGTAAGGTTTTAAATACCAAATCTCCATATATACCAAAACTCCTTAATTTGACACTTAAGTCTAAATTAAGGAGTTTTGGTATTTAAAGGGTAATATAGGAATGAAAACGAAAGAATAACGGTTAAGTGAGGTACTTTGATTTAGAGATTGCCTTTATGATTCATTGCTGTTATACCAAAACTCCATCATTTGGACCTTTATATTACAACTATACCAAAACTCCGTAATATGTAAGGAGTTTTAGTATAGTTAAGAGTTGAAGATTGAAATACCAACTTAACCGTAATTATCGATAAAATAGAAAAGGTTCCACGTGGAATCATTAGGATAGTGAGTAACTTCTAGTAATAAATTGATGTTTATCATTGTCGAATCTTAATCTTTCATACTCGACAATTAATAAATTCCATTCGCCTTTTTTTTGTATTTTGCATTTTTAGATTGAAGAAATCTACGACCTGCTGAAATGAATTAAATCTTTATGACCTATTTTTTTAATAAAATATCTGTTGTCCTCTTATTATTATTCTTTTGTATTACTACCCTTGTAGGTGCTAACCCTATTAAGTTGCCTAATTTTTCAGGTGCAGTAACGGGTATTATACAAGATAAAGAAGGATATATATGGTTTGCCTCTTGGGATGGATTATATAAATACGACGGGTATGAAATCACAGTATTTGGAGAAAGGGATTATCAACCGTTATTAGATAAAAAGATATCGGCGATCATGGAACATTCCAATGGTCAGATCTGGATTGGTACAGACAATAATGGCATTTTTATTTTTGATAAAAAGACAGACTCTTTTGAGCATCTTACTCAAAAATCTGAATCAGCAAGAACCTTGAATATTCAAAGAATTACTTCTTTTTCTGAAGATGAAAACGGTAATGTATGGATAGGTACGCAGGGCAATGGACTTGCTTTTTATAATTGGAATGAAAAAATATTTAAGTCTTATACACAAAGAGAACTAGGAGACCTTTTTGACCGTCAATTGTTTCAAGATTTAGTGATCTCAGTACACTTTGATCCGAATGGATATGTTTGGTTTGGGACCATGCAAGGGTTAGGCTGTTTTAATGTGAAGACAGAAGAGGTTGCTCTATTGACCGGAGATGCCTTTCATGGGGTGTATAGTATCTATCAGACTGATCAAAATGAAATTTGGTGTTCCAATACACAAGGGGTTTTTACAGTAGCATTTGAGCAGAAGCAATTAAAAGGAAAAGTGGTCAAAGCGTTGATCAATAATAATAAGTCTTACCTCCAACCCTCTCCTTCCAAAGATGGAAAACTTTGGTTTATGACGGCCAATAATGTGTATGCTATTGACCTGAAAACAAAGGAAATTGAATTAAATCAGGAGTATACAGGAAAGAGTGGTTTCTCTGCCATTTTTGAAGATCGAGCGGGTGTACTTTGGGTAGGAACTCACTTTGGGGCTTACACATTGGACCTTTATAAGAAACCAATTCGTCACCTTTTACCGAAGGCAATTGATCCAGTTGTGGCGGTTGAAGAGTATAAAGGTAAAGTATGGTTAGGTACAATCAACGGTAAATTATATTACGAAGGTTCCCATAATAGTGATGGTTCTGGAAATTATGTACAACACGAATATCGTTTTGAACAAATTACAGGAATAGTCAGTGAAGCCAATAATACGTGGGTTAGTACAGCAGGAAAAGGTGTTTATCGATTAAATGCTGCAACGGCGGCTATTGAAGAAATATATAAAGTCAGAGACAAAATTACGAACCCTTATGTGATGTCGGTGACTAAAAGTGAATATGATGGTAGCCTTTGGGCAGGCTTTTGGGATGCAGGTTTGGCGTATTATAATCCATCCTCAGACCGGTTTGTGTCTATGACCAAGGGGAAAGGTCGTGTGTTGTTAAATGTGCCAATTATTAAAATCTATCCAGTCAGTAAAACTGAAATCTGGTTAGGAAGTAGAGGACAAGGTTTGTGGAAAGTGGTTTATGACAAGAATTTTACGATCACTAAGATTGAACAATTCAATGTCCAAACCCCAACGATGAATACTTCATTGGTCTCAGATATTGTGGAAAAGGACAATCAGACATTATTGGTGGCGACTGAAAATGGTCTTTTTGAATTTATAAAAGATAGAAAACATTTTTCTCAGAAGGGAATTCCCCATAAGTTATTGAAAGCGACAATCAGTAGTATTTTAAAGACTCCTGATAATAAAATATGGGGTACAACCATCAATAATACTTTTGAGTGGAAAGCTGATAAATATTTTACCTATACTACAGAAGATGGTTTATTAAATGAACGATTTTATAATAAATCGAGGAAACTGACTTCTAAAGGAAATGTGTTGTTTGGTGGAGAAAAAGGGGTTGATCTGCTTCAAATACCTGCTTTCAAAGATAACCCATATCAAGTGAAACCTGTCATTGCAAAGTTTTATCTGAATGGAAAAGAAGTGCATCCCAATGAAAAGGTAGATTCTAAAGTTGTATTGAAAGATGTGATTCAAAATATCGATGAGATCAATTTGAACCACGATCAGAATACATTTTCCTTTTATCTATCCACTTTGAATTATACTAAGGGAGATAAAAAAGTATTCCGTTATAAGATGGAAAACTTGGATAAGGATTGGATTGAGACTACTGGAGATAAGCATATCATCTCTTACAACGGTATAATGCCTGGAAGTTATACATTGAAGGTAAAAGCAGCCAACGTTGATGGAGAGTGGGGAGAAGAAGTGAAAACATTAGAGATCAATATTATTCCGATATGGTACAGGTCATTAGCCGCCTATATCATCTATGCTTTGGCACTTGTAGGAATTATGGCTTATGTAATGGTTTGGTGGAGAAGAAAAGTACATTTGGCCAATGAGGAGAAATATGAGCACCTCAAAATGCGTGATGAAAAAATTGAGTACGAGAGAAAAGTGAATTTCTTTACCAATCTATCGCACGAATTAAGAACTCCTTTAACTTTGGTATTAGGCCCCATTGAGCAAATTGCAAAAAACAGTACCGTATCCACTGAAATGCAAGAACCTTTGGGCATTGCTTATCGAAATGCGCAGAGACTTTTGAGGCTTACAGATCAATTAATGTTCTTGACTAAAAGCCAACACGGTCAGATGCGTTTAAATGTCAAAAAGGAAACCACAGATGCTATCATCAAAGATGCAACGGATGCATTTAAACATGTGGCAAAGAAGAAAAAAGTCAACTATACAATCAATTTCCTTCCTGAACTCCAAGAAGCTGTTTACATAGATAAAGTGATGTTGGAAGCGGTGTTGTACAATATTCTATCGAATGCATTCAAATACAACGTTGCCAATGGAGGTGTTTGGGTTACTGTTTCTACCGTTGAGTTTGGAGAAATACAACCAAAGTTTGTGAATTATAAAGGGAATTTACCTCAAAAGTATTCACGAAATTATTTATCCATTGAAGTAAAAGATTCTGGTATAGGGATCAACAAGGAGGATTTGGAGATTATTTTTGACCGATTCTATCAGGTGAAAACCAATAATGATGTAGGGTCAGGCATTGGTTTGGCGTTTGCAAAGTCGATCATTGAGGCGATGAAGGGGATGATTTATGTAGAAAGTGAGCCTTCATTAGGTTCAAAATTTACTTTAATTATACCTTCAGATGATGATTTCTTTTCGATGGAAGATAAAGAAAATGAGTCTTCAGAACTTGTTCCAAAATTGTTGTATTCGAATACAGAAAAGCTTCAGTTTGATAGTAAACCTTCTGTAGAGGATACGAAAGCAAAGGTAGAGAAAGAGGAGCTGATTTTGATCGTTGAGAAGTCAGAAGAGGTCAGAGAGTACATAGCGAGCATCTTAGAAAAAGACTACAAGATTATGTATGCTGAAAATGGTTTGGATGCTTATGAGAAAGTATTGAAATACTACCCTTCATTGGTGATTGCTGAGATTTATTTGGAAGGGATGAGTGGTCTTCATTTAGCCGAAAAGATTAAATCTGGAGAAAAAACGAAACATACACCACTGATTCTTCTTTCTTCCAATCCTGATACCCAAGAACGTATTAAGGCGTTGGAAGCAGGGTCAGATTCCTTTATTGCGAAACCTTTCTCTCCAAAACACATGGAAGTAAGGGTAAATCAGCTGTTAAAAATGAGATCCAATATTTTGGATATTGACAAAGGAGAGCAAAAAACGAAGAAAAAGAAAAAACAGGTTACAGAAGTTTCCTTTGAGGATCAAGCAAGAAAAATCATAGAGCGTAATATTTCCGAGGCGGAATTTTCAGTGCCCGAATTAGCGAAAGAAATGGATATGAGTAATATTCAATTCTATAGAAAAATGAAAGCAGAAACGGGAATGCCACCTGTTGAATTTGTCCGAAATATTCGTCTTCAAAAGGCATTGGAGCTACTCAAAACAAGTGAGCTTAATATTTCTGAAATTGCGTACGAGGTAGGATTTAACGACCCTCAGTATTTTAGAAAATCATTTAAGAAACAATTCGGTCAGACACCAACACAGTATAGAAAACCCATAAAGAGTTAAGGACTTGATGATATTTAGAAATCAGAAGGTTTCTGTTGATCTATAGGATGCGAATGTCGCTATCATTTAATATTCGAGCCAGTGTACTTTCTACCCAATTCATTTGGTTCTTCTTTCCTCGGCCTTGAAGGGAAAAGCGTTAAGAATTTCATGTATTGAGCCGTTAAAAATGATTTTGCTGTTTGAGCTTTAGCGAGTTTAAAATCATTTAGGCTCAAGGAATGGAATTTAGCTTTTGACTTCAAAGCCTAGATTTTTTGCTTCGTTTTTCATCAATGGAAAAATGAAGAAGAAGGAAGGTTGAAAGTATATCCTATAAATGCTTGTAGAGAAGTTCTATTGAAAGTTGACGATGATTTAGTTTGCAATGTATTTTTAGTTTTTTAATGACAAAAGGCCAGCCTGAATTCACAGACTAGCCTTGTTAAGTTTGTCAAAACACTGTATGTGTTTACAGCATTTTGGAAAGTAGAGAGAGTTAGCGACTATATATTTTTAAACTTCAGCAGGAGCCTCCGTTAATTTATTCTTGATTTTGTCTTCGAATGCAGAAAGTGCAGCTTTTGAACCTTCGCCCATTGCAATGACAATTTGCTTGTAAGGAACGATAGAAACATCACCCGCAGCGTAAATACCTGCAACAGAAGTACGGTTATGAGCATCAATCTCGATTTCACCCATACGGTTCGTTTTTACAATATCCTTGAATGCATCACTGTTGGCTTTTAGACCAATTTGTACGAATACACCATCAGTAGTGATCGATTGTACATTGCCCGTTTCTCTATCGCTGTATTGGATAGCTGTTACTTTGCTTCCGTCACCATCTACGCTTAGTGTTTCTGCATTAGTTACAACTGATACATTAGGAAGATTGTTTACTTTATCCTGTAATACTTGATCTCCTTTTAGTGTGTCCGTGTATTCTAAGACAGTCACTTCAGAAGCGATTGCAGACAAGTCAACAGCAGCCTCCAAGCCAGAGTTACCACCACCAACAACAACTACTTTTTTACCTTTGAAGTAAGGAGCATCACAGTGTGTACAGAAAGCCACACCAGAACCGATGTATTCTGTTTCACCAGGAACACCTAATTTTCTCCAGCTTGCACCTGTTGCCACGATTAAAGCAGGAGCTACGAATTTCTCACCCATAGAAGTAGTGATTTTCTTGTAACCGTCTACTACTTCCACCTCTTCTACCATACGGTTTTCCAAGATATCGATAGGGTAATCTTTCAAATGACTGTACAAGTTGGCTGTCAACTCAGCACCTGTTGTTTTTGTAATAGAGATCATGTTCTCAATCCCTACAGTTTCTTTCACCTGACCACCGATCACACCAGCAATCACTGCTACTTTAAACCCTTTACGAGCAGAGTAAACCGCTGAAGAAACACCTGCAGGACCACCACCGACTACAATAACATCATATTCTTTTTCTACTGCAGCAGAAGCATCAAAGCTAGTGCCCGCAATACCTTCGATTTTACCTAATAGCTCACCCAATGAAGCTCTACCTACATGTAATTGCTCACCGTTGGCCAATACCGTTGGAACCGCTTGAATACCTAGGCTTTCCACTTCTTCTTTATTGATACCACCATCAACAATATGGTGCTCAATATTAGGATTGTAAATGGCCATTACGTTTAAGGCTTGCACTACCTCAGGGCAGTTGGTACAAGTCAATGAAATGTAGCTTTTCACTACTACTTTTTCGTTGATGCCTTTGATTTTTGCAGTAATTGCTTCGTCCGGTAAGTTTTTACCAATACCTTCCATATTCAAAACAGCCATTAATAATGTAGTGAACTCATGCCCTGTAGGTACAGCTCTAAAAATGATATTATTTGCTGTTTCACCATTTTTACTGATTGTAAAAGAAAGTCCTTCACCTTCTTTTACGTCTAAGGAAACTTTATCTGAACAAGAAGCTACATCTTCCAATAAATCTAAAAGTGATTGTTTGCTAGAGTGATCTGCTGCCACTTCTACATTGAAAGTATATTTGTTGTTTAGATTATTGAAAAGTCCTACTACTTGGTTTTTTAATGCTTGTTCTAACATGGATTATTCGGTTTTTATATTTTTATGTCCTTTTTATCATTGTTGATGGAACAAATTTAAGACGACTTTTAGGATAAGTAAAATTGATTGTTCCTATGATGGTATAAATAAATCTTATCTTACCAAACCTTCCAGTTATTCTCTAGTGTTTCATTGCGACTCGTAGGCTGTTGTAAGCCATTCGTAATGTCTTTGACTTGCTGACTGACCGCTTCTCTTAATTCAGAAACGGTGATGCTTTCCTTTTCCATCATTTGCTGAAGAATACAATAGGTAAACACACCATTTCTAAGGTCTCCCCTCTCTTGAGCAAACTGAGTACCCGCTGCCGCTGAAATGACTGTGGTTCCTGTCGAACGGTCGATACTATTGAAAAGTTCTTTCATCAATTCGAAGCTGTTTTTGAGTCCGATTTTCGTTGTTTTATTTTCCACAAGGATCAACCCTTTGAGCCCTTCTTTCTCATTTTGGATACGACTGATCGATGCCACTTCCTCTTTGTCCACTTCACCACTATGACAGGCATCAATTAATAAAAGTTTTTTGCGGGAAGGAATACCATCCAACAAGTACTCCAAGTCTTCGTAGGGTAAACCATTTTCTTGGGGCTGATCAAAATTCACATTATAAGTGGCCAAATAATAATCCAGATCTTCAGAGAGTAAACCATGCCCTGAAAAGCTGATGACTACTTTATCATCTACAGATGTGTTTTGTAAACGGGCTTTGAGCTGACGTATATTTTTGGTAGTTACATTTTCATCAAATAGAGTATCAATGACAATACGATCTCCATATTTCACTTTCAATTGATGGGTGAGATCTCTGATATCTTTCACCGAATATTGGAGATCATGCCCTTCTTGAAGATATTGATCAACGCCAATTCCCACAAAAAACAATTTCTCTTCTTTGAGCTTGGAAGGCGTATAGTTGACTTTTAGCGGAAAACGGTAACTTTCGATTCCATTATTATTAAAAACAGAGACTTCTATTTTATTAATGCCTTTTGAAAGGGAAATATTGATTTTTTTCTCTAAAGTATTCGTTTGTTTCTTTTTGATGGAAATACCTTTTTCACCAAAAACAGGCACTTCATTGACCCAAATATTATAACGATCCAAGAGGTAGAGGCTATCTAAAGCCTTAATATGTAATTTTAATTTACCTTGCGTTTGTTCGTAAGCAATAGCATTTCGGTTTTCAATAGCACACTCAGGAATGGAAAAACCAGTATCAAAACTGCTGGTATCAATCTCTAGTTTTTTGATCCGTTTTTCCCATGCTTTTTGATAAGCCTTAATCATAGTGGTGTCTACACTACCCGAAATCTGATTTAGCACTGCCAATACTTTATCCGGTCGGTTGTACTTCACATCCAACTGTTCAAAACCCACTGTCTGTAACCCTTTCTTATAATAGAGTTTTTGGGCAGAGGCTTTTGTGGCTAAATAATAGCCATTGGGAAGCAGCCATATCGGGTACTTTTGGTTGAAAGTAAATTGTTTGATCAAAGGTAGGCCAGTTTTGAGATCCCAAAAAATAGTACTTCCATCAAAAGAAGAAGAAACCATATAATGGGTGTCTGGAATAAACTGAATAGAAGAAATATAGTCTTTATGTTCAGTTAGCTGATAAAGTAATTGATTGGTAGATACGTCATAAACGTTCAATATATCCTTATCGAGATCATTGACTACTTTGTAATGAGCATTGATGATTTCTCCCTTTTTTTCTGGTAATGCGGGCCATTTCAGCGAGAGCACTTCCTTCTGTTTCGAAATATCCCATAACAGCTGTTGTTCATTGTCAAACACAAAAAGGAGTTGGGTATTTTCTTTCAAAAACTGAGCATGTTTTACTTCAGAAACAACGTCTGAAATACTCCCCATTGTTGCTCCCGTTTTTGCATCCCATACTCTTATGGTTTGATCCTTTGAGGCCGTAAGTACCACTTTTTGATCTTCACTTAATGCCTTAAAATAGACTGTATCAGTATGCCCAATAAGGTCCATATAAGAAGTCATCCAACCATTTTCATCTTCTTGATTGAGGTGGACTATTTTTCGGTCTTTATAGTCTACTTCTACCAAATCAAATGCCGTTTGATGATAATTGCGCTTATACTGCCTTTCTTGAATGTACATCAATTTTCCTGTTTCAGTATCCCATATCCATTGAGAATCTTGATTCAATATTTCGGAGCCTAAATCACTTCCTGTATCAATGGCTCTTTGGTCGGAATACGTAGACAGGTATTTCCCATCCGAAGAAAACTGAGAACCGAAAGCATATTCTGTCCCTAAGACCTGCTTTAGTAGTCCATTACTTAAGTCAAAAAGGGTAGAGGAGTAGGAGTGTGTAATATTGGAGAGGTATTTTTTATTGGGGCTGACAGAACAAGACATCAATCTATCTACACTCGAAAAAAAGGCATTGATATACTGACCGTTTTGAGCATTAAATAAGAGAAAACCATTGTTAGAGCCAATTTCAGCCACATAATCATTAGTGGAGGCACAATCTACAATGCACAAAAAGCGATAATCAGGACTGATTTGGTAGCCACATACACCATGATAAAACCCACCTACCTGATACAATTCTTTTTGATCACTTAAGCGGAACGCAACTACAGTATCATTATTTAAATGTAGGGAGGTGGTTTCCCCTTTTTCATCTTGACTAAAGCTGAGGATGTCAGACTGGAAAAAAGAGATGGGCTCACTTATTTTCTTTTTCTGATTAAAAATTTTAGAACTATCATTTTCAAAGTTTACACCCCAATAGGTGTCGTTTTCATCAAAGACTAGGTCTTCAATTTCAGCAGAAAAGGAATAGTGCTGTAGCAGTGCCCCATCCGATTTCTGATGGAAAGCGACATTAAACTTTCCTGTTTTTACAACAAAATAATCCGAACCTTCTAAGAGTAGAAAAGATTGACGTTCTGTAGCAGCTTCAATCTGATATTTTACTTCTAAAGAATTGATATCGTTGACTTGGTATTGAGAGGTTTGAATCATGATCGATTCGTTATCTACAAAACCTACAAAATACCCTTTCAATTCACCTTTTTTAGATAAGGTGGCAGTGTCCCAGATTTGAGTAACCCCATAGTAATAGGAATAAGTGACAATCCATTTTCCATTAGGAGAAAACTGTGCTTTCTTTCCTTTTAACTCTTTCAGTAATTTCCCTTTTTCAAGATCCCATAAATGTATCTTGTAATTTTTTTGATTGATGGTCATTACAAAAGTACCCAAAGAAGAAGAGTGGTAATCTTGAAAACGATATTGTTGCTCATCAATTTTTTTGACAAAACGCCCTGTATACGTTTCCCAAAGTAGCGTACCATCATAGGCCGTAGAGATAATGTATTGACTATCGTCCGTAAAGGTCGTGTAGGTAATCGGCGATTTATGCCCCATTGGCAGACCCAATTCTAATTGTTGAGCAAACAATGGGAGTATAGTGATGTAGCAAAAAGTGAAAGTAAAAAAATGAAAGAGTCGTTGTTTTATCATTGGATAGTAAAATGTAATAAGAGGATCTATTGATATTCTTTCATAAATCCGATAAGGGACTTATGTGTAACTTTTCTAAGGAAGAGAACAAAGATCTAAATTATTTAGTTTAATCGAGTTGAAGAATACTTTAATCCTTCTTTTTTATTTCGCATTCTTCATCTCTATCAAAAACCATGGTATCAATAATGGCTTGTAAAAGATAACTCACCGGGAAAAAACGCATAAACCACCCTAGAGAGGCATATCCCAAATGAATATGTTCTAGTGCTTGCCCTATTGCATTTACGCCATTTTCAATATTACCATTGCTGTCAGCATAGGTCACTTTTGTAAGCGGTTGTCCGGGATAAGTACTAGCAGACTTTATCTCTAAGTTAATACAGTTTTTATTTTGAAACCATAATTCTACCTGAGAACATTGGTGACAATTTCTGTCAAAATAAATCACTCCTTTTGGAATAGATTTAGGAATCCAAAGAAAATACCATTTGGGGACTTCTTTTAAATAGTTGGACCAAGTGGAGCCAAATCGCTGTTCCATGTCATCGTATTCTTGAAATTCTGAAACACCCACTACGTAAGCGATAGAGACGACACATCCTATCAGAAAAATGGGACTTTGATGATAATACGCTAATGATAAAAATATCAATGTCATTGACCACTGAATGGGATTTCTGCAATAAGCATAGACGCCATTTCTAACGAGTTGCTTCGTGGGATCATACGGAAATGGAGTACCATGACCTTTGGTGACTAAATCTTGTACCGCCATAAAGGCTGGAAAAGCAATAATGAATAGAATTTGAAATTGTATAGATGACCAATGATAAGAGGGATAAGGCAAGAGTTGGTATAGGTAAAGTAAGAAAGGGAGAATAATAAAGATCTTGAGGATGATGATCAAAACTTGAAATACTGCTCTTATTCCGTTCCATTTTTGATGGTAATAGATGTACGACCAAAAATAGGCAGGGAAGAAAACCAAAACCATCATTATGATTTCTCCCCAAATCCAATGCTTTTGTAGTTTTAATATTCCATACTTTTCTAACTCTGGCATAAGCAATAAATCCATCCAAAGAATAATGAGGGCGATGAATTTAAAATCATTTTTCTTTAGAAACAATGGAGGAATAATACCCCACAATACTGTCCAGATAAAGTAGAGGTCATAAGGCATCTTGATTTCATTTTCTTCAACAAAATTCCAGAAGCCATGTTCTACTAAAAGATAATTTACCAATGGCAGGGTCGTCCCCACATAGATCAAGCTATTAAAAATAGCCCAATTACGTTTCACTTCCTGTTTCTTTTTCAATGCGAGCCAACCCAAGAAAAGAAACGTGATGACAATTGAGATGGATCTAATGATTGCTATTTCCATTAAAATAAGAATGGATTAAATGTTCATTCATCACATTGACCACTAATTCCTCCATAGGTCCAAAATACCATTGAGGCCCTAAATCACAAGTATAACTAGAAGTCCATGTTACAATGCTTTGATCATCTTGATGTTCAATTTCTACTTTTACTTTTTGCCAAGTCAACCAATGATTGATATGCGTATCATCCGCAATGATGTCGAATACAACTGAATGTTGAGAGATACTATCAATAGCCAAACTTAAAGTTCCTACCCCTTTTGTTTTTGAGAGAAATTGAATATGCCTTTGATCACCAACACCTAAACCGTAACCTGTAATTTTTTGTGGTGTGGGAAAACCCAATTTAAAAATGGAAGGGTAATCTCTTAAAAAATCAGGTTGCTGTTGAAGTTGTGAAAGTGAGACTTGATGAGGAATTACTTCTGACGTACTCACTGAATACACTTTGGATGTAGATAGGTACTGATTCGGTTGAAAAAGAATAATTATGACAGGAATTACCGCTAAGGTATATACCTTATTTTTTTTGCGTTTATTGATTTGAGCAATGATAAAAATGACTAGAAATGATACCCCATAAAAAATAGGAGCCGACATAATAATACAAACAGTTCCTTCGCCAAATAATATAGAAGCCATCAAAAGAAATAAAGTGATGACTTGAAAGGCAACCCCATAGGCAGTCTTGGGAGTTTTGGAATATTGAATAACCATCAAAGTGATCAGTGTTGGTATACCAATAAATAAAAGCGAAGTCTGCTCAATATGATTGTGATTGATAAATTTGAGTACAACGCTTGCTATCACTAAAATTCCAGTGATAATGAAGAGTCTTTTTTTTGCTTTTTGAGAGGTATCGTTCATAAGTAATGTAGTCGAGAAGTTGATTCTAATCTAAAGTAAATACAAATAAAAGCAAGAACAAGAATTAGAGGAATTAATGCCATTGAAGATCTTTTTCCATTAGGCCTAAAACACTAGAATGACCTCAAAATTGTAAATAAACACAAAAAAGTAGTGATATATTTTTATAAATGATCTACTCATTTTACTTTCTGTATTTATGTTAAGTTTCATAAAATCAGGTTTTTAGTGTTAAATAGAATCTACTATTTTACTACTAGGTGTATGAGGTACGTTTTAAAAATATCAACTTTGTATTGTTCGATAAGCATCAGCTGACTATGTAATATATTACTGCTTATCTGATCATGAAATGAAATTTTTATCTGTTTATTTTGACTTAGAAATGACAAAATTTTTAACTGCTTATTTTTTTGAGAAAAGTAGTATGCTCTTACTGCTATTATCTCTACTACTCTTCGGGATGCCCGAGGCGTCAGCACAAAATACGATTAGTGGAACAGTCACCGATCAAAATGGTGATGGAATACCGGGAGTAACGATCCTCATCAAGAATACATCTACCGGAACAACAACAGATTTTGGAGGTGAATTTAGAATTTCAAAAGCGAAGCCTGAAGACATTTTAGTCTTTAGCTATATTGGTATGATCACCGAAGAAGTGATAGTAGGGAGCCAAAGTGTAATCAATATCTCACTAAAAGAAGATATGGTCCGTTTAGATGAGTTAGTAGTCATCGGTTACGGTACACAAAACAAGAAAGATGTTACAGGTTCTGTAAGTGTGGTGGGAAGTGAAGAAATGGAATCACGCCCAAACACACAAGTAGGTTCTCTGATTCAGGGTAAAGTAGCAGGTGTGCAAGTACAAGCTTCCTCTGGAAAGCCTTCACAAGGTATTTCAATGCGTATTCGTGGTACAAACTCTATCAATGCAGGTTCTGAACCCTTATATGTAGTGGATGGAGTACCGACCACTGATACAAGATCTTTAAGCCCGTCAGATATTGAAAGTGTTTCTGTATTGAAGGATGCGTCTGCTGCGGCTATTTACGGTGCACAAGGTGCCAATGGTGTTGTTTTGATCACGACCAAAAAAGGTACTTCCACTAAGCCAACCGTATCACTAGATGTTTATGGTGGTATCAATGAAGTTTGGAGAACGCAAGAAGTATTGAATGGGGAGCAATACCGTGATCTGATGACCGAAATGGGATACAATACAGATTGGGAGTTGTATCAAGAAAATACAGACTGGCAAAATGAGGTGTTTCAAACAGGTTATACTCAAAACTATCAACTTGCTGTTTCTGGAAAAGCGGACAGAACAAATTATTATATCTCTGGGGGGTATACTTCTTCTCAAGGAGCTGTAAGAAGCGCAGAGATGAACAGAGCCAACTTCAAAATCAATTTGGATCAAGAAGTGAATGATTGGTTAAAAATAGGTACTAGAGTTTCGTATGTAGACTATAATGATGTAGATGTGAACGACAACAATGCCATTAACCAAGGAGGTGTGATCTTGGGTGTGTTAACTACTCCCGCAGTCATTGGGATTTATAATGAAGATGGAACATTCACTTCTAATCCTTTCCAAGATTGGGAAAACCCAATTTCTAGTACAGATGCTTCAAAAAGAGGGTACAACAACAAAAGACTTTTAGGTAATCTCTATGCAGAAGTGACTTTCCTAAAGGATTTCAAATTCAAGACTAATTTTGGTATTGATAACAATACTGATAAGTTCAAATCGTTCCTAGATCCTTTCCAAACGTCTTATGGTAGAGCATTAAACGGACAGTCTATTGTTTCACAAAACAACAATACGTACTTCATTTTAGACAATACTTTACAGTTTGACAAGCAGATCAACAAGCACAAAATTCAGGCTTTAGCGGGTGCCATCATTCAGAAATACCACTGGCAGAATAGTCATATTGAAAGAAGAAATTTTGCATCAGATGTGATCCATACACCAAATGCAGGGTCAGAAATTGCTTCAGCAACGGCTACAGAATCACAAAAGACTAACGCTTCTTTTATTGGTCGTGTTAATTATGCTTTCAATAACAAATACCTACTGACGGCTAATATTCGTGTGGATGGCTCAAGTAAGTTTGGACCGAACAACTTATGGGGTGTTTTCCCTTCGTTCTCTGCTGGTTGGAGAATTTCTGAAGAGGAATTTTTGAAAAGCGTAGATGTAATCTCTGATTTAAAATTGAGAGCAGGTTACGGTATTGTTGGTAACGATCAAATCGGTAGCTCATTTAGAGGAACAGTAGGAAGTGGAGGAAATTATCCAATCGGAGGAATAGCGATGCCGGGTACTTACCCTGGTTCATTGGAAAATAAAAGTTTGAAATGGGAAGAGTCGGCACAAACCAACATCGGTTTTGATTTAGGGTTGTTACAAGACCGAATTGAGTTGACAGTAGATGCTTATATCAAGAAGACTTATGATCTTCTTTTGGATGCACCTTTACCTAGAACAACGGGCTTCACATCAGCAATTCAAAATGTAGGTGGTATAGAAAATAAAGGTATTGAATTTAATTTGAATACTGTAAATGTAGACAAAGCCATTCGTTGGTCTTCTAATTTCAACATTTCATTCAACAGAAATAATGTAACCGACATCGTAGGGCAAGAAATGTATTTAGGTTCAATTGCCGGCAGGGGAGAAGCGATTCAAGTCAAAGAAGGACAACCGCTTGGAATGCTTTATGGTTATGAGTTTTTAGGAGTAGATCCAGCCACTGGTAATGCTTATTATTTAGGAGGAGACGGTAATTCTACTTTCAACCCAACAGCAGATGATCGTAAAATTATTGGTAATGCAAACCCTGATTTCATTTATGGTTTTACGAATACCTTAAGTTGGAAAGGCCTGACATTGAATATTTTCTTCCAAGGATCCCAAGGTAATGATATGTTGAATGCAACAAGAATCAATACAGAAGGAATGATTGATTCCAAATCACAATCTTCGGCTGTATTAAGAAGATGGAAGCGTCCAGGTGACCAAACAGATATTCCTAGATCTAGCCCAGGAAATACAGACAATTCTAGAATTTCAACACGATTTGTGGAAGATGCATCTTACCTAAGATTGAAAGCACTGACGTTAGGGTATCACCTTCCAGAAAATGTAATCAAGAAATTGAGCATGAGTGCTTTTAAAGTTTATGTGACGGGTGAAAACTTATGGACATTGACCAATTACACTGGTTTTGATCCTGAAGTAAACCAAGGTGGTGGTTCAAATACAGTCATTGGTATTGATTACGGAACTTACCCACAGACGAGAAGTATCATTTTTGGTGCTAACATCACATTCTAATCCAAAGTCAAAGAAATCATGAAATTGAAAAAATATATCGTAGCGGCAGGAATTGCATTGGGTACTATGTCATGTAATGCATTCTTAGATGTCCAACCTATTTCAGAAGAAACAACAGACAATGCTTATACTAAAGCTTCACAAATTGAGAGTGCGTTAGTAGGTGTTTACGAAACGTTTCAGTCTGCAGAGTACTATGTATGGGACCATGTTATTTTTAGTGATATTCGTTCCGATAACGCCTACGCAGGAGGGGACAATCCAGAAGTATTTGAGGCGGACTTATTGACCATCACGCCTATTAATTCCCGTTTGTTCAAAAATTGGTCTCAAATCTACAATGGTATCTTAAAGGCCAATACTGTGATTGAAAAAGCAGAATTGGTGGATGACCCAAAGATGACAGAAGAACGTAAAGCGGAAATCAAAGGCGAAGCATTATTCCTTAGAGCTTATCATTATTTTACTTTAGTCAAATTACACGGTGGTGTGCCATTGATTCTTGAACCTACAAAATCAACGCAGCCTGAAGATGTAAGAGTACCAAGAAATTCGGTAGACGAAGTGTATCAACAAATCATTACGGATTTAACTGAAGCAGCAAATCTTCTACCCGATTTTTATACCGATGAAAATGGTAACGACTTAGGTGGTTCTACCAATAAAGCCAGAGCGACAGCAGGTGCAGCCAATGCATTATTAGCAAAGGTTTATGCTCAACATCACGAGTGGGACAATGCGTTAGTGGCAATTGATAAAGTAGAGAAATCAGCGGCGGCTTATACTTTACTGTCCAACTATGCTCACCTTTTTGATGGAGATCATTATAATAATGCGGAATCCATTATTGAAGTACAATACTTAGGAACAGATGAAGGAAACTTTGCTCCACAACTTTTGCTTCCTCCATCAATATCAGGTGATTCTTGGAGAAAATTTGTCACACCATCACAAGACCTCATCGCAGCGTATGACGCAGAGGGTGATGCAACAAGAAAAGGAGCATCGGTTCTTTTTGAAGAAGTAAATTGGGTAGATGAATATTGGGGAAATTCGACAGGTTCAAGCATTCCGTTTTCTTATAAATGGAAAAAAGCAATGGGTTGGGCCTCAACTGATAGACCTTACTTGATTCGTTTCGGTGATATTGTTTTACTAAAAGCGGAAGCCTTGAATGAAACTGGTCAGAGCGGTGCGGCAGTGATTGAGTTAAATAAAATCAGATCAAGAGCCAACTTAGAAGCAGTAAGCGGAGGTTTATCAAAAGAGGAGTTAAGAACTAAAATCCTTTTGGAGAGACGTTTGGAATTGGCACAAGAAGGACACCGTTGGGATGACTTAGTAAGACACAATATTGCGGTGAGTACAATGAACAACCTCGTGGAGATTGATCTTAGAACAGGTCAAGCAGTGGATTACAATATGACGGAAGCGAAAATGTTATTACCAATTCCTCAACAAGAGTTGGATCTTAATCCTGAATTAGAACAAAATCCATTATAGACGCTAAACTTTCAAGAAAATGAGTAAAAATACAATAGCAGTAGTACTTTCATTTCTGTTGGCTTTGGCTTTCGGATGTACTACAAAATCGAATATGCAACCTGAAGGAAATTGGGACCTATCAGCTCCCACTTCCATCCTTCCTCAAGCAAATGCAACGATTGAATTAGATGAAATTTTTCCATCAGAGACCGTTGATTTTGAATGGGAAGCCGCTGTTAATACGGCAGATTATATTATTACTTACTCGGTGGTATTGGTCAGTGATACTTCTTCTTCTTATGATCATCCATTGTTGGAAGTAGAAGCAGACGAAAATGGGAGAGGCCTTACAGCAAGCGTTTCGTATCAAGAAATAGATGAAGCTTTAGCAAAAGGATGTTATGAGAAAGGAGTTGCTTCAACATTAAAATGGGGCATAAAAGCGAATTCTCTATCAAGAATATCTTATTCATCTTCACCGATTCAATTCAAACGTTTTTCTACTGATCCAATTCCTAACGAAATGTATTTGTTTGGGGCAGCCACTGAAGTAGGAAATGTAATGGCTGACGCCATCCCAATGAAGGCTTTTAAAGATGCGGACGGAAATACGACATTCTTTGAGACCATTACGTCACTGACAAAAGATGAAACTTTTGAGTTTGTAAGTGCACAAGAGGAACCAGCGTTGCATTATGGCATGGAAGACAACAAAGTAAAGCTTTGTGGAAGTGTGGTAACTGCTATAGAAAGTGGTGTTTTCAGAGTAGCATTAGACCTTAAAAATGAAACTCTTTCATTAGAAAAAATTGATCATATCGGAATCGTAGGTACACCAATTGAAGGTGAATGGGGCGGTGATGTAGCCTTAGCTTATCAAGGAAATGGTTTATTCCAAGATACCGTTTCTTTATTGAAAGAAGGTGGTTTTGTATTAAGAATTGATGGAGATTGGGGACGTATGTATAAGCAATCACCTGGTACAACTAATTTACTTTATGAACCTTATGCAGATGCAGCAGGGCTTGCAAAAGAAGACCTTCAGAATGCAAACGTAGGCGATTACATTGTTTCATTTGACTTCTTAGGATCAGCCTATACTTACACTTTTGAAGAGGTAGAATTAGACATTCCAACACCAGGACCAATCGAAGCACCTGAAGCGTTATTCTTAATACCAGGTGATGGATCAGAAGTAGTCGAACTCATTAAAGATGGAAATGTGTTTACTGCACCACATTATTTAGCGTTGCAAGCTTCTGTCAACTACACACTAAACTCAGCTTCAGATGGAACCGGTACTTCATATTCATTATTAGGCCAAATTGGAGAGACGGAAACTCCAGATGCTAATAATGTAAAAGGGGCTCCTTATTTTATGGAAGGAGAAGGTGAAATTACTGTAGCGAGAGACCAAGCTTACCAATTAAAAGTGGACTTTGATGCACCGAAAGTAGAATGGCAGTATTACAACATTTTATTATTCCACTGGATGGATGGTACAGGTTGGGATGACCGTGAAGAAATACCTATGACTTACGAACATCCATATACTTTTAAAATTACAGACCAAAATCTTACAGGAGGACATGATTCAAAATTCAATTCTCCATGGGATGTAGAGTTTGGCGTTTCAGATGCGGCAGGGTCAACGGATGATGCAACGGCAATGTCTGGTAGTGCTACAAATAAAGCTTCAGTAGAAGAGGGTGTGAATGTGGCAAACTTCAAGTTTATAACTTCAGATGGGACGTATTCCATCACATTGGAAGTTGCTAAAGATTACAAAATAGCAGCTTACACAATTAACTAAACTATAGAGAGCACTCTTTGTTGATGAACTTGCGTGTGGAAAAGGAGTGCTCTCTTTAATATTCTAAATAATGATGAAAAAGGGAAATATGAATACATTACTAGGGATCGTTTTAATGATGATGACATCATTTGGGAATACATCATGTACGGAGAAGGCAGATAGTATAGCTATTCCTCCTCCATCAACAGGCGACGTATCCAATCTTCAACTTTATATCACATCACAAGATGATGTTAGAGGTCAAAAAAATCAAGGACTTCGTTTAATCGAAGGTGCATTTTCAATAGGAAATGATAATACATTTTCGACATTAAGAGTCGATAAATCACATACCTACCAAGAAATTGACGGTTTTGGCTTCACTTTGACAGGAGGTAGTGCATTGCACCTAAATAATATGTCTTCAGCGGCTAGAGCCCAACTTCTTCAAGAACTGTTTGGTAATGATGAAGGAGAAATTGGCGTTAATTATCTAAGAGTGAGTGTTGGAGCTTCTGATTTAGATGCTTATCCTTTCTCTTATTCTGAAACAGAAGATGAAAGTTTAAATAACTTTTCGATCCAAAAGGACAAAGAAAACCTAATTCCAGTATTGAAAGAAATATTGGCCATTAATCCATCAATAAAAATATTAGGATCTCCTTGGTCACCACCTACGTGGATGAAAACAAACAAAGATTACAAAGGAGGATCGTTAATGACTTCTCACTATGGTGTATATGCAGATTACTTTGTAAAATATATTCAAGCCTACGCCGCGGAGGGAATTACTATTGATGCTATTACAATTCAAAATGAACCACTTCACCCTGGTAACGTACCGAGTTTATTGATGCAGGCAGATGAAATGTCAGCGTTTATTGCAGGGCATTTAGGACCAAAATTCCAAGCAGCAGGGATTGCCACTAAGATCATCACGTACGACCACAATTGTGATCGCCCGGATTATCCAATTAGTATTATCAATTCAGAGGCTAACCAATACATCAATGGTTCTGCATTCCACCTATATGCGGGTGATATCTCAGCGTTATCCACTGTAAAGGCAGCGGACCCATCAAAAGAAGTTTATTTTACAGAACAATGGGTTGGGTCTAACGACAGTGACTTTGGAGGAACATTGATGTGGCACTTTGAAAATATGTTTATTGGTGCAACAAGAAACTGGAGTAGAACGGTATTGGAGTGGAATTTGGCTGCTGATTCAAACCAAGAACCTCATACGGATGGAGGTTGTACTTTGTGTTTAGGTGGATTGACTATTGATGGAAATACTGTACAAAGAAATGTGGCTTACTATACAGTCGGTCAAGCTTCTAAATTTATTCCCACAGGTTCACATAGAATTAAGTCCAACGAAATGGGCGATTTACCAAACGTATCTTTCTTAACGCCAGAAGGTAAGATAGTGACACTTCTGATGAATTATTCAGAAGCACAAAAGAAGATCAACTTTAAAATGACAGGTGTTGATAAGTCCTATATTGTTACAATTCCAGCAAATTGTGTAGGAACAATGATTTATGATGCAAATGCAACGCTTTAAATAGTGCAATACGGTTATAGATGATAGAATAAGGTCCATTTGCTAAAATGGGCCTTATTGCGTTATATGGAAAAAATGAAGAAGAAGGAAGCTTAAAGGTAGTTTCTATAAAAGCAGGCAGAAAAATCTATTGAAGGTTGACGAAAATTTACTTTTCAATTAGTAATAAGTTTAAATGCTCAAGACTAATCTTCTTTTCTTACGTACAATAACATTATAAAGAAGATATAGAAATGGAAAGTAAAATTCAAAAATCGTTTCAAAATGGTCCCTTTGCTGATGCTGTAACTTATAAATCAGACAAAGGTGAGATATCGTTAGTATACCCCTGTTATGTCCAACATGGAAAGTATGAAATATATGATTTAAAAGGAAATCTATTCGGAAAGACAGAAACTTATTCTTCAGTGGAACAAGCAGAGAAAAGAATTCAAGATCTGCTCAGTTAACTGGTCTTTAACAATAAATGACAAACAACGGAATCCTACATTTTTATGTGGGATTTTTTTATGCAAAAATTGAAAAGGAGGGGCATCATTTCTTTTCATTATTTTGTCGGTCAATTCCAAGAATCTCTATTTAATACATTGTAAACTAAATTATCGTCAACTTTCAGTCAATCTTTCTACATG
>NZ_JTAM01000158.1 GCF_000812565.1 Flammeovirga sp. OC4 | reverse complement strand
TTTTTTGTATCTTGTGATATGGCCAAGAAAACTTTCAAACCGTATTCACAACACCAAACAACTTTATTCCCGATGGATTTGGGAAGTATGATTCCTGAAGGACATCCCGCTCGGGTCTTAAGTACTGTTATTGATACTATTGATTTAAGCGTTCTCTTTAATGATTACTCATCTAAAGGAGCTAGTAGCTTTGATCCTAGGATGATGTTGAAAATAGTCATTTATGCCTATTTAAATAATATTTATTCTACCCGTAAAATAGAAAATAATTTATCGGAAAATATTCCTATGATGTGGCTATCAGGGATGCAAAAACCTGATCATAATACTATAAGTCGCTTTAGAAGTGGTAAACTGAAAGGTCATATAAAAACGATATTTTTTAAAATAGTTCGTTTTTTAATGGATCAGGAGCAGCTGGACCTTAGCGTTGTTTATACAGATGGAACCAAGATTGAAAGTAGTGCCAATAAATATACTTTTGTCTGGGCGAAAACCATACAAAAATCAAAAGCCCGTATAGAAAAGAACTTGGAAGAACTATGGGCTTATGCAGAAAAAATGGCGACTGATGAGCTGAAAGATCGAAAGCCATCCTCATTTAAACCTGTATCAACGGAACAAGTCAATAAAATTACTTCTGATATTTCAAATGCGTTGAAAGACAAGCCAGTTAAGAAAGAAATAAAGCAAAAGCTCAACTACGTCAAGAAAAAACAAGCACCTAAAGTCGATCAGTATAATAAAGATGAAGAGATCTTAGCAGGTAGAAATAGTTATTCTAAAACCGATGAAGAAGCCACTTTTATGCGGATGAAAGATGATCATATGAGGAATGGTCAATTAAAACCAGCATACAATGTACAAGCATCAACACAGAATGGATATGTAGCAAATTACACATTACATCAAACAGCCGGAGACAGTACTACTTTTATCGACCACTATCTGCAGATGCAAACCTTTTTAGGTACTTTACCCTCTATTGCAGTTGCTGACTCAGGGTATGGATCAGAAGAAAATAATCAGTTCCTTGAGGATCAGGATATAGAAAATGTAGTGAAGTTTGCAGGTTTTCATAAAGAGCAAAAAACGAAAAAACCAGATAATAGTGATCTTACGGTTAACAGTCTTCATTACAATGAGGATGAAAACTATTTAGTATGTCCAATGGGACAACATATGCAATATCAGGGTATAGAAACACAGAAAACAACGACTGGATATTTACAAAAAGTGCATGTTTTTGAAGCTGTAAACTGTCATAGTTGTCCATTACATAGCAGGTGTTTTAAGTCAAAATACAAATACAAAAACAGGCGGGTCTCTATTAATTTAAATGCTAAAAGACTGAGGGATAAAGCACGAAAAAATCTTTTAAGTAAGGATGGGGAAATGTTAAGAAAACGACGATGTGCAGAGGTGGAACAAATGTTCGGCCAACTTAAAGGAAATAAAGGGTTCAAAAGGTTCTTATTAAAAGGTCGAGACAAGATCGAAGTTGAACTTGGACTGGTATTCCTATCGATGAATATCATGAAGTATGCTAGAAAACTTCAAAAACAGCTTCATGAGAACTTTTCCTTTAATTTTATCGCCTTAAAACTTCAAATAGGAGTTTTAAGGCGATAAAATGTGCAATTATTAGAAAAAACTGAAATATAGAAAAAGAGGCTGATTCATAAACTAGTTATGAGACAGCCTC
>NZ_JTAM01000157.1 GCF_000812565.1 Flammeovirga sp. OC4 | reverse complement strand
ACCGTGCTGTGTTGCTTTTTCCTTGATCTTATCATAAGAAATAGCATACAATTCATCGTCTGTGATCTCAGTATTTTCCGTTTCGATTTTTCTCAAAACAATAGTGACATCACCATCAGCAGATTGATTGGTTGCAATAGGATAAACTGTGTTATCAATTAACACCCCGGGATCTGCTCCAAGCTCTGTAAGGTGAATTACAGAATTGCCTACCATTTTTGACTTGTCAGGAATTTCTGCTAAAAATCCTGCATCGGCTCTCATGTGCTTTTCAACTGCACCCGTCCAAACTTCTTTATATACGCCTGCCATAATTCTTATTTTTCAGGTTTAACGCCAAATTGATTTTCATACAAAGCGGAAAACTTCTCAAAGTCTTCGTCTACCATTTTTTCCAGCTCGTTTGGAGCTTTATCTTGATAGTCTTGGAAAGTCCACGTCGACTTATCTTCTGACTTACCTTTGCCTGATTCCTCCATTTGGTCTTTGATTGTAGGACGATTAGGAGGTGTAGGGTTAGCAGAATTCAAGATTTCTTTCACAGAAGTAAAACCTTCTTCTGTTTTGCAGAGATCATTATAAAACGCTCTTTGCGATTCTTGAATTTTACCTGAAGCTTGTGCCTGATCAAGGAAATTTTTTACAACTTCTTTTTGACGATCTTTTTGAGCTTTTTCCAAATCCTCTAGCTTCGCTTTCAATCCTGCATTCTCAGATGTAAGACCTTCAGCATACGCCAGTAATTGCTCTCCCAATTCGTCAGCTGTAGAAGCTACAACTCCCTTGAAGTTCTTTGCCATAATTTTAGCAATGATTGTTTCCTTCATGGTACTTTTTACTTTTGGTATTATTTCTTTTGAATAATTAGAGAAGTAATTCTGAAACGAATCCTTGTTTCCTTTTGCTTGCAATAGAGATTTAGGAATCTCTAAACCTTTTTTGTCGATCACTCCATCTATTAAGCCCAATTCTTCACACTCTTTTGGTGTGAGCCAGTGATCTTTCCCATCCATGAACTTTTCTATTTCTGCATGCTTATTTTCGGGCATTTTATCCTTGTAGTGCTCATACAGTTGAGTAGATACGGTTTCAAGGTTTTTAGCCATTTCACGCATTACATGCGAATTACCGTATGCACCTGCCAAGGCTTCATGGATCATTTGATAGGTGTTTTTATACATATACACCTCATCACAAGCAAGAAGTAATACTGTCCCCATAGATGCAGCAACGCCTTCAACATATCCTTTCACTTTCAGATTAGAATTTCTCAAGACATTGAACATTGCTAAGCCTTCAAAAACTTCACCTCCATAGCAGTGCATGTACAGATCCAACTCTTCGTAATCATCATCAAGTTCAGCAATTTGATTACTGAAACTTAAAGCATTGTTACGCCCCCATACGCCAATATCACCGTATAGCCTCGCTTTAACTGTTTTGCCTTTTTTGGATATGATTTTCATTGTACATCTTATTACTTTCTCTAAATAATTTCGTGACTCAAATATTTTAAGATCACTTTAAAGCATTGCTAACTTTTCCGTTTTTTCGGCAAAGTACGCCGAAAATTGAGCAATGAAATCAACCCATTTATTATTAGATGTCATATTTGATGCATATCAAAACATAAAAAAATGGCACTAAGCAAAGAGAAGAA
>NZ_JTAM01000156.1 GCF_000812565.1 Flammeovirga sp. OC4 | reverse complement strand
TGAGAGCGTCACCGTGCTGTGTTGCTTTTTCCTTGATCTTATCATAAGAAATAGCATACAATTCATCGTCTGTGATCTCAGTATTTTCCGTTTCGATTTTTCTCAAAACAATAGTGACATCACCATCAGCAGATTGATTGGTTGCAATAGGATAAACTGTGTTATCAATTAACACCCCGGGATCTGCTCCAAGCTCTGTAAGGTGAATTACAGAATTGCCTACCATTTTTGACTTGTCAGGAATTTCTGCTAAAAATCCTGCATCGGCTCTCATGTGCTTTTCAACTGCACCCGTCCAAACTTCTTTATATACGCCTGCCATAGTTTTTATTTTTCAGGTTTAACGCCAAATTGATTTTCATACAGCGTTGAGAATTTCTCCCAATCTGTCTTCGCCATTGCTTCCAGTTTCTCTGGAGACTTCGCCTGATAATCCTCAAAAGTCCACTTCTCAGTGTTCTCTTCCTTTTTGCTTGAATCATCAAACTGACTGGAGATAGTAGGCGGTTTTTGAGGAGTCGCTGAACCGAGGATATTTTTTACCGATTCAAAACCTTCAGTATCTTTGCAAAGATTTTCATAGAAGGCTCTTTGAGAATTTTGAATAGCACCTGTTTTTTCGGCATTATCCAAATAGTTCTTCACCTCCGTTTTCTGTCTTTCGACTTGATCGAGCTCCAGTTGATCTAACTTCGCTTTCAACTCATCTCTTTCTTTTGATGCTGATTCAGCGAAAGCCAACAATTCTTCTCCAAGCTCATCCGCACTTGTAGCAGATACACCGACGAAATTCTTCGCTAAGATTTTAGCGATTAACACTTCTTTCATTGTTGATTTGATTTTAGGTTCTTTTGGAGAAGACTCTCCGTTTCTTTCAAGACTCGCAGAGAAGTATTGCTTGAATGATTCTTTTTCTTGTGATTTAGCTTGCAACATGGCTGTTGGTACTTCGATCCCGTCTTTGTCTATTACACCATCAATTATCCCGAGTTCTTTACATTCCTGTGCGGTTAACCAGTGATCTTCACCATCCATGAACTTTTCAATTTCTGCATGCTTATTCTCGGGCATTTTATCCTTATAGTGCTGATACAGTATGCCACTTATTTTATCTAATGTTTCTGCTACCTTTTTCAAGGTAGTGGAATTACCGTATGCACCTGTTAAGGCTTCATGGATCATTTGATAAGTGTTCTTGTACATATATACCTTATCGCAAGCCAAAAGAAAGATAGTACCCATCGAAGCCGCTAAACCAATCACTACAGCAGTAACCTTTATATCTGCATGCTTCAATACATTGCACATCGCAATCCCTTCCATGACATCACCTCCATAGCAGTGTACCTGTATCTCAAGCTCTTCGTACTCTTCTGCCAGTTCATCAATCTGATTACTGAATGAAATAGCATTGTTACGCCCCCATACGGATATATCCCCGGATAGCCTCGCCTTTACTTTTGTACCTGATTTAGAAATGATCTTCATTGCGTTTCTTGTTTTCTTTTGATACCCAAAGGTTCAGCGATCACTTCATTTCATCTCTAACTTTTCCGTTTTTTCGGTAAAGTACGCCGAAAATTGAGTAATGAAATCAATACCTTTTTTATTAGACGTCATATTTGATGCATATCAAAACACAAAAAAATGGCACTAAGCAAAGAGAAGAA
>NZ_JTAM01000155.1 GCF_000812565.1 Flammeovirga sp. OC4 | reverse complement strand
TCCTCATCCTTCCGCTGTTTTCTGTGAAGTGCATCCCAAACTAACTGTTCATTGGGTGGGTTGTATCGACTTGGAATACTTTTTAAGAGAACTAAGTTTCTTCTTCTGTCGTCGGGATCTTGACGGTTGATCCAATTTTTAGGATTGGACTTTTTGCGAGATCTATAAACTGATTTTTGTACAGTTTCTTTTTTTATTTTTACAACCTCAATTAAAAATTTCCATGAAACATATATTTGCTCATCACTCACATGAATATCATCAAGTGATAAATTCATGCTTAAACTCTTGACTGTTCAGTAAGCTTTTTCAACTCTGATTCTTTTTCAATTTTTTGCTTTAAAAAACTGATGATGTCATCGTTTTCAACTAAGTACCTTATGTAGTCAGAGACTTTCATACTTCTTGAATTAGCATTGAACTCAATTTTTGTTTTAATTTCAACACCTACTTTCGAATGTAAGAAAGCACTTGTTACTTTTGTTCCCATTTGATTATATTTGTTTCATTAATGTTTAAATAATGTTGAATACTTGTTGTTCTTTTCAACATTACAAACGTCGAAAATAATTTTCTACCATCAAAGAAAAGTAGAAAATTATTTTCTACTTTTTTATATAAAACGCTGATGCTGAATAGATTAAAAACGTTCCTAGATAGTCGAAATATTTCAATTAAAGAGATAGAAAAGTTAATTGGAGCTAGTAACGGAGTCATTTCAAGGGCTTTAAAAAATGGATCTGATATACAAACAAAATGGGTAAGAAGGATTTTAGATCTATTTCCTGAACTAAATGCAAACTGGTTATTGCTTGGTAGTGGAGAAATGATTTTAAATAAAGTTGATTTTCGAAAACCTGACTTAAGAATGGAATTTGAAGCTCCAGTTTACAAAAAGAACTCACATGATTTAGCAACAATACCACTTGTAGGAACTGAAACTATTGCAGGATTCGGGGAAAATAATTTTGAGATTACAAAAGATGATGTTATCAAAGAGTTTGAAATACCTGAGTTTACTGGAGTGAATTTCATGATAAGAGTAAAAGGGGATAGTATGCTTCCTAAATATTCAAGTGGTGATATTGTAGGTGCTAAGATAATTAAAGACTCAAATTTCTTACAATGGGGTAATCCATATATAATAGCGACAAGAGAACATGGGGTTATAATTAAAAGACTTTTCCCTAGTGAAAAAGATAACTCATTAAGAGCTGTTTCTGAAAATGAAAAGTATCCACCATATGATATTCCTAAAAATGAAATTACAGGTATTGCATCTGTAATAGGCGTAATAAGACTTGAGTAAAAAGTGTCCACCTAAAAGAGGTGCTAATTGTCCAACCTTTTGTCCATCTAATCCCTTTACACTTCGTTTTCACCGTCAAATAGTGTTCAAGGTAGTTTAGAGGGTGTTTAAAAAGTGTTTAAGGAAGTTTTAAGGAAGAATTAGAGCAAACATAAAAATATGAGCAAAAAGAAAGAACCAATAGCAGGCATGGAGTACAAAGGCAAGCCAGTGTACGACGTAGAAGCAATGCTAAAATCAATCCACGAAGACTTCAAAGCAAGACTTGAAGCCAAGCTAAAACCCTTTCAAAACGAATTAGACGAGCATAACGCCTCTGTAGAGCTCGTTTTCAACGGTTTAGACCAAGAATCAGAGATACTATTCCATAATGTACCAGAAGCCCTTGCAGACCTCATACAGCAGGCACTTCTAGAAGGAGACGAAGACGATGAGGAATACGAAGACCTTGAAGAAGGTGAAGAAATAAGCGGTGAAGAGTTTATGAAGTG
>NZ_JTAM01000154.1 GCF_000812565.1 Flammeovirga sp. OC4 | reverse complement strand
AAACCGATGTACGAGTTTTTGGGTGTACTGGAAGAGTATGGTGATGAGATACCAGACGAGGCAAAAAAACGCCTTACAAAGTTTGTTCGGGAAACAATGCAACTAATGATTAATTAATATTTAAACCACTTTTAATATGACTTTAAAAAACAAATATGGCTTAGGGTTCACCATCGTTTTTGCACAAAACGGAACAACTCATTTCGCTGAGGTAGTAGGTATGCACTACTCAGACGAGACTTTTGAAAGCATCGACTATCAAGTATTGGTAATTGATGAAGCTGGAGCTGAAGAAACGATTCCAGAGGAGGATATTCTGATGGGGTCTGATCTTTCTGAAGAAGAAAAAGATTCTTTGGTGACTCGATTAATTCAACTGGAAACTAACGTACCTGATGCTGTCGTGGCTTAGGAAGTAACAGGGCGTATAAACTATTGAAAAATGACACAGGAAGAAGAAAAATTACTGGCTGAACTTCAAGCTAAAAAACAAGATGAAGTAAAAAGCAAAAGACTTTCTTACGAAGAACTGAAAGCAGACCTATTAGAAAAATGGGTAAAGAAATTCAAGGAGGAACAAGCAAGACTAATAGCTCTTAAAACTGAAGCATACGAAGAAATTACCACTTTCCTTAAGATAATGGAAGAGTATGGAGAAGTGAAAAAAGAACAGCAAGGAAGCTCTATTCTCAATGACAAATACAAAGTGCAGTTTACTATGCGACCTGTCAGGGAGTATGATGAACGAGCAGAGCTTGGAGCAAGCAAAGTAAGAGAATGGATCAAAGAAGAGTTTTCGGACGAACGTCAGGCGGAGTTTATTCTTGATCTGCTGGATAAGAACAGTCAAGGGAAATTTGACTATCAGAAAATTCAGAAGATAGCCAAGCACGCACAGGAAAATAATATAACTCCCCTGCTTGAAGCGGTAGCCCTTTTTAATGAGGCTTATGGAGAGCGATACACCAAGTTTTATTTCCAAGTATTTGAGAAAGGTATTCATGGTGGTTATGACAGCATTGTACTAACTTTTTCAAGCCTTTCAATAGACGAAGGGAAGTAACAGGGCGTATGAAACAGTATAATAAATACGCTCCTATTCATAATCTGCTAAGGTTTTTAGGTTGGCAAAAAGAGAAAGAGAGTATAGTGCTCTCTTTCTCCAACCAACGCACTACAAGTCTTAAGGAGCTGACCGAAGAAGAGTTTCAGGCATTGTATGAAAGGCTGAAACAGGAAGAACGTAAGCTCATCCCTCTTTACAAGAAGCAACGCAGTATTTTCTTTGGGCTAACTGCCCGTATGGGATACACCATCATGAAAAACGGCAAGCGTGTAAATGACTATGAGCGGATTGATGCTTGGCTTTTACAGTACGGAGTGCATAAGCAAAAGTCCAAATGGCTGAATTTACAGCAACTGAAAGATGAAATCAAACAACTTAGAGCAAGGTTAGAAAATGGATAAGATCGCACTTAAAGTCAACGACGTAAGAACCTTCAATCATTTTGTATTGAGTATCATGGAGTACACCTCTATCTCCAATCTGAGCAAACTGGAGTTTGAAACTTTGTCTTACTGGTACGAAAAGGAAATGAAGAAGATGAGCAAGGAAGGAGAAGTAAAATTTAAACTTCCGTCAACAGTGGCAAGAGTGCTCCACAAAGCACTTCCATTGCTCAAGTTCAGAAACAGAGAGCACTTACACCAAGATATTCACCTTGTCAACCTCCTTAGTGAGTGGTACAATAAGTTGGATGAGCAACTCGATATTTTCACACAAAAACACTATCACAATGAATGATT
>NZ_JTAM01000153.1 GCF_000812565.1 Flammeovirga sp. OC4 | reverse complement strand
GAAGAAAATGGAGTGAATGTAGGGGAAACGGAGGCAATGTTATTGAGGAAGATTGAGGAATTGACATTATACATCATAGAGCAAGGTAAAAAAAATGATGAATTGGAAGAACGTCTAAAACTCATCGAATCGAAAATCAATAATTAAATAAAATTTTTATCGATGAAAAAATTACTTTTACTCATATTATTACCATGCTTTCATATATGTAATACAATGGCACAGGAACCAAGGGTTACAATGGAAGAAAATAGTAAATATATATACTTTCCATCTCAAAATACTAATGATAATTTTTTTAGTACTGCGCAAGTTCGAATAGGTTCATATTTAACTTTAGGTAATCTAGGGTTTACTAACCAAAGTTGGATTGGTAGTAATGTATTATTGGATTATACAAGTTATGGGGATCGTGGAGATTTAGGTAATACAAACTTATTTAAACCAGTTTATAATAAAGGAGTTGGTTTGATATTGCAAATGAATTTTGCAACAGGAGGTTTGGAAGGCTATACCCACGACTGGAACAATTCAGATGAGCATAAAGAAATGAAAGATTTCAAGCCTCTTTTTCATTTTAAACCAAATTATTTTCATTTCAATGGACAAGTATGTATTGGTACAACTCACTCAGATCCTGATGTACAATTAACTATTGCGGGGAAATTACATACCCAAGAAGTAAAAGTAACAGCTTCAGCCGGTACAGTTCCAGACTATGTTTTCAAGGAAGATTATAAAATGATGCCTTTGTCAGAAGTCGAAGAATATATCAAAAAACACAGTCATTTACCAGAAGTGAAATCAGCTGCTCAGATTGAAGAAGAAGGACTTCATTTGGCAGAAATGAATTTGATTTTATTGAAGAAAATCGAAGAGTTGACCTTGTATACGATTGATCAAGAAAATAAAATTAAAGAAACATTAAATATTGTTGAACAACAAAATAAAGCCATTCAACAATTAACAGAAAGAATAACTAAACTAGAAAAATAATAATATGTCAATACAAAAATTTTACATTGGTTTAATTCTATTCTTATTACATTTTTACTCAAATGCTCAAAATTCAACTGTAGACTACCTTGTGAGTAATACAAATCTAAGTTATCAACCCTATGATGACGGTTCAGAATTTATTTCAAGACTCTATTGTACTGGTGATGTAAATTTATCTGATGTTATTTTGCAAGGTCAAGGACGCGTAACTTTATATATAGATACGAGTACTAATGGACGTATTTTGGGAGGTCCTGAAATAATAGGTACGCATAGTGTTGTAATAGTAGAACTTATTGGTGGAAATGAAAAAAGAATGATTCAAAGAGTGACTTATCAGTTCGGTCCTAATTTCCCAAAATGGAGAGGTGGCCAAACTATTCAACGTTTAAGAAATGAATTAAAATGGTCATCAAATTGGGAATATATGAATATTTCAGCAACCTATAATGATATCAATATTGCATTGGGTTCTACAACGCCCAAAGCAAAACTGCATGTATTTAAAGAAGGAGATGCATTAGCCGCAGAATGGAGTGCTAATCACTCTATACAAATCTGGGGTGATGATCAAGATTTACAAATTGGTGTGGATACAGAAAATAGGGTAAGTTACTTTCAATCTGTTGATCATGGTACTACAACTTCAAACATATCATTAAATGCTAGAGGTGGGAATGTTGGAATAGGTACTGTTTCACCGACTTCAAGATTATTCCTTAAACAGTCATCTGAAAAAAGTACATCAGGGTTGTCTATTCAAGATTTAGCAACAAGGACTATTAATATTTATGGAGAAGGAGCTGCAGGAAGGCAAGTGATTTCAACAACAGGCACAAATAATCCATTGGCATTTATTTTAAA
>NZ_JTAM01000152.1 GCF_000812565.1 Flammeovirga sp. OC4 | reverse complement strand
TTACTATTGTATAAATGCCATGGTATGATACATATAACATGGTTTTTATTAAATGTCATATTCAATTTCTACAAATAAGAGATACAACTTTTAAAAAATGAAAAATAGAATACTTACAGTTTTAGCAATTATATTGTCCATATCCACATCAGAAATTTTTGCCCAAAGTAAACAACTAAGTTTAACAAATGGAGATGGATGGTACCGTATTATTAGTGGAACAACAGCTAGAGGAGGAGGAATGGTTAGAATATACGGAACAGTTGGAAATAATAGACAAACACTGATTACAATGAATGTTTCTCTCATGCGGTTTGGACAAGGAGGTTCAATTAACATAACAGATAATGTATTTTACAACACTAATCATGTTGACCTAATAAGAGGTGGGTCTGTTAATAATCAAGAATATGTACTTGATATCCATTTTGTCGGAATTAATAACCCTACTGATCTTTGGGTAGAAGTAGATGGACAAAGCATGCCGATATTGGATGATCCTATATATAATCCGACAGCACCTGACAGAAACATAATTGAAATATCTGGACGAGTGATTGGGGTTTGCAGTAAAAGATGGCCGATATATTTCGACCAAAATGTAGGCATTGGAACTGACAATCCTAAATCAAAACTTGCCGTAAACGGACAAATCCGAGCAACTGAAGTAAAAGTATTGGCAGATCTCAGTGTGCCAGACTATGTGTTTGAATCGGGTTACGAACTACGAACTCTCAAAGAAACTAAAAAATATATATCTGAAAATAAACACCTTCCCGAAATTCCGTCCGCTAACGAAATTGCTAAAAACGGAATTGATCTTGGAGATATGAATATGCGACTATTGAAAAAGATTGAGGAACTCACGCTTTATCAGATTGAACTGATTGAACAACTTGAACAGCAGAATGCAGAATTACAAATTATAAAAAAGGAACTTCAAGAAATGAAGAATAAATAGAATACAATGAACAGCAAAAACTGTAGAGGTATTATTAAGAGTAACAGTTCATTTAAAAGATGGTAGTTCTCATAAACTCTATACAGTAATTACTCCTTTAAAAGACTTAAAGACTATTTTCATTACAAATAGTAAGCTAGATAAGTTATTTATTTCTCCTGCTTATATTATTATAAAAAAGAGAAAGCAACTAAATACTACTGAAATTAATGACAACATATTATGGTATCTGAATGCTGAAGCAAATAGTAAAGAAAAGTTTCTATTAAAAATGGGGACCGAGTTTTATATTGAAGATCATGATTACTATTTATTTTCCTCTATTTATAAAAAAGAGCCTTTTTATGAATTCCGTGGAGAGGTTGAAATTGAGTCAACTAATCGTGAAAAGAAAAAACACAAAGCAAAGACTAAAAAAGCATAGGGTTATTGGAGAAATTGGTATTTATTGCGTAAAATCAAATCCAGTAACGATTGAAAAATTTAAAAGCCTTGTGTCTATGTAGTAATGTTTAAGAGTGTACTGCACAATACGAAAATAGGTGTTTAGCATAATTGAAAATCGCATGACAAAGGCATTAAAAATCTTGATTGTTGGACTTTGGATTCTAATCCTGACAATTTGGGGTGGAGTTATTTGGCTTGGGATTCCGATGGATATTTCAGACGATGTTACTCGTGGAATCGTTGAGCCAATGAGAACTGATATTGATGATGTGATTCAAAAAAGACGAATAATATCAATACTTTTTTTAATTCCTGCTTTAACTGTCTTTGAATTTTTAATTTATGGTATTTTAAAAAATAAAGATCATCTATTCTATATCGGGATGGTTTTGACTATTTTACCGATACTAGCAATATGAATTCTTGGATTGATTCAAGAACCTGAGATGTACTACAAAAATGTAGTCGTTTTGATTCTGTGTACTTCTCTTATACTTGGACTGATTAAAGGACTGAAAGAAATATATGAATACAGAAAGTTAAGACTAAGAAACAAATAATAACTCTTTAAAACATTATGTACAGTAATAAAGCATCACTTGTTTTGTAATACATTAAACAGTAA
>NZ_JTAM01000151.1 GCF_000812565.1 Flammeovirga sp. OC4 | reverse complement strand
CAGTCCAAACTAATGGGGTAACTATAGATATAGGCGAAGTATCTTTTATACGTTCAAAAGATGGCGGATTTGATGTACTTTATAAAAAAACGACAAGAATCAAGATTTTAAAGGAGGAAGGCTTGAGTAGAGCAAACATTGAGTTTTTGCTCTATAAAGGAGACAACGGTGCAAGGGAAGAGGTACATAAGTTGAAAGCAAAAGTTTATAATAAAATTGACGGTAAACCTTCTGTAACGTCTTTCGATAAAAAGAATGCATTTACAGAAAATGTCAATGGCTACTACAATAAGTATAAATTTACTTTACCTCAAGTTAAAGTAGGATCAATAATAGAGTATCAAGTTTCCATTATCTCTCCCTTCTTTTTCCGTCTACCAAAATGGTCTTTCCAAGATAGAATTCCTACAGTGCATAGTGAGTTTGATATTAAGATGATTCCTTATTTTGAGTATTATTTTATAGCTCAAAATATAAAGGCATTTACCTATAAAAACTCAAAAAAGTTATTGGCTGAACACAACTACAATGGGAGTACATACAAGGAAATACAACATGTGTTTGTGATGAAAGATGTACCTGCATTTAGAGACGAAAGTTATATTACTTCTATCAAAGATTATTTGATGAAAATCGATTTTCAATTAGGGAAATATTACAATCCATCAACGGGAAGTCCAATAGAGGTGGTGAGTACATGGGAGAAGTACACGAAAACCTTAATGAAGCATGAAGATTTTGGAAAGTTTGTGGCTAAAGCAAAGAAAGAATCTAAAGCTATTTTTACAGAACATCCAGAACTACTGGAAGGAAGTGACACTGAGAAAGCACAGAAGATCGTTCAATACGTAAAGGATAATTATGTATGGAATGGTTATTACGGTAAATTGTCGGATGACAACCTAAAAACGTTTTTGGAAAAAAAGTCAGGGAAATCTGCTGATATCAATCTCTTTTTGATTGGACTTTTACAAGGTGCAGGACTGAAATCTTACCCCGTTATATTATCGACAAGGAATAATGGTAAAATTGTATCAGATTACCCTTTTGATCATTATTATAATTATGTAATAGCTTATACTGATTTAGGGAATGGCCGAATTTTATCGGATGCAACGACTCCTCTTTTAGGTTTCAATGAACTTCCTGTTCGTTGTATTAATGATAAAGGGATGTTGATTAAGGAGAAAGAACATGAGTGGGTGAGTATCTACAATCATGTGAGTAGCTACGATAAGAGTATTTTTGAAATTGAATTATCGGAAGATCTATCCAAAACAAAAGTCACTATTCTGAAATCTTTAAACGGAATGTCGGCCTACAGTTATAAGACTAAATATGATGATAAAGAGACTAAACTAAGGAGATATTTTAAGAGTCAGGGACTTGAAAATGTAGAAGAAATTAGGACAAAGGATTATGAAAAAACGGATAAACCCTACTTTATTACCGCAGAAGCAGAGGGTGCAGTGGATCAATTAATGAATAAGATTGTCATTCGTCCTTTCTATCATTTCCCTATATCAAGAAATCCATTTACGGAAGAGAAAAGGAGTTATGATATTGATTTAGTATATACCACCAATACGGTATTTGAGTCAAAAGTGAAAATACCGAAAGGCTACAAAGTATTGGAACTACCAAAAACAATGACGATCAATAATGACCTGATAAAGTTGAATTGTACCTCAAAGATAGAAGGAGATCAAGCTGTTTTTAATTATTCTTATACTCTAAAAAAGTCGAAGTATTCTCCAAGAGATTACTCTGAAATCAAAAGAACCTTCGCTATTTTAGTATCGAAGTTTAATCCTCAGTTGGTTTTGGAACCAGTAGAAAATTAGAGCAATCAATCCCATTGTAATTAAATTGAATATATGATTGCCTGATTATTCATCTTTTGATAAATAATCAGGCAATCATTTTGTAGTACTTCCTATGAAAACTTGCAAAAAAATCGATTGAAAGTTGACTAAACTAAGTTTTCGTG
>NZ_JTAM01000015.1 GCF_000812565.1 Flammeovirga sp. OC4 | reverse complement strand
ACTTTCAAACTTCCTTCTTCTTCATTTCTCTTATGATTAAAACAAGGGAAATTGTATTTATTTTGTACAATTTCTTTCAAAAGAGATAATTCAATATTTACAGCGAAGGTAATTTTGAATTTCTATGTCAAGGGTATATAAACGCCTTCATGCTTCAGTCGCCCTTGACATAGAAATTCATACATTGTTTTGCTGACAATTCAAGTTATTTCTCTCGAAAAAAATTATGTCCAAAGGGCTTTATAATCCCGCTGATAGGCAAAACATAATATGAATCAGCTTTGACCGTAAATTATTAAGTACTAACATCTTTTTTTTCCCTTCTTTGATTTTTCTCTCATAATATTTCGTGAACTCCCCTTTTCCATGATGTACTGCACTGCAGACACCCATATGAAGATACCTTTTGATACGCCG
>NZ_JTAM01000150.1 GCF_000812565.1 Flammeovirga sp. OC4 | reverse complement strand
CTGGGTTGTGTTGCAAGAATACCAGTCAACTTCAATATTGGAGAAGTGGAGACCATGAACCTTACGGACGGTAATCGTGGGGTGTGGCTGACTCCCGGTATTTCTGCTCATGTCACCTCCAAATCCATAGAGTCACAATGGGACACATTGGATGCAAAAGGGTATATTTTCCCTTTGAAATACGTAGGTGTGGACGGTGCGAGATGGAATGATGATCATACATGTACGCCAATTGTAATCGATGCAGAAGGCAATATGAATGAGCATTCGATTTCGCTAGGAAGAACAATGAACAAAGCGAAAAGGACACTACGTACAGCCTTGCTTCCAAAGGTAAAATCAACACAAGCTGTTGATCCTAGTACGGGGCAACTGGCTCCTGCTGTTACAAAATACTTTGAAGCAATCGGAGATCAGGCTTTGGGGAGAATGCAAACGGCTACTGAAATTGTAGCGTCGCAAACGGCGGTAGATCCTGAGTCGGATTTACTTACACCACCAAAAGAATTACTGGTAGATTTTGCAGTAGTTCCTTATGGGCATATTGGGCAGATTTCGGGAACTATCAATCTTAAGCAATCACTATGAGTACAGTAGCAAAAATAAACGGAAAGGCGTATGACAGTGCTGACGTGACGGTAGCGATTTTGGGTGTTCCTATCATTGAGACCAGCGAAATCAGCTATAATAGTGAGCGAGAACATCAGCTCAACTATGCTTTGGGCAGTAGCAAGCCTACTTCTTACAGTGAAGGAAAGTATAGTTACAATGCAAGTATTACACTTTACATGTCTGAAGTAGTAGCACTGGAAAAAGCTATGGGAGGTGATAGAGATCTTATGAAGATTAAACCCTTTCCTATTACTGTCTCTTACGCTAACGAAGATAATGATATTATCGTCGATGTGATTATTGCTAAGTTCCAGTCGCAAGGTCGTGAGGTGACTGGAGAAATGGGACTGGCAAAGCAATTTGATTTATTTGTTTTAGATATCCAATACAATAAATAAAGATGAAAGAGGGTAAAATACTTATTCCGGTGGCAACCGAAGAGCAAATCAAAGCTTGGAAAGAGAAGTGGCAACTTTTTAAAGTGGAAGTAGAATACGAAGGTCATGAGTATTCATTTATTGCCAAAAAGATTGACCGAGATACTCGTTGCAAGGTAGAGACTTATGCCGATAAGCAAATGAAGAAAGCAAGAGAAATCATCTTGAATACTTTATTGACAGGCAAGGCGGAAGTTAGAGAGCATGATGACTTGTTTTTCCTTGTGACAGATGAGCTTTTCGAATTGATCCCGAGTTATCCCAAAGCGACAGTGACGAAATTGTAGTCGCTATAAATGAAAGAGATAACCGGGACGTCATTCGAAAACAAAACGCTTTGATCTCTTACTTTTTCAAAATTCCTTTTCCGGAACAATTACCGGATGAGGTGTATTGGGAAAAGGCAAAACAGATTCAATGGCTTGCAGAAAAAGGAGTTTTAGGGATAGAATTGGAGAAAGGTGAAAATTAAATTCAATCAACATAACGTAACCAGTACTGCACTTTCTTTAACTGCCAATCAGGCAAAGCAGAAGGCACTTTCTTTGGCTATCAATATTAATGACAAAGAAGCGTCCCTTCCTTCAGAAAAAGAGGCGGACAGAAAAGCAATAGACTCAGCTAGTATAGATGTATACACTGAGAAGCAGGTGGATAACTTGGTGTTTGAATCGGAAGATGGTTCTGATCGTTTTGAATTTGCTATCACTCCTTTAATTGATCCAAAAAGAAAAAAGCATTTAATCACAACACCGATCAATAATGGGCTTCATGAAATAGTGGAACTGGTCAATATCCGTGGATGGGAAATATCATTCAGAGGTATTCTAGTGGATGACGAAAACCACAATTACCCCTTAAATCAGGTGAGAGCGTTAAATGCTTTTTTTGAAAAACACAAAACAGCAAAAGCGTATCATGAGCGTCTTGAGGTATTGGGGATTCAGAATATTGTTTTCGTGGATCTGTCTTTACCTCCTATAGAAGGGAATGCTGATACACAGCAATTCTCAATACTGGCAAGAAGTATACAGTCTCCAGAAGTGAAACTCTTAGAAGCATGAATGTCTATACTTTAAGTTCAAGAATTACAATTGGGAAATTGCAGTTTGATTCGGATATGAATACCGGAATACATCAAGTGGTTGTCCGTAAAGATGTAGAGCAAATGAGTGCGACAGCTACAATTGAGATTCCCCGTAACCTCACTTTAGAGGATAAGAAAGTGGAGGAATATTTCTCGAAAGGCGATGTAGTGAAAATAGAGCTAGGGTATAACGATGAGCTTATTTCTAGTTTTGAAGGTTACGTAAGTGATATTGTGTTGGGGTATCCTATCAAGATACAATGTGAGGATGAAATGTATTTGCTGAAGTCGGCACTTCCGAACAGAACTTTTTCCAAAGCAACTCTTGG
>NZ_JTAM01000149.1 GCF_000812565.1 Flammeovirga sp. OC4 | reverse complement strand
GACGATAATTTAGTTTACAATGTATTTAGTATTAACTTATAACATAAATAATGTAAAGTGTCACAATGAATCAAATATTGAAAGATGAAACTATTATTTGTGAGTTTAATGTTATCGTTTATATGTGTTGATTTGGTTAATGCTCAAACAGTCATTGTAAATCCAGATGGTACACATACTACAGTCATTAATCATGGGAAAAATTCAGTCATTGTAAACCCAGATGGTACTCACACCTCTATATTAAAAAATGGTAATAGAACAACCATTGTCAATCCTGACGGTACACATTCTATTTTGATTCAAAATGATAAAAATACCACTATTGTGAATCCTGATGGAACTCATTCTTCGGTGATAAGAAACGATAATACTACTGTAATTGTAAACCCTGATGGAACACATTCTACGGTTTTACATCATGGAAATACGGCAACTATTATTGATAATGATCAAACTCCAAATGTCGTTCAGTGCGATACAACTTTAGCAACGATTCCCACTACTTCAAAATCAGTAAAAAAGAAAAAGAAGAGAAAAAAGAAAAATCAGTAACTCAAATTTAGAACTACAGAATTTCAAAAAGAAAACATTAAAATTGGGTAGAAAAGTGACAACCAAAGGTAATATTGGTTTACAAAGTGTTGCGTTTTTTACTTTCCTTTACTCAGTAATATATTTTAGAGAAACAGCAAGCTTTTACTAGATTAACCTCTATTACTTTTTTCAACTGAGGTAAACTATTTGTGATATAAAATTTTACATGAAATAAGGTATTGAATGTTTTACCTAGCTTAGCTTATGTTTATCATCTATTCATCCAATGTATTGTTCAAGAAAACATTGCATTAACTTTTAAACTTGTTAGGTGTATTAAGCCATGATAAAAAAAACTAAATTAGCATTAATCAATCTATTGTTATTGATTAGCATCACATCCTACGCACAGAAAGATTTTAGAGCAGGGTTTATCATAACTCATGAAAGTGATACCATCCAAGGCATGGTAGATTACCGCTCAAATACAAAAAACTATGAATCTTGTATTTTTAAAGGAAAAGAAGGTGAAAAGAAATATTATCCCAATCAAATTTTAGGTTTTGGTTATCAAAACGATAAACTATTTTCATCTCAAATCATTGAAGGTACTTTTGTAGAAGTTTTAGTGACAGGTACAATCAGTTTATATAAGTCTAAGGAGCTCTATCATGCCAAAAAAGGGACTGACCTGATTGACCTAAAATCCTCAATGAAGCAAGTCACTATTAATGGAAAAGTAGGGGTAAAAGAAACAAGTAATTGGAGAGGAAGTCTAACCTATCTTATCAATGATTGTATTGAAAATCCATCAAAAATTACAACAAGTATTCAATATTCCGAAAAAAGTCTTACTCGCCTTATTATACGGTACAATTCATGCATGGGTGAAGAGTTTACCGAACCTAAAGCCGATCAACCTTGGACAAAATTTGAATATGGAATTTTATTCGGAGTTTCAAAGTCTGAAATCAATTTTAGCGGAGAATACCTTTATACGTATTTGCCCTCTTCTTATAGTTCAGTAGATCCAACAATTGGAATACAGTTAGCCATTTCATCTCCAAGGTTTACAGATAGAATTGCATTTCAAAGTGAACTCCATTTTACAAAATCAAGTTATTCCTCTTTTATTGAAACAACATCTCCAATCAATTATTTTGACACTTATGTTGATATAAATACGCTATCCATTCCGTTATCATTGAAGTATTCTTTTCCTGAAAAAAAATATGGTTTTTTCCTTCAAGTAGGGCTAAATGTAGATGTACTATTAAGTAAACAAGCTCGATTATTGGAAGAGAGAGTTTATGGCGAAGAGGTATTTACCTATCCAGAAACTACTGCTTTTGAAATGAAAAACAATCAGATAGGATATTGGGGCGGAATTGGAGTTTTAAGATCTTTTAAAAAATTCAAGGCAGGGTTAACAGTACGCTATACGCAAATGTCAGAGTTAACAGACAGTCCAAATTATACTGCCAGTATTAATCGCCTATCATTGAACTTAGTTGTCGTCAAAAAGTGATAAATGGACCCTATTAGAGGATACTCACAATTTAGTAATTATTAAAATGGAAGAAAATCCTAAGTGATGTTCAATAATACCAGTGGCTTTTGGTAGTTTACTATTGCAACTAATTCTTGGGCAAAATTGAATTAAAAGAATAAAGCCCTTGCTTTTTATCGAACTTTTTGAATGAATGAATAGAACATCTTTTTTTTGATTAGCATGAGATTATCACTAATTTGAATTTATGGAAGTTGAAAAGGAGATTTATAACTTCTAAGCCTAGATTTTTTGCTTCTTTTTGTTTCAAGACAAAAAAGAAGAAGAAAGAAAATTGAAAGCAGATCCTATCAATGCTTGTATAAAGGTAGCTTGAAAGTTGACGGTAATTTAGCTTATAGTGTAGTAATTACATTGTAAACTAAGTTTTCGTTATTTATTACATTTAGAAATCATGAGATTTCTGATGATCTATAGGACACGAA
>NZ_JTAM01000148.1 GCF_000812565.1 Flammeovirga sp. OC4 | reverse complement strand
TGGTTATTATCGTTGCAGGGCGAAGACGGTGTAGATGCTTATACTTTAGCTCAGGAGTCTGGCTTTAAAGGTACAAAAGAAGAATGGTTGGCATCCTTACAAGGTTCAGATGGTCAGTCGGCTTATGATTTGGCTTTTAAATCAGGTTTTGAGGGCACTGAGTCGGAGTGGTTATTATCGTTGCAGGGCGAAGACGGTGTAGATGCTTATACTTTAGCTCAGGAGTCTGGCTTTAAAGGTACAAAAGAAGAATGGTTGGCATCCTTACAAGGTTCAGATGGTCAGTCGGCTTATGATTTGGCTTTTAAATCAGGTTTTGAGGGCACTGAGTCGGAGTGGTTATTATCGTTGCAGGGCGAAGACGGTGTAGATGCTTATACTTTAGCTCAGGAGTCTGGCTTTAAAGGTACAAAAGAAGAATGGTTGGCATCCTTACAAGGTTCAGATGGTCAGTCGGCTTATGATTTGGCTTTTAAATCAGGTTTTGAGGGCACTGAGTCGGAGTGGTTATCGTCATTAAAAGGAGATCAAGGTAATACGGGGCTATCAGCTTATGATTTGGCCTTTAAATCAGGTTTTGAAGGTACTCAGGATGATTGGTTGAAGTCTCTAAAAGGAGATCAAGGTGATACAGGTTTAACGGGACCTACAGGACCTAAAGGTGCTGATGGACTATCAGCTTATCAAATCTGGCTAAATAGCGAAAATGAAGGAACTGAAGAAGATTTCCTACAAAGCTTAGAAGCTACAGATACCAATCTTTCAGAAAGTGAAGTCGATGCCTTTGTTTCTAATAATGGATATATTACAAACCCAGGAAGTGAGACTTCAGGTTATGTATTAAGTACAAATGGAAGTGGTACTTTTTCATGGACAAATAAAGATATTACTACCACAAATGGATTGACAAAATCAGGTAATAATGTACAATTAGGAGGTGCTTTAGTAGGAAATACTACAATAACAGCAGGAACTAATAATTTAAATGTTGATTTAAATAGCTCAGGTGATTTCAAAGTTGTTAATAGTACTTCTTCAAAAACAGTTCTTTTTGTTAATGGGAAAGATGTAGGGATTGGTACAGAAAACCCTGGTTCATCAGGTGGTACAAACTTACATATTCATGGTCATGGTTCTGATGCTTGGACAACTTATTCTACTGATGGATCTGATAAAAATTTATTGATTGGTCTGAATTCTGGTGGCTCAGCTGAATTTAGGAATGAAAATAACGCCAGTATGGTATTTAAAACAGATGGTAGTTCAAGGTTAAGAATACTTAGTAATGGAAAGGTTGGAATAGGAACAGATGATCCTAAAAATAAACTTGATGTAGAGGGAGGGATGGTAATTGGTAGTGGTTATTCAGGTACGAACACTGCTACTGATAATGGTTTACTTGTACAAGGTAGAACGGGTATTGGTACGGACAGTCCTAGGAATAAACTTGATGTTGAAGGAGGAATGGCAATTGGTAATGATTATTCAGGTAACAAAGATGCTCCTAGTGATGGTCTAATTGTACAAGGAAATACGGGTATTGGTACTACTTCACCTTCTACTAAGTTAGAGGTAAATACTAGTAATAATGGAGATACTCCTGGTTTTGAAATTGATAATTCAGGAAGTGGAGACATTGCCATGAGGTTTAGAGCACCTGAAGATGGCGGAAGTGACATCACAATGGGTATAGACGATAGTGACAACAATGATTTTAAGATTTCTGTTGGATCTAAACTTAATGATTCGGATAAACCAAGTCCTTTTGTACTAACACGAGACGGACGAGTGAGATTAGAACATCCGAGTACAAAAGAACCTAAAGATGGTTTTGCAATACAAAGAGGTTCAGCTGGTCGTCGATGGTATCTTTTTGTAAACGAAAATAATCACTTAGAATTTTTGGATAGAGAAGATGGTCAAAATAACCCTTCTCAAAATTTTGAATTCCAAACTGATGGTGATTTACGAATTAGAGGTAAATTTTCTGATAGTCAGTCATTTTCTGATAGAAGGTTAAAAGAAAATATAGACACCTTGAAAACCACTTTAGATGATATCATGCAACTAGGTGTATACTCTTACAACTATATTAAAGACGCCGATAGTATAAGACATTATGGTTTTATGGCACAAGAAGTAATGCAGTATTTTCCAGAAAATGTTTGGGTTGCAGATGATGAAGGACATTATGCTTTAAATTACAGACATATGGTACCTGTTTTAACTAAAGCTGTTCAAGAACAACAAGAGATGATTGAAGATCTTGAAAAACAGAATAGTGATTTGGAGCAAAAAATGAAAGATTTAGAAACGAAAGTGGAAGCAAATGCTCTTCAGAATGAAAAAGTGAATGATTTATTCTTAAAATTACAAGCAAGAATTCAAGAGCTTGAAAATGCAAACGCTAGTCTAGAACAAAAATAATAAAGCTTTGAAGTTTTACTAAAAAGCAGTTTTAATGATGAAAGGGGTATTGGCTATAATTTAAAAGCCAATACCCCTTTTTTGGTTCTATGGATTTACGACATTGTAAACTAAGTTTTCGACTGTTTGTGGTGTTTAGAAATCAGGAGATTTTTGATGA
>NZ_JTAM01000147.1 GCF_000812565.1 Flammeovirga sp. OC4 | reverse complement strand
TTCCAGGTTCGAGTCCTGGTCGGATCACTTGTGATTCGATAAGCCGATAACAGCAATGTTGTCGGCTTTTTTTATGCACTTTTTTTACCCAAAATCATTTTATTCAAGAAAATAACTCTAAATTAGCTGTTAAATCTATCAAGTGTCATTGTTACATTATAAAGCAGTGACTTCTCATTCTTTAATGAACTTTTAAGTTCAAAACTATTACAACCAAATAACCAATAAATTAAACAACACATTATTTAAACACTATGGAAGAAGTTTATATCGTTTCGGCGGTGAGAACCCCGATAGGAAGTTTTGGAGGAGCCTTATCTTCTTTTTCAGCTACAGAACTAGGATCTTTTGCCATTAAAGGAGCACTTGAAAAAGCAAAAGTAGCCCCCTCAGAAGTCAATGAGGTGTACATGGGTAATGTAATTGCCTCTAATCTAGGACAAGCACCTGCTAAACAAACTGCTTTGGGTGCTGGTATTGGACATGATATTCCTTGTACAACCATTAATAAGGTATGTTCTTCTGGAATGAAGACTATAATGTTAGGAGCACAATCAATTATGTTGGGCGATAATGATATCGTAGTGGCAGGTGGAATGGAGTCTATGTCGAATATTCCTTATTATATACCGAAAGGGCGTTATGGATATGGTTACGGTCATGGACAAATGTTGGATGGTTTGGTTCGTGATGGGCTGGCAGACGCTTACAATAATCAACCAATGGGGGTTTGTGCAGATGCTACCGCAGTACGTTGTGAAATAAGTAGAGAAGAACAAGATGAATTTGCAATCAACTCCTACAAGAGAACAGCCATGGCGACAGGAGACCATCTTTTTAAAGATGAAATTATACCTGTAAGCGTTCCACAGAGAAAAGGCGATCCTTTAATGGTCATGGAGGATGAAGAGTTTAAAAAAGTGAAATTTGAAAAAATACCTTCATTAAGGGCTGTTTTTACAAAAGAGGGGACTGTTACTGCTGCAAATGCTTCTACGATCAATGATGGTGCTGCTGCGGTAATTTTGGCGAGTAAAAAAGCGGTAGATCGATTAGGTTTACAACCTGTAGCAAAGATTGTATCCTTTGCTGATGCTTCAAAAGAACCAGAATGGTTTACCATCGCACCACCTGTTGCAGCAGAAAAAGCATTAAAAAAGGCTGGTTTGACAAAAGATGATATTGATTTTTATGAGGTCAATGAAGCGTTTTCTGTGGTAACGTTGGCTTTTGCGAAGGAATTGGGAATTCCATTGGATAAAGTAAATGTACATGGAGGGGCGGTTTCTATGGGGCATCCCCTAGGAGCTTCAGGAACCAGGATTGTAGTAACATTAAATGGCGTGTTACAACAACAAAAAGGAACAAGAGGACTTGCTGCTATCTGTAATGGAGGTGGAGGTGCTTCTGCACTTATCATCGAAAAATTGTAGTAGAATGATAAATTGTCAATTATAAATGAAGTCATTTGATCATTTATAATTGACAATTTTTTTATACATCTAAAATGCCTCTGTCATATTAAAATAGACTAAGTTTTGACCTGCTAAAGGATCTCTACCCAAATCCACTCTAAAGTTCATGCGTGGCTGAACTTCTACCCTTAATCCTGCACCAAAGTTAGGTAATACCCCTCCAGGAGTGACCAAGTCAGGTCCTACCATACCTACACCTCCCCAAACTGCGAAACCAAGTTTAGAAACCAATTTAGATTTAGAATTGAACATATTTCTATATTCTGCCATTGCAAAAGCAGAAGTCTTATCTCTGTATTGCCCGAGGTAATATCCTCTCAAATCGAAAGGAGAACCAATTAATGACATATCCGTGAAAGGAACGTCACCAATGGCAGACCTTACTTTTGCCGTCCAAGCTAACACTTTTCTTTCTCCCAGAAAGGGTAATAGTTTGTATTGCCTATACTCTGCTGTGATAAATCCCCACCTACTGTCACTTCCTAGCCATGTATCATAATACCGTGCATTTAAATCGAAAAAGATTCCTGCCCAAGCATTGGCGGGGATGTCTCTTGTGTCATAAGAAACTTCAAAGCCAATCCCTACATTCATAATCGTCATTCCAGTGTCTGTACCTCCTTGAGCGATATAAGTAGGGTCCATAGCCATGTCTTTCGCTATTTCAGATAAGTTTCTATAGGTAACATCAAATGAAGGTCCTATAAAGAAATCTGAAGTACCCGATCTAAAAAGAAAAGATCCGTTGACGGAGATGGAATTTTGGAAAAACTGAGTGGTAGAATCACTTCTTGGCGTATCTTGATTTAAACCGAATCCAACACCATAATAATTATCGTAATTATTTCTGTACTGCACTTGCCCAAAATACCTTAATTTGTCGTGGTTGAAAAAGAGCTGTGGTTTTGCAATTAAGTTAAAACCACCCGAACTTAACCATGCACCTGCTATAGGAACAACCGATCTTTTGAGGTCAGGGTCTGTAGTATCTGTTCTGAAAGTAAATAACATACTTACCCCAATAAGGAAACCGTAATCAGGAGTATATCCAGGGCCACCAAGTATACTAAATCTTAGATTCTTTCGCTCACGTTCCGCCTTTCGTTTTTGCTTTTTTGTTTGTACTTCAGCACTGTCTATTGGGTGCAATGTACTATCCGTTTGTATTAAGTTTTGTGCCGTTGTTTCAAAGTGAAAACAAAAGGTTATTGATAAAGTGATAAGTACTGTTATGAAATTAGATTTCATTAGATCTATTGTGTAATGTAAATATTAGACTACCGAATATTGCAGTCATCAAAAATTAAGGTTATTCTTTTTTAGAGTATTCAATAAGAAAACAGGGTTCTCAATTTCATATGGTTTTCAACCTACTCCTAAATTCTTATATAAACATAATGAAAACAACGACCAATACTAAAAAAATATAGTAATTAAGGATGTTATTCTATTTATATAGACACCATTTTCAGAAAATAGTACAGTGCTTAATGCAAGTTTAAAAATAATTTTTAGCGTTACGCTATGTTATTTGTAAGGATTAGCAAATAAAGTTCAATTACAGAAAATCATAATCAATAAAAAAAGGCACTCCCAAAGAGAGTGCCTTTTTAATTCCTTTAATAACCCAAAAAC
>NZ_JTAM01000146.1 GCF_000812565.1 Flammeovirga sp. OC4 | reverse complement strand
AATAACCTCCTATTCTTCGATGAATTGATTGAAAATAGCGAGTATATCAGCAGTTATGATGGTCAAACGTATAGTAATGCTGATACGGAAACAGCAACAGTCACTTTCGGAGACAGCTATTCTTATGACGGTGGTTTTGAAATCGCTTCTCTAGAATATAACTGGACTAAAGTCAGCGATGGATCGACGGAAAGCTCAGCAGCAGAATTAAGCATTCCTTCAATGACAAGTGACAATGCAGATAGCTATAGATTGAATATCACTTCAACTTCTATCACTGGCCTAACGATCTTCACAAAACAAATCGACCTTCTATTTACGCTTGGTCAAGAAGATTCAGTAGCACTATACAACTTATTCGTAGAGTTAGGAACTACACCGGACAAAGCAATTGAAATGCGTGATTGGGTCGACAATGATGGTAATCCAATAGCGACT
>NZ_JTAM01000145.1 GCF_000812565.1 Flammeovirga sp. OC4 | reverse complement strand
ATCTGACAACCAATTAGAGGATATCGCATTAACTACTTTTGATAATGCCAATGATCAGAAAACGCAATTCAATGTTGACAATAACTTCCTATTCTTCGATGATCTTATTGATAATAGCGAGTACATCAGCAGTTATGATGGGCAAACCTATAGCAGTGCTGATACGGAAACAGCGACGGTCACTTTCGGAGATTCTTACTCTTACGACGGTGGG
>NZ_JTAM01000014.1 GCF_000812565.1 Flammeovirga sp. OC4 | reverse complement strand
GACGATAATTTAGTTTACAATGTATTAAGTATAAAGATAAATAGATAGATACATTAAAATACTACCTGCCAGTACAAACAAATGCCAAATAGCATGATTGTATTTCAATTTTTCCCAAACATAAAATAGTACTCCCAAAGTATAGGCTACTCCTCCTGCCATCATCAACCAAAATCCCGTTCCTAATTCTTGGTACAAAGCGCCTAACTTAAATACGGCAATCCAGCCCATTCCGACATATAAAGTAACTGAAATCCATTCGTATTTAATTTTAAAGAATAACTTATAAATCATTCCTATAAAGGCTATCGTCCAAACAATAATAGCAATTGTAACTCCTCCATCGTTTTCAAGAGAAAGTAAAGCAAATGGTGTATAAGTTCCTGCAATCAACAGGTAAATACCACTATGATCCAGTTTCCTTAAAAACTGCTTTAGTTTGGTAAATGCTATAAGATGATATAAAGTGGACGATAAGTAAAGAATAATCATACTTGCTCCAAACACACTGTACACCAAATAGTCAAAAGGTGTGTTTGCTTTTAATAATAGAAATAATAAACCAACTATACTCAATAATACACCAATTGCATGTGTTATTGTGTTCCAAATTTCTTCACGATCACGGGTTAATAGGTACATGGCTTTATAAATTTGAATGAATATTCACTTACAACTATAAGACATAACGATCAACTGTTTTGTGACAACAGAAAATGTTAAAATTGAAAAAGTAGCCGATTTTTGATTAATGTACCATCACAAAGGCTCCCCAATAGTAAGGATCCTTATAGTCTTTCATTAGTTTAAGTTGTGCATTTCGAAAAGCTTGATCAATATCCTTAGTTTGGAACCACTGCTCATAAAATTCATTCATCAGTTTTTGGGTGGCGACATCATCAACACTCCATAAACTCATTACAATCGTTTTTACCCCTGCTATACTAAAAGCGTATTGTAGCCCAGAGATTCCATCACCATCAGCGATGTCTGACACTCCTGATTGACAAGCTGAAAGAATCAACAAAGAAGTATTTTTTAAATTTAAACCTTTCACTTCGTAAGCCGTCAAGATCCCATCATTTCCTGATTTATAGATTTCATCTACAGATTTCTCATTATTTGTAGCTATTTCCGTGAAGAAAAGACCTGATTTTAATAAAGGGTTTTGCAATATGGGATTGATCAGTTCATCTATATAAATACCATGCGTAGCAATGTGCATGATAGAAGGTGAATACGATAAGTTTTTAATGTTATTTTCGGTTGCCCGATCTTCATAATACGCATCCACATTCCATCCTCGACTTTTAAACAACGTCTGAGTATTTTCTAACTCCGTTTTCGTTCCGGGCAGGTTTTCAAGATAAAAAGTATACTTTTCTTGGTCTGCTGAAGCTTGTCCAGCCGCATCTCTAACTCCTAAATCTTCTGCATCACCTTCGAAGGATGGGTTTCCAAAAAGGCAGATATTATTATTAGTAAAATTCGATAATTGACTCTTTGTTCGAATGTCAGAAGTGCTAATTACAAGGTGAATATCTTCCTCCTTGATAAGGTACTTCTCCGATTCACTATTGTATAAGACATTCAAATTGATCGCATTATAAATCCCATCCTTGCTCAAATATATTGTCCCTATTTCTTCACCCCATTCTGCTAATCCCTCTTTTATAGGTTCCCAATAATACTTATAAGCTGATACTTTCTTAGTGGTAGTTTTCTTATAAACCAATGATCTCGTTTTCGGTTTTATTTCTTTAGAGTAAATACTGAACAAGTCATTTTCCAATAGTTTTGCATTGCCTATCGGGATAAATTTTGGCGTTTTACAATTTTTTGAAATAGCGATTGCTACATAGAAATCATTATTTTTATCTATCGTATTCAATTTGATAATTTCCAAAGCGATCTCTTTTTCATTGAGCCGTTTTTGTACATCTCTCCAAGAGATATATTCTGATACATTTAATGAATCATCATCTGACTTTGAGGCAAAACTTAACGACTTTTCTAAATTGTTGATCCTATCGGTAAGCATATAGGTATCAATATTTAAATCATTCCTTTCTTTAATTGAAAAGAAATTGGCTGTTGCTAGCTTAGATTTCTGTTGATCTAGGTGTTGATTGTAATTCGTAAAGTTCATACTCTTTCTGTACTGTCCTAGATTCTCAATTTTCTTTTTTCTTGCAATTGCTTCTTTCAGAAAGTACTTTCTATAATTGACCTGAAGGTCATAACACTTCTCCACCATCAGAGAAGACTTGTACCCTTCAGGCATTGACATCAAACTAAAAAAGTATTTAAAGACTAATGAAGTGTGATGAACGTAATTTATTTTTTCATCCTCACTCGTAAAATTCAATTGGGTGTCATACTGATTAAAACGAATATCAACACCTCTTATGATTAATTCTTTTGCTTCTTCCCACTTCCCTTGAAGGGCTTTTACATAAGCAATCCTCCCCAGAAAGCCTGGAAAATAAACAGATTCATCTGTAAACTTTCCTTTGAGCACTCTATATTCAGTCAGTGCTTTTTCTAGTTCTCTTTTCTTGATATATATATTTCCTGCATAATCAATAATTTGTATCCTTTGAAAATGCAGTTCCTCGACTCCATGTTGATTAGCAAAATCCAATGCTTTTCTAAAATATGAAATCGCTTCGTCGTACTTTAAAAGATCAGAGCACAAACCTCCTTTCAATGTATTCGTTTTGATAAATAATGGGTGCTTCGGATTCACAAAACGAACTAAGGTATCTTCAATATTTGTAATTTGAGCCATTGTTTCCGTTTCATCAATCAACTTTTCATACCACTGAGCGGTGAGAAGTGTGAGTCTCAAATCAAGGTAAGTCACACTCTTATCTCTCCCTCTTTTTTTCAAAAAGTTGACTTCATTTTCACATAAACCAATGGCATTTTGTACTCTTCCCAACGTTACAAAAAGCTCTGTAAGTGTTACAATTGCCTTACTGTAATGTTTTGTGAAGAACACCTTCTCTTGTCGGACAATAGACACCAATTCCATCAATTTGAGTTCAGCATTAATGTAATCTCCATTGATATAATAAAGGTCTCCCATTACTCTCAAGTAAAAGAAATATAAATCTCGATTGGTTGTGGTTTCGATTTTGACATTATCAAAGTACTCCTTTGCATTGATTGCATCTCCCTTTTGTAAATATACATCAGCAATATGAAGCAGTATTTCAGCTTTAGAGTTGACGTATCCCTTTTCCTTACTTAGTAGTTTATTAGCTTGTTGAAAATAGGATAAGGCATTATTGATATACCCCGTTTCCGACATAATTTCTCCCATTTCCAATGTAGCCTTTGCTGTAGCAATATGGTCCTCTCCATAAAGTTCTTTTCGATGATTGTACAACTCCTCATAAAACGAGTAAGCCATTTTGTAGTCATTGGAATAATAATAATGCTCCGCTAAGTTTTCTAAAAGAATAGAATAAAAGGGACTTTTTTTCCATCCTCTTTTAATCAAACCTGCTTGAGCTGACTCCAAAAGTGGAAGTGCTTTTTTTGGTTTATACCATTTCGTATAGAGTTGAGCAAATTTTATATTCAACCAATCAATAGTTATTGTACTTGCCGTTTTACTTGTTGCAAATGCTTCTTTATGATCTTTAATAAATTGATATGATTTTAAAAAATAGGATTCACTTTTTTCGAATTCCCCAAGATGTAGATTGAGAATGGCCCTATTGATATTACATAAATTGAAATCAGGGTGTTGTTGGGTAAGCGTCTTATAATAAATCATTTCGGCTTCATTCAATAAACCAAAGGCAGCAAATTTATCTCCCATATTTACCTTACAATACGCCAAATAGTTGAGTGCTAGTGCGTAGTCAGGATAAAGCCACCCCGAAGTTAGGTCAATAATTTCCAGTACCCTTTCTAAAGATTGAACGGCCTCTGGATATTCAAAATAAACAATGGAAAGTTCTGAAGAAGCAAGTAATGGAATCACATTTTCGATAGCATCATCACCATATTCACTCTCAGTTTCTTTGATCCACTTATTTACAAGTGCTTTCGCTTCTTTAATTTTCCCTTGATCTCTTAAAGTATTAATAGCATCTGGGGTAATTTCAGAAATAGAACTTGAAGCTGTTTGAGGTATAATAAAATGAACTAAAAATAGTATAACTAGAGTGAAATGACGCATACAGTATTGAGTTATTATTAGGTACTAATTTCGTAGGGGATAATGCAAAGTTAATAACTTTAAATAGTTCTTGAGCTACAAATCTTTCTTTTAACAAAAAAAGACTGCCCTTTCGAACAGTCTTTCTTTGTATATATTTGAATGTATTGATTAACCACCGAAGTCGTCAAATAATACATTTTCTTTCGGTACACCGAAGTCTTCAGTCATCTTGATTACCGCTGCGTTCATCATAGGAGGTCCACAGAAGTAGAATTCGATTTCCTCTGGCTCTTCATGCTTACCTAAGTAGTTGTCAATTAAAGCTTGGTGAACAAATCCAACGAAACCATCGCCTTCTCTGTCATCCATGTCTTTTTTAGGCGTCCAGTTATCTTCTGGAAGCGGCTCAGACAATACTTTGTAGAAACGGAAGTTCGGGAATTCCTCCTCGATCTTCTTGAAATCCTCTTCGTAGAATAACTCACGACGAGAACGACCACCATACCAGAACTGTACCTTACGGTCAGTTTTCAATGTGTGGAATAAGTGGAATAAGTGCGAACGCATTGGCGCCATACCTGCACCACCACCTACGTAGATCATCTCAGCGTCAGTCTCTTTGATGAAGAATTCACCGTAAGGACCTGATACTGTTACTTTATCACCTGGTTTACGTGAGAATACGTAAGAAGAACAGATACCTGGGTTCACGTCCATCCAACCGTTTTTCGCTCTATCCCAAGGTGGAGTTGCGATACGGATGTTCAACATGACAATGTTACCTTCTGCAGGGTGGTTAGCCATTGAGTAAGCTCTGAAGATCTCCTCATCGTTAACCATTTTAAGATCCCAAAGACCGAATTTATCCCATTCTGGTTGGTATTCGTCTGGTTTCTTACCCATACGAGGGTGAGCAGTGATATCGATATCCTTGAAGTTTACAGTTACTTCAGGAACGTCGATTTGGATATATCCACCTGCCTCAAAATCAAGTGTCTCACCTTCAGGAAGCTTCACTACGAATTCTTTAATGAAAGATGCCACGTTGTAGTTAGATACAACCTCACACTCCCATTTCTTAATTCCGAAGATTTCTTCTGGTATTTCTACTTGCATGTCATTTTTCACTTTAACCTGACAAGCAAGGCGGACATTTTCATGTTGTTCGGCACGGCTTAGGTGACCTACTTCGGTAGGGAGTACATCTCCACCACCGTCTGTAACGCGACATTTACACATCGCACACGTACCACCACCACCACAAGCAGAAGGCAAAAAGATTTTTTGCGCTGAAAGTGTCGTTAAAAGTGTTGAACCCGCAGCTACTACTACAGGGTTTGACTCATCACCGTTTAAAACGATGCTTACGTCACCACTTTGAACTAACTTCATCTGTGCGAATAGAAGTACGAAAACCAAAAACAGGATCAAGACCGTAAAGGCCACAATCGCTGCAGGTACTACTACTGATAGTTCCATAAATAAAAATTTGGAAAGATAAGTTTTAAAATTTCCTTAATCGGCTACAAATATAAAAGCCTTCTTTTCTTTTTAAAAGTAAAACGGGCTATAAATATTCTAAATAAATGATATTAAATCTTCCATTGTTAAATTGGCATAAAACACATGAAATTTCATTAATAATTTAGCCGATTCGCAATGCTATTCCGTCCGAACAACATTCCGAATTAAAATTCATTTATTAAGTAATTACAAATTCAAAAATATCTAATACTAATTCTATTTATTATTTTGCGATTACTTCCTTCAAAAAACTTTCAATAGAACCACTATTAATACGTTTTTTAGCGTTGTACTCACAAAAAATAAATTAGAATTAACTATAATTTATTTTTGACTTTATACTTAAACGTTTTGTTTAATTATTTCGGAACATCCATTTGAAAACTTCGGCATAAGTTGGTTTTTTGCCATAGGTCAACAAACCTATTCTATAAATCCTACTTGCTACCCAAAGTGCCCCTACAAAACCAAACAACAAGGTCACCATTGAAATGATCACTTCGGTTCCAAAGCCAATAAATGGTAATCTTATCATCATTACTACTGGAGAGGTCAATGGAAATACTGACAACCAGAAAGCCATTGTTCCTTGTGGATCAGAGACCACTCCTCCTGAAAGAGAAATTGCCAAAATCAACGGCATAGTAACTGGCAACATAAATTGCTGAGAATCGGTTTCGTTATCTACACTCGCTCCAATTGCTGCAAAAAGTGACGAATACATCAAATAGGCAAAGATAAAGTAATAGATAAAAACTATGGTAGTCGTAGCAAAATCAAAACTTTCAATAGAATAATAGAGTTTAGTGATTTTATCAATTTCAACTTGCTCTACTTGCTGAACGTTAGCATTCATCTGCGATAGTTGAGATTGTTCAAATTGTTCGTAAGGTACATCTACAAAAGTAGATAAAGCACTTACCGCCACAATACCTAACACAATCCATAAAAAAAGCTGTGTTAAACCAACGGCTCCAACTCCAATTATTTTTCCCAACATCAATTGAAAGGGCTTTACAGAAGAAACTATGACTTCAACTACTCGACTTGTTTTTTCTTCCAATACACCTTTCATTACCATAGTGGAGTACATAAATACGAAGAAGTAAATCACCAATCCTCCTACAATTCCAATGACACTAGAGATACCTACATTGCTATCAGACTCTTTACCATCAACGGTAAGACTTACTGTTCTTATGGGGATGGGTTGGTCCAATGACTTAATTTCCTTTTCTGTAACACCAAGTCGTGGTAATTTTAATTCTTTGACTCTTTTTAGGATTCTTTGCTCCAATTCTGAAACAGCTTTTGCTCCTAAACCTTTTGATTCAAAAAGCACTACTCCTTTTGTATTGTCAATCGTAAAATCTTTGGGTATAAATAAAAACCCATCAATTTCTTCATTGTTCAATTGTTCTTTTCCGTGATCTAAACCTCCAAAAATCCTTAAAAACTTAAAGGAAGAAGTATTATGGTCGAAATCATTTTCAAAAAGTCCTGACTCATCAACAACTGCTATTTCTTTTTGATCGCCATCTGATATACTTGCCCAAATGATTATTCCATAAAAACCAATAATAAGTAATGGTCCTAAAATGGACATGATCACAAAAGAGCGTTTTTTTACCCTCGTCAGGTATTCTCTTTTTATTATTAAAAGTATTTTGTTCATACGTTTACTGCTGTTCCGAAGTCGTTTTAATATTCCCGTTTTGGACTGCCTCAATAAAAATATCATGCATACTAGGAATATTTTCCTGCATACCTAAGATTGTACTTTGCTGTGCAGCCTCTTCTAACAATTGATTTGGGGAAGCATTTATAAGTCTTAAAGTTTGTTTATATCCATACAGCTCCTTCACAGAAGGGCTGATTACTTTATGAGGAGTTGAAGAAATTTCCACTTCTTCTTCTGTAATTAAATCAAACTGATGATTCCTATAGGCGTTCTTAATATCAAACTGCGTTCCCTCCAATACTTTCTTCGATTTATTGATCAAAGCTATTCGGTCACAAAGTTGTTCAACAGACTCCATGCGGTGTGTTGAGAGAATAATAGTAGAACCTAAATCTCTTAGTCTAAAAATCTCATCTCTGATCAATTGTGCATTCACAGGGTCAAAACCTGAAAAAGGCTCATCTAAAATCAATAATTTAGGTTCATGGATCACGGTAGTGATAAATTGCACTTTTTGCTGCATACCTTTAGAAAGGTCTTCTACCTTGCTTTTGTACCAAGGTTTAAGCTCCAAACGATCCAACCAGAATTTGGTCTTGGCTTTTGCCTCCTTTAAAGACATCCCTTTTAATTGAGCCAAGTATAAAATCTGATCCGCTACTTTCATTTTTTTATACAGCCCTCTTTCTTCTGGCAAATAGCCCATTCTTAATACATCTTCGGGCTTTAATAATTGTCCATTAAAATAGATTTCCCCTTCATCTAAAGAGATTATTTGAGTTATTGATCGAATCAAGGAAGTTTTACCTGCTCCATTAGGGCCAAGCAAACCATAAATACACTGTTTGGGTACAGTAAGAGAAACGTTGTCCAAAGCAATATGATTTGCGTATTTTTTCGTTACACCCCTAATCTCTAATATATTCAATTTTTGGTATTGTATTAATTTAGTAAGAATTTATTGTACACAAAATAAAACATATTCTATGAAAGGACCTATTTTTATTTAAAGATCCTCAAATCTGTACATCAACTAGCTCAATTACTGCATTTTCAGTAAATTGTAATAACTTAATGATTCAAGAGGTATATAAAATACCCATTACTAGCATCGTCTTATTAAGACACAACTACTATTAATTTAAACCTAATTTTTATCTATTATGATTAGATCAATTAAACAGCGCTATCACTTTAAGCGCACAGAAGCTAAGCCTAAAGTCAATCGAGAATTAGAAGGCTTTGACATCAAGATCAATAGTTCAGGAGAAATTGAAAGCTCTTACACTGTCGATCAACTTAATGAATTTTTAAACAAAAATGTTTTTGATAAAAAACTCAAAAACACAAATGAATAATAACTGATTAAGGTAAAACAGTATGAATTATCTTAGTTTTTTCGCAATAAAAGTCTTTCTATAACGAAAGGCTTTTTTTGTGCCTGCAACCTTCTTATTATCAATATCTACCTAATTATTAACACAATACAAAACAACCTTCTCAAATTCACATCCTCTTCCGAAGTCACTTAATAAATATAAATGAGTTCAACTCAAACAAAAACAGCTCCGTTAGTAGAACTGTATTAAATGAAAAAAACTCATGAAAAAGATTTTACAACTTTCTATCTCTTTTATACTAATAGCTTTCACAACTATTTCTGTTCAAGCTCAAGAAAAAAGCACTTTAAAGAGAGGTGACAAAATAGAAAAAGTGGATATCCGTGATTTGAATAACAAAGATGCGGTTACGCCGGGTATAGGAGAGAAAGTAACATTAATCTTTTATCCTGATCCAGATAAGCCTTCACAAAATGAATATTTTATTGAAGAAGTAAAAAAATGGAAATTCCCTGAAGAAGAGTATTTAGCTTATGGTATTGTCAACCTTGCGGACTCTCCTTATCCTAACGGAATTATTCGTTTTATGACTCGTCAGGTGAGAAAACGTTCGAAGCAAGAAGCAGATGCTCTGATTCTTACAGACCCTAAACGTTTTATTCAAGACGCCTGGAATACGGGTGATGTTAATAATACATTTCCAATCTTGTTAGTAGATGCTGATGGAACAGTGTTGTTCTTTAAAGCTGGAGAACTAACGAAAGAAGAAGTAGATTTTGTGATCAATGAAATCAAAAACAATGTTTCTGAATCACACAAATATACTGAAGAGGAAATGGCTCAGTTTGCTTTATAGTCCATTATCATATATTTCTCAAAAAAGAAAAAGCCCCACTTTTCAGTGAGGCTTTTCTTTTTTAACCATATCTTAAGAAATCTTCCCATCTGCGAATTAACCTTTGCATATCTTGGGGGATTTCTGAGTTGAATTGCATCCACTTTCCTGTTACAGGATGCTCAAACCCTAATGACTTGGCATGTAATGCTTGACGTGGACAAATCTTGAAATTATTTTCAACGAATGTTTTATATTTCCCAGTACTGACTCCTTTCAATATTTTATCTCCTCCATACATGGCATCTGAGAATAAAGGATGACCTAAATGACGCATATGAACACGAATTTGGTGTGTTCTACCCGTTTCCAATTTACATTCCACCAAACTTACATAACGCATATCTTTCAATACCTTATAGTGTGTGATGGCATGCTTTCCATAGGTTGCATCATCAGGAAGTACTGTATAAACTCTTCTATCTTGTGCTGATCTGCCAATCATAGATCTTATCGTTCCTTCTTTTTCTTCATCCGGGAAAGTACCCCAAACTAAAAGGTTATAAGTCCTCTCAATGGTATGATCATAAAATTGCTTTGACAAGTGTGTCAGCGAATGTTCTGTTTTTGCAATCACCAACAACCCTGATGTATCCTTATCAATTCGGTGAACCAATCCCGGTTTATCACTTCCGTTGAAAGAAGTTGGAAGGTCTTTAAAATGATAAGAAAGGGCATTGACCAAAGTGCCTGATGTATTATTAAAACCAGGATGCACCACCATTCCAGGCTTTTTATTGACAATCAAAAGGTCCTCATCTTCATATACAATATCAAGCGGGATATTCTGAGGTTCAATTTCTTGTGCTCTAGGTTTTGGCATAAATACCATCACTACATCACCTGCTGCTACTTTATAATTTGGTTTTACAGGCAAACCATTCACTAGGAAGTGACCGTCTTTTAATCCGCTTTGTATTCGGTTTCTAGATAGATTAGGAATTCTATCTACTAGAAACTTATCAATTCTCAGGGCTGTCTGTTTGGGGTCTACTTCAATGCGTAATTCATCAAACTCGTTTAAAGACTGCAAGTCTTTTTCCGTAAGGTTGAAATCCTCTGGCCTGTAGTAATAATCTTCCGTTTCCTCTTCTTCTTTAGCTGAAGACTGAGTTTCATTAACAGCTGTTGGGTCAGAAGTTTTATTTTCTTCACCAGTTGTGTTATTAGGCAGTAAGTTAGCCGAATCTTTTACTTCTTCCTGAGAGGTATCTTTTTTCGACATTTCTTCGTCATTAAGATGATTAATTTCTTCTTTTTTAACGTAATTGCTTGTTCCGCTCATCTCTGTTGATAATCAAGTTTTGGTTTAAGGTTTACTCTAAATTGGTTTAAAGAAAGAGTGTTGATTTACTATTTTGAAAGTTATCATTTTGAGTGTAAAATCGTCAATTTATACATCTCGTAACACAATACTCTTGCTTAATATAAAAGAATACGACCCAATTATAAAAGTTCCCTTCACTCTTTAATTAAAGATTAAAATGAATTCTTATTTGAATTCAATTCATAAGCGTGAATCAATCAATTTAACGTCTGTACATTTAATTGTACTTATTTATTCTGATTTGGTAGTTTAAATCCGTTTTTCACGAAATCGATAAACTCCTGGAAAACTGCTTTATCAGTAAAAACGCTCTTAACAATACCCCAAAAGCCACCAACAGCTTGTTGTTCTTCCATTTGAGCTTTAGAGATTGCCGCTTTTTCTTGAATCAACTGACGTTGTTCTTCCTCCTGCTTTGCTTTCTCTTCTTTCCAGTCTTCTAAAAGTTCTGTGATTTCTTTTTTCTCAGGATCAATACCTTCGTAGCCTACAAGATCATTTGATTTTTTGTAGTGCTCTTGAGCCTTGTCCCAAGCTCCAGTCTGTTCTTGAATTAACCCAAGGTTGTTATGTGCAATTGCATCTTCAGGGTCCAACTCAATGGCCTTTTCATAATCAGCAATGGCCCCTTTTGTGTCTTTCATGTGTGCTTTCACGAATGCACGACTAGAGTACCTGAAAGGGTTCTGAGGTTCTATTTGGATGGCTTTATCAAAATCAAGAATAGCTCGCTTGCTATTTCCTTGCATATGCAATACAATTCCACGGTGAGCGAAAAAGTCTGCATTCAACGGCTGAAGGTTAATCGCTTTATTGATATCTCCTAATGCACCGTCATAAGCCTTCATTTTGTAACGAGCAACTGATCGGTGGTAGAAAGCACCCACATTTTTCTCGTTCTCTTTTAATACAGCATTAAAGTAAGACACGGCTTCAGTGTACTTACCTTCTTTAATCAATTCTAAACCTTGACTATATTCTTCCATATCTATTTATGAAGTGAACTTCACTTCCAAATTTTTATCCTTTCCCTTCTTCTGAAAAAAGCAGTAAATAATTTCTTATTCTAATCTAAACTTACAACAATGTAAAATGTGTAATTGTTTACAGCATTAAGATTACATTTCTAGCCTTTCGCTCAACTTCTGCATCAAATGACTCGACACTTCTATGTCTCCCTCATTTTGAGAGAAGAAACCCTGCATTTCTGAAATGTAATCGATGAATGAATCTCTATCTCTTGTCTGAATGATATCAAACAGTTTGTTCATTTCATCTCTGAAAATACGAACTACTTCATATACAAATTCATTTCTCATTTGAATGTCAGCATATAGCAATGGATTCTGCATGACATATCGAGTATAAAATACGATAAAAATTCTGTAAGGTGGGGAAGCAACACTCTTAATATCTTCAAAGTCTTCGTTATATCTTGCCATTGTCTTGGCTGAAACGAAAACATTGAAGTGATTTAGGCCTTGTACCAATCCCATCTGCTTGTCATGTTTGATGTATTCAACATCTTTTACAATTCCCTTATGGAAAGTAAAAAACTCCTTGAAAGCTTGTTCTAAGTCTTCAGCACCATCCACATGATTGAACAAAACTACGTTGCCATCAAAACTTTTGATTGAAGGACCAAACATAGGGTGAATAGAAAGATACCTTGGCAATACTTCAGAATAGACTTGTCTTAGAGATAGATATTTCTCTACTACAAATTTTTTCACTGAACATAAATCTACCAAGTACTTATCATCCAATGATGGAAACACTTCTTCCATCACATTAGACATCGCTGAGATAGGCACTGCTAGGATCACAATATCCGCCCAATCTGCTAACTGTCTATTCGACTCAAATTCACTTTCCTTTCCTCTTGATGAAAACCTTGTTTCGATTCCCTGTGCTCTGAAAAATTTCACAACCCAGCTCCCTAATCCTTGGTTACCACCAACAACTCCTATTTTTTGCTTGTTTAGTTCCACAATTATCTCACTCAGATTTTATATATTCGTTAAAATTACTTCATTTTTGAAGATTCAAACGAGATTCTTTTTGCATTCGTCATGCAAAAGTACGTATTTCATTTTTTATTTGGGAGTAGAAGCAACGTGAAGTGGCGAAATGACGATGACTTTTGATTATTTTATGCCTGTAGACTGTACAGGCGAGACATTAGATGAGTATTTAGAAGAGGCTTGGTTTAGAGATGGACCAATGATGTCCCGCTACGAGATGATTTACTTTAGAAATCATGTCTACTCCATCGTGCCTATACGTGTAGGTCTTGACGATTTTAAGTTTTCCAAAAGCCAGAGAAAGCTTATTCGTAAAAACAGCCAATATGAAATCAAAATACAACCTCTAGAAATTACGGAGGAAAAAGAAAGAATGTATGCTGAACATAAAGGTCGTTTTCAATCACCTAATTCCCCTACCTCACTTAAAAACTATTTCCTTGAAGAAGGTAATGAAGAATCACCTTTTGAGACTTGGGAACTTCAAATCCTCGATGGTGATAAAATTGCTGCTATCTCCTTTATGGATTTAGGGAAAGAATCAATTTGTAGTATTCTGGCTTTGTTTGATCCAGATTACAGCAAACAATCATTGGGTATCACTACCATGCTCCTTGAAATTGAGTATGCACAAAGCACAAACAAGAGCTTCTATTACCCTGGTTATGTGTTAGATGAAGATTCTGTTTTTGACTATAAAAAGCGATTGAACAATCTTTACTTCTTTGATTGGGAAGATTATACTTGGCAGGAATGGGAAAACTTCAAACCTGAAAAATCAACAAATGCGATATTAAGACGTAAGCTAGGTGCTGTACAAGAAATAGCGGAAGAACTCAATGACACTAAGTTAGACTTAGTACAAAATGAAGCCTTCTTTTATAACATCTGGCACAATACATTTGATGTTTCCGGTATCATTCCTTCTCCATTATTTTTGGAATGGGAGTCACAATGGTTCCACCAACTTGCAATCAATGTTGATTTTCTGGAAGATATTCATGAACCACTGTTTGTACTTTCTCATCAACAAGAGATTCTAGAACAATCTTATTCAGCGACTGCCATCAATGATGCATTGCATAAGTTTCAGATGAGAATCCGAAATGCAGCAATTGTGCAACAACAAAACCTTTTTCTCTTAGAAGAATACCTGATTCAAGAAGATATTGAAACAGATATTACAAAAATGTTTTCGAATGGAAACAAACTGGATGGTTTTATTGAACTAGCAATTGAAGGAAAGCACTTAACCATCTATATTTCCTACATTCTTTCAAAAAGGGTATTCTTAATGCAGGCTTCCAACGACTTGAGAGATATTACGGTAGATTCGTTTGCATCGGCAAGAGACTGTGCAATGGCTATTAAAGAATGGTATTATAGAAAGACATTAAGTTTAGTTTTATAAGACTATTGCTCTTTTTTACTTCTGAAAACTTATAATTTGGATTCAGGTTGTATTTTAGAAGTATGAAAACCATTTTTTATCTTGTATTCATCATTTCCATCCTCTTTTTCTCTTCGTGTAATGAAGAAGAACAAGTTGAACAATTCCATCCTTCTCATTTTTTTGACTTGAGTGATTTTGACACACTCACTTCTCCAAAAGACAATTTCTATCAATACGTCAACGGTAACTGGCAAAATAAAGAACCAATTCCAAAGGATAGAGGCTCTTGGGGGAATTATTCTGCATTAAGGTTAAAAAATAATATCAGAATAAAGTCATTGCTAGAAACCACTTTGCGTGAAGGAAATTACCTAGAAAACTCAAATACCTCCAAAGCTGTTCTCTTTTTCAAAGAGGGAATGGACTCTGCCAAAATTGAAAAACTTGGAACTCAACCAATTCAACCTCTCTTAAAAGAAATTAATGACATTGAGAACTTTTTTGATCTTCAGAAAGTGGTGACTCAACTTCATACCAAAGGGATTTATCCTTTTTTCAAACCTACCATTTTTCAAGATTCTTACAGAAATAATAAACAGAGTATTTTCCTTGAATTATCAGGAATAAGTATTCATAATACTGACTTTTATGCCCAGCAAGATTCAAATGCCATTAAGATGAGAATGGAGTATCTAGAACATATCCAACGAATGTTCAAACTATTGGGATACTCAGATACTCAATCACTCAAAGTGGCAAAAACGGCTTATACTGTGGAAGAGGATATTGCTGAACAGTATAATATTTCAATCCGGAATCATACCAACGAAAAGTATTACAACCTTAAATCACTACCTGAGTTAACCGACCTTTGCCAATCCTTTGTATGGAAGCAATACAACGGTGAAATTGGTGTACAAACCGATACTGTTATTGTCACCAACATCACTTACTTTTCAAGCATAGACGCTATTATTCTGAAAAATGGGATTGAGAAAATAAAAAATTACTTACAATGGAGGGTTTTGCATCATGCCGCTCCTTATCTATCGCATCAATTTGTAACGGAAGACTTCAGGTATTTTGGTAAAAAAAGAGATGGATTAAGAGAACAGCCCTACCGATGGAAAGCAGTGTTAAAAGCAACCAATAAGGCTGTTGGATTTGCTGTTGGAGAAATGTATATCGCCAATTACTTTCCAGAAGAAGCTAAAGCTGAAGTCAAAGAGATGATTGATAATATATTACTCACGGCTGCTGAACATATCAGGAATATTGAGTGGATGGACAGTAACACCAAGAAAAGTGCGTTACTCAAACTCAACAAATTGACTGTAAAAATTGGCTACCCACAAAAATTTCCTTCTTATGCTTCTTTAAAGTTAGGAGATTCCTATTACGAAAATATTATCCTATCCAACCAATGGCTTTTTCAAAATAAAATTGATGCTTTTAATAAAGGAAGTAGTACTAAAAAATGGATTATTACTCCTCAAACTGTCAACGCTTACTACCATACGCTCTATAATGAATTTGTAATAACAGCAGGTATTTTACAGCCTCCTTTCTTTCATCATCAAGCAGATGATGCTGTAAACTATGGAGCTATTGGAGCCGTAATCGCTCATGAAATCACACACGGTTTTGATAACATTGGAAGACGTTATAATGCGGAAGGGAACGTTCAAAATTGGTGGACTTCTAAAGACTATTACGCTTTCAAAAATAGAACGAAAAAATTAATTGATCAGTTTGACCACTATGAACCTCTCCCTGGTATTACCATCAATGGCAACCTCACGCTCAACGAAAATATAGCAGATCTTAGTGGCTTGGCAATGGCCTATCATGCTTTAGAACAAACACAAGGGGCAAATGTTGACATTACAAAAATTGATGGCTTCACTCCTCAACAACGCTTCTTTATTTCTTGGGCTACACTTTGGAGATCGAAAACTCGTGTGGAAGTACTCCGACAAAAATTAATGACGGAAACACATCCTCCGGGAGAATACAGGGTCAACGGTCCTCTTTCTAATTTCACTCCCTTTTATGAAGCTTTTGATGTACACCAATATGATGGGATGTGGAGAAAAGAAGAAGATAGGGTTCAAATTTGGTAAATACATTTTAAACTAAGTTTTCGGTAACTTCCAATCAATTTTTCGCCAAGTATTTATAGGAGCTACTTTCAAGATTCCTTCTTCTTCATTTTTGTCTTAACACAAAAACGAAGCAAAAAAGTCAAGGCTTTGAAGTCAAAAGCTAAATTCCATTCCTTGAGCCTAAATGATTTTAAACTCGCTGCGCTCAAACAGCAAAATCATTTTTAACGACTCATTCCATGTAATTCTTCACGCTTTTCCCTTCAAGGCCAGGGGTAGAACTACCAAACTAAAAGAGTAGTAATTCCAATTGTGCGAATGTTAAGCGATAGCGCCTTTCGTGTTCTGTCGATAAAAAAAATTCTCCTGATTTCTAAAGACCATAAATATTCAAAAACTTAGTTTACCGTGTGATAAATACATTTCGCAGAATAATGAAAAAGGGAAGAACAGCCTGTAATGTAACTACAAACTGATTCTTCCCTTTTTTCCTTAAGAAAAGATGGCTATTCCTCTTCTCTTCTATTCTTTACTTCAAATAGAGCATCTTCCACCGCATTATAGCAGACTTCTGTTTCAAACCCTTTGCCCGCTAAATGTTGAAGTGCTTTGCCTTTGACTAAATGATTTTCTTCTCCTTTTTCGATCAATCTTTCCACTTTTTTGAGAGCAATGCCTAAGGCAATTTCATAATACTCTTCATCGTTGATTTCATTCAAGGCTTCTTTTCCCAAAGAAGGAGAGACGCCCTTCTGATGTAAAGCCATCTGAATTTTGCGTCTCCCCCATTTATTACTTCTGAATTTTCCTCTTACAAAAGAAGAAGCATACCTTTTTTCATCCCAAAATTTATTCTCCTTCAACCATGCTAACACTTCAGGGATATCCTCCTCTGCATATTCCCACTTTTTTAATCGATTCACAATTTCTTGCTGACAACGATCTTGGTAAGAACAATAAGCGGCTATTTTGGGAAGAATCTGCTGATAGGTATAATCCATTAAAATATTTTTGATTTATTGACTACTTTCTGAGTTACATTATAGAACTCATTGAAGACATTAAACGATCTGTCTCCTTCTTTAATCTTTTGTTTCGTGTAAGAACCATCTTCGTTCATGACGAAACTATTGACATTATCTTTTAAGTTATAATCAAGAATGTTGATGGCTTCTTTTTTACATAATGGATCCACAATTTCGAACTGAGATTCAATTCTTCGGTCAAATGACCTTGTCATTGCATCTGCACTACCACCATACACAATTGGATCTCCGTTGTTATGGAAATAAAACAACCTTGTATGCTCTAAGAAATCACCCACAATCGATCTCACCGTAATATTTTCACTTAATCCTTCACGGCCAGGGCGAATACAGCAGATACCTCTTACAATCAAGTGTATTTTCACACCTGCTTGAGAAGCAGCATAAAGTGCATCCATCATTTTATCATCCTGGAATGAGTTCACTTTGATCATAATACCTGATGATAAACCGTCTTTAGCGTTTTTAGCTTCCTGCTCAATCAAATTAATAAAACCTTTTCTCATCTGACGAGGTGCAGTGAGGATTTGGTTATAACGCTTCGGTTGAGAGTGACCTGTAATGGCATTAAAGAACTCTGACACATCTTCTCCATAAGCTTCTTTTGAAGTCAATAGACCAATATCAGTATAGAGTTTCGCTGTTGATTCATTGTAGTTACCACTACCTAAGTGAGCATATCTTGTCACTTGATCCCCTTCATTTCTTACTACAAGCATCAACTTGGTGTGTGTCTTTACAGCTGACATACCATAAATCACAAAACACCCTGCCTCTTGCAATTTTTTCGCTTCTTGTAAGTTGTTCTCTTCATCAAAACGAGCCTTTACTTCAAAAAGTACCGACACCTGCTTACCACTTTCCACCGCAGCTAATAACGCTTTTGTTACTCTAGAATCTTTTGCTAGACGGTAAATTGTCATTTTGATCGCCAAGACCTTGGGGTCATCTGCCGCTGCCTCCAACAATTCCAACATCGTGTCTGGGCTATTGTAAGGGTGGTGCAAGAATATATCTTGTTTCTTCAAGCGGTCAAAAATATTGTCGCTATCTCCTTTCTTAATGCTTTGCATTGCAACAGGAGTTGTAAACTGAGGAGAAGTAGGCTGTAAATAAGCAAATGCTTTATGTCCTACAATCTGCCAATATCTTGTGTGATCCAACAATACTGGAGACTCAAAAATATTGTCCTCATCTATATCAAAACGCTCCATTAAGACCTCTCTCAACATTGGGCTTGGGTTTTCAGTGATTTCCATTCTCACTACCCTACCTGTTTTACGAGTTCTTAATTTTAATTTTAATTCATTTAAAAAGTCAGTATCCAAATCATCACTCTCGTCCAATGTGAAGTCACCGTTTCTTGTTAACCTGAATAAATCAACTGACTCTACTTCTACATTTCTGAAAAGACGCGTAATGTGTGCTTCAATGATCGATTCAATAGGTACAAATACCCAATAATCCTCTCTTTCAATCTGGAAAAACTTCGGAAGGTTTTTAGGAATTTGAACAAATGAAATTTTTCTTCGATTACCTGTTTCCTCTCTTTTATCCGTAGTCACGACTCCAAAGATGGTCAGTAAGTTTTGTAATACAGGAAATGCATGATACGTATCATAGACCATCGGAGTAAGCATTGGGAAAACCATTCTATTGAAGTATTTATCCACATGCTCTCTCTCATTATCATTCAGATCTTTTACATCTAAAATTTTGAAACCGTTATTTTCAAACTCAGGCTGCAGTTCATCCAACAATAATTCAGACTGTTGCTTAGAAAAATCATGAATGTCTTGAAATAGTTTTTGCTTGAATTGATCTTCTCTTAATCCTGAGTAATCCGTTCTTCGTTTACCGTAATCAATGTAATTATAAAGCGATCCTACACGAATCATAAAAAACTCATCTAAGTTTGAAGCTGTAATCGCCAAAAACTTCAGCCTTTCGAAAACTGTTCTCGAAGACATCTGTGCTTGATATAAAACTCTATAATTGAACTGAAGCCAGCTTAAATCTCTACTGATGTAATTACTACTATTGATTAATGCTGCTATCTTCTCTTGGTTTATCATAAATTACGGTATATAGGATTTTTTTGGATATATATGTTATTTGTTATTCAAAATTACTATTTATTAATGGCAATAGCATTACATGATTGTAAGTTTATTGTAAAATTATTTCATTATCTTCATCATGAAATTGAACAACAAAAAAACAAAGATCTAATAAGTTCAAATGAAGTCAATACTATCATTATTATTGTTTTTCCCTATTTTAGCCTTCGCTCAGAACACCCTTGTCATCTTCCCTTACACCGAAGAAGGTGAGTCAATCTGTGACAATTACAATGTCTACAATACAAAAATGGTCTTACAAACCATAGAAGAAGCATGTATTTATAATGCTTTCAATGTAATTGAGACTCAACCCCGAATGCGAAAAATTCAAGCTGAAAATGTGTGTCACCTCAGAAACAATCAAATCAGAAAAGCTGTAATGGGACAACGTCAAAAATCATACATTGAGTTTTCCTATGCATTACACAAAACGCCTAAAGGAAATTACCTTGACTTGTATTTATTTTTAAGAGATGCCAACTCTAATGATGTTTTTGTTGTTCAAAAAATGACATCCAAAAAACGCTATTCTTCCAATGTCAAAGAGTTTGCCCAACGACTTATTCAATTGAACTTTGATGAATTTAAACAACAATGCAACTTAGCTCGAAAAAACGGAACAAAAGTAGATATCTCATCCATGGAAATTCCTTCAATCGCTCCTGCCCAAAAGACCGATTACGCCAAGGGAAAACAACCCAAACCGCAGAAAGGTAGCAAAGGTGCTAAAGAAAAAGAGGTAGTAGTCGCTCCAGTGGTAGAGAAATTTCCGTTAAGTGATGTTGATCAAAACATTCCTACCTACGGTAACGTGAACGAAAATGCCGTGGCTGTAGTAATAGGAAATAGAACGTACAGAAATAATGATGTTCCTGAAGTAAAATTTGCGATCAATGATGCTAAAATGGTAAAGTCTTACCTTAAATATGGATTTGGATTCAAAGAAGAAAACATCATTTATATAGAAGATGCTTCTCAAGCTGATTTCAATGCTATTTTTGGAATTAAAGGGAACGCCAAAGGTAAACTTTACAATTATGTAAAACCCAATGTATCGGATGTCTTTGTCTATTATTCAGGACACGGAGCTCCTAACCCAGAGACCAATAAAGGTTACTTTGTACCAGTGGACACTGATCCTTCTTTGATTCATTTTAATGGCTATTCTTTAGATACCTTTTATGAAAACCTAAGTTTAGTTCCTTACAAATCACTCACTATTGTGGTGGATGCCTGTTTTAGTGGAAGTTCTGAAGGAGGAATGTTGTTGAAAAATATTTCACCAGTATTTATCAAATCAGAAAATAAGGTGTTACGAGATGAAAACGTAGTCATTCTCACCTCAGCTGCTTCAGAGCAAGTTTCTTCTTGGTATAATGAAAAGTACCATTCTCTATTTACTTATTATTATTTGAAAGGACTACAAGGTGCTGCAGATACGAATAAAGACAGAAAAGTAACTTTAGGAGAAATGAAGGCCTATATTGTTGATAATGTACCCTACATGGCAAGACGTTTAAACAATAGAGAACAAACGCCTGAGATTACAGGAAGTGATGATGTTATTTTAATTCAGCGATAATGGATTCAATACTATTCATAGTCTTTACTCTTACTTTTCTATTTCTAGTCTTTCAATATTTCCAACTAAAAAAAGAGAAAAAGAAACGTCATGAATCATTAATCGAAAGTTGGGGGAAAAGTAATCAAGAAAAGTATATTAATTTCGAAAGGACAAATCGTTATTTTCTCAAATCGGATCACCGTTTTAAAAGCTTTCAGTTTATATCTGAAAACACAATTGTAGATTTAGATCTACATGATATATTCCGCTTGATAAACAGAACAATATCTTCTATTGGTGAACAATTTTTATACTTTAAATTTCTAACAATAAGACCTCCAAATGAAAAAAATAAGTTCTCAAGTATTGTCGAATATTTTAAAAAAAATGACAAAGAAAGACTAAAGATCCAATTAATACTACAGCAACTTGCCACACCTAAAGGTTACTTTGTAGAAAAACTAATTCATGATCCCCACATAGAAAGGACAAACTATTTTTGGGTTTATATACTAAGTAGTTTTATTACGCTCTCTTCTATTATAATCTCTATTTGGTTTCCCTTTTTCTTATTGCTTCTTATCCCATTATTTATTTTGAATATGGCAATGCATTATGCGAATAAAAAGAATCTAGATTTTTACAATGAGGGATTATCCGTTTTATTTAAAATGATAAAGGTAAAATCTAAGTTATCTCCATACTTCAAAAATCAAATCGATGATGTTTCAACAAAAGAGCTCCAAAAACTAAAGGTCTACTCTTACTTTATTCAGTTTACCACCGACAACGATCAGGACCCTTTTGCTCAGCTTTTGATATGGAATATTGAGTTATTAAAAATTGTCTTTAATGTCGAGGTGATCGCTTTTTATCTTTGTATTCGAAAGCTGAATAATCATAGAAAGACCATTGATGATTTATTCCAATATATAGGTAAGATAGATGCAGCACAATCGATCGCTAATGTTCAATCCGATGAGTTTCTTACTTGCCGTCCTACTTTTTCAGATCAATTTGAAGCAGTCAACCTCATTCACCCTTTGATCGAAAACTGTGTTCCAAATACTTTTTCTCTAGACAAAAAAGGGATGTTACTGACAGGGTCAAATATGTCGGGGAAGACAACATTTATCCGATCTGTTGCCATCAATGCACTACTCGCCCAAACCTTTGATTTTTGTTTCTGCAAACATTACAACGCTCCTTACTTTAAAATCTATTCAAGTATAAGAATCAACGATAGTTTAAAAGAAAATACATCCTACTATTTACAAGAGGTAAAGTCTATCAAAAAAATTGTTGAGGCCTCCCAAGAATCCACTCCAAGCTTATTTGTGATGGATGAGCTTTTCAAAGGAACCAATACAATTGAGCGTATCAAAAGTGCGAATGCCATATTATCTTATTTATCAAAAGGGAATCATTCTACTTTTGTCGCTACTCATGATCTGGAATTGACAGAATTACAATCAGATCGATATGAACTATGGCATTTTTCAGAAAGCGTAAAAGATGAAAAAATATACTTTGACCACAAATTAAAGAAAGGGAAATTGAGTAGATTTAATGCCATTGAAATTCTCAAACTCAATGATTATCCTGAAGAAATAATAAATACGTGCCTTGGTACTTGATAGAATAAGATAACCTTAAATTTAATTTGATAATGAATATTTAAACCTTCTTTTTCAGACTCTAAATTTTGTAAATTCAAGTATGCATAAGTTAGAAGGAGATGATATAACACCACAGTCAGTCTATAAATACCTCAGTGAGCTCTATGGAGGGAATTGGAATGGGGAATCAATGGTGATTGACAATGAAAAGATCAATTGTAAAGCCACTTACTTCAACTATCCTAATGATATTATTGTGGGTTTGGTCAAGTTGAAATGTACTGAAAGGCTCACTTACGAAAGTACTGGAACTGACAAAGAAGATTACATCACAATTCGTATTGGTTATCAAGCTGTTTTTGATGAAAAAAACAATCAAAAAGCCGCAGTGAATAATGGTATATTTATTTATGATGTAAATTTTCTTTATGAAAATCATCTTCATCCAAACATTTGGTATGAATGGTTTGCGGTAAAATGTCCTATCGATTTTCTAAAAACATGGTTCATTGAAGATTCTGATTATGAGGATTTCAAAAATAGAGTGATCAACAGTTATATCTATTACCCCTCTATACCTGAAATTGACACTATTATCCGTGAATTATCATTTTTCAATGAAAAAGACAGATTCAAAAAGACTATATTTCTTTCTAAATTATTCGAAATCCTTGGGCGTCTTTTTACAGTTTTAAAAGAGCAGAGACCAAATCAGTTTCAAGACATAAAGCTTCACCCTGAAGATTATAAAACAATGCTGAATGTAAGGGAATATATTTTAGAAGACTTCAGTCAAAAGCCAAGGTTAGAAGAAATTGCAAAACACTTCCATTTAAGCGTTTCAAAACTTAGAAGGGACTTTTCTACGGTCTATCAAACTACAGTGATGAAGTTTTTTGATCAACATCGTTTGCAAGAAGCTTATCAACAAATCAAATATTCTGATAAGAGTATTACAGCAATTAGTATTGATTTGGGATTTGTATCAGTTGCACATTTGGGAACCGCTTTCAAAAAAGAATATCAGATGACTCCCAATCAATTAAGAAGTAAAGACTCTACCCAAAATGAGTAGAGTCTGAAAGGTGTATTATTGTAATGTCACTTCCACCAACTGAATCTCTCCAGTGTAAGTGAAGTCTCCGTGATATAATTGTGACGGGCTAGAACCCGTGTTTTTTCCTACATCAAAAGTTGAAGTTGCACTGTATTGTACAGGTACTGTCTTAGGAATACCTCCTTCACCAATTACTTTGTCACCAAGCATCAAAGTAACTTTAGCAGCACCTCCTCTTTGTCCTGAAACTTGGTCATACACTGCTTTGAGTATCAGGTCACCTTCAGGCAATTCAATCTCTGAAATGATATTGGTATACTTCTGATCAAAGAAGTTATACGTATAATATAATCGGTTGTCTTTGATGTAAAGTGAATAACCTGCTTCAAAACCTCCATCTGTTACCAAAACTCCTTCATCTGATTTTTTGTGATTCAATTTCACTTCAATATCATGATTTCTACTTGGTGTTCTTGGGGATGCACTGTTGGTAACTCTTTCAGTTACTCCATAATAAGTAAATTTCTTTCTTGCATTGTTGATTGATGGACGATCAGGGTTCACCACTCTTTCTACGAAACGGTCATCCATTGGATATACATCTTTCGATGCCGCTTCACTTTCGAATAATGCTTTTAATTCCTTTACTTTTTCAGGGTATTTATCGGCTAAATCTACTGCTTGAGAAAAATCCTCCTCAATATGATAAAGCTCCCATTTTGTTTCATCAAAATCTTTTGAACCTGTCAATTGCCAAGGAATACCGTGGAATGCACATGCTACCCAACCATCATGATAAATGGCTCTTGATCCTTCGATCTCAAAGTATTGTGTAGTTTTTTGACCTTTAGCGTGTTCCTCTTTAAAAGTATAGGCCATACTCACACCTGACATCTCTGATTGTTCAAAACCTTTGACCATTTTAGGTTGCTCAATTCCTGTAATTTCAAGGATTGTCGGCGTAATGTCTGATACATGGTGGAACTGCGTTCTTTTTTCACCTTTAGTTTTGATGCCTTCCGGCCAAGAAATAACTAAACCATTTCTTGTTCCTCCAAAGTGAGAAGGTACACGTTTCATCCATTTGAAAGGTGATGACCCTGCCCATGCCCATGATACTGCATAGTGTGGTTCTGTACTTGGAGATCCCCACTCATCTAGCTCATTTAATTGGTATTCGAACGATTCTCCACCAAGGCCATTATAAGCAGTGTACACATTACTTGTTCCTGTCATACTTCCTTCAGCAGAAGGACCGTTATCACCCACAATATAAATCACAATGGTGTTTTCTCCACCAGGTAAGCTTTTCGCTGTTTTTAAAACTTCGCCTACATAGTGATCAGTATGATCTAAGAATCCAGCATATACTTCCATCTGACGAGCAAGTACTTTTCTTTCTTCTTCTGAATACGAATCCCATGCTTCTAACACGTCTGGTCTTTCAGTGAGTTTTGTATTTTCAGGAATGATTCCCATCTCTTTTTGACGGTTAAACGTCTCCTCACGCATTGCATCCCATCCATTATCAAACTTTCCTTTGTATTTATCAATAAACGCTTTTGGTGCTTGTAATGGGGAATGGGCTGCGCCTGTAGAAAAGTATAAGAAGAATGGCTGATCAGGGTTGTTTGATTTTTGTGTTTTCATCCAACGAATCGCGTCATTAGCCAAATCTTCTGTCAAATGATATCCTTCTTCTGGAGAATAAGGTTGATCTACCGGAGTTGTATTTCTATATAAATCTGGCTCGTACTGGCTTGTTTCACCTCCATTGAATCCATAGAAATAATCAAAACCTAAACCTGTTGGCCAACGGTCAAATGGTCCATTGGCTGTTACTTCCCAAGTCGGTGTGTTGTGCCATTTACCAAAAACAGAAGTACTGTAACCGTTGCCTTGTAAGATTTGAGCAATTGAAGCGGCATCGTCAGGCCAGATACTATTGTAGCCTGGAAAACCTGTTGACAACTCAGAGATCACTCCGAAACCAGCCTCATGGTGGTTTTTACCTGTTAGTAAAGCAGCACGAGTTGGACTACACATACCGGTGGTATGGAACCTTGTATATGTTAGGCCTTCGTCTGCAAGTTGATCAAGGTTGTCCATCTCGACTGGACCTCCAAAAGTTGAACTTTGACCAAATCCAACATCATCCAACATCACCACGATCACGTTAGGAGCACCTTCTGCAGACTTAACAGGCTGAGGATAATCAGCTTCTGCTTCTGCATAAGTCCTTCCAATTTTACCTTTAAATTCTTGAATGGGTTTGGGTAATTGTTCTTGTGCAAAGACATTTACCACTAAAAGTGTGAACATACTGAATAGTCCACAAATCATTTTTGAAGTAATTTTTTTCATATCTGATTCTCGTTTTTTAGTCTATTACAAAGGAATCAAATCGGACTTTGTATTGCCTTCAAAAAATGGTCAACCTACATCAAAAAATGTTCAACAAGAACTTTAGTGCTTTTTTATCGAAAATATGTTATTGAAATTAAAGTAATTTGTTTAACATCTACCTTTTTAATTATTTAGAATAAATAAATCAAAAATTATATTATAAAAACAATTTTGAGCTTTTAAGTAAAGTTTTTGAACCAATACACATTGTTACACATCGTACATTGTACGTATACTTAAATAAAATATCATAAACAATTAAATTGAGTTATCTATGCCTATTGCCGTCATCACACAAGCTATAGTTTCTGCTATATCAATTCCAACAGAAGCTGATAATATCAATCTCCATATGAAAAATGGAGATCTTATTTCTATCACTAAAGCTGAATTGAAACAAAAAAAATCAACTCCTACAGAAATTGTATACAAAAGAAATAAAGAATACCACAAAATACCTGCACACGAAATTGATTTCGTCCGCTATGAATCATTAGATACTTATGATAAAACAGCTGATTTTATTGAAGAATACAACCTTATGATTCAAGAATTAGATGGACATGTTTTAGAATACTATAATACCAAAAGATACAAGAAGTCACGAACATCCCAGACTTTTGCTGTGGCAGGTTGGACGCTTGCTGTGGCTGCCAATCCACTTTTCTGTGCTGTAGCTCCAATTCCTACTACACAAGCTATTTTAACGATGAAGACTGCTGATAAAACCCATGTGGTAAGTGGTAAAGAATGGAAAGCTGTAAAAAAAGCACAGAAAGAAAAAATTAAACAGCTTAAAGAAAAGGCTAAAATGGACGAAGAAATGGAAATGCTTGCTCAAAAGGGGTAATACCTCCAACTTCAAAATAAAAAGAGTCACTCTCTCATCGTTTAACTATGGTAGAGTGACTCTTTTATATATAATGAAAAACTGACTTTTACTGTGCCATATCCCAAATATTCAAAAAGCTTAATTTTGTGATTTCTGCTGCCTTATCCATCATAATCTTATCTGCATGATCTGAAACTTGATGATAATCTTCATGTCCTCCGGTATGGTACCAGAAATACGGAATTCCTTCTTTATCAAAATTCACATTATCAGATCCTGCTGCTTCTCCTTGTTTGGTTTTTCCTTCAAACATTTCAAGGTTGATATTGTACTTTTCAATATTTTGAGCATTGATCTTCCATGTCGATGGAGAGTTTTCATTATAAATAAAACTCACCTGATTATCTGCTGTATGCCAGTCCCCTCTTCTGCCGATCATGTCAAAGTTCAAATACATTTTGATTTGAGATTTATCTTCAAAGGTTCTCAAGAAGTTTTTTGAGCCATGTAGTCCTTTTTCCTCAGCTGTCCAAGCTGCAAAAAGTAATGTTTTCTTTGGTGCTACCTCCGTAGCCTTCGCTGCCTTAGCAATCCCTAATATGGCTGCAACACCAGAAGCATTATCATCAGCACCATTCCAAATGTACCCTTCGCGTTTTCCAAGGTGATCATAATGAGCACCAATCATCACTACACTATCAGGCATAGTACCTTCGATTTTTGCTAATACATTCCTAACTCTGATTCTTTCTACATCAGCATTCGCTTGGAAAGAAGCTGAAGATGCTAAAAGTGGTACTTTATGTAGCTTTTTAGTACCAATTGATGTTTCATATTTTTGAACTTCCTCTTTTGCTACCAAAGAAGCCATGATATATTCTCCCCCCATAAAAACAGGAGGTATTGTACTCTGTTTTGTTACAGGACTGTATATCCTTGTGTCATAAAATGAAGGTAGTGGTCGATCTCCCTCATAATATTTCCTATTATATCTAAAAGGAATATTGTGTGCATGCTGAGGTAAGTATCCATTAAATTCAATTTCGATAATCGCCAATGCATCATATTTGTTTGCCAATTGTTCTTTTAATTTATGGATTTGCTTTTGTGGTACTCCCTTCAGTGAATTAGCAATTTGTCCTTCCTGAGGTATACCCTTAAGCCTCACCCATATTTTCCCTTGAAGTTTACTCTTTTCATAGAAATCATCGTAGCCCAGAGAGTCAACCTGTAGCCCGTAACCTACAAATATAAGGTTTCCGCTACCATTTATGCTAGTCGGAGCCGCTTTAACTTCAAAATCTGTATGATTGGTGAATGTAAACTCCTGTCCTTTACTATTTTTTATTGAAAGATGTTGTTCTTCCGCTGCTTTGTATTCTAACACGTCAAAGGACTGAAAATAAGTTGGTTGACCATTAATAACATCACCAGCAGGTTCCAACCCCATAAATTCGAACATGCTCGCCAAGTATTCAGCTGATTTGTAGGCTCCAGGTCTCCCGGCCTCTCTACCTTCCATCCAATCTGAGGAAAGATAAGTAATGGTAGAAGCTATTGTTCCTTCGTCTATTGCCTTTAGTCCTTTCTCTTTTGGCGATTGAGCATAAATAAATGCAAAAGGTAAGTGAAATAATAAGGTAGATAAAATGGTATAGGTTGATAATTTTTTCATTTCTAATAAGTGTAGGTTTAACGATCGAAATTTCGCCCATTTAATGATAAGATGAAATGAAATTTAGTTAATAAAGAGCAACAACCTATACTACAAGTATTGGTCTTTATCTATTTCCTATGGAGTAAAGTACAATTGAAGGAAAAGGAAAAGGGCAGATTTATCACCTACCCTCCTACTTATTTAAGATTCTATTATAAATCAAATGATTGATAATCAACATTTGTATTCTGTCCAATAAGTTTTTCTACACCATTCTGAAAAGACTTTAAATCAGAACTCGATGTGTAGAATTGATACTTTGCAGCCTTATCCAAGACGAGTTCAGGCATCAACCTAATAATCTGTTTTACTACTGCTGGAGAAGGATCTATCAACTCAACATTTTTCCCCACTATTTCCTGAATATCTTCTTTGAGGAACGGATAGTGGGTACAACCTAAAACAATATGATCCACATTCTCTTTGAGCATCGGGTGAACCAAAGGCATTAATAATTCTTTTGCTTTTGGTGTTCTCATCAAGCCTTCTTCTACCAACTCCACCATTCCATAACCTGGCTGAATAATAACATTTACACCTTTCGTGAATTTTTCTTTAGTTTGTTGGAATAACTCTCCTGAAAAAGTTCCTTCCGTAGCCAATACTCCAATCGTCTTTGTTTTAGAAGACATTGCTGCTGGCTTAATTGCTGGCTCCATTCCCACAAAAGGGATGGCATATTTCTCTCTTAATAGCTTAATCACTGCAGCAGTTGCAGTGTTACAAGCCACAACAATTATGGTTGCCCCTTTTGAAATTAGAAAGTCAGTGATTTTAATTGCACGGTCAAGTAATTCTTCCTTTGTCTTAGAACCATAAGGAATATACTTTTGGTCTGCAAAGTAAAGCATAGACTGTTCTGGGACTTGCTGATAATACGTTTTCCACACAGATAAACCACCCAACCCAGAATCAAAGAAAGCAATCATAATTTATTTTCTTTTTCGAGGATCATTTGCATCAAAAAAGTGCCATGACACCAAGACATCTTGAATCTGTTTTGTGTCAATTTCAGCTACTTCTTTTGTTTTCGGGAAATAAGCAAAAACCTTATTTTGGAATGGATAAATCCCTACTTCTACATTGTAGGCAGGTATTAGGTCTTCCATTTTCACTTTACAGAATGGTTTATATTTTGAAACTGTATCTGCAATGAAAGAATTTCTCACTTCAAAGTTAGATCCTTGTGTTTTAGGCAGGGAACTAACAAATTGATAGACAGCAGCCGAATCTAAAAGATTAACGCCTCTAACATTGTAAAAAGGATCTTCAAATGAAATTAATACATCATTCTCAGGATTTCTATCATACTGCAAATCAAAAGTTTTCAATGTTTTCCATGACGTTCTAAATATTGTTTTATCTCTCCATTCTGCCTTAGTCGGTGAAAATATTTCTTCTAAGTTTACAAACTGTCCCGGTATTTCAATAGCATACGTTTCGCCATTGATTTCTCCGTAAGAAACAATATCACTTTCGGATTGGATTTTGGCAGTGATCACTGGAACATTAGAAATATAGATGACAACATCTTTACCTCCTTCAATGACTCTATCCTTGCTTTCTACAATACGTGTTTGTTGTACAGTTTGAAATAAACGTCCTACTTTTTGAGGAGATAAATCAATATTTTGATCCATCACCCATCGTCCATCTTCTAATTTCTGAATAGAATGACCATCAATATCAAATTGAGTGATATCACCTAAGTGTTCAACCTTAAAAAAAGTAAGATTTTCTGGTTTGCTTGCTGTTGAAAAATCAACAAAAGAGAAACCTATAGCCGCTATCAGCAATAGGTTTACTCCTACTAATACTTTTAATTTATTTGTCATTGTTTAATTTCCTTCTGTAGATTTCACATCTGCTTCTATATACAGTGTACTCTCAGGTTTTTTAGGATCATTCGTAATAATTGTAATTGACTTTTTTACTTGACGGTTGTAATTACCTGCTGTAAATGTAACATCTAATTTGGTGCTTTCACCTGGGGCTAAGGTTGTTTTTTGAGGCTTTGTAGCAGTACAACCACAACTTGCTTTTACTTTTCTAAGGATCAACTCAGATGTTCCTTTATTAGAAATGGTAAATGCAACAGATTTTTTATCCAACGCTTTCATTTCCCCCAATTGCTGTACTTTTTTATCAAATTCAACTGTCGGTGTGCTTCCATCCTCAGCTAAACTTGAAAAATCTTCCTTAATATGTGCACTAATATTGATACGTTTTTTAGGAGATTCTAAATCAGATGTAGGCAATTGGAAATACTCAAATAAGTAGCCATAATCATCTTTCATTGAAGCATCATAACTGATATACACCGTTGCTGTATCGTTAATACTCAATTTATCTTTTGTCCCCCACACTTTGATGTAATCAGGCACTTTTACTTCATCAAACTTCAGTTTAACAGGAGCGATACCTTGATTATAAATAACAGTAGAGACTGTATCTTTCTGTGTATTTAGAATATTCCCGAATAAAATATGAGTAGTTTTAAATCTCAAATTACCAATTTCGTGAGGGTACCAATCTTTAGGGCCTTTCGGTCTTGGGATCACATTTCCTTTAATGGTTAATACCAATACTTGTGGGTTACCATTTGTTCTCACTGATATTGTTTTAGTAAATGGTCCAGGTCTATTTTTAGTGGAATAACTTACCTGTACATACCCTTTGCCATTGACAGCTATGTCTTCAGTAGACCAATTGGGTGTGGTGCACCCACAACTTGCTTTTACGCTTTTCAATTGTAATGGCTTATTTCCTTGGTTTGTGAAATCAAAGATTGCTTCAGCATCTCCATCTTCTTCTTTAATATCTCCGAAGTCATGAACTAATGAATCGAACACAATTTTTGATTGAGCGAATAATGGATTAACTAAGAACGAAAAAATTAAAATTGAAAAACTTATGTATGTCTTTTTCATTATTAATGACTAAAAATTTCATGTTTGGTATTATAAATGCAAAAATAAAGATAAGTTTTATATACTGATAATCTTTTTTTGACGTTATTGTAATAACCTTTTTAAAGAAAATAATAATAATCTTATTGGTTCTTAAATATTTACAAAAAAAATAGTATTATTGAATTTAGATACTATTGATCTACTCGCACTCTCGTGTAATATTTGACGGAAGCTTATTGATTATTAGGAATTTTTTAAACGATTTAACGCATTATACCGAGGATATCTATGGGGTACATGGAACATTTTAGCGTGAAGACTTTCAAGCAGCAACTGGCGATGAAAAAAATATCGCTTGCATTCCAGGGAATTTTTTCTCAGGATGTTCTTGCATTGATAGGTAAAAGTTTACGCAACACTCCCGAAAGTAGAGTAATTGCAAAGCGCCTTTTTGCAATAGTTATTGAAATGGCGCAAAATATTCATCACTATTCTGCAGAAAAACAATACTCCGAGAAGGATGGAAGAGATATTGGCGTGGGAATTGTAGCTATAGCAGAAGATGATCATCATTATATAATTACTTCGGGAAACTGTATAGTCAAAACAGAGGTTCCCCCTTTAATTGAAAGGGCTAATTACATCAATGGACTATCACCTGAAAAACTAAAAGAATTCTATCGTGAGCAACGTAAGGCTCCTCAGCGTGAAGGTAAGCCGGGAGCAAACTTAGGTTTCATCGACATGGTTCGTAAATCAGGAAACCCGATTGAAATTAATATAAAAGAGTACGACGAGACCAGATCATTTTTTATATTATCGGTTAGAGTTAACAAGGAACTACAAAATTAAAATAGCATGGAAAACTTCCATATTGACGGATCAACTTATATTCCGAGAATTGATTTCAATGCTGAAACAGGAGTTTTAGAAATAGAAGGGGAATCGTATCACGAATATACAACAGAATTTTTTGGTCCTATTTTTAGCTGGCTTGAGGACTATTTAGAAGAGTCGGGAAAAGAAATTACAATGAATTTCAAGATGTCTTACTTTAATACATCTTCATCAAGAAGATTTTTAGAGATTTTGACTTTACTTGAAGAATACCAGAATAACAAAGAAGGTAAAGTTGTTGTCAACTGGTATTATGAAGAAAACGATGTTGACATGTTAGAAAGTGGTGAAGAATACGCAGATGACGTAGAGCTTACTTTCAACTTGCTTCCTTATTAATTCACACACATCATTGAAGTGAAGGTGAAAAGATGTAGATCTTTTCACCTTTTTTTTGTGCCCTACTATTTTTCTGAGCTGATATTATAAAGTATTTCCACTCCATTTCTTTGGAATTAAAGTACACTTTTGAAAGGGTAGATTTAGAGTTTTCATCAACAAGAAGTCATTTTATAACAAAGAATATCTCATGTATTAATAATAATTTTATTTTACCTCTTAAATCAAGGACTATTTATTTTGACTTTTCATAACACTAATTTTTTCAATTTAAACTTTGTCCTTCCTATATTTATTAACAATAAATACACTTACTAAAACAACTTTAACATGCCCACTACAAAAAGAATTTTAATCATCCATGGTCGTGCACAAAAGCCCAAAAAAGAAGAAATAAGAGCAATTTGGTATGAAGCTATAAAACACGGCCTAAAAAGAGACTTTAATGCACAACTAGCAGATCAATTTGATAATTTTGAAAAAGAATTCATCTACTACGGTGATATCACAAACAAAAGGTTTTTCAGTAATGAATATGAAGATGATCAGTTAAGAATTAAGACATTAAATAAATTAAAAACCTATTCAGCAGAAGGCTTCAATGAAGACAATTATGATAATCTCCATACTTTTGGATTCTTCAATGAAGGGCTTGCTGACTTTTTTTCATCTCCATTAAACCTTTTCAATATCGGTGAATCGCTAATTAAGATCAAAGCACCCGATGTTATTGAATATTGGAATAAGGACTCTGAATTCAATCATCTTGTTCAGGAAAGATTGATTTCACCTTTAAAAAAGTACCTTGCCAATGGTGATGAAATTATGCTGATTGCTCATAGCTTAGGAACAATTATAAGTTATGATGTGCTATGGCAGTTATCACATCTCAATGAATTTAAAAATGCTATTGGGCCAGATAAAAAGGTCAATCTATTTGTCACTTTAGGTTCTCCACTTGGTGATATTCATGTGAAAGATAACTTGAGAGGTGCAAGTTTAAGTATTTATTCGCCTCCTAGAGGTTGTAAAAATAACAGTCTGAAGGAAGAGTTGATCGCCAAAGATAAAATCAGACAATACCCCACTAATATCCATAAGTGGGTTAATATTTCTGCAGAGGATGATTACATCTGTCATGACAGTCATATACAAGATGATTTCCAAGAGATGATTGATCTAGATCTGATCAAAAAAGAAAACTTTATTGAAGAAGAAGATAAGATTTACAATCTAGCCGTTAAAGGTGAGAAGTCAAACCCTCATGCCTCGGTTGGCTACTTAATTCATCCGAGATTTATTAAAATATTGGCAGAATGGATGACTACATAGTGAATATAAATCTCAGTTGGAATGTGAATTTTCAAACGTCATTAAGTAGTCATTTAAAATCTTTGGTTCTTGATTATGTTTATTTTTTAGGGATTGGTTTACATTTAAGCCTGTCCCTTTGTCCCTATTGTAAGATTTTGAAAGAAAGATGGTTTGATAAGAAGGGGTATTATTATTAGTTTTGCCTCACATAATTAAATTATCTGCTGGGCAAACATGAAAACTAAAGAATCAATCAAGTATATTCCACTTGGAATAGCTACCTTATTAACCATTCCTTATTTTATTGAGAACACTTTTTTCCAAAATTTACTATTAGAAAATGATAGTAATATTCACTTCTCTTATTATGCGAAAAATTTCCTATCGTATGTTGGGTTATTGATTTCAATACTTTTAATACTACTAAAAAGCGAGTATTGGAAACACGCTTTTGCAATCCTTCTGTTAGCAGGAATATTCCATCTGGTTCAGATTTACCATTTGATCTTTTCTATTGAAATTGGTTTTATCAATATTGACATCACATCACTTTTATTACTCATCGGTCATATAAAAGTAAATCCAAGTCTTGCCGAAAAGATAAGGCCAATATTAAAGAAAAATGAAAAACAGCAACTACAAAGTAACGAGTTTAAAATACAGTTTTTTGAAAAGAAATTTGAAAAGAATGACATTTTTGAATTGAGAGTAATTGTTCAAGAAAACACACTAATACCGGAAGCGATTGAAGCTGCCAAAAGGGTGATTAGAAAAAAAGAAGAACGTGACAATCATAGACAAAAAGTAATGGGTTAGTATCTATTACAAAAAATGACTTTTTGTACAAGTCCTGACTTTTTATCAGAAAAAAAAGCTCAACCCTTAAAAATTAAGGGAAGAGCTCAAATCCAATATAACTTCTAATAACTAAACCGTGGTGAGTTAGTCCTTTAGTAATCGAAGAAATTCTTCTCTAAAGGAAACATCATTAAACTTACCTCCATATTCCATGGTCACGGTTGAGCTTGTCTTGTCCTTTACGCCCCTTGAAGAGACACAAAGGTGTTCTGCATCCACTACCACAATGATGCTGTCGGTTTTTAATGCATCTTGCAGTTCGTTGTACACTTGAAGTGTCATACGTTCCTGCACTTGTGGGCGTTTGCCGTAATATTCTACAATTCGATTAATTTTTGAAATACCAATTACTTTACCTGAAGAGATATAACCGATATGGGCCTTTCCTACAATGGGTAAAAAATGATGTTCACATACTGAAGAGAAAGTGATATTTTTCTCAATCAACATTTTATCATATTGGTATTTATTGTCAAAAACTGATAATGAGGGTTTATTTTTAGGATCGAGACCTGAGAAAAGCTCCTTGACATACATTTTAGCATATCGATAAGGTGTACCTTTCAAACTGTCATCTGATAAATCAAGACCCAATGTCTTCATTATACCAGCAAAATGTTCCTGAATAATTTCAATCTTTTCGTCGTCACTTTTTTCAAAAGCATCAGCAAGCATTGGTGTATCAACGCTTGTCATCATATGATTATCACCTTCTACCTCAATTCTTAGTTTTTCTTCCTTTTCCATCTATTCCATTCCGTCTATAAATTGTAACATATTTTCCTCTAAATCATAGCTTCTATAGAAGCATGCTTTTCTGTTTTCTCCCTCCTGATTGAAAGTATGACAAACGCCACCACCCATCAGTCTTACCTGATAAATGATAGCGTCTTGGTCACAGTCCACCATGATTTTTATAATCTTTAAGTAGTTGCCAGAGGTTTCCCCTTTTGTCCACAATTCATTTCGTGAGGTAGACCAAAAAGTGGCTTTCTTTGATTTCAATGTATACTCAAAAGCTTCTTTATTGGCATAACCAAGCATTAGAATTTGCCCCGTATCAAATTCTTGTGCAACGACGGGTAATAACCCACCTCTTTTCTCAAACTGAAGCTGCGGTACAAGCTCCTCTTCCAAAGCTACCTTTGAACTGTTTTCCATATTTTATTATTGAATGTTTAATACAAATTTTAAATCAAAATCAGTATCACCATCATTAAAACCAGAAGTAGCAGTTTTTACATCTGGCTGGTGCTTTAATACCACTCTGAATTCACCATTTGAAACGCTTGTTGATGATGCTGTCCATGTTGTTTCCAAACCTACAGGATTTCCATTATCATCCTCATCTTCATAATTGATAGCATCTGAAGCGTTATCGATGTTACCATTACCAGTTGGGTTTGAGAACGCATCTTCCGTAAATCCGAAAAAGAATTGGTGCTCATGATCTTCATCTAAGATTTCTTCACCAATATCCTCACCTGGCTCCTCCAATTTGTTCATGATCTCGTAAGTAAGGGTATAAGTTTTACCCGCACCTAAGTTGATTGCATCCTTAATTACTAGATCTTCAAGACCTGGTCCGTCAGGATCTTGTGCAGTAGCTGTTACTACATCCGTGTCATCAGCAGTGTTTGTGAAAATTAATTTCACATCAGTAATCACTTCTAATTCGTTTTCGATCTCTGGTACAACGTCATCGCTGTCGCAGCTTGTGAATAAGCATCCAGAAGCTAAAAGACCAACAAGGCTGTACTTTTTGAATAAGTTGATCGTGTTCATTTGTTTACTATTTAGCGTTAAAATTATAATTGAGAGAGAAGAGGAAATTTCTTCCCATGTCGTCAGCGAAATACCTCAGTTGATTAAGGTAGTTTCGATAACTCGTATTCAATACATTGTTTACAGAGAGATTTGCTGAGAATTGTTTCACCTTAAACCCAAATGAAGTATCTAAAAGAAAATAGCCTTCTGGCGCAGGTGTAAAATCAAAAATCTCAGACTCCGGTGTTACTATTTCATCTTCCTCCAAAGTTCTTGGGGCTTGGAACTGTTGGAAAGTATAGCTTGGTTCTACTGATAAATACGCAGACTCGATAATCCAGAAAGGTTGGATAGACCACTTTAGGTTATAACTCGCTCTGATAGGAGATTGGTTGATCAACGGCTCATCCTTTTCAATATTCCACGACCATAGATAACTCAATCCTAAAGAACCGTCTAAAACTTGCGACCATTTTTTCTGCCATGTGAAGTCTCCTCCAATAAATAAAGCATTAGATTGGTCGAAGAAAAATCCAGGCATTGGCCCCCTAACTGTACCTACAGGACCGTAAGGACGCTCATAGACAAAATTTTCAATATAATTTGTATAAGCTGTAATTGTGAAGTCGTTGGTATTCTTATTTATATTCCACTCATTGATCCATTTAAAACCTCTCTCAGGTTTTACATCACTTTCACTTAAAGGAGTTACTTTATCTGATTTATAATCGCCTTCCTCGTTTAGATAATAACGGAGCATTCCGAAAGAATACTTAAATCCGTGCTGGCCAAAAGCAAATAGTTCTTCTACATTTGGTGTTCGCCAAGCTGTCCCAAAGTTTGTTCTGTAAGTAGCATTATCAGAAAGTTGACGTACAAAACCCAAAGAGGTAGTGAGGTTTACAAAAGTATAATCGTCCCTGAAGACATTTTTATAGATATCATACCCTCTTACATTATTGTTTTCATAATCCATTCTAAGGCCCATCTCAAAGGTATTCTTCCCTTTCGTTAAGCTTTCTATAATGAAGCCACTAAAACGGTACGTATTATAATTAGGAATAAAAGGTGTAGTATCTGTTCCTGGAAGGTTATCATTATCTTGAGTAAAAAACTGAAGCCCCATAATACCTTCCAATTGAAACCACTTCTTATGCATCCACTCCAATTGATAATCAGTAGTCGTGAGGTCCAAGTTCATGATGGGCTTATAAGAATTTCTACGAACATCATACTCCTCACGATGATTGAGCTGTCTACCTACTCTAAAGGTTAGCTTTTCCTCCTCTGAATACCACCAATTGACTTCTGCCGTTGTTAAGTGGTGCTGAATCATTTGATTTGGTTCATTGATATCATATGAGAAAGGCTTAATAATCAATGGCCTATCAGCACCAATCGCTCTTTCAAAATCATCAGCATTTCCTGTAATTGAAGCTCTTAAGATTCCTAAATTCTGATCTACAAAACTATAATAGAGCTTGAAGTCAAAATCTTTCAATTTATATTTGACACCAGCATTAAATGCTTTTTCTTCTTTGCCTGTATTGGTGAGGGAATAATCCGGAGCATGTCGATCTCCAATTCGAGTATAACCACCACCAACATGGTAGCTTATGTTTTCAAAGCCTTGACTCACTTCAGTATTTGCAAAGTAGCCTTTTCCATTAGTTTGATACCCCGTTCCTACTTTTGCACTAAGTGATTGATTAAAATTCAAAGGGTTTCCCTCTACTATAATTGCTCCACCTAAAGCTTCAGGTCCGTATCGTACTCCTGAAGCTCCCTTGATTACAGTAACTTTATTGGCTGATGCAATATCAATTTCTGGAGCATGTTCCGATCCCCAATTTTGAAAACCGTGTTTAAATCCATTATTCAATAATAAAACTCGATTGCCATAAAGGCCGTGAATTACGGGAAGCTGTATATTACTTCCTGTTGATGTAAATGTGACGCCTTCTACATTAGATAGTGCATTGGCTAAGGATTGAGTTGGATCAATTTGTAACATTTCTCCATCCACTAAATCTTGAGCAACCGTCAAGGTCCCATGAATATCATTTACCTCTGAAACCGTCACTTCATCCAACGATACCACATCGGGTTTGAGATAAATCACCGATCTCTCTTCTTTCGTTTGATGTACTTTACAAGAAGCATCACATGTCGTTTTGCAATAGCCGTTACAAGAAATGATCAAACAGTTAGTTGCATTACACAAATCTCCCAATTGAAATTCTCCCTCAATATTGGTTAATACCTTTTGTGTTGTTCCTTTTATACTCACTAATGCAAATGGTAATGCCTCTTTTGTTTCTGCATCAAGTACAATGCCTTTCAATTCATAACCACAATTACTTGCCTCTTGAGCATGAAGACTCAGTGATATGATAAATGGTATGAATAGAAAAAGAATTTTGTACATGCGTTATGAAAATTAGTTTGTTATGAAAGGAGCAACATCAAAGGAATAAAAATAGGTTAACTATAAATCTCTAATTTTTAATTAATCCAAATTCACTGTAAATGCGACTATGTTGCAAAAATAGAAAAATCATTCCCATAAACGCAACAATGTTGTGTTTATTTTTTTTAATTTATTTTATCTTTGGTGCATGAAAACCGAACAGAAGATATTAGAACTCCTCTCCAACAATGGTATAAGGAAGACAAATTTCAGAATTGAGTTACTAGAATTATTCTATAAAAATAAACATGGATTATCCCACAGAGATATTAAAGAGGCAATAGAATGTATGCCCGATAAAGTAACAATTTACAGAGCATTAGATACTTTTATGGAAAAAGGAATTATACACAAAGTTCCGGATATCAACAATGTTTCTAGGTATGCCTTAACGAAAAACAAATGTGAGAATACCCATCACAATCATGCACACTTTATCTGCAATACTTGTAAGAAGACATTTTGTATGGACGACATTCAAATTCCAAATGTCCAAAATGCACAAGGCTTTAAAATCAGTAGTGTTAAACTAATATTAGAAGGAGAGTGCTCAGAATGTTCTCGTTATTAAAAAATCAAGACTTATTTACTTCTCTCGATTAAATTATATTTTAAATTCCAATCACACAATTTACACCAAAAATATTGTTACTAAATCGTTATTTAAACTCTTTTAATGCGACATTGTCGCATTAATTATTATATTTGATATAGGTCATAATTTGTATATAATCAATTTATTAACAATATGATAAGTCAAGAACAAGTCGTTAATGCTCAAAAAAAATGGGGTGCTGGAGTCGTAAAAATCGGATCCCTAAAAGAAAACAGACCTGAATGTGAAGCCTTTGCTAATGATTTCTTGGATAGCCTTTACTCATTTCAAACTGGTCCTGTATTATTCAAACCCACAAAATGTGCAAAAGAACAATTCAGACCCACCAAAGTAGAGGCTCTTTCTTATTTTATTGCAGGACAAAATCGTGCTTCACTTGAGGATAAAGGTTTTGCTATTAATCCTTGGACAAATGTACGGTTTGAAAATTCTGATATTATTTTGGAAGAAAATCGTGCTATTGCAATGGGTAACTATTTCTTTACTGATCTTAATGGAAATGAGGCAAAAGTAGAATACACTTTTGGTTATAAGATTGTTGAGGGTGAATTAAAGATTGACTTACACCACTCATCATTTCCTTATGATCCTGCACCAACAGCATAACGTTAAAGCGATCAGTTCCTAAATTTTATTAACGAGGACTAAAACTGTAAATCATGTAAGTAGTAGTTTTAAAACAATGAAACTACTACTTTTTTATTCTCCCCCTTCTCTACTACACATCAAAGCAAGGGCTCCTAACATACTACAGGTAAAACAATCTTCAACTACAAACTTTAACCTCCCTAGATTCCCATATCCAATAAAAAAGGCCTCGTTTGAGATTACGAGACCTTAATTTATAATGTTCTATTTCTTATTCACAATAGTTGCTGATGCTTGTGCTGTTGGGTACACCACTAAATCAGCAATATTGACATGTCTCTTTCTTGAGACCATAAAGTAAATGATATCTGCTATGTCTTCAGCATAAAGTGGATCATAACCTTGGTAAACTCCTTCTGCTTTTTCTTTATCTCCTTTAAATCTCACCTCAGAAAACTCTGTGTGTACTAGACCTGGATGAACAGCTCCAACACGAATCCCAAACTCATTCAGATCATAACGCATTGCTTCATTAAGTGCATTGACGGCAAATTTCGATGCATTATAAACGTTACCATTGGGGTAAACATCTTTTCCGGCAATAGAACCAATATTAATGATATGTCCTTCTTTTCTATCTTTCATCTGCTCAATAATGGCTTTCGAAACATAGAGTAATCCTTTGACATTAATATCAATCATAGCATCCCAATCATCAACATCGCCTTCATGAATGGGAGAAAGACCGTGAGCATTACCTGCATTGTTTATTAGGATATCTACTTTCTGAAAAGGTGTTGGTAATGAGGCAATCTGTGAAAAAACACTTTCTTTATCTCTTACATCAAAAGTAAGTGTATGCACATCTACTTTTTCTTCTAACTGTTTTTTCAGCTCCAACAAACGCTCTTCTCTTCTACCACAAATGATCAAATTGATACCATTTTCAGCAAATAACTCTGCGGTTGCTTTACCTATTCCTGAAGTTGCTCCAGTGACTAATGCTGTCTTTTTCATTAATTTTTATGTTTTTTGAAAGCACATAAACGATAGCTCCATAATGCTTTCTTCCTCCGTTTGAGGAGGTGTGAATATATGTTCGATATAATTGTTGAATTGTAACTGTAATGTGGGATAATGCTTTGCAAAAAGGTCTTTGAGGTACTCTTCTCTCATATCCCATTGATGGGTAAGTAATAGAAGGTAGCCTTCTTGATGCAAATGTTCTTCAATAGCTTTAAATAGCTTTTTTTCCTCTTCCTGATCTTCAGGTTGACAATGAATCACTGCATCAAGTAATATAACTTGATAATTTTGATCTAATGTATAATTAAAAATATCATCAACAATGCCTCTAATTCCATTTGCTTGAATTTGCTGTATGCCTTCTTTAGAGATATCTACTGCAGTTACTTCAAAACCTAACTGTTGAGCTGTAATAGCATCTCTCCCCTGCCCTGCTCCCAAGTCTAACAAACTCTTCTTTGGTTGAATTTGTTTTAAGAAATCGACTAATTCAGGATAGGGTGCTCCAAATGCACCTTGGGACCGGTAAAAAGCATCCCATTCTTCCGCTTTAGACCTTGTTTCCAAAATTGATTTCCGTATGATCTCCTAAATTTAAACTTTGAGCTATACCTTTTAATGTTGAATCATGACCTACAAGAGAGTTTTTCAACAATAAATCTTTTAAATCTGTAAATGCTCCAATAATTGAATTTTCTATGATGCAATTTTCTATAATTGCCTCTTCACCAATCACTACATTCGGTCCGATGATCGCATTTTTGACTACAGTATTTTTCCCAATTTTTACAGGCTTAATAATAATTGAATTCTCACATTTTATATCATCAGTAGTTGTCAATTGAAAACCAGGTCTTCCTAATAGCGTTGCATTGGCTTCTAAAAGTGAGTTTCTAGCTCCGCAATCGTACCAGTTTTCAACTTCTTGCACCTCAAAATTACAGCCTTCTGCGACCATTTTTTGAATAGCACCTGTAATTACGATTTCATTTTGAGATGTAATATTATTATCAATTACATATTCCAAACCTTCAATAAAAGCAGGAATATCCACTATTTTATAAATACCCACTAATCCTAAATTCGACTTAGGAATAACCGGACGCTCTACAAATCGTTTCACCTTTCCATCTGTATCCAATTCTGCAACGCCAACTTGACCAGGATTATCTACCTTTTGGTACCCTACCACAGAATTGGGGTTCTCCAACATTTGTTTGATATCCAAATTCACAATAGAATCACCTAAACACACCATTAGTTCTTTTTCCTCCTCGAAGAAGTTTTTAGCAACATAAACGGCATGTGCTGATCCTTCTCTTGGTATTTGTACTACAAATTCAAAATTGATTTTAGTGTCTTTATAATTTTCTAAAATAAAGGATTCAATACGTGTACCCATATAACCTATGACGATGATGAAATCATCAAAACCTGCATCTATAAATATATCTATAATATGAGCTATAACGGGTTTCCCTGCCACAGGCAATAACGCCTTCGGTTGAGTATTGGTCAAAGGACGTAAGTTAGAACCTCGTCCTGCAACTGGTATTAATACTTTCATTTTGATTATCTTGTTCCTATATATATCAAATATAAGTACTCAAACAAAATTATTATTACTATCTATTATTTTTTGCGATAGCATTCCTCTAAAAAATAGAATTTATACCGATTTTAATGTTGTTCACATAAAAAGTATTTTAGAAAACAGTTATCAACTAACTTTGTGGTAGCTAATACTAAGCGTTGCTAAAATCAGAATAAATATCCAATTCAAAAATAAATAGTATCGATACCTTTTATTCCAAATTTACATTTTAACTAAAACTAAAAATGAGAAAAGTACTTTACTTTCTATCACTAACTGCAGTTTTAACTTCTTGTTCAGAAGGAAATAAAAAAACTGAGCAAAAACTTGAAAAAGCTACTGCAGAAGAATGGAAAATTGCGTCTTCTATGTTTGGTGTTCTACCAACTGAAGCGATCAATGAAGAAAATCCATCCAACGAATCAAAAATCCAGTTAGGTAAGATGTTGTACTTTGATACTCGTTTATCAAAAGACGGTAATATCAGCTGTAATTCTTGCCACGATTTAGCCACTTTCGGGGTGGACAATAAAGCCACTTCACCAGGTGACACAGGTGAATTTGGCGATAGAAACTCCCCTACAGTAATCAACTCAGCTTTGCAATTTGTACAGTTCTGGGATGGTAGAGCGAAAGATGTAGAAGAACAAGCTATCGGGCCAATCTTGAATCCAATTGAGCACGCAATGCCAAATGAGAAAGAAGTGATTAACCGTTTGAGCGAGGTTGCGGAATACGTAAAATTATTCAAAGAGGCATTCCCTAACGAAAAACAACCCCTTACTTATAAAAATGTAGGTAATGCAATTGGTTCTTTTGAAAGAACTTTATTGTTCCCTTCACGATTTGACAGATTCCTTGCTCAAGAAAGTAACTCTTACTTGTTGACTGCAAAAGAGGCACAAGGCTTAAGAGACTTCCAAGAGGCAGGATGTGTTACTTGTCACTCAGGAAATATGCTAGGTGGAAATATGTACCAAAAGTTTGGTGTATATGGCAACTACTGGGAAATGACAGGTTCTAAAAAGCAAGACGAGGGAAGAAAAGAAGTAACAGGTCAGGAAAATGATAAATACCATTTCAAAGTTCCTACGTTGAGAAATATCGCTAAAACTGCTCCTTACTTCCATGATGGTTCTGTAGAAAAACTGGAAGATGCTGTAAAAATTATGGCTAAACTTCAGTCAAATGTTGAGATTACTGATGAGCAAGCTTCTAACATTTCGGCATTCTTAGGAACGTTAACTTCTAAAATTCCAGAGGAAGTTTCACAAGCACCTACATTACCATAACAAAAGCATTGTACTATTTATTTGAAGAGCACTTAATCGGTGCTCTTTTTTTATATAAGGCAATCTAAGCAAAAACTAAATTTTCAGTATTTAGAAATCAAGAAATTTCTGATTACCTGTAAAACACGAACGACTCTAACGCATAACATGCGCTCTAGTAAGCTTTACCCAATTAGTTTAGTAGTAATTCTCCGGCATTGAAGGGAAAAGCGTTAAGAATTTCATGGAATGAGCCGTTAAAAATGATTTTCTTGTTTGAGCAGAGCGAGTTTAAAATCATTTAGGCGAAAGGAATGGAATTTAGCTTTTGACTTCTGAGCCTAGATTTTTTGCTTCGTTTTTCATCAATGGAAAAATGAAGAAGAAAGAAGATTGAAAGTATGATAATGAAAGCTAACAGTAATCCCAATTGATTGTTGACAATAATTCAATTTACAGAGTAATAAAGAAGAAAATTTTCTCAATAAAAAAAGGCGTCATTGCTGACACCTTTCTTTTATTTTCAATATCTAAAGATATATTACTCATCTCTCATTTTTAATGGTTGACCAGTAGTCTCCAATACTGCCCACCATAATGGACCATTTACATCAATTTTCTTTCTTGATGCTGTAGCCGCTGGAATTGGAAGGTAAGTAAATTGGTTATGCCAACGACCTACTACGAAATCTGTTAAACCAGCCATTGCACCGTGAACGGCATTTAAAGCTAAGTCGTTACAGAATACACTATCAGCAGGGATTGCCACCTCAGAACGGATGATATATGAAGGGTCAATGTATTTTACAGTTGCCTCAATATCTTCGCTCTTAAAGAATTTGTTGATTTCGTCTTTCAAATGAACACCAATGTCTTTATGCTTGATGTTTCCTGACTTATCTTTCTTCACATCTTCATGATCAAATAAGTTCTGGCCAGCACCTTCTGCTACCACTACCAATGCATGATGACGGTCTAATACTCTTTCTTTCAACGCTGCTAAGAAACCTTTCTCACCGTGTAAATCGAATTCATTTTCTGGTACTAATACGAAGTTTACATCTGGCATTGCAAGTGCTGCATTCGCTGCAATAAAACCAGAGTCTCTACCCATTAGTTTTACGATTGCTACTCCATTGTATGCACCTGTAGCTTCGTTGTGAGCATCTCTTACTACTGCTGCTGCTGTTGTAAATGCTGTATCGAAACCGAAAGTCTTCGTCATGAAGTTTACATCATTATCAATCGTCTTAGGAATACCTGCAGTAACGATTTTCAAACCTCTTCTTTCAATTTCTTCATTGATTACGTGGTTACCCGAAAGTGTACCATCACCACCAATAGTGAAAAGGATGTTGATGTTTTCTCTTTCAAGAGCATCAACCATAGCAGAAATATCCTGACGTCCTCTTGAAGAACCAAGGATAGTACCACCGAATAAGTGAATATCTTTTACAACATCTGGCGTTAATTTTACCATTTCATGACCATATTCTGGAATCAATCCTTGGTAACCATATTGAATACCCCAAATGTTTCTTACTTTATATCTATAATATAAACCATTTACCAAACCACGGATTACGTTGTTGATACCTGGACATAAACCACCACAAGTAACGATAGCGGCTTTTGTTTTCGAAGGATCGAAATATATATCTTTTCTAGGTCCTGCTTTTAAGAAAGAAATTGGTTCTTCACTAGACTCTAGATTATTTTTATAGCTACTTAAAGAAGCATCATATACGATTCTTCTTGACTCATCGATGAATAATTCGTTACTAATCTCTTCGTCTGCGTAATTTTTATAAATAGGAGATACTAAAGTGGCTTTGCCTAACTTTTTGACCTCAAAGTCTTCTTGTTTCAAGTCGTTCATGAGATAGTATTATTTATTATAATGTATGTATCAATTTTTCAAACACGAATAACAGTATATTTCTATTAAAAAAGGATGACAAAAGTAACCCTCTTACAGTCGTCACAATAAATTCATGCAACCATTAGGAATTTCTTATGTCTTTAAGGCATATACAATTATTTTCACACAATATTCATTTGTTAATTGTTGTTATCCATAACAAACAATGAGTCGCAAAAATACAATAAAAAATGAAAACAAAATTATTTATTCTAAGCATCGCACTTCTTTTTTCATCATTTGTTCATGCTCAAGAAACAGACACTCGCTCATTAGGTTCTTTTGAAGGAATCAAAATCAGTGGTTCAATGGATGTAAAACTTATTTCAGGTAAAAAAAATGAAGCAGTTGTACATTTATATGGGAGTACTAAACCTTCGGATGTGATCACTGAAGTATCTGGTGGTAAACTTTCTATTCGTCCTAAAAAAGGTGTTCGTAATGTAAGAGCAGACATCGAAATTACTTACAACAACAAAATCAATAGTGTAAGTTTTTCTGGTTCTTCAGATATTGTCTGTAAAGGAAAAGTATTAGCAGACAACTTAACTTTAGCAGGTAGCGGATCAGGAAGTTTTGCAGGAGAGGTAAATGTTGATGAATTAAAAGCTAGCCTTAGTGGTTCGGGTGAGTTAGACCTTAAAGGTAAGGCAGACAATTTCAGTATTTCAGTAAGTGGTTCTGCTGATATTGACGCTAAAGACATGGAATCCAAAATTGTTACCATCTCAGTAAGTGGTTCAGGTGATGTGGACTGCTGGGCTACAGAAGAAATTAACGCAAGAGTTTCTGGATCGGGTGACATCAGATATAAAGGTCGTCCAGAAAAAACTAAAATCAAGGTTTCTGGATCGGGTGATATCTCGCAAATTCAATAAAATCACAACAATTAATTCATATTGATACACTCAAATGAAAGTGTATCAAGAATAAACAAAGCAAGGATATCAGTAACAAATGTATCGCTAAGATGATAAACTGAACAGTAGCGGTTTTGGAAAACTATCTTCTCCTCAGTCAATAATTATTAAAATGCGAAAAATAAAAAGCCTTCTAACTGTGTACTACAGATGGAAGGCTTTTTATTTGAATTGGACTATTTCTTAAAAAATAGTATATCCCACTGTAAATGCTATTGAATTATACTCTGCTTTCCAGAATAAATATTCGCCTAATAGGTTTCTATTTGTATAATACTTTAACTCACCGATAAATCTATCTGATACCTTTACTCCTACACTAAAAGCCAAATTTCCTCTTGAATCTATTGTTAAAGGTTCGTACAAATTAGAAGAGTCTTCTCTTTTAAAAGTAATTTCAGAATCAAACGAATAATCTAAAATATATGCTACCCCAAAGTATAGTTTTAGATTTTTATTCAAATAAGAATAATAACGTACACCAAATGGTATTTCTATGGAGTTATATTTTACTGAAGTAGTAGTAGTTCTCCTTACAGCACTTGAGGTTATTTGATAATTTTCCCCTGTATATGTTTGATATGTCGGTGCAATATATAAGCCCCATTTATTTTTGTTATAAGGTAAAATATATTCAAAATCTCCTCCTACTCTAAAATTTGTTTGATTATCAAATTGTATACCCTCACTTTTACTATTACTATTTTTTATAAAAAGACCACTATTACCCAAACCCAATTTAGCTGTAAAATGGAAAGAGTTCTTTTTCTTTTTAGTTGTATAGTCTTTTGTATTCAATGGTGTATCACCATTAAATTTCTGAATTACAGGCTTGATCTTTTTGAGGCTATAATCAATATTCTCAACATCAGCGATGGTGATATTATTGGTTCTTAAATTAAGGTATAGCTGTTGTTTAAAATAAGAATTATATGCTATCTTATTTTTAGATCTATACCTTTTGTAGACTAAAGGCTCTATTTCTTTACCATCTAGATGAAGGAAAAAGCGTAAAAGCTCCATATCCTTATATTGGTATAAAGATGCCTTCCCTTCAAGTATTACTTTTAAGAAAACAGTTTCTTCTTTAAAAAGAGGACCTCTTTCTTCTTTTAGATTCGCAAGGTTATTACTTGAATGATCTATTTGTACTGTTTCTTTGATATATTTAAACTCTCCCTCAATCCCAAAAGCCTTTATATCTTCAAGAGAACCTGATTTTGCCTTTGAATCTTGTGACAACCTGTATTCAATCTTCCTCGGACTTTGTGCCCATTCTAAATTTTTGATGAAACACTCTAACCTTTCATTATCATTGTTAATAATATATCCCTTTTCAAAATTAATTTGAGCAAAGGCTGAAAAAGTAAATAAGATTGAAATCATCGACGAATAAAATAATTTTGCCATTGATGTTTTAGTTAAAAAAATTAATAATTTGCTGCTTAATGATGAAACCATAAGTATTAGGAATAGAAAAATTCCCTACTTATTTCTTTAAATTAAAAAATGGTATGTTCTTTAATATTTTGCTTTCTTTAAAAAGGAGTTTACCAAAGGTTGTAGTACCAATGATAAACTCCAAATATATAAATATAAGTAGCTGTTCAAAATTATCTATAGCATAAATGCATTTGAAGTATGATCAGCTACTTAATTCAAGTTATGTATTACATTCTCTTTGAGAAACCAACTTCAAAATACAAGCGCTATTTCAATTTCCTTTCTTCAAAAAGACCTTTCCAAACCAAGTTGTACCAATTGTCCCTAATAGCACTACTGAAATAGAGCTTAAAGGCATTAAAATAGCAGCGATCAAAGGTGATAGGTTTCCTTGAACTGCATAAGACAATCCTAATACATTATACAGTAAAGAAACTACGAAGCCCAAATAAACCATCGTCATCGCTTTTTTAGAGAAAGATAAATAACGGTTTAGTTGATTTACTTTTTGAGCGGCTAAAATAGCGTCACAAGCTGGAGAGAATTGATGAGCATCTTCAGCGACAGCAATCCCGACATCTGACTGTTTTAAAGCCCCTGCATCATTTAAACCATCACCAATCATCAATACAGTTTCTCCTTTGGTCTGACTTGCCTGAATAAAATCCATCTTATCTTTTGGAGATTGATCAAAATGCATTTCTGTACCTTCAGGAAAAGATTTTGAAAGCTTTTCTCTCTCTGATGAATTATCACCTGATAATAAGGAGATTTTATAACCTCTCTCATGAAGAAACGATAATAGTCCATCAACACCTTCACGAAGAGACTGTGCTAGTAAGAATTTACCAAACACTTTCCCATCAATATTAACATACGAAACGGTTTGGAATGTTTTCTTACCTGATTGATCAGCATTGACAAAAGAAGCTTTTCCTAATTTAATAGTGTGCCCATTTACCTCACCTTGTATACCATTCCCTTGCACTTCTTCAAAATTGTCGACCTTATATTTTTGATCCAACTGCCTTAAATGTTGAGCAATCCGACTACTCACAGGATGTGTCGATTGAGAAGTAACTGCATAGACCAATTGTAATTGTTCTTCTGTCAGATCTTCTCCTTCAAATGAAATGGATTGTTCTTTAGCTGATGTAATCGTACCCGTTTTATCAAAAACAATATGGTTGACAGCTGCCATTTTTTCTACAGCAATAGTATCTTTCGTATACAAACCGAAACGAGCCATAATTCGCATAGCATTGCCTAAAGCAAATGGTGCATTCAACGCCAATGCACACGGACATGCAATAATTAAAACTGCTGTAAAGGTATTCACGGCATGGTTTGCACCGTCCACTGACCACCAATAGGCTCCTGCAATAGAAGCAATAATTAGAATAGCAATCGTAAACCACTTACTTAAAACATTGGTTTTAGACTGCAATAAATCCTTCATAGCTTCTTCTTGGAAAGTCTGTTCATTCCAAAGACGCGTCAAATAACTTTGAGATACTTCTTTTGTTGTCTCTATTTCAATAACACCTCCCGTCTGTTTTCCCCCAGCATATAAAAGGTCTCCAGATACTTTGCGAATAGGCACTGACTCACCTGTAACAAAACTATAATCAATTCTACCTTCTCCTTTTTTCAATATTGAATCCGCAGGAATTAATTCTCCATTTTTAATTTGTAAAGTGTCATTCACTTCCAATTTAGAAAGGGGAATATTCTCTTTGATGCCTTTTACAATCCTTGTGATAGCAATAGGAAAATATGATTTATAATCTCTTTCGAATGAAATATTATCAAAAGTCTTTTGCTGAAACCACTTACCAATCAGTAATAGAAAAATCAAAGCGCCCAAAGAATCAAGGTAACCTGCTCCGGTATCGGATAGAATTTCATAAGCTGATCGTAAAAACAATGCAAAAATTCCCAGTGAAATTGGCACATCAATATTCACTCCTCCGTGTCTTAGTGCATGCCAAGCAGATGTCAGGTAATCCCTAGCTCCATAGAAGAAAACGGGAATACTTAAGACTAAATTCAAGTAACCAAACAGTTCTATAAAGTGCTGATCTTCTACCGTGATTCCCAAATATTCTGGAAAACTCAGCATCATAATATTACCAAAGCAAAAGCCTACAACACCAAGTTTGATATAAAAGGATTTCTCTTGTGCTTTTTTGGCTTTATTTTTTTTGTTCTTTTCTAAATCTTCAAGATTGATCAATGGTTCATATCCAAGATTGATCAACAACTCCACCACATCACGTAAGGATAGTTTCTCTTCTAAAAATGTAACATAGATTTCTCTCTTAAGGAAATTGACTTTAGACTCTGCTATACCTTCACTCAGTTCAGGTAATTTTTCAAGTAGCCAAATACAGGAAGAACAATGAATTTGTGGTAGGTAAAAACTGAGTCGAGCAATTCTACCATCAGAAAAATCAATGAGCTTTTTAATGATCGTTTCATCATCCAAGTAAGCTAATTTTTCACGTTGTGATTTTCCTTTTTGTTTTACACCAGGCTGATTGTTTAGACGGTAGTAATCTGTAAGATTATTTTCCTGTAAAAGATCATAAACCATATGGCATCCATTACAACAAAATGATTTCCCTTCCTCATTTTTTATAATTTCATCTGTACAGTCTTCTCCACAGTGATAACAAGTTTCTTTATTTTCGTTTGAGTGCATGTTCATGTCTAATAATAGATTGGCGTAAATTTCGTTAGCAAAATTGAAATCAGCACTGACAATTATCAATTCATCACTCCTATTGACAAATAAAAACTAAAAATTGGGTATCAAGCCTTTCTAATCCATTATTTTTGGGCTTCAATTCGGACTACCTTTCGAAAAAAGAAAAAAATTATATGAATATAAAAGTTGGAAGTGGGGTTAAACAGATGCTATTAGCATCACTAGTAATGACCACTATGCAATTGATAGTGAAAGCAATTCCACAAATACCTCCTCAAGAAGTTGTTTTCTTCAGGGCATTAACCTCTCTTGTTTTAAGTTATATTACACTCAAAAAAGCGGGAGTTTATCTTTGGGGAAATAATCAGAAAATGCTTTTATTAAGAGGCTTTTTTGGAACCATCTCTCTAGTCTTAGTATTTGCAAGTTTTCAAAACCTTCCTTTAGCTACCGCAGTCGTATTACAAAATTTAGCACCTTTGTTTACTGCACTCTTTGCGATGCTATTTTTAAAACAGCCTTTGAAACCTTTACAATTTTTATTTTTAGGAATCAGTATTGTTGGAGTCGTTTTCATCAAAGGTTTTGACCCAAGAGTAGACCCTGTATTTTTAACGATTGCTTTATTGGGAGCCATTGGATCGGCTGCAGCATATACAGTTATTGGAAAGTTAAAAGGAAAAGAACATCCTGTCGTAGTAGTATTTTACTTTCCATTTGTAGCGGTTCCCATCACGGGTATATGGAGTTATTTTGATTGGGTAATGCCTGAAGGTATCGAAATATGGTGTGCCCTATTGAGCATTGGCGTTTTATCACAAATCGGTCAAATTCTTTTAACAAAGGCTTATCAATCTGATGATGATGCACTGACCGTTTCTAGTATGAATTACACAAGTGTTATTTATGGAGCTCTTTACGGAATGTATTTCTTTGGTGAATTTTTCACAATGGAAGTTATAATAGGTATGTTCCTCGTTATCTCAGGCACATTGCTGAATCTAGTTTATAAACACAGACTCAATAAAAAAGGAGCTGCATAGACTCACAAATCTCTATAAAGAAAAAAGCCATTGAAAGTAAAATTCAATGGCTTTTTTTATTTTCAAAAGGCTATTTATTCAGCATCTTCCTGTTCTGATGATGGAGGATTTAGTTTTACACCTCTTCTCATGTAAGCAGGGACATCACGAAGATCTTTCATATCTTCATTAGAAATATCCTTTACTGATTCAAATTTTTTGTAACTGCTCAAATGTGGAGTTTCAGCTTCTTTAGAAACATCATCTGAAGCTACAGGACTTTCAGGTTTAGGAGTTACTTCATTCCCAACATAATCGTCCTCTAAAGAAAATACTACTTTCTTAGGCTCTTCTTTTGGTTGGGGAGCCGCTGAAGCTTCAACTTCAAGAGGTTTTTCTTCCTCTTCTGTCTTTTCTTCAACAACTGGAGGTTTTTCCTCCTTAACTTCTGAAGTAGGTTTTGCCACTGGAATAGGCGTACTTATTCTAGTGCTCTGTGTACCTGACTCCCCTTTGCTAAAAAAATCGCCGCTTGTTTTGATTTCTTTGTCTTCTTCGAAACCTGTAGCAATTACAGTTACGCTGATTGCATCACCCAATGATTCATCTTTAGCCACACCAAAGATAACCTCGGCCTCGTCTCCAGCTCTTTCTTGGATGTAAGTTGTCACTTGTTCCAACTCACTCATATCCAAGTTATCGTAATCACTAACCACAAGGCTAAGTAAGATATATTTAGCGTTGGTAATGTCAGTGTTGTTCAATAATGGTGAGGCAATTGCAGCCTCAGTCGCACGGATAGCACGGTCCTCACCTGACTCAATTGATGAGCCCATTACGGCAGTACCAGCATCACGCATTACAGTGTTTACATCTTCAAAGTCAACATTGATGTATGCATCTACAGTAATGATTTCGGCAATTGATTTTGCAGCACGAGCCAATACATTATCAGCTTGAGCAAAAGCTTCTCTCATTGAAGAACGTCCGTAAACTTCTTTCAATTTTTCATTTAGAATCACAAGAACAGTGTCACAGTGTTCTTTCAAGTCTTCAATACCTTGAAGTGCTCTTCTTTCTTTTGGTTTACCTTCAAATCTGAAAGGCATCGTTACGATACCTACAGTAAGAATGTTCAAGCTTCTCGCGATTTCAGCAATTACAGGAGCAGCTCCTGTACCTGTACCGCCACCCATACCAGCAGTGATGAAGACCATTTTTGTACCATTGGACAAGAATGATTTAATTTCATCTTTTGTTTCCATTGCAGATTCTCTACCAATTTCTGGTTTTGCACCTGCTCCTAAACCTGCAGTAAGTTCAACGCCTAATTGAATTTTGTTGGGTACTGGACTTGATTCCAATGCTTGTTTATCTGTGTTAGCCACAAAAAAATCTACATCATGGATTCCAAGTTCATACATGTGACGGACAGCATTACCGCCACCACCACCAACACCGACCACCTTAATGATCTTGTTAGCCGTAGGGTTGCTTGTCATATCAAACTCGTAGCTCGTATCAGCCATAGATTCTAAAAAATTTATTTATTCAACCACCTAAAATGGTTGTTTATTTATATCAAAAATTCAAAGTGCTAAAATAATAGCATTATTCGTAAAAAATGACACATTATTCCACTTTTATGGTAGAATATGGTCATTTTATTCAATGAAAATACAGAATTAATAAAAACAATCCAATTAACTTATAGTTTTATTGGTTAATCTTTATAATCTTCCGTATCGTCATAGTCATCAATTAATAAATCCTTCGCCTTTTGAAGGAAATCTGAGAAAATGTTCTTTCCTCTTGGTCCAGAAGTTTCAGGTACCTTTACTTGATCTGAAGTCCCTTCACCTTTCACTTCTTGTTGGTAGATACTTCTTGGTCTTTCCAACTCTCTTTGGTCTAATGCTTTAAATCCTGCTAAAGCTAATCCTAATCCAGTTGAGAATTTTGGATCTTTTACTTTCTCAGAACGGTCGCTCTTACCTAAGAACGCTGTAGGGTAACCAATTCTTGTGTCTAATCCTACTTTATATTCAAACAAATGTTGGATATTTTTAAGTTTAGATCCTCCACCTGTCAGTACTAACCCTCCGGCTAATTTATCCAAATAACCTGATGCTCGTAATTCTGCTTGAATCAAGTCGATGATTTCCTCCATTCTTGCCTCAATGATATAAGCAAGATTTTTAATAGAAATCTCTTTTGGAGTTCTATTATTAATACCAGGAATTTCAACCACCTCAGCGTCATTTGTGTTGACAGCCATTGATTGACCAAACTTTACTTTCAATAATTCAGCTTGATGCTGCATTACGGCACATCCTTGTTTGATATCGGAAGTAATGATATCTCCACCGAAAGGAATTACTGCTGTATGCCTGATTATTCCATCATAGAAAATGGCAATATCAGTAGTACCACCTCCAATATCAATGATAGCTACACCTGCTTCTTTTTCTTCATCAGTCAAAACGGCCATACTTGAAGCTAATGGCTCTAACATCATCTGATCACATTCCAAATTACTTCTTTCAATACATTTTTTGATATTACGTATCGAATTAGAATTGGCTGTAACGATATGAAAATCGGCCTCTAACTTCACTCCTGCCATACCTACAGGATCTTTGATTTTCTCTTCACTATCGACTGTATAATGAAGTGGCAATACGTGTATAATTTCAGTTCCAGGTTCAGTGATTACACGATACATATCGTTTGTCAAACGCTCAACATCTGTTACTGATATTTCGTCTTCTTGATGTGGAAGAGTAATACTTCCATGTTGACGGAAACTTTTGATATGCTTTCCCGCAACACCCACATTCACTACATTGATCTCAATTTGCGAGTCTTGCTCAGCTGCTGTAATTGCTTGGTCAATCGCCTCTGTAGTCTTTGCGATATTACTCACCGTACCATCACGCACACCTTCTGAAGTAGAATGACCTAATCCGAGTATCTCTAACTGATTGTACTCATTCATTCTGCCAACTACAGCACACACCTTTGTAGTTCCAATATCAAGCCCTACGATTATCTTTTCTTCTTCCATACTCTAAACAAATTTATGATGAGTAATTTGTGGGTTTATGTTTTATTAATGAGGATCTTAAATCCGAAAACTATTAAAAAATCAAAATTTCCTAATATGTATCCAAAAAAGCAAATTATTCAAATTGAAATTAGTTAGTACGCTTGAAACGTTTCTTTTATTTGCTCTTTATGGTCTTAGTTACATACAATTTGACCTTTGTACTGCAACTTAATCTTTTTATATACATTCCAGCCTTTAGAACTTAAAATAGTATTATAATATACTTTTAATTTCCCTAGTTTTTGATCAAAATCCAATGGTTTTCCAAATTCGATACGTTCTTTACCTACTTGAGGATAAGCAGTTATGGTCATATCTCGTTTTAAGTCAAGTTGTGTCAACTGTGCATTCCAAAAACGATCATTATTCAGCTTATTGATAAAGTACAATAAATTTTGTCCAAATACTTCCTCACTCCAATATTTGTGCGACATTAATTTTTCAGTACCATCACCAGTAATTAACAACACTCTTGCTGCATATTTCTTGGAAAGCCCTATTAGTTTTCCTTCTTTATTAATATACGTTGATTTACCCGAAGGTGTAATCACTCTAGCAATTGGTCTATCCTGTTCAATATCAATAATTAAATTATTAGAGACATCACGAGACACTTCTGCTTTTCTTACAAATTGAATGGCATTCAAAGAATTCTCAATTTCCTTAATCGAAATTTGATTGAGATCTTTTCTTTCCAAATTCATTTTTGTAATGGCATCTTTCACCTCAGTATCTTCTACAAAACGAGGAGCATTGTAGTTTGTCACATTTATTACCAACTCCCCATCTGTGGTGTAGACATTCCTTCTTGTGACTGTGTAAAGTACAAAAATGACTAACAAGCCTACCAAGACTAAAATACTTCCTATTCCCTTTTGAGAGAAGAGTTGTGATAGTGATTTATTTTCTTTCATAAACTATTACTTATGAATTTGAGCAATATCTTTTATAAAACGGTCGATATTTCCTGCACCAACAGTGGCAATAACTTTACCATCATATTTCTTTACCTCATCTAAAAGGTCTTCATCTTGAACAATACGTTTGTTGTCATGAAGAATTTTACCTAACAACATTTCTGAATTTACACCTTCTACAAACTTTTCTCTCGCTGGATAAAGTGGTAATAACCAAACTTCATCTGCAAGTGATAAACTTTCTCCAAAGTTATCTGCAAAATCAGCTGTTCTAGAATATAAGTGAGGTTGGAAAATTACCGTGGTCTTTTCCCCTGGATATAAGGCTTTGATCGACTTTATAAAAGTAGTGATCTCTGTAGGATGATGTGCATAATCATCAATATATACTTTATCTGCTGTATCAACCCACTTTTCAAATCGTCTTTTCACACCTTTATAGCTCTCTATACCTTCCCTTACTTCTTCAGATGTAATTCCGATTTGTAAAGCAATTGACATGGCTAATAATGCATTCGCCACATTATGAAAACCTGGCATTTGAAGGCTTACATTTTTAAATGTAATAGTATTTATATGAGCATCAAATACAAAAGCTCCATTTTCCACATGTAGATTTTCAGCATAAACCTCACCTCCTTCAATACCATATGTGGTGAGGTCTACTTTGCCTTGAGGTTTTAATTTTTGAATACTTTTCTCCAAAAATAAATGTCCATCATCAGGTAATTTATTAATGAACTCTTGGAATGATACAAAAACTGCATCCTCGTCACCGTAGATATCTAAATGATCTGCTTCACAACTTGTTACTCCGATAATATCAGGTGAAAGTTGTAAAAATGAACGATCAAATTCATCAGCTTCCACTACCACTATATGATCCGATTTACTACTATCACCAAGTAACATATTCGTTCCATAATTTGTGCTGATACCGCCTAAAAACGCTGAGACATTTTTTTGGGCAGACTTCAAAATATGTGAAAGCATTGAAGAGGTTGTCGTTTTACCATGTGTACCTGCTATACCTACAGTAAAACTATCTCTCGTGATCAACCCTAAAACTTCAGCTCTTTTCTTTAACGTATAACCATTTTCTTTCAAGTATTGCATCCCTTGATGTGATGCAGGAATAGCAGGTGTGTATACCACTAAAACATCCTCCTTGGGCAGTGATAATAGTTTTTTCGACAAAGCTTCCTTACTATCATCAAAAACAATATTAATACCTTCTTCTTGAAGTTTTGTTGTTAAATCTGTAGGTGTTTTATCATAACCTTCCACTTCATAGGAATTAGCATTAAACCATCGTGCCAAAGCACTCATTCCTATTCCTCCGACTCCTAAAAAATATATGTATGCAGGTAACATTTTCTATAAATTAATTCATTCTTTTATAATGATGCTCAGCAGACTCTAATACGGCATTTGCTATATCATTGGCTGCATTAGGCTTTCCTAATTGAAGGATTGCTTTACTCAAAGACTGTAACTTCTCTTCGTTTTGCATCAAAGCTAACATCTCGTCTATCAATTGCTCTCTCGCTTCAGTATCCTTGACAAGTATTGCAGCGTCTTCTTTCACTAAAGCAGTTGCATTTTTTGTTTGATGGTCCTCTGCAACGTTAGGCGATGGTACTAAAATAGAAGGTTTACCCGCTAAACAAAGTTCAGAAATGGATAATGCACCAGCTCTTGCTACTACAATATCAGAAATGGCATATACGTTCGCCATATTTTTAATAAATGACACGACATGCAAGCCTTCTTTGTCTCCAAACTCTGCATGGTATTTTTCATAGTAATACTTTCCTGTCTGCCAGATCACTTGAATTCCTTCATCCAATAATCTTTGAACTCCTTTTGCCATGCTTTCATTCAGAGTTAAAGCCCCCAAACTTCCACCAAACACAAAGGCAACCTTTTTAGTTGGATCAAAACCCCACTCTTTATACCCTTCTTCCTTTTTACTCTCTAACTCAATAATATCTTGACGAACGGGATTTCCTGTAAAAGAAATAACCTTTTGCGGAAAGTAATATTCCATACCAGGATAAGCCACACAAATCTTTTCTGCTCTTCCTCCTAATATTTTATTTGTTAAGCCAGCATAACCATTTTGTTCTTGGATTACGGTTGGAATTTTGCTTGACTGTCCTCTCCACATAATAGGGCCACTTGCATAGCCTCCAACTCCTACAATCACATTCGGCTTATAATCGCTGATTATTGAACTGGCTTTCCATAAACTTTTAATCAACTTAAAAGGGAATGATAGGTTTTCAAGTGTCAACCTTCTTTGAATTCCTGCAATTGGTAAACCGACAATTTCATAACCAGATTCAGGTACTTTTTCCATCTCCATTCTCCCCTCTGCTCCTACAAAAAGAATTTCAGTTTCTGGACGTTGTTCTTTGATTGCGTTGGCAATAGCGATAGCAGGGTAAATATGACCGCCAGTACCACCTCCTGATATGATAACTTTTAACTTCATTTGTTTTATTTATGGTTTACCAAGATCATTAGGGAATAACATTAATGCTAATTCTTCTACTCACTTGTTTTGTAACATCGATAGCCCTTTTCTAAAAATAAGTACTTCAAAAAATGTAAAACAGAATAATTTCAGGTTCTTATTTGAATTCTAAGAGCACTTACAACCCTCTAAAAAAGTAAAAGTATCCTATTACTAGAATACTTTCACAAAAATAGAATTATTTTATGATTATGAGTAGGTTTGAAACTGCTCTTTTAATGAAAAACAACACCTGTCCTTTATTTACCGGCTTGATCTTTTCCTCTGAGTATTACAAAAGATCCTTTGATCTTTACTTCTTCATCTCCTGGATTAAGTCTGTAATTCGTTAATTCAGCTTCATAATAATAATTTCCAGGTTCAAAAAGGTTTCCTCCCTCTGTTTTTCCATCCCAATTGATTTCTATATCACCACTATGTTCATCACTGTTGTATTCATAAATCACAGATCCCCATCTATTGATCACGGAGAACTTTACAGTTTTAACGAATCGTGGGCAACGCATTGGGATAAATGTATCATTGATACCATCACCATTCGGGCTAAAAGCATTTGGTAATTCATAATAAGGGCAATTATCCTGAACAATTATATTACTCAAATCACTTTCATTTCCAGAATTATCTAAAGCTGTAACCGCATAAGATCCCGATACAAATTCTCGATTAAGTAAATCATAAAAGAATCCCTCTGAAAGCTCTCTGTCAGCAGGGTGATCAATTGTCATCAATGGTGCTCCAAAATCTAATTTATTGATAGCTTCTCTTGGAGTAAAATAGATATTATACCTCACAATATCTTCATCACACATATCTCCAAGTTGATTATCCCACGTGAGTTCTACAGAAAATCTATCTTTTGCACAAGTTCTTTGTCCATCCCTGAAAGGAGTAACATTACAATCATTAGGGTCATTTAATAACATCCCATCATCATAATTCTCCAATGATAAAATCGGCGGACAAGGCGGAATCGTGTCTAACAATTCAACTGTTAACTCTTGTGTCTTATTAATTAACGGTTCGGCAATGATGGGTTGCTGATAAGATCCTACTGTTGATACATAATAAGAATATAACTTTCGATCATCGAGAGGGTCAAGCTCAGTACCATTATCTGTATATCTTAATCCTTCTGTATTAACATATACACTATCATATAAAGAATAATCTGGCTCATCACCTTCCACCTTTCTATAAATGTAATGATAAACACCCACAGTCAATCCACTCGCTAACACGACAGAATCAGGTGTTAAATTCCATGGAACTGTACCTCCCCATGATAAATCAACAAAATCAATTCCCGAAGATGCACTCAATTTCACAAAATTAGCGATGTAAGTAGTATCTGAAGGTGATCCATTTTCTAAAAGTTCAATTCTATAATGGTAATGGATACTCACATTGTTAAGTAGACGATCCGTAAAAGTAGTATCATTTACTCCTAAAGGACTTCCATTTAATTTTAGGTATTCACTATCTTCAGCTTTTTCTTCACCATCCGCTCTGTAAATATTGTACTGTACACTCGAAAGGTCTGCAACATCCAATGGCTTAGTCCATCTCACTAAAATTTCCCCATCATCTAAACCTGTCTCATTTACATCAGTATTTACAATATATTGTGAATCAGGAATAAAAGCACAAGCTTCTGAAGACGCTACACTTTCCCCACCTTGCGGAGGTTGAAAAACTGCATAAATCCTATAACAGTAAGTGACTCCTTGCTCAACATTTCTATCAATGTAGGTATTTTGACTTGCATCAACCTGCCCTACATATTTGTAACCCGTCCAGTTAGGCAAACCTGTTTCACAAGAAGGTTCATAATCAAACGACCCTACTTTCCTGTAGATATAAATTTCTCTCGCATTAGAGCACTCATAAGGGTCCCAACTTAAGGTAACTTTATTATCATACCTCTGTAATTCATCTGAAGTAGGAGGGTTAGCAGTTAAGCCTAATGGTGGTGGCCCTAAAACATGAACATTCCAATTTTCAAGGGTTCCTAAATCTGTATTTCCAGCTGACGTTTGATCGACGGCTTCGAACGTAATTTGATAAGGTGCAGATCGAATATCATCACATGTTGGTGTCCAGGAGAAAGCTCCATCCGCTTTACTATTATTCAATCCATAATAATTGACATCAAATCCCATATCTACGTAAGGTGAGATATCCACATCTTTTTGAGCTATTTTAAAATCAATAGGATGAGGTCCCCACTCAACGGTTGAATCAGGATTATAACATGGTTCTGTATCTTGATCTTCAGCAAAAATAATCTTAGACAATTCAGTTCCTGCTATCACACAGGTATCAGGAGGTGTCTCGATCACTGGTCTTAAGTTAAGCGGATCGGTAATAATCACTTGCATATCTCGGTTTACAGCGCCAATACGAATACCATCTCTCCACTCTTCTACTAAAAATGCGATATTGTATTCTCCAAAAACAAAAGGAGCATTCCATACCAAGTCTCCTGTAATTTCGTCAATGTAGAAAACGGGTGGTACCTCACAATCCTCAGTCTCTCTTGACCATTCTTCATTTGGATCATCTGGAAAACGGTAATTTTGCACTGGTGTATCTTCACCTTGCAAACAAACCGTTAAGCGATAAGATAAACTATCGCCATCCACATCATAAGCCCCTGCATTGTGTACAAACTTCTGACCTACAGCACCTTTAATAACAGGTGGAATAAGTAAGAAAGGAGAACTATTCAACCCTAGTACTGGATTGATAAAAAACTCAGATTGAATAAAGAAAGGTGTTTCTGATGAAATGTCCATATTTCTCACACCGGGGTTTCGGTTTCTTTCAAAGTAGCTTACTTTATAGCTTCCTGACGACGGAAATGTATGACTTACTCTATATCGAATAATCTGAGTTTCCCCATCCTGTGTAAATCCCAATTCCTCAGGTGACACAATAGCATTATCAGTACCATCTCCAAATGAAATAGTACCTTCACCTGCCTGAACTCCTGTTACATCTCTATAAAGAATTACAGTAACCTCATAAGTCAACGAAACTTCATTGACCCTTCTCATCGTAAGGTCACCTGCTCTAATATGAGTAGCTAGCGCTTGAGTCTGAAATAAGAAACTGATTGACAATAGTATCAGTACAAAACTGACCTGCTTATATGTTTGTAAATTCATATTAAAATGCTATGCGTATCATTTATAGGTTTAGTCTGAATGATTGATTCATTAGTTTAATATACAAATCAATTAGCAGATTTGTCAACGATTACCAGTGAATTGTTTCAGATATTTTTTCAATATCAAACAACCAACTTACTTTTTTGCCATTACACTTTAAGTGCAACATATTTCTTTGGTCTTGATGTACGTCACAAAGTATTGTATTTTTTATTTCTAAATCCTTCACTTTTTTTACATTAGGGACTTCTAAATAGATCCAAAGTGACTGAATATCTCTTTTTTCATCGGTCTCTTTTCCTACCCAATGCAATGTCACATCTTTATCATTAATTTTTAGCTGCAGCTTTTCTTGAAGGTATTTTAAAATCCACTCATCACTTTTAACTTCTTCTTTATCAGTAAATAAATGCAACTGAGGTCCTCCATTGCGTATTACACCTTCTTCCAAGTCATCAAAAAAAACTTTCAAGGCTATTTCTACTCCCTTTGTACTTTTGTTATAATTTACCTCACAAACACTTAAATGTATTGGATGAAAATTAGCTCCCATCGATAGGAGAACACTAAATAGGACAATAAAAGGTTTAATCATTAAAAAATTCATACGAAAAAGAAAATTGATTATGTTTAAAATCAAGGATAAATTATAATTCTACAAATATAATCTCAGAATTTCTCTATTTTATTTAAGACTATTAATGTCAATTGATAATTTCATTAAATATTTTTTTTATTTTTATAAGTAAGTTAGTAATATCAATTAAAGCAGAAATTCTAATTTACTCAACTCATATATGTCTAAATTTCTGTAATCAATCTGAAACTATAATTTACAAATGGGAAAAAAAATACTAGTAGCTGAAGACAGTTCAGTAATACAAAATATCACTAGAAAAGTTTTACAATTTCAAAATTACGAAATCATTTCAGTTAAAAACGGTCAACAAGTATTAGATAAGCTAAATAAAGACCATTACGATGCTATCCTTTTAGATATTAATATGCCTGTGATGGACGGAATGGAATGTGCTCAAAAAATTAGAGCTTTAGATGATGATTCAAAAAATGCCGTTCCAATCGTAGCTATTACTGGAAATGCTAAAAACTATAGCATGGACGATTTCAAAGCAGTAGGTATCAATGAATATTTACCAAAACCATTGAACTTTGACAACCTAGTCAATGTGGTAAACAAAGTCACAAATAATTAAAAATCCTTACTTACCTACGAAGATTTCAACTGAATAAGTTACATTGCAAGGTGTAATTTATTCAGTTTTTTTATGTCCAATACAAAAAAGGTTATTCTAAAACCTACAAAAGGTTTACAAACTAAACTAGAAGATTTATTTGCTGAAACGGAATACAATCTCCGTTATGAAAAAGGAAGTTTTAAATCAGGATACTGCTTGATCAAAAATGCAAAAGTAGCCATTATCAACAAGTATTATAGTCAAGAAGGAAAAATTCAATCCATGATTGATATCCTCAATGAAATTAGTATTGATAGCAGCGTACTCAGCGAAAAAAATCAAGACCTTTATGCCACTGTAACTCAAGAAGGTTTCAGTCTATAATTACAACTCATTTTTTTAGTAATTATGAAAATTACATTTTTAGGTACAGGTACTTCACAAGGTGTACCAATTATTGGATGTCAATGCGAGGTCTGTAGTTCTATAGAATACAAGAACAAGAGATTACGTTCGTCAATACATATTGAAACTAATGATCAAAAAAGCTTGATTATAGATTCAGGACCAGATTTTCGTCAACAAGTACTTCGAGAGAAAATAACAACTTTAGACGGATTGATCTTTACACATCAACATAAAGATCATACGGCAGGAATGGATGATATTCGAGGATTTTACTTCTTGAATGACATGAAGCCTATTAACTTATATGGAACCGAAAGTGTTTTTGATCAATTAAAACAAGAGTTCAGTTATATATTCGTAGAAGACAAATACCCTGGAGTTCCTTCTGTAGAACTCCATGAAGTGAGAAAAAATACAGACTTTACGATTGGAGATACTTCGATTACTCCCATTGAAGTTTGGCACAGAAAACTACCCGTTATGGGATACAGAATTAATAATTTTGCTTATATCACTGATGCTAATAGAATTGATGAAGATCAGATGCAAAAATTAAAACACCTTGATGTTTTAGTTTTAAATGCATTACAACACAAACCTCATCAGTCTCATTTCAACCTCGAAGAGGCTCTAGAAGTTATTGATACCCTAAAGCCCAAGCAGACTTATCTAACTCATATCAGTCATAACCTAGGTTTGCATGCTGAAGTCGAAAAAACACTCCCTGATACTATTTCATTGGCGTATGATGGACTTAGCTTTACGCTTTAAAAGAGGTAGTTTTTCATTCCATGAATAAACAAAAAAGCTCATTAAACAACCTTAAATTGTCTAATGAGCTTTTTTAGAAATATCTTAAAACTAAGCTGAAGGTAACTCTGCAATAATCGTTTCTCCTCCTCTTGTTTTCTGCTCTAAATTGACGTTGATTTTAGCATTCAATGGTAAGAAAACATCTATTCTTGATCCAAATTTTATAAAACCAAACTCCTCTCCCTGTTTTACAGGATCTCCTTCTTTTACATACCATCTAATTCTACGAGCCAAAGCTCCTGCAATCTGACGGTAAAGAACTTGAATACCATTTTCATTTTCAGTAACAAAGGTAGTTCTTTCATTATCAGTACTTGATTTTGGATGCCAAGCTACCAAAAATTTACCAGGATGATATTTAAAGAATTTAACTACTCCAGAGATAGGGTTTTTACTTAAATGAACATTCAATGGAGACATAAATATAGAGATCTGAATTCTCTTTTCATTGAAGTATTCATTCTCTTCTGTTTCCTCTATCACAACCACCTTTCCATCAGCAGGGGCTATTACGAGGTTTTCTCCTTGAGGTATTGTTCTTCTTGGATTTCTAAAGAACTGCAGAATTAGTAAAAAGAATATAATACTAACTGTTAAAACTATTGCATGCACTGTTTTAGCTTCAGGCATGTAATAATAAAGTGGCGCATTTAGGACTGTTAGTAAAATCAATAACGATATAAGTAATGAATGTCCTTCCCTGTGTATTGTCATGAATATGTTTAAAATAAACTATTTATTATCTCCAATAATTTTCATTTCATCTATTCAGAAAATGAAATAAACACTGGCTAATGATAAAACATACAAATGTAGTATTTCTTATTAAATATTTATCTTAATATGAATAAAACTAATGCCCAGCACCAATAATTCTTAGTCTTTTTCTATTACGTTTCTCCTTTCTTTGCAGTTTTTCTTGTTGCCTTTGTGATTTTGCTTTTTTATGTTTTGAATGCTTGTGCTTAGCATCCCCTCTATGTACGTCTCCGTATTTTTGGTTCTGTCTATATTTGTAACTGTTTCCTCTTACTACTGCTCCTCCTAAAACTGCATGAGAATGTTCTTGTTGTATCCCACAAGTTTTAATCGGACAGAGTGGTTTTCTCTGTTTAATTGTATAAGCAACTTTTACCTCAGCAGACATTCTTGTGAGAAAAAAGGAAGAATTTGTACTTCCATCATAATCTAGTAAACCATTATTTGGAAGTTGTGCTGCTGAACTAGCATAATAGAAATTTGTATTCAACATTCCTGTAATACTAATTCTATCTGTTACATACTTCGTGTATCCAACCCCCAATCCTAATCCGATTCCTGCTGTACCATTTGAACCTTCCATACTAATAGTATCCATTTCAGAAATAATCTGACCAGTAGATGTGATTTTACTAGAATGATAAGAAGGTGCAACCCTCACGAAGAAACTTTCATGAATGTAGGGTAAAAAAGAGTTTTGGAAAAACTTTAAAAGGTAAAAATCTCCGTAGACTGTAAAGTCAACAAATTGAGCCTCAGAAGAAGCGGTTTGAAATGCTGAATTAGAAGCGTTTGAGTAATAGGTATTGGCATAGCGAAAACCTACAGCTATTCCATCTTTTACTAAATAATCTGATGATAAATTCCATCCCCAACCCCAACTTAACCCAGGGTAACTAACTCCTGTCATTGAATTAGTAGACGAAATACTTTCTTTCCATTTACTTGAAAAAATATTCTCAGATTGAAATCCTATACCTGCCTTCCATACAGCATATTGTGCTCTTCCTTCTTTTGAAAAGCACAACAAAAAAGCAACTATTATTAGTTTATAAAAAAAATTACGAGGCATTAATTTAGATTTCTATTTTGATAAGATATAAAACTTCTATGCAACTACTATGCAAGTTTAGTTTTATACCTATAAATAAATTCCATTTTAGTGTTTAAAAAGCAAAAAAAAGAGTTCCCGAAACTCGAAAACTCTTTCCTCTTAAACTAAACTAACAAACAAACTTTCAACTAATAAAATCTTATTAGGTTACAAGTAAGTTCCTTACGATGCTTGGCGAACCTCTACATCTGCTATCAATGATGTCATGTTTTCTAAAACACGATCAACCACAAAAGATGGAACTTCTCTTCCTATTATATCTTTGTAATCTTCTTTGGTATAAAAAAGATCTAAATTTCTAGATTGGCTAAACAATTCAAATACTCTTGATTCTACATATTGTTGCAATGCAAAATTAAATACTACAGTAGTATCAACTACTTCGTTTTCACTATTGATAATCACATCATAGATTGGAGTCATAACTCCTTCTAATTGTGTTATTTTAAGTGTTCCATAAATTTTTTCATTTGAAGAATGGTCTGTATAAACGAAGTTAAATTTGATAATCATCTAGGTTACTATTTTAAATTGTCAGCGATATTTGTTTAAGTAGATCTTTGTTAAATCCACGTCTGCAATCAAGCAAATTTCAATTAAGTGCACAAAAAAATAATAGTAAAAAACACACTAATAAAGAAATAATACAATATTTTCTTTCTAAAAACGCATTTAAAAGGCTATTTCAAATGATTTTTAGTAAATGAAATTTAATAAATGAATATTCTCTCATTTAACATTTAAGCAGAATATAATTTTACGCAAAAAAGGTATTCTTCATAAAATGAAAAAAATAAAAATCTAAATAAAAAAAAGAACCTGTAAATTTTACAGGTTCTTTCTCAACTAACAAACAAACTTCCAACTAATTTTTAAAGCAATAAGCTATTTTATGGGTTGTAATATTTTAATATTTTGACTAAGAAGCGTGACGTAACTCCACTTCTGTATTAATGATTTCAAATTCATAGAGCTTGTCTTTAATGATATCATAAGACAATTCTTTAGAAAGTACTGTATAATAATCTTCCAAAGTAGCTTCTATACATTGTTCTCTAAACTCAAGAAATGTTTCATATATTCTTGTTTCAGCAAATTGATTAATTCCTATCTTCAACAACTTTAATCTTTCAATCTCCGTAAGTCGCTCTCCATTTGTTTCTATATCATATCTCAAAAGGTTATGTTTTGATGATACTTGTAAAAAAACTGGAAAATTAATATCAGAATACTTCAATTCTCCTTCTAATGTGATTTTATGATATACGTTCATGGGACAGGCTTTTTGGTAGGAACTAAATTTTTATATTATTCAAGGCCTAGCGACTTTGTTTAATAACTCTAAATAATTGTAAATATTTCAATTGTACAATATAATTAACCGTATGATATACATTTTATTAAAATAGTGATATGAATTACTTTATATTCTTATATTTTAAAATGTTTTTTTTCCAAGTCTGAGGAACTTTTTCAGTAGAATACAATTCGTGAGTGTCACACAAAAAAATGACAGAAAGAAATAGTTTTAATTATAAAACAAAAAAAAGTACCAACCCTTTGATTGGTACTTTGAATTCTTTCTAATTATAGGAGATCAACTTTATCTAGGACCTCTTTAGGGACCTCTTTTGATAATTCATCAATACAATCTTGTAATGACACATTACGCCTTGTCTTTCTTAAAGACAAAAAACGTTCATAAAGCAATGATTTGCATTCGTTTAGTGTTATTATTTCATTTGCAATTTGATGATTAACAGTTGATAGTGAATAATTTAAAGTTATTGTAGACTTAGTTATGAAAGAATTTTGATAATAAGATTTAGTAGAGTGTACGGTCATATAAACAGGTAAATGTTAAAAGAAGTGTGTTAATAAACTTTAATTTCAACATTTTAAATTTACCATCAAAATAAAATTGTAATTTTAACACTTTAATATATAAACAAAAAAAGAATCTATAAATATTATAGATTCTTTTCACTAAAACTAAACTAACAAACAAACTTCCAACTAATCGAATATTTTATAAAAGCTTACGCTTTATTATGTTCTATACTTTGTTCTTTTTGATTACAGTACTAAATAAGTTTATTTTTTACACTTATACAAATATTCATTTAAACTTATTTGCATTTCCATGAAAAATACTATTTCTAACCTCTTCAATACTACTTTTGGAGATAATCTTGAAACACAAACCCTTCTTTCCCTTCCACTCTTACTTTCATCCAATTTTCTAATTTTTCAATAAAGAAAAGTTCTGTCCCATTTTTGACACCATCTGGCAATACTTTATTATTTCCTATTTCAGGCTTTTGCCTAATATTTAAGTTGCTTCCTTTCGTTTTTACAAAAAACTTACCCTCTTGTTCTTGAACAAAATCAGAGGAAACCCACCCTTCAATTCCTTCCACCTTCACTTTCAACCACTCATCATGATCTTCCAAAATTTTTACTTTCTGGTTGTTGGGTAAATGATCAATCACTTCACTCTCTTTTGTGGGTTGATCTCTGAGTCTTAAGGTCGTGTTTACATTCACAGTTGCTATATCTCCAATTTTCAAAGGACTAAGTTCCTCATCAAACTCATCCTCTTCTGTCTCTTCTACATACTTAGGGAGTTGAATTTTATCTTCAGAGATCACCTCTAATGTAAACGAAGAGCCTAATCCCAACAGTTCATCCATCGTTGGTCTAGATGATAATATGTCGAGAATACCATCTTTTTTGATGGTTCTCTTTTTCGTCTTAAAAGCGATGTCAGCATAATTTTTACCTACTAGAATACAACCACGTGTGTCTGTAAAAAAATTACCAGAGTGAATTAATATACTTGTTCGACCTGGTACTTCTTCTCCTTCCTCTGTTTGAATATGAAAAGATCTATTGGCATAATTTCCGATACTTCTAAATACTGCGTTGTACTTCCCTTCAGGAATACATGAAATTCGATTTTTATTTTCTTTCCATGGCAGTTCAAGTGTATTACACTTAAACAGCACTTCATCATCATCATTTACGATAGTCAAATTACCTAGTGTTTGAAATTTTGAATAGGTATTTCTTATAAGTGTTGCTTTCATATTTTATAGGGTTGATGGACATTCATTTCTAATTTCTACAATTATTTATCCTTTTCATAACAGTAGAGCATTGAAAAACAAGCTAAATAGTATGGTATGGGGTATTTTTTTAGCATATTCGCATTATATTTTTTTTCGTCATTGTATACAGACATAATTAGTTTCTGATAATTATATCTGTTTACTGATTATACAGTATACTAAAACTTCAAGAATTCGGGAAATGAAAGTACTCATTCTTGGCTCTGGGGGTAGAGAACACACATTAGCGTGGAAAATCTCCCAAAGCGACAAGCTAACAAAGCTATATGCCGCTCCAGGTAATGCTGGAACTGCAGAAGTTGCACAAAACATCAGTATTTCAGCTACTGATTTTAAGAAACTTGGACAATTCGTTCAAGAAGAAGGAATCGACATGTTAATTGTTGGTCCTGAGGCACCACTTGTAGAAGGTGTAGCTGATTATTTTGCAGAGAATGAAAACCTTTCTCATGTTAAGGTAATTGGTCCAAAAAAAGCGGGAGCACTTTTAGAAGGTAGCAAAGACTACTCTAAAAAGTTCATGATGCGTCATAATATCCCTGCAGGCGCTTCAAAAACATTTACTTTGGAAACACTTGACAGTGGTTATGCATTTTTGGAAATGCAAAAACCTCCTTATGTATTAAAGGCCGATGGTCTTGCTGCTGGTAAAGGTGTATTGATCATCAATTCTTTAGAAGAGGCAAAAGCTTCATTGAAAGAAATGTTGAGTGGTCAATTTGGAGAAGCAAGTAAATCAGTACTTGTAGAACAGTTCCTTGATGGTATTGAACTTTCTGTTTTCGTGATCACTGATGGTAAAAATTATGTGACACTTCCTGAAGCAAAAGATTATAAAAGAATTGGCGAAGGCGATACTGGCTTAAATACAGGTGGTATGGGTGCTGTTTCACCAGTTCCATTCGCAGATCAAGCTTTTATGGAAGAAATCGATAAAACGATCGTTAAACCTACAATTGACGGTTTAACGAAAGATGGTATTGATTACGTTGGATTTATTTTCTTTGGTTTGATCAAAGTAGACGGTAAGCCTTATGTTATTGAATACAACGCAAGAATGGGTGATCCTGAAACGGAAGTTGTTATTCCAAGAGTAAAAAGTGACTTACTTGAGATTCTTGATTTAGCGGCTCAAGGTAAACTTGATGAAGCTTCAATCGAAATTGATGAGGACTTTGCTTCTACAGTTATGCTAGTATCTGGTGGATACCCAGAAGCTTACCAAAAAGGCAAAAAAATCACTGAAATTGATCAAGTACAAGATGTGATTCCTTTCCATGCAGGTACTACTTTCAGCGAATTAGGTGAAGTAATTACTAGCGGTGGTAGAGTGATTGCAATGACTGCTAAAGGAAAAGACATGAACGAAGCACTTCAAAAGTCTTTTGCAGCTGCAGAAACAGTACAGTTCGATCAAAAGTACTTCAGAAAAGATATTGGCTTTGACTTATAATCACTTGAGTCAGATCTAAAATTATAAGAGTATGTTTGGAGCTTATTTCTAAGTTCTAAACATGCTCTACAAAGTAAATTTCTTAATCATAACTGCATACTTTTAAGTAAGTGTGCTCCAATCATTTCAATTATACCATGAAAAAGATAGGTGTTTTAGGAGGTGGGCAATTAGGCCGTATGATGATACAGTCCGCTATGAATTTAAATATTCAAGTGAAAACCTTAGATCCTGATCCCAATGCCCCATGTAAGGCAATGGCACACCAATTTGTTGAAGGCTCAATTAATGAATATTTCACTGTTGTAGAATTCGGCAAAGACGTTGATGTTTTAACCATAGAAATGGAAAACGTAAACGCCCAAGCATTAATTGATATTGAAAGACAAGGAATTGTTGTGTATCCCAAACCAAATCATATTCAAATGATTCAAGACAAAAGGGTACAAAAACAATTTTATCTTGACAATGGTATTCCAACTTCTCCATTTGTTTTGGTTGAATCCAAAGACGAATTAGAAGAGTATGAAGATTTCCTTCCTGCGGTAATGAAAGTAGGAAAAGGTGGCTATGACGGACGTGGTGTTCAGGTGATGAAATCTAAAGATGATTTCGAAAAGGGATTTGATGCTCCTTCAGTATTAGAAAAAATGGTAGATATTGATAAAGAGATCTCTATCATTGCTGCAAGAAACCCTAGTGGTGACATCACTACTTTCCCTGCCGTTGAAATCGTTTACCATGAAAGTAACTTAGTAGACTATTTGCTTTCTCCGGCAAGCATCCATTCAGATGTAGAAGAACGTGCTAAAATCATTGCTTATGATCTTCTTGAAAAATTAGATTATGTAGGATTATTAGCCATTGAATTCTTTGTGGACAAGGAAGGAAATGTGATTGTTAACGAAATTGCACCAAGAACACATAATAGTGGTCATCAAACAATTGAAGGCAATGTAACTTCTCAGTTTGACCAACATATTAGAGCAATCCTTGACCTTCCTTTAGGTGATACAAGTAGAAGATGTGCTTCTGCAATGGTCAACGTTTTAGGGGAAAAAGGTTATACTGGTGAAGCAAAATACGAAGGTGTTGAAGAGATTTTAGCGATTCCTGGTGTTTATATTCACCTTTATGAAAAGAAATTCACTAAACCAGAACGTAAGATGGGACATATTACCATCATTGCTGATGATAAAGATGAATTGCTTGATAAAGTGAATAAAGTGAAGAAATATTTCAAAGTAATTGCTTAAGGGCTACTTTGATTACAATATAAAGGAGGTGTTAGTATAAATAACATCTCCTTTTTTGTTTTTATATAATTTAGAAAGCGCCTTAAAAACCTTATTATTTGGCATGACTTTCGACTTTACCTATCCAAACAATTACTATCAATCCTAGATGAGAACATTAACTTTTATCTTCTTACTGATATCTCCCCTATTCTGCTTGTCACAGACTTTAACACCTGTTTCAAAAAATGGAAAATGGGGGTTTCTACAAAATTCAAATAACACTTACCCCTATCAATTCATCACTTACAATAAAAACGATGAAGTTTTCAAAGTTGGACAATCCAATAAAATTGGAATTTTAGACCTGACAGGAAAAACTTTAATCCCTTGTGAATATGATCGTGTTGAAGTAGTAAGTAATCAACTATATGTAGTTTGGAATGAAAAAGGGGCTACAATTGTAAATAAACAAAACGTTCCTCTCAGTACTACGTATTATGATCACATTTCTCCTTTTGGAATGTATCTTAAAGTTACGGACAAAGGAAAAGAGGGTGTCATCAAAAAAGACGGCACGGTCATTTGCAAACCAATTTATGACACAATTACTTTACTCAAAAACAACCCTGTCTTTGTCGTTCAAAATGGAGATAAAAAGGGTTTTGTTGATTTAAAAGGTGAAGCTCCTTTAACTATTGAGTTCAAAGATATTAAAGTCGTTGCTCATAAACAGCTATTAGCGACTTACCACAATACTCCACTCGTTTCATTTATTTTAATCAATGACGATGGAAGCTTAAAAAGTAAAAAAGATTTCAACAAAAAATCTGACTTTCAATCTTTTCAGAAAAGATTTTATTTAAGTGTCATAAAAAAGGAATTTGCACAGAGTGGAACAACTACACCACAATGGATCGAAATCATGGGAGATCATTATTTAATTGCTCCTAATGGTAAAGAATTACTGGAGGGTAAGTCATTTTTCTACGTTCAACAAGCAAATGATAGTCCTCTTTCAATTGCAAGAAGACAAGAAAGAGATGGCACATTAAAATATTATTTAATTGATCATCAAGATGGAAAAATCCTTTTTAGTGATACTTTTAAAGACATTGTTTTTGCTGATTTTGGAGAAAGTAACTGGGCTAGAATCTCTGTAGATACACTTTGGGATTGTCTGATTAATAAAGACGGTGATGTAAAGAGAACTATACAGGCTGATGGCATGAATTACAGCATGCTTGACATTGGTAACTTTTATGAAGGTTTAGCCTATTATCATGCGAAAAACAATAACAGTTACGGTTTTATCAATACAAATGCTGAGAGCGTTATCCACCCTGCCTATTCACTTGCATCCGATTTTAAAGAAGGATATTCTATTGTGAAGAAAAATGGAAAATTTGGAGCGATTAATCAACAAGGGAAAGTGGTTATCCCTATTTCTTATGACGGCATTTCACTTTGTGAAAAAGGTTGGTTTAGAGTAAAGATGGGCTCTGGAATTTCTGGTAAATGGGGAGTTATCAACACCTCTGGAAAAATAGTATTAGAGTGTAAATACCAAGAAGTACTATTAGATGACAAAGGGGCCAATGTAAAATTAAATGGTGCTTGGGGACGATACTTACGATCATATAAATGGGCTTTTAGCCCCAAAATAAAGGTTTCTAAAATTCATGCTTTCAATAATGGTATTGCAAAAATGGAAAGAAAACCGATTTATGATCCTGTTGACAGAAAGACCATTCGTGGTTATAAATATCAAGGCTTCATTAAAGAAAATGGCAAAGTCATCATTCCTCCTATCTACTCGTCAATTATTGGTTTTCAAAAAGCTTGGGAAAAACAAGAAGGTTTGGCGATTATCAACAAGAAAAACTTACATGGCTTTGTCAATTATTTGGGGGAAGTGGTATTGGAAGCTGAATACCTTTCAACAGGTAATTTCACTGAAGTTTGGACTATACACAAAGGCATTGCTAAAGTCACAAATAAAGATAGATTGACTTCATTTGTAGACTCTAACGGGAAAGCAGTTTTATCTTTTGAATATGATGACATAAGTGACAGTTATGAAAAAATCTGGAACGATAGTACTGGAGTTGCCATTGCCCAATTAAATGGAAAGAAAGGATTGATAGACTTCGAAGGAAATAAAATATCGCCATTTGTGTATCCTAAATTATTTCAAGTCAATTCCAATTTATTTGTGGGGCAAGTACTCAATAAAAAATGGGGGATGATCAATCAAGAAGGTGATACAACAGTTGCTTTTAAACATTCAAAAGCATTACCTCTATCCTCAAAATATTCTCAATTGATACAAGATACTTCCCTTGTTTATTCCTTGTTAGACGATGGGCAATGGACGAATAAAATAATTACAGAAAAAGAGGAAAAGGTTGCTTCTATTCAAAAGAAAGACGAATATACTTACCATCATATTGGAGAGGATTACGCTATTGTTTCCAAGAAAGGGAAATCAAAACAACAAGGCGTGATTAATAAGGAAGGTAAAGTGATCATTAAACTAAGCTTTAAGAAGATTTTGCCATTTAATGAAGGTATGGCCGTTGCACAAAAAGATGGGAAATCAGCAAAAGATAGAAAATACGGCTTTATTGATAAAAAAGGGAAATGGGTGATCTCAGCCACTTATAATAATGCACATTCTTTTACTAATGGTTTAGCTGCAGTCTGTGTGAAAAACAAATGGGGCTATATCGATCAAAACAATAAAATCATACTTCCTATTCAATACAATAAGGCATCTGATTTTTATGGTAGCATTGCTATTGTGAATGAAACTTCAATTATCAACCAAGAAGGGAAAACAATAGGGAGTATTCTCAAATCAGAATCAATCAAATCGGTTCATCAAAACCATATTATTGTAAAAGGTATTGGCTATGAAAAACACCTTTCTATTAATGGAATTGAGCTTTATGATATGGATTTTGACGAAGTGACTCCATTTAATAGTGCGGGAATAGCTTTTGTAAAAACAGGTGAACAATGGGTTCTAAATAGAACGATTAACGACACTAAAGTCACAAAACTGTTCACAAAAACAGAGAAGGAGTTCTATGAAGAAAAATATGGTAAGAATAGAAAGGTAGTTTCACTTACGGGAGATGTAACAAAAGACCATGGTTTCGAAAAAGTTAAAGACGGACAGTGGAGAATGATTGGGCTAGATGGTCAACCACTCAACAATATTATATTTTATAATGTAAAAGACCACAAAGACGGCACATTTACGTTTGAAATTAAAAATATAGGTATGGTAACCAATCAAAGTGGAAATATTGTTACGGAACACTTCATTCAATCCACTCAGCTTTTCGGTGATGGAATTTTAATCTATAACGAAGGGAATTCGGAGTTTATCCATTAATAAAATTTATTCATTATACAAAAATGGGCAGATCAATCTTTCAATTTGATCTGCCCATTTTTATTAAAGTGACACGTACATACCACCTTAATTTAGTGTTGTTTATTAGTGTTTCGAATTTATATACTTGAATTCATTAATGACTTTGCTTGTTCTTCTCCTTTCGATGTTAAATGAGGGAAAGTTCGTTTATTTGAAATTTCAGGATGATGAATAAAACCTTGGTTTTCCATCATATTCAGTAATACTTCCGACTCTGCATTGGTCATTGAAATCCCAAGATTTCTTGCAACTTCACCAAAAGAGTTTCCAGAATTGAGGCAAATACCGACTAACAGTTTCGAGAATTTGATTTCACTTGACATATCAAAAAAGGGTTAAGGTTTAACAGTTATAATAGTTAATATTTAATTACGGGATCGGTTTCGTTAAGATTCATTGTTTAACTCTATTTAATATCAAACAATATTAATTTAAGACGCTTTAAAAAGTGGCCCCTTAAAACACAAAAAAGCTGTGATTTTCGAAAAAACCACAGCTCTATCTTTATAATTTGAATGCTTAATTAAGCATCACCATTGATTAAACTCATTGCTTTATCATTTCCTTTTGGTGATAAATAAGCAAAAGTTTCTTTCGTTGATCTTTCAATTTTAGAAACGAAACCGTCCATCTCTAATTTTGATACAAAATTGTTGATTTCATCTCTATTGGCATGAATCCCAAAGTTTTTGGCTATGGACTGTAGAGAATCACCACTTTTTAGGCATAATCCGATAAGGAACTTAGAATACTTGACTTCTGTTGACATAATTATTATTAGGTTATTACTTAGTTAAGAAATAAAGGGTAATGTTTCGATATAACAATCTCTAATTGTTATTGTTTTCAACTATTAATACAAAGGTCAAATTCTGCAACCGATTTCGCAAACTTTTATTGTTAATTCTCTGTAAACATATAATGGTATGAAATACAATTCATTAGAAATAAATATGAATTGATTCTAAATAGATGAAAAGAAAGTTATAATAGTTTAATAGTTCTATTATCTTTGCACGTTCATAAAAAATTATCATGAGTAGTATCCGTAATATCGCTATCATCGCCCACGTCGATCATGGCAAGACCACATTAGTAGATAAAATGCTACACGCGGCTCAATTGTTCCGCGAAAATCAAGAAACAGGTGAGTTGATCCTTGACAACAACGACTTAGAGCGTGAAAGAGGAATCACCATCCTTTCTAAAAATGTTGCTATCGAATACAAAGGAGTAAAGGTAAACATCATTGACACTCCTGGTCACGCCGACTTTGGTGGTGAGGTAGAACGTGTATTAAAAATGGCTGATAGTGTATTACTATTGGTTGATGCCTTTGAAGGGCCAATGCCTCAAACTCGTTTCGTTTTAGGTAAAGCACTTTCATTAGGTTTAAAACCAATCGTAGTAATCAACAAAGTTGACAAGCCAAACTGTCGTCCTGACGAAGTGCATGACCAAGTATTTGACTTGTTCTTCAACCTTGACGCTACTGAAGAGCAATTAGAATTCCCAACTTTCTACGGTTCTTCTAAAAATGGTTGGATGAGTGATGACTGGAAAAATGAAACAGATTCAATCGTTCCATTATTAGACGGTATCATTGACCTTGTTCCAGAAGCACCATCTCCAGAAGGTGACCCTCAGTTGCAAATCACTTCATTAGACTTCTCTAACTTCGTTGGACGTATCGCTATTGGTCGTTTAACTAGAGGTACTTTAAAAGAGAGATCTTTTGTAGGTTTAGCGAAAGCTGACGGTACAATCAAGAAAGTACATATCAAAGAACTTCAGACTTTCGAAGGTCTTGGACGTAAGAAAGTAGAAGAAGTACACGCTGGTGACCTTTGTGCAATTGTTGGTATCGATGACTTCGAAATCGGTGATACAATCACAACTGTAGAAAATCCTGAGCCACTTCCTCGTATGGCTATCGAAGAGCCTACAATGAGTATGTTGTTCATGATTAACAACTCTCCTTTCTTCGGTAAAGAAGGTAAGTTTGTTACTTCTCGTCACTTACGTGACCGTTTATATAAAGAGACTGAAAAGAACTTAGCTTTAAGAATTGAAGCTACAGATTCTGAAGATAGATTTATTGTTTATGGTCGTGGTATTCTTCACTTAGCCGTATTGATTGAAACAATGCGTCGTGAGGGTTACGAACTTCAAGTTGGTCAGCCTCAAGTGTTATACAAAGAGATTGATGGCGTGAAGCACGAGCCAATTGAAACATTAGTTATTGACGTTCCTGAGGAAGTTTCTGGTAAAGCAATCGAATTAGCGACTCAACGTAAGGGTGAATTGTTGATCATGGAGCCAAAAGGTGACATGCAACACTTAGAATTCCAAATTCCTTCACGTGGTATCATCGGTTTAAGAAACAACATCTTAACAGCAACTGCTGGTGAAGCAATTATGACTCACCGTTTCAAAGAGTATGCTCCTTTCAAAGGAGAAATGACTTCGAAAACAAACGGTGCAATCATCTCTGACCAAACTGGTACTCCTACTGCTTACTCTTTAGATAAGCTTCAGGATAGAGGTGTATTCTTCGTAGATCCTACTGAGGAAATCTATGAGGGTCAAGTAATTGGTGAATTCAACAGACCAATGGATTTAAGAGTAAACATTATCAAGGGTAAGAAATTAACGAACATGCGTGCTGCAGGTTCTGATGACAACTCTAAGATTGCTCCTAAACGTCAATTCTCTCTAGAAGAATGTATGGAATACATCAGAGAAGACGAATTAGTAGAGGTTACTCCTGAGAATATTCGTATGCGTAAAATCAAATTGAAGTAATTACTTCATTGATTTTTGCTTATCAAAAACGGCTTGAAATTTAGTTTTCAAGCCGTTTTTTTGTGGGGAAAATATTTTGACGATGGTTTTTGTTGTGGTTTGGTGGGCGGCATATGGAACGTAATCTTAAATAACGTGTTGTGGTTCGGCGGGCGGTCATATAGGACGTAGACTTAAATAACGTGTTGTGGTTCGGCAGGCAGTCATATAGGACGTAGACTTAAATAACGTGTTGTGGTTCGGCAGGCAGTCATATAGGACGTAGACTTAAATAACGTGTTGTGGTTCGGCAGGCAGTCATATAGGACGTAGACTTAAATAACGTGTTGTGGTTCGGCAGGCAGTCATATAGGACGTAGACTTAAATAACGTGTTGTGGTTCGGCAGGCAGTCATATAGGACGTAGACTTAAATAACGTGTTGTGGTTCGGCAGGCAGTCATATAGGACGTAGACTTAAATAACGTGTTGTGGTTCGGCAGGCAGTCATATAGGACGTAGACTTAAATAACGTGTTGTGGTTCGGCAGGCAGTCATATAGGACGTAGACTTAAATAACGTGTTGTGGTTCGGCAGGCAGTCATATAGGACGTAGACTTAAATAACGTGTTGTGGTTCGGCAGGCAGTCATATAGGACGTAGACTTAAATAACGTGTTGTGGTTCGGCAGGCAGTCATATAGGACGTAGACTTAAATAACGTGTTGTGGTTCGGCAGGCAGTCATATAGGACGTAGACTTAAATAACGTGTTGTGGTTCGGTGGGCGGTCACATAGGACGTAGACTTAAATAACGTGATGTGGTTCGGCGGGCGGTCACATAGGACCGCCCCTACGGGGTGAACGTGGTCAAATCTTTATGGAATGTCTGCATGCCATTTTCACGCATGATGGCTTCATTCTCCTCTCCTATTCCAATAAATTCTAATCCTAGATTTTGGGCAGTTTTCAAATCCCATAACCCATCTCCTATGGAATAGATTTTATCAAACTGCTCTACTTTGTAGAATTCCTTCGCGTTTTCTATCGCTTTTGAAACTATATTTTCTCTTTCGTAAATGTCATTTGAAGGTACTAATTGTAAAGGATCATAAGATGCTCCAATTGCTGCAAGTTTTAATTTTGCAGGCTCAAGCAATGATCCTGTGGCATAACAAATACCATAATTCTTATTCTTTTGGAGGTTTTGTATTAATTGGGAAGCTCCTTTAATTTCTTCGATTTTATGCTGATTGATTTCTGAGAAGAGGATGTTCGCAAACTGTGCTTGTACTTCAGCATCAAAAGGCTTTTGTACGTGCTCTTCATAAATCACTTTTGAAATATAAGAATCCGTGTGATGTTTATAGGTTTTAAAGTTGAATCCTTCTTCTTTTACACCTAGTATTTTTAATGCTTTTCTAAAGGCTCCAATATGTATTTTGACGGAATCAGTCAGTGTGCCATCGATATCAAAAACGATTAAGTTCATTTATTTTTTTGTTTAGATTCATAATTTTTAGCTACTGCACAAAAAAAGAACCAAGAAAATGAATCCTTGGTTCCTCTATTCTTTATCTGTAGTGGCTATTATTTTTTCACTACCTTTTTAATAATCAATTGATCTTCCACTTTCAATTGGATTAGATATAACCCTGATGGGTAAGTACTCATATCCACTTGAGTAGATTTTCTAATAGTCAATGTTTCTAATTGAATACCTGAAACATTTGTAATTAAAACTATTGCTACTTGGATTGTTGGATCGAGATCAATTGTAGTGATTTGATCCACAAAACTTGGATAAACGTTTATCAAACTTATCAAATCATTCTCTAATGCATTTGGTCCTTCAGGGTCCGTGATATCAGCAATGATTTCTTCAGTTGGTAAAGTGACCTCCACGGCTACAGATTGACCAGCTTCATCATTTGCTAAAATGATAATATCCAAGTCTTCAATCACATTTTCTAACCTTGTACCACTAGGTAATTTTGAAGGATCAATAGTGAAGGTTAACGTTTCTGGATCAAAAATTACCCAATCAGGTAAGGCATCTCCATTAGCTAATAATACCTGATAAATAATTTCACCAATTAATTCCTTAAACAGCTCTTCTGCAATCTCTATAACAGCTTTGCCATCTTCAGTTTCTTCGATTTGTAGATCCTCTTCTTCAACTTTTTCTACTTCCTCGAAGTTGTAAACCACACTGATCACAGTATTATTTTCTGATAGATGATGTGAACGGTTGTTACTTTCATCCTGTCCAACAAAAGCTTCCGCTTCTCCATTGACAAACAACTGATAGTAAATTATACTTTCAGGAAGAGAAACAGAAGTTGAATAAACATTTGTTGTATCATTCTTTACCAATTCAATTTCCTCGGACCAATTATCAAAAGAACCTTTTAAAGTAAGTCTATCATTTGCCACATCAAACTCACCTGAATTAATGGCCGGCTGCATATTGATCTGCCATATAGCATCAAAACGTTCTTCTGGAATTTCATCATTAAACCACATCGATATGATTTGCTGACTATTTTCCTTTATGACACTCCTAATACTGTCCTCACGTACTACAACATCATCTTCTCCATCCTTTTGGGTATAATGAAGTACTGTAAATGATATCAATGAATCTACTTCAAACTTTCTTGTATTGTAAGTGTAGAATCCTTCATCATCCACAATCATTGGGTAATTATAACGGTGAATACCATCGTAGATTTCAATTCGTAAACCAGCGCCTTCTGCTTCTGTGTCAAATTTACCTAACGTTTCCTGATGTGACATATTTACCTTAAAAACTACTTCTTTATTGTCAATATTCTCACCATCAAAATGGTATTCTAATGTGGTTATTTGACCTTTTACAGGAGTAACTGTCCTTAAGCGTTCTCCCCCAGGAAATTCACGACTGAGACTAAACCATTCCCCATTGATTCTTGTAATAAAGCTTATTTCGGCTTCTGAATGATTACCAATTCTATATTCACCTTCATAAATATCATCACCATCTTCGTCCGTCAAATTAATCATTCCACCATTCCAATCGGTCATGGTCCCGACAACATCAAGTTCATCTTGCCCCGGATCAAAACGGCCATTTGCTACCATACCCAACATATTCACTACAAAACGAAGACCTGTATAATATTTATCATTATTAAAATACCTTGAAGTGGTCGATGTTCCAGTAACGGGATAGATTGTAAATTCATTTTCTATAGTATCTATCACTGAGTTGTAAGCGACTTTATAAATAATGGAATCATTAAGACCTATCACGTTTGAAAACCCTGTATAAATAAAATCTTCTTTTAGTTCCAATGAATATCCCCTCAGTGGTTGAACTGCTAATTCATTCTCATATAAATACAGTCTTACATTTCCTGTAACCGTATCTTCCACCATCACTTTAGACATATCTATCTCAAAAGTAGTTCTGGGATGATCAATATTTTCTCTGTTATAGAAAATTGACACATCATTTATTCCTCTTTTCAATGTCAGTGTCCTATTGTAAGAAGACCTTAATTCATTTCGATTCCAATTACTGTTCAACCTAATTTTAAATTCCAAATCTGAATCTAATAATGAATCAATCAAAACATTATAAATCAAATCATCATCATCATCAGTAAGCATTATATCTTGTGACCAAGAACTATTACTTCCAATAAAATTCACGGTATCTACACTCGGATCAAAATCTCCATGTTCAGCCTCCCATCGCATATCAACAGTTAATTGTAATGAACCTACAAAATCAATATCGTTGTAATAAAAGGAAACTAAATTGCTATTATCCATTACAGTATAGGTTCTAAAAATATCCTCTTGAACAACTGTTGGAGTAGTATCAGGAATATGTGTGCTAACTTCAACAATAAACTCATACTCTTCTCCAACATTTCTCAACTGTGATGTTGTTTTATAAATACTTTCCTCTTTATGCTGTAATAGGTATTTATGATGTACTCGTCCATCAGGCCTTAATACTTTTAAACTTAGGGTTTGAGTTGAATCTTCAGGTGTAAAAATTCCTGAAAAAATAGCCTGTTCCATATTTATCTCAAAAGTAGTCAATGGGTAATAAACATCTTCATCATTGTACTGAAATGAAATAACGTTATGCTGTTTATCTGCAATAAAAGCATGACGTGTTACGCTTGTTCCAGCATACTCATGACTTAGTGGTTCCCAAGATGCATTTATTCTTGCCTTAAATTGAATAGAATCTCTAAATATAGGTTCGAACTTTATGGTATAAATACTGTCTTGATCATCATCATTGAGAATATATTCATTTCCTCCGCTCCAATTATTGAAACTTCCTGCTATATCAACAAAGTCAGCAATTGGATTAAAGAGATTTTGATTGATAGCAGCTTTCATATCCACCCTAAACTCAATCATGGTTGTATCCACTATAACTGTAGTATCTCCATTGGAAATTTGGCCAACATGCATAAAAGCATTACTATGTGTGTAAGGTCCACCTTGGGAAACAACAATAGGACTACCAACGTTTGAAAAATGCTGATAATTTCCTGTTGAAGAATGTGCCCCTCCAATAGATAATACACTATGTGTTTTCTGTGTTATTTGGGCATTTGTGTTGAATGAAACACAAATAATAAAAGTAACAAACGAAATTACTTTCAATAATGCCCTTGTATAAGAAGGTATCATATTGTTGTTATTTCGATTGTACTTCTGAAAGTAATTGTAACATTTGAGCTTGTAATACTTTGATCTGCTCGGCGTTTTCTTGTGCTGTATTCAAACTCGCTTTCAATGACTTATTTTCTTCGGATAATAATTCAATTTTTTGATTTAACTCCTTAATAGCCTCAATCAATACTGCCACCGTTTGGGCATAGTGTACAGACTTGTAACCTTCTTGGTCTGTTTTTACTAATTCAGGAAATACTTCCTCCACTTCTTGAGCAATCAAACCTACTTGTTGATCTCTATCAAAAGACTTTTTAGGGAATTCATCTGTTTTATAGAAATATGAAACACCCTTTAATTGCATCACTTTTTCTAAACTATTTTGAAGTGGATTAATATTTGATTTGTATCGAAGATCTGATGAAATAGCACTAAAATCTGTAAATCTATTTAATACCAATTCTCCACCTAAAGTATCACGAAGAACGATTTCGCCATATTCACCGAACTGATTATCATGAGCCGTAGATATGCTTACCAAATCACCTAAGTCTGCTCTTGAAATTCTGAAACTATTAGGATCAATTCCTACTTCTTTTGTACTACCTACATTTCTTACAAAAATTGATGCATGTGTACTTTCCGTTTCTTCTATTACTATAGCCTCAAATAAATTCTCATCATCCTTACTCATTTGCATTGTAGGAAGGTAATTATTCCACTCAGGCACATCGAAACTAATTCTTGATGACACATTTCCATATTTATTAATTGAAATATTATCAGAGGTCATGTCAGAAGCGGCTCCTTTAATGTCATCACTAATAGACATCCAACCTGAAGTATAACTAGCATAAATACTATCATTAGCATGTTTCATCCAAATATCTCCATACTCCATACCGTTGTCATGCAACTTTGAAATTTGTACATTTACAAGACTTCCATTTGCATTTGACTCTTTAGTAGGGTTTAAAGCAACCATAGGCAAATGGCCATCCCAATCTTTTTCATAGATTGTAACTCCACTTCCATTGTCTGCTTCATGATTAAAGCTAGACGCATTTATATGCGTATGCTGCTTATCCGAGATACCATTATAAAAAGAAATTGCACCATACTCCGATTCAAGATGATCATCATACTCAACAGAAATATCAAGCATACTTTTAAACCAATCTCCATCATCAGGAGTTTCACCATAAATGTGAATCATGGGACGGTTTGAATTGGTCCATTCTTGTCCTTTCATCGTAATATTTGGAGAGGAATGTCCCCAAATTTCCATCACTGAAGAAGGTCCTCCGTTTGGATCTGTATTGAAATGGAAATCAATAGCAGCTTGAGAGTCCTCAGAGGTTTGTAACCTAAACGAGGCTGCCTCTCCTATCATTTGATCACTTTGATCATGAAGTGAATTTAACTGAAGATTGACCAAAGGTTTATGCTCTACTTTGTAGCCCTCTAAGTGAAAATAGGGTAAATCATCATCATCCCAAGTTTTAAAACCTGTTCCGACCCAAGCTCCTCCATTTCCATACAAAGAAAGTAATCCACCAGTCTTTTGATGTTGAGAATAACTAGTTAACCACGCTTTTGAAGCGCCTGTACTATCATAAAGTGCTATACTTCCATTTTTAAAGCGATCAGATGCTATGGAAACATTACGAATTCCATCCATAGAGTATATTCTAGTACTCGTAGAAGTAATTAAGGTTCCGACACTGTCATTAGGGTGTTGAATAGCCAACTCCTTCATGTTTTTATTGACAACGGGAGCATATAAGCTAATCGGATCTAGCTTAGTCCCATCTACTTCTACAAAAAGGGTTGTTTCACCTTGAAGATTGTAAATATCACCTTCTATTGGGGTAATTGATCCCAATACTACAGCATAAAAACCATCTACAATTTGAACATCTTGATGTGTTTCATTCCAATTACCAATAGAGAAGGAAATTGTTTTGGTACCATTTACAGGGGTACCATTTTCTGAGAGTTTACCTTGAAAAGGTATTTTTTGGGCATGAAGCATAAGGGCTGCAAACATTGCAACCGCAAAGAGAAAAAGTGTTTTCATTATTAAAGTAGGTTATGCATGATAAAATAGTTTCCTTTGTGATTTTCAAAAATCACGAGTCGATTCAAATCTATGTATTATTTACAAATATTACATAATTAAATCTCAATTTTTTATGAATCAACACGTTAGCTACTTTTTAAACACTTTTTACACTCTATTTATTGGAAATTAATAGTGGTGATTTGAGCATAAAAAAAGTGATGAAAAACTCCATCACCTTAAATAGATACTCATAAAATTTAATTGATAAATCGGTGTATTGCTTCATTGGCATTATCCTGATAAACAGGATTACTAAAACCATTATAATAAGGACTCTGATCTACTAAAGGTCCTGTCAATACATTTTTCTTACTTGCGTAAAAAGTGCCACTCTTTAATTTTTCATTACTAATACTTTGCACAAATCGCTTAGCTCCACTTTCTAAACTATGCGACAGACCTAAAAGTGGCATTATAATCGGCATTCCAACATATTTATACATTATTCTTTGTAAGAAAGGCATATCATTGAAACCATCTGTTCCTCTTGTTCCTCCAGGACTGACACTGATAAATTTGATATTTGGATACTTTCTTGCCATTGAAGACATCCATAAAGTACCACTCAGCTTCACTCCAGAATACGCTAGCACTGGATCAAACTTTTTACCGAATGCAGTACCATCAAAAAGAGATGTGAACTCATCTACACTTGCTTGTTTCAGTTGATATTGTTCCATCCCCATTTTTTTCACTCCCCTCGCCACTTCCGAACTCGCATATAATGCTATATTTTTCAACTTATCATTCTTGATTAATTCATCTACAAGAACAACGTGGCCAAGAAGATTGGAAGCGGTAATCGTTGTCACTCCATCTTTTGTCGCTTTTTCAGGAGTTTTTCCTCCTAGACCACCTGCATTCATAATCAATGCATCAACCGGAATCTTAAGGTTAGCAATTGCTTTTTTCACTGAATCAGCTTGAGAAACATCCATAATGATGATTTCAAAAATCTTTCTTCCCGTCAATTGTTCTAATTCTTTTTGAGCCATTTTGGCTTTTTCTAGATTTCTACAAGCCAGATATATTTTTTCAGTTTCTTTGATTTTACCTAATTGACGAGCCGTTTCTTTACCGATACCTGCATTGGCACCAGTAATCATTATTACTTTGTTCATGATTGTAATGTCTATAGGGTTAATTAAATTGATGATGAAAATGAAGGTGAATTTGCTTCTATTTTTTTCTTCTGGAAAAGGAAAAAGCCTACAAAACCTAATATGAATTCTAAGACTGTAGCTTTGATCACTTCCTCTACCGGCATTCCGTCTGATAGTATACTAATCAATCTTCCTATACCTATGGAAAGGAAAACGATAGTGGGAATTAAAGTGGATAAATACGAGAGTTTTGAATTGAATGCTCCTGTTATTGTTGTCAGTCCAAGAGCAAAAAGAAGGGCACTATACGCTCTTGCTTCGTTAAGTGCATTTACATTTCCACCTGAAAGATCAATTCCTCCTGCGGCTTTCATTTCGATAGGCATTACCAATGAAGAAAGACCTATAAATGAAAGTAATAGTCCTGAGAGTACGAGATAACTCTTGATTGTTTTAGATTGTTTCATAACTTCTGTTTGTAATTGTGTACTACAAAAGTCGATGAAAAATAAAGTATTGTTTGATCGTTTTAGCTCAAAGGTTTCTCATTTTGGTTCAAGCGCAAATCAGAGGGTGATTTCCCCACAAAATCCATAAAATTTCGATTAAAAGTAGCCAAAGAGTCATACCCTACATCATAAGCGATATCTGAGACTCTATCATTGGTGCTTTGTAATAAATCTACAGCTTTTTCGATTTTTTTAGTGTTGATGTACTTTTTAGGGCTTTCATCAAACACCTCTTTAAACTTTCGCTTGAAAGAAGAGGTACTCATCTGTGCAAGACTAGCTAATTCATCTATTGACAAGTTTGTATAAAGGTGTTTTTGGATCACCTTTTTAAAATTTACCTCATTGGGTTTAAAAATTGCCGAAAGGAAATCTAATTCTGAAGGAGCTGCGGTTGATTTTGAAACTAACAAAATAAACTCCTTGAGTTTTGCCTTAATAAGGCTTTCATCTGCTAAAGAAGGATTATCCAGTAAAAGGTTAATGCTCTCCCTATAGTTATCCAATAACTTATCCACCTCTACCTGCTTTACATTATAGTCTACTTTATGGTTGAGTTGTGTAAAGTCAAATTCAAAAAGGTCTTTTACAATAGATGGATATAAGAAGATACCAACAGATTCAATTCCTTCATCACAACTTTGAGAATCTTTCACTGGCTCGAAGAAATAGTTTAAACACTTTGCCAACATTCCTTGCTGACGGTTGACTTTGAAGTAATCCTCAGGTGTTCGTACGGCTACTTCTCCTTTATTAACGAACATAAAACAAGCTTCATTTTCAACATACTGTTTTAAAGTACGATCAAAGCTAGGCATAGATAACTTGATGAAGACAGGTTGCCCTTTATAAGTAATATGTTGTTCTTGATATCCCATGGTCAAAAGTTAAAAAAGATATTATTCAAAAATATTGAAAATAACCAAAAACAAAAAGAGGTTACCATTATCATGATAACCTCTCCAACTTAGTATGAAATGAAATGAATTATTACTTATATTTTTAAATATTATATATTTTTCTCTGTTTGAATTACTTATCCTAATTTAAATAACTTTTGATAAGTATTAAAAGGAATAATGAAATATTGAAACAAGTTCAACTTGAAGTACCATTCTTGTAAAACTTCAAATCTTTTTTCCTTTCAGTTATGTTTTACGTTATTACAAAGGTAAAGGTTGTCTTTAATAATTAACATGTGTTAAAACAAGCATATATAGTCTTTTACACCATAAACTAACCTGTTATAACGCAGGTTGTATTTTTCAATATTTTCAATAAAAACTCCTATTAGTTAAGAATATAATAATTATTGTTCGTTATACATTTATAAAAATCACAACATTAAATATTCACTTAACAATAATTTAATTTAAAATACAGCTTTCCCTATAATTAAACAGATTTTCAATTGTACTTGTATAAGTTACACATAACATTGTATCACATTATAAAATCATATTCATTCAACTTATTTTAATACATTTTTCACTTTGTTAAGACTTTAGTGATTGAACAATGTTATAAGATGTATTATTTTTTGATTATTTTAACTTTAATGAACATTAATATAACTCTGACCTGCTTTAATGACAGTTTGTTATGGTATCAAATAGTTTTAATACAATTCTAAAATAGAATTCCCTTCAAAATATCAACTGATACTTCAAAGGGAACTTAGCTATTCATTTAATGTCAAGGCTAATTATGATAATCCATCAATTAATCCGTCCTTAAACATAATTTTATTGGCTTGAGGTTCTTTTGGCAAACCTGGCATTCTCATAATGCTACCTGCTCTTGCTACAATAAAACCTGCACCGTTGTTGATTAATAAATCTTCAAAGTGAATATGGAAACCTCCATTAGGTGCTCCAAGAATCTTTGAGTTGTCTGTAAATGAGCTTTGTGTTTTCGCAACACAAACTGGCAATTCAGACATACCATATTTCTCAATTCTTTTTAATTTCTTCAAAGCTTTGGAATCCATTTTAATTCCATCCGCTCTATAGATCTTTTTAGCAATCTTATCTAGCTTTTCATAGATAGAGTCTTCAAGGTCATAAGTAAACTGTAACGGACCAGAAGGGTTAGTTTCAATCACGTCTACCACTTTTTGAGCTAAATCAGTGGCTCCTTTTCCGCCTTTCATAAAACTATCATTAACGGCAAATTCTACTCCTCTCTCATTACACCATTTCTCTACAAAATTCATTTCATCTGTAGTATCAAAAGCATACTGGTTGAATGTCACCATCACTGTTTGTCCAAAGCCTTGCATATTTTCAATATGTCTTTCAAGGTTTTTCATTCCTAACTTCAGGCCTTCAATATTGGGTAACTTAATATCATCTAAAGCCACACCTCCATGTAATTTTAAGGCCTGTGAAGTTGCTACAATCACGGTAAGATCTGGGTTTAAACCTGCTTTCCTACATTTGATATTGAAGAATTTCTCCGCTCCTAAATCCGCTCCAAAACCAGCTTCTGTAATAGTATAATCAGCATAGTTCATAGCCATTTTAGTTGCTAAAACTGAATTACAGCCATGAGCAATATTGGCAAATGGCCCTCCATGGATAAATGCAGGGGTATTTTCAGTGGTTTGCACCAAATTGGGGTGAATAGCATCTTTCATCAATACAGCCATTGCACCTTCCACACCTAAGTCTCTTACATAGACGGGGTCGTTATTATGGTCATATCCTAAATAGATATTACCGATTCGCTCTTGGAGATCTTCTCTATTTTCGGCTAAACATAAAATGGCCATCAATTCAGAAGCTGGAGTAATATCAAAACCTGCTTCAGCAACATCGCCATTTCCAATACCACCCAAACCTGTAACGATTTGACGAAGTGTTCGGTCATTGACATCCAATACTCTTCTCCAATTGATAGACTTCAATTGCTTTCCAGAAGCTCTTTCAAAATGTTGGTGGTTATCAACCAATGCCGAGATCATATTGTTGGCAGAAGTAATAGCGTGGAAGTCTCCTGTAAAATGTAGATTGATATCTTCCATTGGCAATACTTGAGCGTGACCGCCTCCTGCAGCACCTCCTTTCATACCAAAACAAACCCCTAATGAAGGCTCTCGCAATGCTGGAATTGCATTGTGTCCCAACTCTTGTAAACCTAAAGCTAGACCAACAGAAGTTGTTGTTTTTCCAATTCCCGCTCTAGTAGGAGTGATCGCTGTCACAAGAATTAGCTTTTTCTTGTTATCTCTTTTCTTATTCAATAATTCATAAGGCACTTTGGCCATATAATGACCGTAAGGGATCAGGTCTTCCTCTGGAATACCAATACTTTTTCCCACCTCATAAATACGTTTTAAGACAGTTTCTCTAGCGATTTCTATATCGGTTTTCATAGCTCGTCAGGAAATAATAATATGTTTATAATGCTTAATATGGTCCTTTTACTATAGTACATGTGCGAAATGAAATAGTTTGGCGAATTGAAATATAACTATTTTCATAACATTTTCAATTTACATAATAACGATAAACATTACATTATCAGCAACTTAAAACACACTACAGTTTAATTTTCATTGATTGGTATGCCAAAATAAAACATATTAATAGTAAATTAAGGTGTTATAAATCACCATCTAACAAAAACACATAGAATGACATTGGAATTAATTAACTACAAGAAAACTCAACAAATAGCTTACATCTCTCTCAATAGACCTGAGAAACGCAACGCACTGAATCATCAATTGGTCTCTGAACTCAAAGAGGCCCTCGATAATATAGAAAAAGACAATACTGTAAAAGCAGTAGTCCTCAAAGGAGAAGGAAAAGCTTTCTGTGCAGGAGCTGATTTGGCTTATATACAAGACCTTCAGAATTTCTCTTATGAGGAAAATCTAGAAGATTCGAACCACCTTAAAGAGTTGTTTCTAAAAATCTATTATTATCCCAAAATTATCATAGCGAGTATTCAAGGTGCCGCAATTGCCGGAGGATGTGGATTGGCAACGGTTTGTGACTTTTCTTTTGCTGAAAGTGGTGCGAAGTTTAGTTATTCTGAAGTAAAAATTGGTTTTATCCCTGCCATTGTCAGCATTTTTTTAGTCCGAAAAATTGGAGAAGGAAAAGCAAAGCAACTCCTCCTTTCAGGACAAGTTATTACTGCCCAAAAGGCGTTAGATTATGGTTTAATCAACGGCATCACTTCTGCTGAAAATTTGGAAGAAGAGGTTCTTGAATTTGCTAAAAAACTGGTTTCTGAAACCTCTTTACAGGCTAAAGCTGATACCAAACATCTAATTGCTTCAACTTGGCATTTACCTTTGGAAGAAGCAATGAATTTAGCTGTTGTATCAAATGCAAAAGCTAGAAGTAATGAAGATTGTAAAAAAGGTATTGCTGCTTTTTTGAATAAAGAAAAAATTGAATGGTAATTTTTTGAGGTATGAGGTAAGAATGAAGAGGTAAGATGTGTTATTCTTACCTCTTCATTCTTACCTCACACCTCATATTAGTTTTGTTGTACTATTTCTTTTTCGGGATAAACTTCCTGTATTATTGCATAAAATTCATCAATCAGCCCTTGATCTGTAAAAGCTGAATTCATTGACTTTTGGTCTACAGTCGGGCCTAATGTTTTCTTTTCGGGAGAGCCCAAAATATCTCCATTTTCACCTCTTATTCCTTCGATAGCACTTACATACTTTTGAGCTGCCTGTACAGGGCTTTGTGCCATTCCCACCCATTTCATCATTGTAAATCCTATATTCTCTAAAAACCATCTCTCGAAAGCCGGTTTTGTGGCTAACCCATTGGTACCATAAGTTAAACCCGGTGTGAACCAAATGTACTCTTGTCCGTCTTCTGCATTTTTAGCGAGTTTTGCGACCAAAAGAGCACTCATCAATTTAGAGGTTCCCATAGCATTCATATCATGATATTTTTGACCTTTTAGATTACCTTTGATGTAATCTTCTAAGACTTTTGGAGAATGAAAAGTCGGTTTATCAATCATACCAGGAATACCTCTTGCACCTTCTCCACCTGCAAATATCACCCTATAGTTTTCTGAGAGAAGGTTGCGTCTCTTCAGGTTCTGAAGTACAATATACCCTCCTATTACGTTTTGGAAGATTGTTTTCTCAATGGTAAGTCCATTCCAATTGATGTATTTGAATTCTTTCCCAAAAATCACTCCTCCTGATTGTAAAAACACAACATCAATTTTATGTTGAGAAGGAAGAGTAGCCACTGCTTCTTCAATAGCTAAGGGATCATTCATATCAAATCCTCCATATGTTTCTAAAGTATCAGCCGTATTATTGCTTTCTGCATTTAATAAAATTTTATGCTTTGCTTGTTGTGCTTTTTCTTTGGTTCTACAAGCCATCAAAATACTACCATATCCTTTATCGAAGAGAATTTTGGTTGTTTCTAAACCCATTCCTCCATTTGCTCCCGTAATTAAAATCCTTGTGTTTTGTTTTGATTTATTTTTCATAATAGTAATAGCGATTATTGATTTTCGATAGTACAAAGTACGGCTATTACAAAAGGATTAAATTGGAATATTAGGTCAATAAAATGGTAAATTAGGTCAAGGTAATTGAGCTGAAAGAGAGATTATATTTTCTCTATAATCATTAATAATTCACTCAACATCATAGCAGTAGCTCCCCAAACAGTATGTCCATAAACATCAAAAGCTGGCGTTTTAAACTTCACACCATTATCCAAATCAACAATATGTTCTTTATGGTTATTGATATCTTGTAATTGACTAATGGATGCTTCTACTACTTTATCCACTTCGTATTCATCAATATTGTATTGAAAAACATCGCTATAATTCGCCACTACAGGTACTACATGCATATTTGAAGGCGGAATATAGATATCCGATAATGTTCCTAATACTTTATTTCTCTCCACACTCACACCTATTTCCTCATAGCATTCTCTTAAGGCTGTTTCTATTAAATCTTCATCAGAATCATCATATTTCCCTCCAGGGAAAGCCATCTGACCACTATGTACTCCATCATAAGATGGACGCTGAATTAATGGAAAAATCAATGAATCTTCTTCCTCTTTCAATAAAATCAATACTGCTGCTTTTCTTGCTGTAGTAGGGATATCAAAAGGTGTTTCGTCTTGTCTTTTTAAAGACGACATCTTATCGTGTGCATCACGACCTGGTTTAGGTTCTGATAGTCTCTGTCTTAATTTATCTTGCCAATCGCTCATCAAATTGTCTTGTCTATTTGTTATAAAAAATGAATCTGTACTATGAATGTATAAAACATCAGTCTGTTCTATCACCCTTCAATATTGTACGTTAAAAATTAGTACTTAATCATAATTTACAATTTTATTTACAAAAAAAATAGAGCCAAGGAATTCACCTTAGCTCTATCTTTATCTATTTTCAGATTATTTTATTAAGTACTTATTTACCTAAATCAATAATCATTGCTGTTTTACCAGGAATTGTAAATTCACTTCCAATAGTTACTGTCTTACCTGTCAAGATATCTTTGCCTTTTGCATTCCCTTTCAATACCTCAGAGAAGCGATCCGTTGTGAATGTTTGCTCCTCTTTGTTGTTGTTCAAGATTACAAATACTGTTTCACTATCCGTATATCTTGCATAAGCATATACTTCATTGAAAGGTACCCAATGCTTTAATTTACCTTCAGCAATTGCCTTAGAAGTTCTTCTCCATTGAAGGATAGAACGCATGTAGTTGAAGTAATCATTTTCTTTTTTTGTACGGCCAGCTTCTGTGAAAGCATCACGCTTGTCACCTGCCCATCCACCTGGGAAATCCTCTCTCAAGTCACCATGGTGCCCACCTTTACCCATCAAGATTTCAGTACCATAGAAAATTTGAGGAATACCTCTTGTCGTCAATAAGAAAGAAGTTGCTAATTTCATATTAGGAATATTCTTATTGAAAACACCAAACGCTCTGTCAACATCATGGTTATCCATGAAGATTTTGTTTTGGTTGGCATCATCATATAAGAAATCTTCTGTTAATGTCTTATACACCTCTGTAATACTCCAGTTATTTCTCCAAGTTCTATTCAAAGCGTCCCAAACAGGGAAGTCAGAAACTGATTTTAAAGTTGATACAAATCCATCACGATTGTTTCCACCTGCTTTCCAATACGACTCCCAAGTAGCACCCGGCAACCAAGTTTCACCTACAATATAAAAATCAGGGTACTCGCTCAATACATAAGACACCCATTCTGACATCATTTCTTTTTTGTTGTAAGGATATGTATCCATACGAATACCATCAATACCTGCATACTCAATCCACCAAACAGAAGCTTGCATTAAGTATCTTGCTAAATAAGGGTTTCCTTGATTTAAATCAGGCATGTGACCGTCAAACCAACCATCTGTCATGATTTTTTTATCGTAATCAGAAGCGTTTGGATCCGATAAAGCTTCACCTTTGTAGTTGGTCTTTGTAAACTCTTTCCATTCGTGAATCCAATCTTTTGCAGGAAGATCTTTCATCCAGTCATGACCATTACCGATATGATTGAATACAAGGTCCATCACCACTTTCATGTCTCTTTTGTGGGCTTCATCTACCATATTTTTGTACTCCGCATTTGTACCGTGACGTCCGTCTGCTTTGTAAAAATCAGTAATAGCATAACCATGATAAGACCAATCTGGCTGATTGTTTTCTAAGAAAGGTGTTAACCAAACTGTTGTTACACCAAGATCATCCAAATAATCTAATTTTGAAGTTACACCTGCAATGTCTCCACCATGTCTTCCATCTCTGTCCTTACGATTGGCTTTTTGCGTTAAGTCTGCTTGAGAATCATTGGCTGGATTGCCGTTTGCAAAACGATCCGGCATAATCAAGTACATTACGTCTTGTGCAGTAAGACCTTGAGCTTTTGTTGCCTTATTTCTAGGCTTTAATTCAAACTCATACGTCAACTCTTTTGCTCCTGCTTTGAAAGAAATAGGATATTTTCCAGCTTTCGCATTTGCAATATTTAAATTCAAAAATAAGTAGTTAGGATTGTCTTGCGTATTCACACTTTCAATTCCGATTCCTTCTTCTTTAATTTCTACCGAAGAAGTGGCAATATTTTTACCGTGAATCACTAACAAAACAGTTTCGTTTTTCATACCTGCCCACCAATATGCAGGTTCCACTGTTTTTAACTTTACTTCTTTAGCGGGCTTCATATTCGGAATACTAGCTTGTTGAACTAGTGTCGTACTCTCTTCCATAGGAGTACAACCCATTCCTAATAAAGAAACTAAAATGGCCAAGATGCCAGCTTTTTCAATTTTCATACTTACGATATTCTGCAGTTTTAATTAACACAAACATAATTTGATTTATGATTATTAAAAAGTTGAAAAAAATTTCAACCGTTTGCGTTAAATAGTTTTTTCTAAATTTTCGGGTTTTTTCAAAGTTTAGTGTTAACAGATTATTATCTTGCTAATTCTAAACATCAATAATCTTCATGAGATCATTTTTTAAAGTTACATTCTTTAATGTACTAATTTTATTTGTCATTTCGTCTAATTTTGGTTGGGCACAAAATATTCCTGTAAAAACTTGGCGCTCACACCTCAACTTTAGTAATGCTCATTCTGTAGCCATCACAGACAATGAAGTTTTCTGTGCTTCCAATAATGCCCTATTTTCTTATGGTCGAAATAATAGCATTATCACCACTCTTACAAAAGATGATGGATTAAGTGATACCAATATTCTAGCATTAGGCTATGCTGCACCATCAGACCAACTGATTGTACTTTATGCAAATGGCAACCTAGATTTTATTACCGATGAAGAAATTGTAAACATGAGAACCTTACTCAACACCTCATACCCTAACAAGGTGTTTTATGGGTTAAGAGTTGATGGACGCTATCTCTACGTTTGTGCAAGTTTTGGTGTTGCTAAAATCAATACGGATAATTTTACCATTGAAGAAACGTATGATTTCATTGGTCAAAATGGTACTGAAAATGCCGTTTTTGATATTACATTCAGTGAAGAATTAATTTACATTGCTTCTAATGAAGGTATAAAGAGTGCTTCTACAGATGAAAGTGTCAATAAGCAAGATTTTAATAATTGGGATTTAATTATTCCTTCTACTTCATTCTCGACAAGATCAGTACTATGGGCAGGTGATGCGTTGTACTACACCAACAACCAAGTCAATGAATTAAGAAAATATGCTGATGAAACCTCATCAACTGTGTTGAGTTACTCAAAGAATGTTTACTTGCTTGATTTCTGGAGAGATGACATCACGCTTGTAGCCGAAGATGAAATCTACAGAATTGACGATCAAGATCGGGTAACCACTTGGTCCGATTCTAAAGTTCCTGCTCCTAGACAATTATTAGACGATGAAGAAGGAAGAGCTTGGGTAGCCGATAATACAAGTGGACTTGTTTCAATCTCTGCAAATGGGGAAGAAATTCAAGGCTTCGCTCCTTCAGGGCCATTATTTCCAGTTGCAAGACAGATCATCAATGCTAATGATAAAATAGTAATGATCCCATCTACAGATGACCCTAACGTAACAGTAGGAAGTTTCTCAATCTTTGAAAATGGTCATTGGATCAATTATACTTCTGAAAATAAAACGTCAGTCATCACTATTCCCACCACGGCTCCTTTTTATGGTGTGACCTTCAATGCCTTTGAAAATACGCTTTATTTTGCAAGTAATGGTGATGGACTTCTAGCGTACAATCTCAATGAAGAATCCTTTGAAGTGATCAAATCGCCATTTCTATTAGATGGCAGAACGGATGCTAATCTTAAAAGCCTTTCTTTTGACTTTTTTGGCAACTTATGGACGAGCTCCCAATTTTATATCCACCAAAGAGATACTGAGGGAAGTTGGACACACACAAGAAATTCAAGCTTAAGTTCCGCTGCCATAGCAACTCAGAACTCCACTCAAAATGATGTGTGGTTTATATTGGATAATAACCGAGTACTTACTTATAAAGATGGTAGTACTCGTTTTTTGACTACTGACCAAACGAGCGGTGGACTTCCTTCGAATGTAGTTTTTACCATACAATTGGATAACAGTGGAAGTATGTGGATAGGTACAGAAGATGGAAGTGCTGAATATTTTGGTTTCTCACCTTCTGAAGTCAGTGAGTTTTCAGTAGCCTTACCTCGTTTTGATGGCTTTCCGCTATTAAGGGGGGAAAGAGTGTTGAGTTATGGTATAGATGGAGGAAATAGAAAATGGATTGGTACAGGTAATGGCCTTTGGCTCTTCAGCAAAGATGGTGGACAGCTATTTGAATACTTTACTCAAGATAATTCTCCGCTTTTGTCCAATGAAATTAAAACTATTGGAATACAACCTAGTACCGGAGAAGTATTTATCGGTACTGAAAACGGTGTTGTTTCTTACCGATCAGATGCTACCGAACCTTCAAGAACGATTGATAATATTACTGTATTTCCGAGTCCAGTGAGACCCAATTATAATGGTGTTTTAACAATAAACGGTTTAGTGGATAACGCTAGTGTAAAAATTACTGACACGGCAGGAAATATCGTTTGGGATGGGAAATCTTATGGGGGTAGTACTTCATGGAACTTGAGATTAGACAGCGGTACAAAACCTGCCACAGGTGTTTATTTTATTTTCGCTACTGACCTTGATGGAGTAGAGAAAAATGTTGGAAAATTTGCAGTGATTCGATAATTCACAATAAAAGATATAAACCAAGCTCTTCCTTTTACAAAATGAAAAGGAAGAGCTTTTTTTATAATGACTGCCTTCAATATTTAACGTATTGTAAACTAAATTACCGTCAAATTTCAAGCTTCTTTCTTCTTCATTTTTCCATTGATGAAAAACGAAGCAAAAAATCTAGGCTTAGAAGTCAAAAGCTAAATTCCATTCCTCTCGCCTAAATGATTTTAAACTCGCTGCGCTCAAACAAGAAAATCATTCTTAACGGCTCAATTCATGAAATTCTTAGCGCTTTTCCCTTCAAGGCCAGAGGGAAAACTACCCAACTAAAATGGTAGAAAACTCAATGGCGCGAATGTTAAGCGTCAGCGTCATTCGTGTCCTACAGATCAACAGAAATCTCCTGATTTCTAAAAATCATAAATATTCGAAAACTTAGTTTACAGTGTACTTAATCACAATAGACAAATTCATCTTCTGGAGCTTCTTCAAGTAAATTAATATCTTGTTCTAATGCAGGAAAAGAAGAGATAGCAATTCCATCACATGCTTTTCGTTTTAGACCAGAAGCTGTCAATATTGTTTGATCACCATCAGAAGACATTGACACTCTTTGCCATGCTCCTTTGACAAACTCATTCGTTGAATTAATATAGACTTCAAAGTTTGTATTGGAATGATAGATGTATAAAGTATCTCTACTTTCACTGTATAGTACTTTATCAAAATTTCCTCCTAAGGGTTCAATGTCTTTAGAACACGAAGCAATGAAGGGTAAACTGATTAGAAATAACGCTAATTTTCTCATTTTAATTTAGTTTGATATCACACAAATTAAAGTAGATAGTATCAAAAAACCATTTCGGAACAGAGAAAATTCAGATTCTTTCACAAAACAAAAATGAACCAGCGTTAAATTACCGATTTACTTTTTAGAATAAACATATCACTATCATTTTTTGAATAGAAAATCTAAGGTATTTTTGTTGAAAATAAACCACCTTACAAATTCATTATCATGAGTAAAAAAGTTAGAATGTGTTATCCTTACCTTAAGGAAACAAGTTTTAAGTGTGACTTTGAAGTTGAAACTGATTCTTTAGCAAGTCATATTGGATACGCCTACTCAAAAGCAGGTCAATTTCCAGAAATGAAGAAAGAATTAATTTGGCTTTGTGAAATGGCTTACCACGTCAATGGATCAATAAGAGGGAATGTAGCTGTTACTCCAGAAGACATCGATAGAGCCATTGCTATACATGATAAATATCAGGCAATGGTAGAGAAAGAAACTAAAATGTTTAGCCTTCCTCTTGGCACTGAATTATCAGGTATGCTTAACCTTTGTCGCTCCAAAAGTAAAAGTTCGACTCGTTGGGCTTACAAAATCGCAAAATTTGAGGACGTGAAAGTAGATGGTCTCGTACCCGACCTATTAAACACCATGGCAAACATCTTTTTTGTAATGTCAGTTTATGTCAATAAAATGGCTGATTTGGAAACTATTGAATTTGTTTCTAAAAGCTATGATGTTCGTTATTTTGATTAATAGCTGGTTCAACATTGATACGTAAGATCATACATATTGATATGGACGCCTTCTTTGCTTCTATTGAACAGAGAGATTTCCCTCATCTCAGAGGCAAACCTGTAGCTGTTGGTGGAAGCAGAGAAAGAGGTGTCGTGGCAGCAGCAAGCTACGAAGCTCGTAAGTTTGGTGTCCGATCTGCTATGCCCTCTTCTTTGGCTTACAGAAAGTGTCCTCAAATCATTTTTACGAAGTCGAGATTTCATGTCTACAAAGCGGTATCAGAACAAATCAGAAAGATTTTTTATGAATATACAGACCTTGTTGAGCCATTATCATTAGATGAGGCGTACTTGGATGTCACTGAAAATAAAAAAGGAATTGCCTCTGCGATCCAGATTGCAGAAGAAATTAGAAAAAAAATTAGTGACTCACTTAATTTAACGGCAAGTGCTGGAGTTTCTTATAATAAGTTTTTGGCCAAGACAGCATCTGACATCAATAAGCCCAATGGATTAGCGGTTATTCTCCCTGAAGAAGCAATTGATTTCTTAGAAAAATTACAAATTGACCGATTTTATGGGATAGGAAGTGTAACGGCCGACAAAATGAAAAAGTTAGGTATCTTCAAAGGAAATGATCTTAAAAAATGGCCATTAGAACACCTTATTGATACTTTCGGAAAAAGTGGAAAGTTTTACTATCATATTGTGAGAGGTATCGACAATAGAAAAGTAAAACCTTCTCGTGAACGGAAATCGATTGGTGCAGAGCGCACCTTCTCCAAAGACATAGCTGATGTTGGCACCATGAAACAGCACTTAAGTAAGATTGCTGAGATTCTTTGGAATAGAATCAAAAATGCCAATAAATATGGTAAAACTTTAACTGTAAAAGTAAAGCTTCACAATTTTGAATCGCATACAAAAAGTAAGACCTTCGAAAAAAGAATTATCAACTACAACTTTTTATTGCAAGAGTCTTATCACTTGTTAGATGATCTTGAACCACAAAAGTTCAATGTAAGACTTCTAGGTATTAGTGTCAGTAATTTTAGCAGTAATGATGATGAACCTGAAAACACACAGGAACAATTGAAATTGTTTTAAATAAATACTATCTAATACTCTAATTTAAATAATAGCTAACTACGACAAATGCTAAAAAGTAACCTAATAATAATCCTAAAAGTAGACCTAAACCAAAGTAGCTATGACTTGTCAACAATTTTTTAATTTGATGTACCATAGTCAGTCACGTTAAATTATAATTATTTACATATATTTACAAATATAGCATTTTTAGTCTCTTCACAAAATTTAATTTTATAATTAAATGATACAATTGCAGATGTAAACTTTACTATTACACTTCAATGTGAATACTTAATCATTATTAAATAAGAATATTTTCAATTTAAGGGTACAGGAAGAAAGAAAAATAGATCGCTCTAACTCCCGTCCTATCCGTTAAAATATTCATTACCAATTAAATAAAAAGATGAAACGAAACATCATTTCAGTAAATATTTTCCTTTTAATTTTTCTATTATGCAGCCCAATGCAAGCTCAAAATTTAGTAGGTCCCTGGAAAGGCGAATTAGAAGTTCCTACCGGAAAACTAACGATTATCTTTCATATCAAACATGAAAACAACCGTTTTTCAGGCACTATGGATGTTCCTGAACAGGGAGGAAAAGGTATACCTATCCATAGTGTACAATACCAAAATCCTTTTTTAACAGTAGAATTGCCTAACCTAGGTATAAAGTATGTAGGCAATGTGTTAGATGATGACCATATTGAAGGAACATTCCAACAAGGAGGAGCTTCTCTTTCACTGAACCTAAAGAAAAGTTTGGAAGTTGTACTTGATCAACCAAAACCTCAAGAACCTCAAGCTCCATTTCCTTATATTTCAACTAACGTGACTTTTCAGAATGGCGATATCACTTTAAGTGGTACTCTTACTCGCCCTAAAGAACATAAAAAGTACCCTGCCGTCATTTTAATTTCTGGCAGTGGACCGCAAGATAGAAACCAAGAAATTTTAGGCCATAAACCCTTTTTGTTATTAGCGGATCAATTAACAAGAAGTGGGTTTGCAGTATTACGATTTGATGATAGAGGAACCGCAAAGTCTACCGGTAATTTTGCAAGTGCCACAACCTATGATTTTGCAGATGATGTTGTAGAAGCTTTTCACTTCCTTGAAAAAAGAGCTGATATTGATCCTGAAAAAATCGGTTTATTAGGACATAGTGAAGGAGGTATTATTGCTGCTGTTGCCAATGAAAAAGTTCCTCAAATCGGATTTATGATATTAATGGCAAGTCCAGGCGTTAATGGTAAAGATTTAATGCTTCTTCAGAAGAAAGTTATTGAAGAAAAAAGTCTACTCCCAGCTCCATTAGTTGCTCAAAATCAAAAAATGTTTGGAGAAGCGTATGATATGATCCTCAGAAAAGAACAACCTATTTACGACCGCTTAAAAGAATATTTCAAACATCAGCTTAATGCTCAAGTGAGCGACCAACAAATACATACTATTGTTCAATCAATATCAACGCCTTGGTTCTTGGAATTTATAAGATTGGACCCTTCTACTTATTTCCAAAATGTAAAATGCCCAGTATTAGCATTAAATGGCTCCAAAGACGTACAGGTGGTCGCTTCTCAAAACTTACCTGCAATAGAAGCTGCCTTAAACAAAGCAGGTAACAAGGATGTAACAATATTGGAATTGGAGGGTTTGAATCACCTCTTTCAAGAATGTTCTACAGGATTACCTAACGAGTATGGTCAAATTGAACAAACTCTTTCTCCTTTGCTATTAGATGAAATAAAAAAGTGGATTGCTTTTAAAACAGAGCAATAAAAGAAAGGATAAATTAAATTTTTGACAGCATTGATTGAGCTACTTTTTTATCTGCATGAAGTTGTTCGATCAATGCTTCTACTCCATCAAATTTCATCTCATCACGAATATGGTCTACAAATTCTACTTTGACTTGTTGATCATAAATATCAGATGAAAAGTCAAAAATATTGACTTCAATAGTTTGCTGAATCCCTTTTGTTACAGTTGGTCTTCTTCCGATATTCATCATACCATTGTACCAAACCTCACCCACTAAAATCCTTACAACATAAACACCGGATTTAGGAAGTAATTTAAACTGATCTAAAAGTTGGATATTTGCAGTAGGGAAACCGATCTTTCTTCCAATCTTATTGCCACTGACAACCGTTCCCTCAAAACTATAATTATAACATAAATACTTGCTCGCCAAACGAACATCACCGGCTTCTAATAATGCATTACGAATGGCTGTAGAACTCACCGCTGCATTTTCAATTTCCTGTTTTGTGATTTCTTCTACTTCAAAGCCAAATTCTTCTTGATGGGCTTTAAGGTATTCAAAACCTCCCTCTCGGTTTCTTCCAAAACGATGGTCATAACCGATTACAAGTTTGGTGGTATTAATTTTTTCAATTAATATTTTTCTCACAAAGTCCATTGAGGTCATTTGAGAGAAGTCTGCATTGAACTCTATTACAATCAAATGGTCGATGCCTTCTAACTGTAATCGTTCAATTTTTTCTTCAAGGTTCGTTAATAGCTTTAATGATTTCCTAGCTTCTTCAGGTTGAATAGTAAACCTTGGGTGAGGCCAGAAAGTAATTAATACCGTTTCTGACTGATCTTTTTTAGCCACTTCTCTAAGATGTGTCAAGATCTGCTGATGTCCATAATGTACACCATCAAAAGTACCACTTGTTACTGTTGCCCTCTTTAAAGGGGTGAAATTTTCTATACCGTAATGTACTTTCATTCAAAAATCGCTGTTATCAATTACAAGCATTAAATATATGATATCACAAAGAATAAGAGCATGATTAATGCATGCTCTTACTCCTCTACTTCTTGTCGGTTTCTCCAATCTCTGATGACCTCAATCCACTCGTCAACGGTCTTCGCATCCTTTACGTCATACTCTCCGATTTTTGTTCTTCGCAGTGCTGACATATAGGCTCCGACACCTAGAGCTTCTCCAAAATCTCTCACAAAACTTCTTACATAAGTTCCTTTAGAGCAAACCATTCTGAATTGAATTTTTGGAAAATCAATAGCAGTGATTTCCAATTCTTTTATTTCAATTTCACGAGGGTCAATCTTCACTTCCTTTCCTTTTCGAGCATGTTTATAAACTCTCACACCATCTACTTTAATCGCAGAGTGCATTGGCGGAACTTGCATGATCTTCCCTGTAAATTGAGGCAATAGATCGTAAATATTTTCTTCAGTGATATGACTGAAATCTACTTCATTTTCAACTTCAGTTTCCAAATCAACAGAAGGTGTAGTGGCGCCAATGACCATTTCGCCTTCGTATTCTTTAATTTGACCCTGAATCTGATCTATTGTCTTTGTTTTTTTTCCTGTACACAATATCAAAAGCCCTGTAGCCAAAGGATCCAAAGTACCTGCATGCCCTACTTTCTTCACCTTCATTTCCCAGCGTAACTTTTTCACTACACCAAAGGAAGTCCATTCCAATGGCTTATCCACCAATACAGTTTCTCCTGCTACAAAATCAAAATCCTGCATACTGTTTGTTTATATCTTAATTAAGTAAAGAATAGACGATAGCAATTGTTCCTACACTTGCACACCAAATAGAGAAGTACATCAATTTTGACTTCTTCACTAATGAAATCATCCATGTACAAGCAACCATTCCTGTAAAAAAGGCAGCTACAAAACCAACAGTCATTGGAACTACCTCAAAAGTAGATGAAAATGCTCCGTCTAATATATCTTTCGCAATTTTACCAAAAATCAAAGGTACTACCATCAAGAATGAAAAACGGGCAGATTTCTCTCTGTCAATTCCTAATAAAACTGACGTAGAAATCGTTGCACCTGATCTTGAAATACCTGGTAAAATGGCAATGGCTTGGGCAATACCAATAATAATCGCCTCTTTATAACCTACACTTTTGTTGGTATTTTTTGCCTTATCGGCTAGTATTAATAATACAGCGGTTACAATTAACATGCACCCTACTAGCAATACTGCACCTCCAAAAAGTTGTTCGATTTGATCGTTTAGAAATACACCTACAAAGGCAGCTGGAATCATTGAAAGAATGATCTTTAAAGAAAATTGTGTTTGCTCATTCCATTTAAATTGGAATAACCCTTTTAAGATCTCTAAAATTTCTTTCCTAAAAATAACCACTGTAGACAATGCTGTCGCAAAGTGAAGTACAACAGTCATCATCATACTTTCTTCTGCAACACTAGTATCCCCTAGTATTACCTTGGCAAGCTCTAAGTGACCACTACTACTTACGGGTAGGAATTCCGTTAGACCTTGGATAATACCAAGAACAATGGCTTCAAAAATATTCATTGATAATTTAAATTAATATGGTTTGTTAGCTAATTTATTCTGAAACGTCTTTGGATTTTGAGTTGACTAGAATGGCATAAAAGTTCAAACCAAAACCGCTCATTACGATGATTGGCCCTACTGTTAAACCTAAAACACCGAATCCCATTGGTGCTGATTCCAATGACATTACAAAAAAGCCTAAGGCAATTAACAGGATACCGATAAGCATCCACATGTAATTTTTCTTTCCAAATGCTAAGTGTTCTTTATTATTGCTCATGAATTTTGTGATTTCAATTTGTGTATAATCCACAAAGTTAATAGTTCAGTCAAATTATTTACTATTTCATAAATAGTATATTAAAAAATTACGCGGTTTGTCAGATAGTTTAATATTCATTTAGTTTAAACCTTCTGAAAATGGTGCCGGTTCTATCAATACTACCTTCTCTTTATCCACAACGACCAAACCTGCAGGATCTCCTTTTCTTTTTCTGACAAACTTTTTTGGTGTATAAATCACCGGACAAAGTGTATCCGTCTTTCTTTGTGAATAATAAGCGGCTAGAGAAGCTGCTTTTTCAATCACATTGACAGGAAAAGTAGGTTGTTTAGACTTCCATTTTACCACAACATGTGACCCTGCCACATCTCTGGCGTGTAACCAAAGATCTCTTTTATGGGCATACCTCTGCGTTAAAAGATCATTATTCACTGCATTTTTACCCACCCAAATTTCAAATCCTTTGTATTCAAATTTTCTGAATGGAAAAATAGGTTCATTCTTCTGCAACTTCTGTAAAGAATGAGCTTTAATGTACTTTCTGATTTCTCGAACCATTTCAAATTGACCAAGAGCATCACGGTGTACCTTCAGTTCCTCCATTTCATCTTCCTTCTGCTGAATATTAGCTTCTAGATTTTTGACTTCCAGCTTCTGATTTTTTGCTTTACGGTAATAGGTTTCCGCATTTTTTTGAGGAGTATGAAGTTCATTCAATTTAATTTTAATGTCTTCCTCATTGTAAAAATCAAATAATGTAATCTTCTTCGTTCGGGGTGGAATATTATGAAGATTAGCCATAATAATGTTGGCTATTTCCTCAAATCGAGCACTCTCTGTCAATTCCTCATACCTTGCATAATGCTTTTTCAAATAGCTTTTTGACTGTTTCAGTCTCTTGTCTATTTCTTTGATAAGAGGACCCTTTTCTCTTTCAACAAAAAATCGCTTCGAAAATCGGTAGTAAAACTCATTGGCTGCTTCTATGGGATGAGCAGACTCCAATAACGTTTTAGCATCTTCCAGCTGAAATAATAAAAACTGAACTTGTTCGTCTTTTTCTTCCACATAATAGTGTGGTGACTCCAGCTTTTTGACTAAATCAGAAAGTCTTGTCCATTGTTCGTCAGGAGAGACATCATTAAAACCTTGAGATTCTAAATAGGCATTAGCTTCACGACCTAAAGTAGGGAAAGTAGCTTTTATTCCTCCTTCAAAGAAAGCCTCTTTAGACTGATCAATAGTTCTATCCAAGGCATTAATCTCCATATTTTGATCTTCGATATGCCTTTTCTGAAAAATGGAATGTACCTCACCTTCATGAATCAAGAGTATGTTGGATCTATTGCCATACATTTTGAACAAAATCCCCCAATCGTTTGTCATTTTTACCAAAAAGGCTCTTTCATTATGATATTGGATAATATCTTCCACCTCTTGATCAATAGCATCCTTAAAAAGGTCTATGCTATTTACTTTTTTTCTTTGATAGTCTAATGGAAAAGTAAGTAAGTTGAAATTAGGTATCAGCGATGCTCTGATCCACTGTTCTTGTACACCTTTGTAAAAACCAATCATCAATTCGTCCTTACTTTGGCTAAAACAAGCGCCAAGGGTCATCCCTACTAATCTTTCTTTTAATGCCTGACTCAGCTGTCTGAGGAAATAATAATTATTGAACATCTCTGTAGTATTAACAATAGCCTGTCTCTTCAAAAGGCCATGTATTTATGTTTAGATTCTTCTCTTTTAAATTTTCAATACAAAAAAACGCATATAAATGATATAAAAAAAGCCCCAAGAACGATGCTTGAGGCTTAAAAGGTTAATTTTTAATGCTTAAGGTCTTTGATAAATCTTTTCACTATTTCTATATCCTGATTTTGATTTAAACCAATCAGAATAAGTATTTCCACTTGATTCTGCCCAACTCTTAAAATGATTATAAGCATTCGACACTTCAACTCCTTCATAAGGATAATAGAATTTTTCCGCGACTACATTAATTGCCCATGGATGATTAGCGGATGTTTTGTAGTAAATACTAGCCTCTGGATCTGTTACATCATCATACGTTTCAAAGAAATCAGCATTTGCCAATTGTGTAGGTGGTTGATTTGGCATATGAACCTCTCTTCCCCTATCTTGATCTACAAAAATAAATGGATTCGGGAAGTTCGTAAATGCCGTGTTATGCACTTGGCCAATGTTCATATCCATGGTAATTGTAAACTGATGCGGTGTAACATAATTGCCAGATTGTTTCACATTTACTAAAACATCACTTGACGACATTAAAGAGTAGGCGTCTTCGAAAAAGATGACTGTAGCTTTTGTATTACCGACTTCAGTTCCGTTAGATCCTACATTCACTACGCCTTTATCTAATATTTGCCCTGAAATAGAATTGACTGTAGTGGCATTAAATGGAAACTCTATTCCAAAACCATTGTGATAAAATCCACCTATTGCATACAATTCACTTTGCATCACAATATCTTTAATATAGTAACTTGTGTTGACTACTTTCTTGTAGTTCACTCCAATGACTACATCATTAAAGTCATAATCTCCTTTCTCAGGCCACATATCTTCAAAACCATACGTAGAATAGTTGGTTCTGTTGTTGATATAAACATTATATGCTCGTTCTGGGTCATCAGGATATTCCTCTTCATGATCATATGCACCATCTCCATCTGAATCTTCAGCTTCAGAAATGTCACCAATATCTCCCGTATCAATGGCATTAAATGGATTACTGGTCAAGTAGAAAATACAATCGTTGAAATCGTTATCTCCGCTAGGTCTTGTGATATCTTCAAAACCAAGTAAGATTATTTCCCTATCCACATCCTTTAGAGCAACCATATGTTGTCTAAAACCTTCTGCTGATACAGTATTTAATTGATAGTTACTGAATTTAACATCATTTCTATAAAACGCTTGAGAGGAGCTACTTTGCCATCCATTCGGTATCAATACCCAACCAATTGAAGTATTGGGAGCAAAAGTACCTAAATGAATTTTATGGCCTGTTTCTAACTGACCACCTGAATACAAGAAAGAAACATTTGGAAAGACGACTTTGATACTATCAATGTCATCCGTTGTTTGAGGAGGTGAACCTGTTGTATAGGTATAATACGCCAAAGAGTTTCTCCAGCCAGCACCTTCATGCACAAAAGTGATCCAAATATCACATGAGTCCGTGACTCTACTATCATAATTCACGTCCACAAGGTAGTCGGGATTGTACGTAGGTACAGGTCTTCTTTCTGGTAATGAAGCATCGATATCATCTAATAAGGCTTGTGGAACCGTATCAGGGTCAGTTAAATAATTAGGTAAACCTTGAGCGTTCCATCCTCCATACGTATCGTAAAGCGACCCACTGTAATTCATTCTTGCAGATGAATTTGCTACATCTTCAATAGTATTATCATAAATCGATGATTCGTTTACGACTAAGCGGTTTAAACCTGGCTGTACATCAAACTCGTAAAATTGAGGTACCCCTATCTTATTTACTTTGATGTATACTTTTTTCAACCCTTTATTTAGATTGTAAGTTGAAGTGAAAGACTCAGATCCTTTTATGGCTACCTCACTAATAAGTTCGCCCTCTTCAAATGAATTCGAAGTGTAAATTTCTATAGGCAAGTTGGAATCAGTGTATTCTTGTTCAACTGAGAACAGGAAATTTGCGTTTGTAGAATAGTCAAAGGATGGGTCTACTTGGATTGATTCAAATCCTTCCTCAGAAGAAGGAACATTTTGAGTTGTTTCATTTTCTTTCTGACATGAAGCACATAAGAAAGTAAATGATAAAATGAGAAAGAGTAATTTTTTCATGATTGGATGGTTAACAAAACTATAACCAATATAACTTCTTCTTTTCAAGAAAAGTTCAACATTAACAATAATATTTTTTCAATTAAACTTTTCGGATATTTCATTGAATTATTCAATAGTGTTTTTGGTTTTGTTAAGTTCTGGTTGACCTGCATCTATCCAGCAAGTATACCAGAAAGACGCAATTCTTTGAACGGCAAGTTGCATTCTATTTTCAACCATTCCACCTAATTGATCATGATAAGCTTTTGCATACTCCTCTGAAGCCTGTATTTCAAGCCTCCTTCCTCTTCTTTTAATTGTCATGCCTGAGCTTGACGGCAATTGTTTAACGATTACCCGCTCATCCTTCAACACTTTATCAACCAAAGCATGGGATTCTCGCATGATTTGCCATACCGTTTCTTTGATATCTTCAATATAATAAGGTTCTAAACCCGAAAATGAATAGTAATTTCCAAAGTGTTCAGGTAAAGTCGATTCCCAAAATGAATGTATACCTATCTGTCCTGTCAATTGTCCATTATAATTTTCGGTGGTATGCAACGGAACATGAAGATCTGCTAAATAATGTCCCACCTCACTGGAATACTTAATAATCAGTTTCTCATTTCTGTCCTCAAAAGCTTTTCTTAACATGTAGTAATAACGGATAAGATTCCATGGAGCTTCACCATTTTCTATCAAATGTTTTTCACCATAAATCAGCAAAGCTTCGTCATAAGTCATTGTTTTTAATAGTATTGAATCAGAATAGTGCTCAATATCAATATAATGCTTACCTCCTTCTCGTTCCAATAAACCTCTTCTCTGATCAGGTCTTACGGCTCCTTTTTTAATTTCTGAAAGTTGACTTTTGTAGAAAGGAAATAATTCTTGTGGAAGTATTAACACTGCCTCAGTGTTGATTGTCACATGGGCATAAAATCCCCAGAATAGGATAGAAATAGTTTGTAATAGCATCGTCGTTAAGTCTTTGTTTTCAACCAATTTCGACATAATGAATCGATTAAACAAGCTCTGTAAATATGACAAAATCAATGATTTTTCATTTTTGTTTAACTATTTAATATTTTTATTAAACAAAATTTTGATAATAAATTTTTAACCTCTATTATTGTTTAAACAAATCACCAAATCGTTAAACACAATATCATGACAGCAGTAGAATTTAATAATCACATACAGTTTTTGATACCTTCATTGGAACCCTTTGCAATGAAGCTGACAAAAGATCACTCCAACGCAAAAGACCTAATCCAAGAAACAATGTTGAAGGCATTTTCAAACAAAGAAAAATTTACTACGGGCTCAAATTTGAAAGCTTGGGTATTCACCATCATGAAAAATACTTTCTTAACAGATTATCAAAAAACATCAAGAAGAAAGACTTTCATCGACACTACTGATAATTTACACTTCATCAACAGCACTAATATTGAACAAAAGAATGCTGCCTACAGTAACTTTGCTATGGATGACATTCAAACAGCAATAGAAGATTTAGAGGAAATTTATAAAAGACCTTTCGTAATGTATTTCAGAGGTTTTAAATATCACGAGATTTCAGAACGCTTAAACATTCCAATCGGAACCGTAAAAAATAGAATATTTTTAGCTAGAAAAGAGTTAAAACAGATTTTAAAGGTTTACGAGCTGTAGTCATTGAATTAAATTTTAAGAATACACTAAATCATAATTAAGTAAAACCACTCTTTCATTGATTCATTATTTAAATTTATAAATTTGCATCATGTTAAAAGAAGCGTTTTACAACTTAGGCATACATGCTTACTCTGGAGCAATGAGTGCAGTTGCCTTATTTAACCCCAAAGCAAAATTGTTTGTTGAGGGTCGAAAAAATTTAATTCAAAAGATAAAGAATGATTTCTCAGATAACACAAAAGCTGTTGCTTGGTTTCATTGTGCGTCTTTAGGAGAATTTGAACAAGGAAGACCTGTCATTGAAGCATTCAAGCAACAGTTTCCACATTACACTATCGTTTTGACCTTTTATTCACCAAGTGGATATGAGGTACAAAAGAATTATGAATATGCAGATTATGTATATTATCTACCCATTGATTCTAAATCCAATACTTCTAGCTTTGTAAAATACATTCAGCCGAAAATTGCTTTTTTTGTAAAATACGAATTTTGGCATAATTACTTAAAGGAACTGAAAAAGGTAAATGCTCAAATTATTTCCTTTTCCACAATATTCAGAGCAAACCAAGCATTCTTTAAAAATAAAGGAGGTTTTCAACAAAACATGTTGAAACAATTCGATTACTTCTTCACTCAAGACCAGAACTCCTATGACCTATTATCTTCTATCAATATCAACAACAAAATGATAGCTGGGGACACTAGGTTTGATAGAGTGGCTGCTATTTGTCAGAAGCCAAGAGTAGATCAAATTGCAGAAACTTTCAGTAAAGATTCATTTACTGTAGTAGTGGGTAGTAGCTGGCCCAGGGATATTCAAGCACTTCAAAAAACAGCTAACACACTCAGCGGAATAAAGTGGATTGTGGCTCCACATGAGATTACTGACAAAAAAATTAATGAGATATTTAATACTTTTTCTTCAAAAAAAGGCATAACTTACTCAAATAGTACATCTGATAACATAAAAGATAAAAATCTACTCATCATAGATAACGTAGGCTTATTATCTTCGTTATATCAGTATGCGGATGTTGCATACATTGGGGGAGCTTTTGGAGAAGGCCTTCATAACATACTTGAACCAGCTACATTTGGAATACCAGTAGTTTTCGGTAAAGAATACTCTAAATTTAATGAAGCAGTACAACTTGTTGAAAGACAAGGTGCTTTTAATCTTCAAAATGAAGAAGAATGCTTTAATAAAATGAAACAATTATTTGATGATAAACACTACCGCTTAAAGACTGGTAATATTACAAAAAAGTATGTAGAAGAAAACTTAGGAAGCACAGAGAAAATCATAGATTTTTGTAAAGGAGTCTTGTAAAAAATTCAATAAAATAAGGTACTTTTGCACTCTAAGTCGAATTCGTTTTTAATTAAAATATTTTATTTTATCTTCTTTATCACTCAATGGCAAAAAAGAAAAGTACATCAAAAAAGAAAAAACAAGTAGAGAAAGTTGAAGTTGTAAAGCTTCAAGGCTTAATCACAAAATCAACTGGTCTCTGGTACACTGTTATTGATTGTGATACAAAAAAGAGCTTTCAAGGTCGCTTGAGAGGCAAATTGAAATTAAAAGGAATGAAATTGACAAACCCCATTGCTGTGGGAGATTTTGTAGAATATTCCATAGAAGATGAGATTGAAAATACTGTAATTATTCATGATATTCTTCCTAGAAAAAATGTCATACTAAGACAGTCCACTAGAAAGAAGTACCATGGACATGCAATTGCAGCTAATATAGATCAAGCTATTTTAATTGCCACTCTTGCATTACCTAAAACTTCTTTAGGATTTATAGATCGTTTTTTAGTTGCTGCTGAATCATATAACGTACCAACTTATATTGCTTTTAATAAGGATGATTTGTTAGATGATGAAAGCAGAGCTTACTTGGACGAACTAAAAGAGATGTATGAAGCTTTAGGATACAAATGCTTGAGAATATCTGCTTTAGAGAATAGCAACCTAGAAGAGATCAAATCCATTATCAAAGACAAAACCTCTCTTCTTGTTGGTCATTCGGGTGTAGGTAAGTCAACCCTTCTTAACAAATTGGCATCAAATGTGCATCAAAAAACGGATGAGGTGTCGCTTTTTGCAAATAAGGGGAAGCACACCACTACTTTTGCTGAGATGTTTGAATTGAAAGACCACAATGGTCATTTAATTGATACTCCAGGTATAAAGGAATTAGGAATTATGGGAATCGAAGAAAATGAATTAGGTCATTTTTTCCCAGAAATCCGAGATGTGATGCACGACTGCAAATATAACAACTGCACCCATACACATGAACCACATTGTAGGGTGCTAGAACTAGTAGATGAAGGAATTATAGCCCCCTCTAGGTATCTTAGTTACATAAGTATGTTAGAGGGAGATGATAACAGAAAATAATACTAAAATGTGATCTATTATCTTGAGTTTACAAAGATAATACCTGTTGAAACTATACAAATTATGAGAGAAATACTCGTTGAAAAGATTATCACTCCAGAATCGACTCTTATCGAATTCTTGATTTATGACAGACAAAAAAAGTCTTTACAAGTAGCTTATAAGCGAGGAAGACATGCGGGCGAAAGTAGAATTTACAAAAACTTTCCTGCGGATTCATTTGACATGATTATTACAGCACCCTCAAAAGGGAAAGCTCTTTTAAGAGAACTTAAAAGATATAAGAAGGAAGAAAACGCTTTCTTTGGTTTCTTCAAAAAAATATTCAATCCAAACAAAAAAGTACCTTACTAGACAATCAACTTCCAACTACAACTTTAGCCCAAGAATTGTAATATCATCAATTTGTTCTGCTTTACCCCTCCATCTTAAATAATAATCATTAAGCCACTCTTTTTGTTCACTTAATGATTCAATATCTGACAGACCACTTAATAAATCCCTAAATTTAGATATACCAATCCTTTTTTCTTTACTATTAAATTGGTCATAATAACCGTTTGAAGTAAGGTATAGGAGCGTATTTGGCTTAAATTTCATTGTATGAACTTGAAATCCCTTTGCTTTTACATGCATAGGCTCATCTCCTATTGCCCTTCTAGTACCTTTTACTTCAAATAATTGACTGTCTTCTATATAAAATAAAGGTCTTTTCGCTCCAGAAAATTCAACATTAATATCGGCACCATTTTTCACTACCCGTAACACTACTAAGTCCATACCAATCATAGTAGGATCTTTCTCCGCAATTTGACACAGTTTTATATCGAGTTGCTCTAATATATCATTTGTTTTCACTTTTCGATCATTAACGACTTCATTCAGTAAATCTAACCCAATAATCGATTGGATTACACCAGGAATACCATGACCAATGGAATCACCTACAACATAATAAGAAACCGCTCCGTTTTCATCTTCAAAAGTTTTTTCCCAATAAAAATCACCAGATACTGTTTCTTTTGGAATGAATAAAATAAATGAATCTTGAATATGTCTATTTATTTTTTCTAAAGAAGGTAAAACTACAGACTGAAGTGAGTTGGCATATAACAATTGTTCCTCTACTTCCTTCTGTCTTTTCTCTAATACACTATTAAGGTTCATGAATTTAGAGACTTGCTTTTTTAGTATTAACTCACGGTTTGAAAGGATTTTATTTTTTTGTTTTACTTCCTCTGTTCTTTCGCTTACGAGCTTTTCAAGAATTTCTTTATCATGTTGATTTTTCTCATCATAGAGTTTAAAAACAATAAATATACCTCCAAATAAAACCGAAAAAGCACCTAATATACCATACCAAGTACGATACCATCGTTCTGAAACTACAAAATAAAAACGGGCAGGTTCACTCCAATGATACTCCCCAGTTTGTTTTGCCATTAATTCTAATGTATACTTACCAGTCTCAAGTCCCGATACAATAAACTTATTAGACCATCCTAAGTTCTTCCATTCACCTTGATTGTATCTGATCTTATACTGAATCAAATTACCTGGGTAAGATAAACTTGCAAACTGAAATTCTATGTAAGAGGATTTCGCTATTTCAGGTTTATCTAGTTGATTGAAATCGAAATTAGAGTTTTTAATCGATGTAAAGATTGGTGTGGGAGTCGATTGTATACTTACTAATTTTTTAGAAACACCAATACCAGCGGCTGTACCTACCCAAATTTCATCATTTTCACTTAAAAGAATACCCCTGTAGGTCATTGTTTTGGTAGGCAAACCAGAAATCTCATCAAACACTAGATAATCTTTCCAATCCTCAACCCTTACAAGCCCATTTGAATTGGTAAGCCAAAAAACATTGTTATTCCTATGATCTTGAACAACTCCTTTTACCGCTCCTAATTTTAGATTGGGTATTTTACAATCCACTAAAGAGTCTTCAGAGAACTTCGCCAATCCAAAGTTAGTAGCGAGATAAAAATCATCGCCTGCTTTTAAAAAATCGTTAATTCCAATGGCTACATTTCTTGTGATCGCTACAGGTTTACTTAGGTTTTCAAACTTTTGAAACTTGGTATTGAATTTATAAAAATAAGACTCATCACTGTTTCCTCCAAGGTAAAGTTGGTCATCTAGAATTTTAATGGTGTTAATCTTCCCTTCCACCCCTTTACTTCTATCATAAGAAGAAGGATATTTCATCCGATGAAGGTTATACAAACCACTATGATCCTGTAAATACCATAGACCAAATTTTGGAGAATAAACTACATCATAGATTGCTCCTCCATTTTCTGAACACTCTATTCTCCTTAAAAAATCACCTTTAATTGAATAAACGAGAAAATCACCTAAGTTCGTAGTAAACCAATATTCATCTTCGATTCTAATCATCCTTAAAACTATTCCAAACTCACTCGGAATAGTCCATTGGTCTAATAACTGATTAGTCTGACTATCACAAAAATAAACCGTACTACCGTCTGTAAAGATAACCTTATCTTGGTCTTCAATAATTGATTGAATATAACCGTTTGTATATTTTTTATAGGGAGAACTAAAATATTGTTCTTTCAAATATAATGCTCCATTATCTGTTGATAACCAAATATTCTGAGAGTCATCCACAAAGACAGAAGAAATCACCTTCCGCTTAATGAAGTCCATTTTCTCTAACTTATAGTCATCTTTTAGAATTTGTACTTTGTACACTCCATCACTCCACGTACCTGCAATCCATTCTTTATCATTATATTTTGTGATACAAGAAGCATAAATAGGGAGTATAAGCTTCTTTGATAAAATTTCGGTTCCATTTTTATTTAAAATAACTTCTACTACTCCAGACTGAGTGGCTACGATTATTTTCCCCTTAAAGAAAAAGGCATCATTAACCCTCTCATTGGTTGTCAAAAGTGGCACTTCATCAAAAGTATCTTTACGAGAATTGTATTTATACAAGTAGCCTGCTTCCGAAAAAGCATATATCCCAAGTACCGGATCTTCTAATATTGCAAATGAACGCTGAAAATTTGTAGGTAAATCTCTCTCTGAAAATTGATATCTATTGATAAGTTTCAAATCAGGGTCAAACTTATAAATAGCATGATTATCACTCACCCAAACTTTTTTATCGCTACATTCAAAGATTGATTTTGGGTACCACATTAATGTATCAGAAGCATAGTTATCCCCCTTGATAATAATATTAAACGTAGGGTGATTTGGAAGAGCATTCACCCGTACCAAGCCTAGATCAGTAGTTGCAAGTGTCTTTCCTGTAGAAGTAGTAAAGACGCTTTTCACATATCTGCTGGGTAACTCTTCTTTGAATTGAGTGAAGTTGGTACCATCAAATCGAATGAGGCCATCATCAGTTGCCAGCCACATGAATCCAAGACTATCAGCACATACTCCCTTCACTAGACTATTTTGTAATCCATTCAGTTCATTGTAAATAACTTTTTGCCATTGAGCGTAGGTAATATGAGAATACATCAAACTACTCAGCAAAGTTAACAGAGAGATACGCCATATAAGCAACAGCCTTTGTTTTGAAGATTTTATAATTTTTATTTTTTGGGTCAAAATTAAAAGTTCGCTAATTTTCTAATTGGTATTTCGTTAGAATTTACGTAAATGATTGATGAATTCACAATAAATTTTACAGAAAGTTATTTTTTATTTTCAGATCGTCATCTCATGAAAATAAAATATTAAAAATGCAACATTGATTTTCATGAATAACCTCATTTATTTTGTAGAACATTTTAAGACAAGCGTAAAGACAGCAATCCGTTAAAATCCATTAATCTGTATTGATGTAGCTCAATTATCTTAATTTTCTTTTAAAGTATTTAGAATTACATAATTTATTGATATACAAATAGATATTAAATATTCAATCAAACTTTGTGTGCAATTTTAGATAACTTTTATTAATTTATAGGAGTGATATAAATTCCAGTTTACTCGTGCATTTTTAGCCGTTTCGATGCACTATAACTTTTCTAATATAATGATGACATATAAATTTATCTTGAACGATGATTTCCTTGAAAAGTACAAAAATACTAAACCTCCCTTCGGCTTCAACGGTCTTGGAGAATTAGTATACATGCGTACTTATTCCCGCTTAAAGGACGACGGAACAAACGAAGTTTGGTGGGAAACTGTACGACGCGTCGTTGAAGGTACTTATACGATCCAGAAGAATCACATCTTAAAATACCAATTAGGATGGGACGACAACAAAGCTCAGCTTTCTGCTCAAGAGATGTTTGACCGTATGTTTAACATGAAGTTTTTACCTCCTGGTCGTGGTCTTTGGGCAATGGGTTCTGAATTAACAACAAAGAGAAACCTCTTCGCAGCTTTAAATAACTGTTCTTTCGTAAGTACAGAAACAATGGCTTCGGACCCTACAAAACCTTTTGAGTTCTTAATGGACATGTCAATGTTGGGTGTTGGTGTTGGATTCGATACTAAAGGTGCTGGAACTGTCAGTATTTACCAACCTAATAAGGAAGATAAGGTTACTTATGTAATTCCTGACAGTAGAGAAGGCTGGGTAAACAGTACTGGAATGTTGTTAGACTCTTTCTTCCATAAAGGTAGAGTGAGTGTAGAATTTGATTATTCAAAAATTAGAGAAGCAGGTTTACCAATCAAAGGTTTTGGTGGTATTGCATCGGGTGCCGGTCCTTTATTAAAATTACACGATCAAATTCGTGCAATGTTTGAAGGTAGAGATGAAGATGCTACTATCACTGTTACTGATATTGTAGACATCATGAATATGATCGGTTGTTGTGTCGTTGCGGGTAACGTGAGACGTTCTGCTGAAATTGTATTTGGTGATGCCGATGATGATGAATACTTAAAATTAAAAGACTACCGCTGGAACCCTGAAACCCAACAAATGGAAGGTTCTTCAGCACATCGTTCTGAGTATGGTTGGTCTTCAAACAACTCAGTATTCTCACATGTAGGAATGGATTACAAGAAAGTTGCTGCTCAATCTGCTGTCAACGGAGAACCTGGCTACATCTGGTTAGATAACATGCGTAAATTTGGACGTATGGGTGATGCTCCTGACAACAAAGACAATAGAGCAATGGGAACAAACCCTTGTGCAGAGCAAACACTTGAGTCTTATGAGCTTTGCTGTTTAGTAGAAACATTCCCTACTAGAGCAACAAATAAAGAAGATTACTTAAGAACATTAAAGTTCGCGTATTTATATGCCAAAACGGTAACGTTGACAAATACGCACTGGCCTGAAACGAACAGAGTATTATTAAGAAACAGAAGAATTGGTACTTCTATGTCTGGTATTGCTCAGTTTGTTGAGAACCAAGGGTTAGACACATTCAGAGATTGGTGTGATGATGGATACAACACAATTCAAAACTGGGATAGAATTTATTCTGAGTGGTTGTGTGTAACTCCTTCAGTGAAAACAACTTCAGTAAAACCTTCAGGTACAGTATCACTTTTACCAGGTGTAACACCAGGTATGCACTACCCTGAAAGCAACCACTATATTCGTCGTATCCGTTTATCGAAGAAATCGCCATTAATTGAGAAATGTATCGCTGCCAACTATCATGTTGAACCAAGCGTATCAGAATCAGACACTATGGTTGTTTCTATTCCGGTAAGTATCGACAACGTAAGAACAGTCAACCAAGTAGGAATTTGGGAGCAAGTACACTTAGCTGCTTTCTTACAGAAATACTGGGCAGATAACCAAGTTTCTGTGACAGTGACATTCAAGAAAGACGAGGCCAGCCAAATTGAGCCTATCTTGAACTACTTCCAGTATCACTTGAAATCAATTAGTTTCTTACCAAAATTGGAGTTAGGAAATACTGTTTATCCTCAAATGCCTTATGAAGAAATTTCTAAAGACAAGTATGAGGAATTAGCAAAACATATCAAGCCTCTTAACTTTAATGATTTAGGACAAGGACAAGATGTTGAAGCGGAGAAATTCTGTGATGGCGACCACTGCCAACTTTAATTTCGCACTTCATTAGAAATAGTTAGAGCACCTTTTATATTTATAAAGGGTGCTCTATTCTTTTAAAATTATAAATAGGCACCTTATTGACTATTTTATGAAGCAATTCATAACAATAAATGCCCATCACTCCCGCACTTGCGTCAGCCACAAAATCCCAAACGTCGCCTTCTCTTGCATCCAAGAGTACCCCCTGAAGTATCTCTGTCAACATTCCCCATGAAAAAATAATAATTAGAACAGTGGTCACAATTGGTTTTCGTTCATTGTTGAAAAATTTTCCTCCACAAAGAGAAAACATGAGAGAAGCGGTGAGAATTCCAAAGATTCCAAAATGCCCAATTTTATCTCCGTAAGGTAAATTAAGTAAAAAGCTATCACCATCCACTGGACTTACAGTCAGTAATAACTTGATAGTCATCAGAAACCATAAGAATGATGGAAGTAACCATAAAAGTTTTTTCTTAAACTCGTTCTTGTTTTCTATTTTCGCCATAAGTAATTAATGTTTTTCAAGCACAAAAATATGCGTTCATTCTCATTATCATTTTATATTGTCATTTTTTTATGTTCTTTTTTCGCTAATGTGAGTACAGCACAGAGTAAAAAGAAATTGAAAGGAAAAGATGAAGTCATCCATATTACAAGTTCTTATGGAGAAATTGTTCTTATTTTATCTGACAAAACGCCAGACCACAAGAAAAACTTCATTCACCTTGCCAAAGATGGTTTTTATAATGGTACCACATTTCATAGAGTACTAAAAGACTTTATGATTCAAGGTGGAGACCCTAATACCCGACCTAATGGAGATTCAACTCGAATTGGAATTGGTAACCCAGGATACACCATAAATAGCGAATTTGACTCTACTTTAGTTCACAATTACGGAATGATAGGTGCTGCACGCCAAAATGATGAAATCAACCCCAATAAATCTTCAAGTGGATCACAATTCTATATCGTCCAAGCCAAAGCAGGAGCACACCATTTAGATGGCGAGTATACAGTGTTCGGAATGGTAGTAAAAGGTATGGATGTTGTCGAAAAAATCTCCGATTTAGAAATTAACCGTGAAGGTAAACCGTTAAAAAGAGTAGAAATAAATATAAAAGTTGTTAAAGAAAAAAGGAAGAATCTTCAGAAAATGTACGATTTGAGCCAATTTTAAGTGATAATGTAAAAAAAACACGAATTATAAAGATTCAGTAACAAGTTTTAGGTTAATGAGATTATTTTTTATCCGAAAACTAATTAAATTTGCCAATGTCTGAATTGGATCTAGATTATAAAGTTTTGCATTGACTTTATTATTTAGTATAGTTCAATTTGGACTTAGTATTTAGTTCGCAGCAAGATTACAACAAACTCTTTGTAGAAAAATGACAAAAACAAAAATACTTACTTTGTTAATGGTGCCAGTTGTAGTATATTTAGGCTACACGTTATTTCATAGCGTATTCGACACTATTGAGTTAAGTGAGCAGATTAAGAAGTCCGAAGCTCGTGTGATCAAACAATTAAAAATGATCCGTGATGCGGAGACAGCTTATTTATCGAGATACAAGCAATATACTGCTTCTTGGGATACGTTAGCGATGTTCATCGATAGTGACACTATTTATAACGTACAAAAGAGAGAAATTATCCAAGCTCGTAAGAAAAACGATCCATTATACTACACTCGTACAGATTCAGTACGTATTGAGTATGATACAATCGGAGCAACTCAAGTAAGAGAAAAGATTTTCCCTGTTGAGGAGTATGGTAATTTTGACGCATCGAAGTTAAAATATATCGCCGGTAAAGACGGTAAAGAATTTGAACTTTCTGCAGATAAAGTTAAAAAAGGTAATGCGATGGTTTCTTACATTCAATGTGTGGACAAGTTCCCATTAGATAAGCAACGTAAAGAATCTAACGCTTCACCAACAAGAAGACTTCTTAAGTTTGGTTCACTAAGTGAAGCAACTACTGCAGGTAACTGGGAATAATATTGGAAGATCTGCTATTAGAATCAGTCAGATACTCCGTACATTCAAACAGCTTTGATGTGGCTCGGCTAGCTGAATACAGCTTGCATTTGAGAATACATCAAAGCTGTCTTGTTATAGGAGTATACGACCCTGAAAACAACGAGTGTTTAGCTCTTGAATCTTATTCATACGAGACGGCAATGAATACCACTGCCTTAATCGTAAATCTGCATAATATAGTGCAGAAACACCCTTTCCTTAATGCCGCATTTTGGAAAAGAGTACACATTATCTCCGCTCTGTCATCTTTTGCATTTGTGCCTGATGATATTGCCGATGAAGAAACTGAACAGAATATTTTAAAACTGTCTTCAAAGTTTAGTAGTAAAAAAGACAAAGTCTTTAAGAACGCTACAAATTTTGGAGCAACCATTGTTTACGCACTTCCTTCTGAATTAGAAGAGTGGCTCAATGAAATGTACAGTAATTCTAGCATTACTTACAATCACTATGTAAATAGCTTTGTTCAAGAAGTTAGTGAAATAACAGATAGCATTCATTGTTATATTGATACAGACACTATTTGCATTATCAAAACCAATGAAGGCAACACCCTCTCTTTTGCAAATACTTTTAAGTATAAAACAGCTCAAGACATGTTATATTTCATTCTTTTTGTTGTTGATGAATTAGGTTTATCACCCAAAGAGACGGAATTATACATCTGGGGTGAATTAAGTAATAATGCAGAAGAGATTAACACCTTAAGAAAATTCATAGGCAAAGTAACTTTTGGAAATAAGCCAAAAGATGTGCTATATGCTTATCAATTTGATCAAGAGCCTCATCAACATGCTGCCGTTGATATTATAGGCAATATGAAATTATATAAATGAAAAGAATTGCTTTTTTTCCAGGCACTTTTGATCCTTTCACAAAAGGACATGAAGATATTGCTCTAAGAGGAGCACAATTGTTTGACGAAATTGTCATCGGAATCGGTCATAACACAAAGAAAAAACGTTTTTTCCCTGCTGAAAAAATGAAAGAATTGATCGAAGACTATTTTAAAGATAATCCAAGTATAAGAGTCATTTTATATCAAGATCTCACAGCAAAAGTAGCTAAAGATCTTGGAGCCTGCGTTTTATTAAGAGGCCTTAGAAATACCACTGACTTCGAATACGAAAACAGTATTGCCCAAGCAAACAGATATGTAAACGGCATTGATACTGTATTCATTTACACTTCACCAGAGTTTTCTCACCTCAGTTCATCTATTATCCGTGAACTACATAAATTTGGTCATAGTGTGAGTGAGTTTGTTCCATTCAAATTAGAATCGGAATATTAATTTTTTTGATGCATTTTTGCATTCGGCTAAATTGCCAAACCTATCGAAAGATAGACTTAAAGATATATAGATATGGGATGTCAATCGTGTGCAACGGGAGCATGTGGGGTACCAACGGGATGTGGCAGTAATGGCGACTGTAGTTCTGGCGGCTGTAGTAAATTGAATTCTTTCGATTGGCTAGGCGACATGGATCTCCCCTCATCGCAACGTTTTAATATAGTAGAAATAAAATTCAAGGGTGGTAGAAAAGGTTATTTTAAAAATCACCTTCACCTTGAATTATATACAGGTGATCCAGTAGTTGTCGATACGGGCAATGGACACCATATTGGTCATGTAAGTTTACAAGGAGACTTAGTAAGATTACAATTGATCAAAAAAGGGATTAATGAAGAAGAGGATGAATTATTAAACATTCTCCGCCACGCCACTCCTAAAGATTTGGAGAAATTGGCAATGGTAAAAAATAGAGAAATTCCTACTTTATACCGTACTAGGGAAATCATTCAAGACATGGAGTTACAAATGAAACTCTCTGATGTTGATTTCCAAGCGGACAATTCTAAGGCTACATTCTACTACTCTGCAGACGACAGAGTAGACTTCCGACAGCTGATTAAAGTATTGGCCAGCGAATTCAAAATTCGTGTGGAAATGCGTCAAATCAGTTTGAGACAGGAAGCGAGTAGACTTGGTGGTATTGGTTCTTGCGGTAGAGAATTATGTTGTTCAACATGGCTGACTGAATTCAAAAGTGTCTCTACTTCTGCTGCTCGTTATCAAAACCTTTCTTTAAACCCAAGTAAGTTATCTGGTCAGTGTGGGCGTTTGAAATGCTGTCTGAACTATGAGCTAGAAACTTATATTGATGCTTTAGTGGACATTCCTTTACTGGATAAAAACTTAAAGACACAGAAGGGTGAAGCAGTTCTTCAGAAGGTAGATATTTTCCGCAAGAGAATGTGGTTTAGTTTCCAAGGAGAAACAACATGGCATGCGATCTCTACCAAAAGGGTTCATGAAATCTCAAAAATGAATGAGAGAGGAAAGTTCCCTGAAACATTGGAAGAAAATACAATTGACAAGACTGCTGTAATGCAGGAACAGAAATTAAGTTCTGTACTTGAAAAACAGCCTGTTCCTCAGAAAAAGAACAAAGGAAAGCGTAAGCAGGACCAAAATAAACAGACTCCTGACAATAAAAAAGGCCAACAGCCAAATGAACGTCAGAAAAATCAGTCTCGTAAAAAACAAAATAACGGACCTGCTAAGAAAAGAGGTAACTTCCAGAATAGACAAAAAGGAAACAATGCTGAGCAAAAGCAAAATGATGGCAAAAAGTCTAATAATGCTCATAAACAGCAACAGCAGAAGTCTAAAAAAGAAGGAGGCAATAACAAAAAACCTCAAAGAGGTAATTTCAGAGGAAAACGTAGAAGACCTAACAATACAAATGAGTAATCCTACTAAAATAGTTTTACCTTTCTTGGGTGTAATCTTATCATTATTCTTTACTTCTTGTGACTCTCAAATGGTGCATGAGGAGTTTGTGGATTATGAAAATGAATCTTGGAATGTAGATTCTTTAGCATCGTTTAATTTTGATGTAGAAGATCTCAATACTGAGTACAATTTGATTACCTACATTAGAAATACCAATGATTATCCATTCCAGAATATTTACATCAAATATTCACTAGTTGAGCATGGCACACTTGATGAAGTTGACACTTTAATTGCTGAAACAATGAAAGATTGTCAATTATTCAAAATGAAAACAGGTGAACCGTTCGGTAAGGTTGAAAAATCTATTGGTAATTCAAGTACAGGGGCTATTTACAACCACCCTGTTATATTGAAAAAGAATTTCAAATTCTCAAAGGAAGGAAATTATACTTTTCAAATCTCACATTTTATGCGACCGGATGATTTAAACGGTATAATTGGTGTGGGCTACCGATTGGAGAAAGCAGAGAAAAATTAAGTTTTTCTAAAAATAAAAAATAAGGAGATCCGGTATTTTAAAATACTAGATCTCCTTTTTTAATGCATTAATAGTGTGAGTAATTTAAAAATTCTCCTCTTCCTTATTGCTCATATTGAGAAGAATCAAACATGTCTTTATACTTGTCTTGTCTTCTTAATACGTGCTCAATCGATTCAGTTACAATTTCCCCCATATTCTCACACTTCAAGAACCTTGAACTCTGGTAATGTTCGGAAAGGTCTTGCCTCAAGGACATCACATTCTCTCTAGGAGCGATTACATCCTTACGCATTGTTCTTAAAATATCCTTTGCTCTGTGACGGAAACCCATTACTCTACTGGCAATCATAAAACGTTCCTCGGCTTGGTACTGTCTTACAGATTCCCAAGAAATTTTACCCATCATGAGCTTTAAAATGGCGTTGTTCTGACGATAGAATTGTGGCATATAAATATTTCTTCTTCCTTCATAACTCTGCTGGTCAAAGTCAATAGGTCTGATTCTGTAGTTGATCTCATCAAAATCTGGTACCATTAGAACTACCCAGTTTGAAGAGTGCATATCTCCTAGAAGCTGTACAAAACATCTTTCATTGAATTTCACAAACTCCTTTGTCAAACGCGTTTTATTTTGGTGACCATCTTCCAAGTAACTATTAATAAATGTATCACCTGGAATACCCGGAATGTGCTCCTCAATTAGCGTCTGTTCTGTCACGAGATAACTCACCTTATTCGGTGATAAAATATCTTCTAATTCTAAACCATAAATCCTTGAAGCATCGGCCACTTTGATATAGAAGTAGTCAAAGTTATCGTTGATTCGGTTTACAATTCTTACTCTAAATGGCTTGGTATTACCGTAAGTACACATATCTACCCTATCCACGAAAAGGTGTTCCATGACCGTCAGGTTACCATCGGCTCTCAAAGATGCATAAAGTTTTTTAAGCGTTTTATACAATTCTTCCATATCATCCTGTGGATAAAATACAGTAATCCACAAAGTATCCTCACCTTGTGAGTCATAAAGTGGAATTGCATTATTAAAACGCGTTAGATCTTCATACTTGATATTTACTGGAGAGATCCTATCGTACTGATCTAAAAAATATTCTAACGGTTCTGTAACCGGATAAGGTAATTTTTTCTTACTAATTAAAGCCATATTATCGTTCTTCTAACCGATACCAAAAGCACAACCTTCTTTTGATAATTCTTGAAATGGATTCTGAGTAAATTTAACGAAGTACTCCAATATATTTGCTGTATTTTATTGTTTTGTGATGACTATCTCCAAAAAACTTTCTTTCAAGCACTCATTCATAACTTTTTAAGAATTTCAATCACAAAAAGTTGAGGATTCATGAAAAGAAAAGAGTTGTGAGTTCCAAGAGTTAACTGCATCTTTGCAAGACAGAAAAAACTCATTTATATGTCAAAAATTGCTTACGATATTGTAGATATGCCAGAGGCGGAATACAGAGCACACCCTGCCCTTGCAAATACCGATTTGAAAAATGCTCAAATGCACCTTTTAAAACAACCTCCTTTTACTCCTAAAAAAGCTTTAAGAGAAGGTACATATTTACACACCGCAATTTTAGAACCCGAAAAATGGGTGGATATGCAAAAAAAGCTAACGGCTCCGCAAGCCAATAAAATTGGAAGAATAGCCGCTACTGCTAGAAACTATCCTCTTTTGAATAAGTTGCTTTCGCATCCTGATGTATTAATTGAAAAATGTATTTTTTGGAAAGACCCTCTTACCGGTTTAGAATGTAAAGCAAAACCCGACCTTTTTATTGAAGGTGAAGTGGTATTGGATCTTAAGACTACTTCTAGAAATATGCGTCAGGCGTTTGAAAAGCAGGTTTTACAAAAAGATTTTGACAGACAGATTTCATTTTACAATATTCCAATTCAAGCTCCAATTGCAAGAGTGATTGGTGTGAGTAAAACTTCTAAAGGAAGACTTTTCAGACTGGAATGGAATAAAGAAGATGAGTACTTGGTGCACGGCAGAAAAAAGGCTGAGGTGTTACTGAAGAAAATTGCAGATGATGCTACACTTCATGAAACGGCACTTTCGCTAAGAAAATAACTCAATAAAAACCTCTCACCGTAAAAAACTACGATGAGAGGTTTTCATTTTAGATCTATTGAAAACAAATTTACAACCTTGGATCTACTTCTTCGCTTTCTAAAGCTAAAACACCAAAAACGGTTTCATGTACTCGTCTCAATGGTTCTTGTTGTACGAAACGCTCTAAGCTCTCAATACCCAAAGCAAATTCTCTCAGCGCCAAAGAACGTTTTCTTGAAAGTCCTCTATTTTTAAGTCGTTCAAGATTTTCCGGCAAATCATATTCTGGACCATAAATGATTCTCAAATATTCACTTCCTCTACATTTTATAGCAGGCTGTTGCAAACCATCTTTACCACGAGTAATGAAGTCGAAGGATTTCACTACCATTCCTTCACCACCTTTAGCCGTCAAATCTGTCCACCAATCAATGACCTCTTGAATGCTCTCCTCACTTTTTGTATTCACAATTTTGTAAGGTGTGATTCTGAAAATTTCCTTATCTGCTTCACAAATTGATTGGATTTTTTCCATATGCCATTGATGGTCTTTATCTACATGAACTTGACCTTCTGTAGCTAAAATATGGAATGGAGCCAATTTATAATCACTGATTGATTTCACTTCCCAACAATAGTTTCTGTAGGCATCAATATATTTGTCAACCGTCCCTCTTTTATCAGTTACTTTCGACAATAATTGTTCAATGCCTTCCACTCCTCTGCTTTGTGTTTTTTGCAATACTGCCTCTACTGCCGACAGTGATCTCTGAGCAGAAGTACCTACCGCAGCATATTGATCTTTCAAAAGCGACTGTGCTTTAGCAGACCAAGGCATCAATTCAGCATCCAAACAAACCCAATCGGTATCAAATTGTTCCCAGAATCCTGATTCCGTTAAGGCACTTTGCACTCTACTTAGGAATTCTTTTTCAATAGCCTGATCATTGAAAAAGTTTCTTCCAGTTCTAGTATAACAAACTCCGATACCTTCATTTTCAATACCAAAACGCTTCAGTACTACTTCTTCATTTTTACAAACCACAAGAACAACCCTTGAGCCCATGTGCTTTTCTTCACAAACCAACTGCTCTACTCCACGTTTTTTGAAGTAATTGATCGCTTCTTTTGGATGTTCTAAATAGTTAGGCAAATCACTCGTTTCACAAGGAGACATAGTTGGAGGCAAGTAGATCAACCATTTTGGATTAATAGCAAATCGGCTCATTACTTCTAGTGCAGCAATGGAATTTTCTTCCTTAATAGTCAGGTTATTTCTCAACCTTGTCTGCACTATTCGCTTTCCAATGACATCATCAATCACCAACAAATCGTCATATTCCTGCTGATGTGACATGCCTGATGAACTTCCTGCTTCCAAAGGTTTCACTGGCTCACTGTACACTTTTGCTGCATCCACCGAAATTAATTCTTCTTCTGGATAACGTAATGCGGTCAATTTCCCTCCAAATACACAACCTGTGTCAATATCGATAGTCTTATTAAACCACTCTGCTTCCGGAACTGGAGTGTGACCGTACACCACTTTCGCACTACCTCTGTATTCAGAAGCCCAATTGTATCGGACAGGCAAGCCAAATTCATCAATCTCACCCGTAGTTTCTCCATAAAGACAGAATGATCGTACTGCTCCAGATCCTCTTCCCTGCATTTCTTCTTTCACACCTGCATGAGCAACTACCAATTTTCCATTATCTAAAATATAATGACTGACTAGACTGTAAAGAAACTCTCTTACATCTTCTAAAAATGCATCAGAAGCACCTTCCAACTGTTCCATCGTTACTTCCAATCCGTGCTTCAATTGCACATCTCTGCCACTCAGTTTCTTTTGTAATTTGATGTCATGATTACCGGGCACACACAAAGCGACTTCACTTCTGACCATACTCATCACCAACTTCAATACTTCAGGAGATTTTGGACCTCTATCCACTAAATCACCTAAGAAAATTACTTTTCTACCTTCTGGGTGTGTTACTTCGATACCATAATTTGAACCATTATCTTCCACTTGATTCATCACATAACCAAGTTTCTCTAATAATTCAATTGTTTCATCATAACAGCCATGAATGTCACCAATGATATCAAAAGGACCATGCATATCTTTTTTGTCATTGTAGAGTTTTTCTCTTACCACTCCAGTGACAGCTTCCACCTCTTCCTCTCCTTTTAACACATAAGTCTTTCTGAAACCTTCCTTCTTCAAACCTCTGATTGATTTTCGAAGTTGCTGTTGCTGATTACGAATAACATGATTGCCAAAATTACGATCTTCCCTTTCCTTGTTTCTTTCCTCACATACTTTCTGAGGCATATCTAAAACAAGGGCAACAGGAAGCGTATGGTATTTTTTAGCAAGATTCAATAAATTCTTTCTTGCTTGCTTCTGTACATTGGTAGCATCCACTACCGTAAGCAGGCCGTTCTTCAGCCTTTTTTCTATAATAAAATTCAATACATCAAAAGCATCCTGTGACGCTTTCTGACTGTTCTCATCATTAGACACTATACCTCTGCAAATATCTGATGATACGACTTCGTATTGATTAAAATGTTTTGATGCGAATGTACTCTTACCTGAACCCGAAGAACCGATAAGAAGTACTAATGATAATTCAGGTACTTTAATTTCCATGATTAAAAATTGCCATTTGTGATGGAGCTCCTACTTTACTGTCTTCTTCTCCGATTGATAAAAATGAAACGGTGTAATTGTACGTTTCGGCTACTTTGTTCGCCCACGTTTCAAACTCTGCTCTTGTCCACTCAAAACGATGGTCTGTATGACGCATAGTATTTTCTTCCATGCTCTCATAAAGTACATTGTACTCACCATTTGGTGTGGTAAGAAAAACCGTTTTAGGCTTTGCGAATTCGAATACAACCCTTTCAAAAGATTGAAGACGGCTTTCATCCATATGTTCAATCACTTCCACAATCGTAGCCGCATCAAACCCTGCCAAACGATCATCTTGGTACGTCAATGCTCCTTGAAAAAGGTCAATTCGATCTTTTTGCTTAGGTGCCATTTCCTCCCAATGCAGACGTTCCTTGCACTTGGTCAAATCTTGATAGGAAACATCCATTCCGACAATTTTCTCTAATTGCTTTTCCTTGATCAGCATTCGAATCAGTTTTCCTTCTCCACAACCTAAATCAATCACATTTTTAGCCCCGGAAGCTAAAAGTTTTTCCAAGACCAATTTCAAACGTTGAGTATGCAATGTTTCCTTCTTCACATTTTCCTCCACCTCATTTTCTTCGACATCCTCATCACGGAGTTGTTCTAAGGCTTTTCTTGAAAGGTGGCTTAAATTAAAAAGATATCTTTTGGTGATCTGTTCTTTCTCAGGATGATCTTTCAACCATTCTTTTCCTTTGTCCAAAAGTTTTTCAACTTCATTATTGCTCACATAATAATGCTTATCATTGTCCAACGCTGGAATTAAAACATACAAGTGAGAAAGCAGATCTTTCAATTTCAAAGTATGTTTTAAATTCAATGTAAAGTATTTACTATCGCCCCATTCCGTGAATTTTTCATCCAACGTATAACGTTCCAATCCCACCTCATAACCTAGAGGTTCAAACATATTTCTAATCAGCAATTCCCCACCTTTTGGAGCTGGCAATGAAGTTAAACTTACTTCAAAGGGCATCTCAACATCTACAAGACTGGGATCATGACTACACTTTCCGTTCATCGCTGTTGAAAAAGCTTTCGATAAGGCTACGCTCATAAATGACGAAGCCACATAAGGTCGGTCATTCACATATTGACCCAATGCGAATCCTTTTCCTGACAGGTTTCTACCTCCTCTTACCATGTCAATTGGATCAATATCCAACAACAAAGACACTGTTGTTTTCTCTTCTGAGCTTTCGGGGTAAAATACATGTGCTTTTCCGATGGACAGTTTTACAGTTTGCAGTTTATCGGGATGCTTATGCAACATAAACCCCAATACAGACGCAGGCTGATGCGTGGTTGTGATGTTGAGTAACATTTGATTTTTAAGTTTCAAAAAAATTTAATTCCTGCTGTAGATTAAGCTAAAAATATCTCCTTCTTGTGAGAATTCAATATTAGTTTGTTGTTATTGTCAGACAAAATTTAGTTTGCTTTTCCTAAACAGGTAAATAAAAGTAAAGAATAATTAAATCACATCAAACAAAGTATATTCTATAGATTAATTACAAATAAAAAAGGCTATGAATTTCACCTCATAGCCTCTTCAAAAATTATTGATACATTTCCTCAATCATGCTCTCATATTTCTCATTGATCACCTTCCGTTTTAATTTCAACGTAGGTGTTACCTCTCCTGAATCAATGGACCAAACATGATCAACAAGCGATATTTTCTTCACTTTTTCCCATTGAGCAAAGTTTTTATTCGCTTTCTCAATTTCCTGTTCAATTTTTTCAAGGACCTGATCATTCTTGATCATTTCGTGATCAGTGGTATAATTGATATGATGTAAGTTGCACCATTCTTTCAATCCTTCAAAATTAGGAACAACTAGTGCTGATGGGAATTTTCTATTATTTCCTATCACCGCCGCTTGCTCAATAAAATAAGATTCCTTGATTTTATTTTCTATCAATTGAGGTGCAACATATTTCCCTCCAGATGTTTTGAACATTTCCTTTTTACGGTCCGTAATTTTAAGAAATTTTCCTTCTACTAGCTCACCAATATCACCCGTATGGAACCATCCATCTTGCAAAACTTCTGCTGTTTTCTCTGGATTTTTATAATATCCCATCATGACATTAGGTCCTTTGGCGAGAATCTCCCCATCATCAGCAATTTTCACTTCCACTCCTTCAATCAATGGCCCTACTGTACCCACCATCATATCAATCTCTTCTGCTCTATTTACAGCAATCACCGGTGATGTCTCCGTTAATCCGTACCCTTCACAAAGTTTTATCCCTGCCGACCAGAAAACTCTAGCTAAACGAGGCTGAAGTGCTGCTGCTCCTACATTAATTGCTTTCACATTACCTCCCAAAGCTTCTCTCCATTTTGAGAAAACTAGTTTATTGGCCAATTCCAGCTGTTTATCATAAATAAAACCTTGATCTTTTCTTGGCTCATAACGGAGGCCTAAGTTGAGCGCCCAAAAGAAAATAGCACGTTTCGGTCCGCTTGCTTCTAGACCTTTTGCTATAATTTTATCATAGATTTTTTCCAACAAACGTGGTACTGTGTTGAATACATCTGGCTTCACTTCTTGTAGATTGGCAGCGATCGTTTCCATACTTTCGGCATAATAAACAGAAACGCCGTACTGAAGGAAATAATGGAAGCCTGTTCTTTCGTAGATATGGCATAAAGGCAGAAAACTTAAGGCTTTCGACTTTCCTTTCTCAATAGGGCAAACAGAAGATACTGCTATTGCATTAGAAACAACATTTTTATGGGAAAGCATTACTCCTTTTGGTCTTCCTGTAGTGCCAGAAGTATAAATGATAGTCATCAAGTCATCTTCTTTAATGTTTGACATCATTTCCTTTACCGCTGTTCTTTCTTTCCCTTTCCCTAGTTCTTCTACTTCAGTCCAATGTGGAGCATTTTCAATTTGATCAAAGGTGAAGATCTTCTCAATGTTAGTCGCTTTCTCTGCTGCTTCAGTTGATTTTTGAAACAGATCCTCATCTCCTACAAAAACAAATTTCGAATCCGAATTCTCAAAAATATAGCTGTAATCATCTACAGTGATCGTCGGATAGATCGGCACTGAAATAATACCGACTTGCTGACAGGCTAAATCAATGAAATTCCATTCAGGTCTGTTAGCTGAGATGATTGCTACTTTATCGCCACTTTTTAAGCCTGACTCAAGAAATCCTACACTAAGATTGTTAACGATTTCGACGACTTCATTTGTAGAGAACTTTCTCCATTGTTTATTTTGCTTGTAAGCGACGCAGTCCTCTTTCGGGAAGTTCTCTTGTTGCACGTATAGAAAATCAAATGTGCGTTTAGGTGTTGTCATAATTTATTGGTTGTTAATTAAATTGGAATGTCTCTTCAAATGAAGCAACTAGGTTTAATATTATTCAGGTAAAAGGGAAGCTATATAAAGAGAATGATGCAACATAAAAGAGGCTTCAATCAGTTCAGAAAACTTATTTTATCCTTTCAAATGCTTCTAAAGTTTGTTCCAATGACTTTGTTAAGAGACATTCTTTCTTGTTATTGGATTTTGTGTTATCTTAAATCTATTGATAATAATATATTTGTCCTAATTTTAAGAAGATATAAATGAAAACAGCTTTATAAAGTTGTTTTTCATGACTTTACACAGATTGCAATTTCTCCATGAAAGGAATGTCATTATATAATACCCTCTCTAAATTTATCATTGTTACGATTCTTGTGTCTTTCCATTTTATGACGAATGCACAAGAGCAAAATCGTTCAGTGATTTATGCTAAGCTTAAAAGTACGGATGCAGAGATTCTTCAACCTTGGTCTACGTCTTACCTTGAAGACCGTGACTACCCTGCTAAAATGCTTTCCCCTAAAAAGTTTTCACACATCATTCCTCCTTCTAAGAATCCCTTTTCTTTCTATCAAATTTTTCAAAAAGAAAGACCTGATATCTTAGAAATTCATATTAATAATGGCGACGACATCCAAGCTGCGTTAGAAGAATTATATAAACATCCTCTTGTAGAGTATGCTGAAATCGACGTTTACTACAAAGATTTGCAGGAAATCCCAGAATATACTCCTAATGATCCAAGCCATACATCACAACACAACATCTTCAATCACAACCTAAAACAAGCTTGGGCAATTACGAAGGGTAGCGAAGATGTCATCATTGGTATTCATGACAGTGGCTTTGATGTAGAACACGAAGACCTTAAAGGCAATATAAAAATCAATGAATTAGAACTTAATGGTATTGCGGGTATTGACGATGATAATAACGGTTATGTTGACGATATTTATGGATACAATTTCCGTACGAACAGTGGCAACTTAACAGGTACAGATCATGGTACTGAAGTCGCTGGTAATGCCAGTGCTGTACCTGATAACGAGATTGGAATTGCAGGTATGGGTTTTAATACAAAAATGATATTTGCCGTAAGAAATACTTTAAGTAGCTTAAGCTACCTTGCTGAAAATGGAGCTGATATCATTAATATGTCATGGGGTGCCGCTAATGTAAGTTCAAGAGCTTATGCTGAAGTCATTGACTTTTATACTGAAGACCCCGAATATGATGTGTTATTCATCGCTGCTGCGGGAAATGATAATCACGGTCAAGTGCTCACAGATTATTACCCAGCTTCTTATGAAAATGTAATGTCGGTGTCTGCTGTAGATCAAAATAAAAATCACAGAAACTATACTAAAAGTTACAATATCACTGTCGCAGGAACAGACGGCTCTTTAACTACCACAACAAACAATGGGTACAAAGGAGCTACAGGTACTTCATTTGCATCACCTACACTTACAGGAATTGCCGCCTTAGTTAGAGGTGAGTATCCAGAACTTACTGCCAAACAAGTCAAACAACTTATTCGCTTTACTGCCGATACGACTTTTTATTCCATTGGAAGTAATGCCAACAATAAATATGTCTTTGGATATGGTTTAGCCGATGCATACCGAGCATTAACTTATAAAGACAGTGCACATATTATTCAAGCTGAAAATATACAGTATGGTCATCACATCACAAGGGATATCACAATAGAGCAAGGAGACACTATTGCAATTTGGTTTGATTTTAAAAATATTTTAAATGGAAATTCTGGGGACTTAAAAGCTATTATGACTTCCTACAGCGATAGTTATACCCCAATCTCTGATACTACTTTTATCGGGCAACTAAATGATGAGCAAGAAATTTCAAATGAAAACACTCCTTTTCTTTTTAAAATTAGTGAATCAGCCAACCTTCAGGAAAATGTGCACTTCAGAATCAACTTTGTAGATAGTACTTCTAATTATGTTTATAAGGACTGGCAAAATGTTGAATTAAATATCACGCTTGAACAGTTTATCAATTTCAGTAAAATCACAGGGGTATTCCGCCCTGATGGCACTATAGGTAAAGAGCATGGATTAAACTATTATACTTCAAATCTTAACAATAATTTTGGGTATTATCACCTCACAAGGCAAGCAGGTGTCATATTGGCCAGTAAAGACAGGGTATCTGACGCTACCTATACAAACATCAATACTAATACTAGAAGTGCCGATTTTCAAGGTGTTTCTTTTGTCAATTATATAAGAGAATACGCTTCTGACAACAATTTCCCTGTTCATGCTTACACAATGAAATATGTTGACTCAAAATCAAATGCTCCTGTATCCGTTGAGGTTGATCAAACTTATTTTTCTGGAAATCAATATTACGTAAACAGTGAATTCTTTACCGAACTCGCTATAAAGAATAATTCCAATGCTGAAATTGACACGCTATATGCAGGGCTTTTCATGGATTGGATGATGGAATACACTACTTTTTCTCAAAATGACTTCCCTGCTGACAGTTCTATTTTAGACTATGACCCAGAGAGAAGAATGGTATTTGTAAAACACGTCAATGAAAGAAAGTATGCGGCTATTACATTATTAAATGAAGGTAAAATTAATATCCAAGCCATAGATAATTCAAATGGTGACAATAGTGCTATTGATATCACAGATGGCTTTACGGATCAAGAGAAAATTCAAGCGGTTTCATCAGGTATTGGCACTACAACAGTCGGTGCAGCCGGAGTCGGTACCAATTCATCTAGTGTGATCAGTTTAAGTATTCCAAAATTACAAGCGAACGAGACGGCGAGAGTAGGATTCCTTATTACAGCAGCCGATAGTTTAACACAACTTCATGCTCAAATTGACAGCATTCGTCCTTACACTCAATATTGGTTAAAAGGTCCTTCTCCTGAAATTCCATTTCAAGCAGCTTATGAAGGAGAATTCGTTACAATCAGAACAGATGACTTTGATTCTTTAGCCTTGTACAAAAGTGACGATGATGATAATAAAGTACTACAAAGTAGAGGAAGGCAATTTGAAGTCTTAATTGATTCTATCGACTATTATTATGTTCAATCCCAAGGGAGATATGTGTATAATGGAGATATCGTGCAATTAAGAGGGGAAGTGATTCCGGTATTGGATATTGAACCAACGCTTTATTCGTGTATTAATAGTAGCGTAATTATACAACCTAAAGGCTGTGGTATGTATAATTTTTACAAAGACGAATTCTTAACACAACTGCTTTATACAGGAAGTTCACTCCTATTACAAGACATACAGCGAGACACTTCTTTTTGGATTACTTGCGGCAGTGGAAACATCGCAATTTCTGATAAAGTATATACTGAAGTAGTCATTGACTCCACTTTCAATACTTATACACTTTCAGATAGTATTTCTTATGTTGATGGAAACATCACTGCCACTTTCAGTGCACACAATAATGCAACTACATGGACATGGTATCTTGATGGCGAACAAATAGGTGAAACCAATGCCATTTCAGTCACTCCTACGTTTACATCTACCGGAACTTCAGAATTAAGACTATTTGCAACCAACCGAGCTGGCTGTACCTATATTATTTCAAAAGAAATTGAAGTAAAAAGTGACAACCCATTAAGTTCAGTGGTCTCTACTTTGGAAGAAGGTAAATTGTATCCAAATCCAGTGCATGATGGCATCATACATCTAGCTTTATCAAGAAATCTAGGAGTGATGTCATTTGAACTCTATACAACAGACGGACGCTTACTATTGGATCAAATTCCGTATACCATAAACGGAGCACATTATACAATTTATCTTCCAAGAACACTTCAGAGTAAGAATTGTATTTTGAAAGCCTCTTCGAAATATGGAAGCAAATCATGGCAAATTTCCATTCAATAACGTTGTAAACTTTTAATTTATCATTTCTTAATATTTTAGTGTCAACAAAAACAAAAATAGTACATTTGTAGCCACTATGAGTTTTTAGGGATTTTTCAACACTCTTCAAGCTCTAATCGAATAAGAATCAATAATTTAAATATGCGTAAGTTTTTAGGAATTATTCCTGCTCGCTATGGGTCATCTAGATTGGAAGGTAAGCCACTTGCTGATATTTGTGGAAAACCGATGATTCAACACGTATACGAACGTGCTACTGCAACAGTAGAAAATGTGTATATCGCCACAGACGATGTACGTATTGTTGAGGCAGTTGAATCATTTGGAGGGAACGTAGTCATGACTTCAGTTGATCATTCTAACGGTACATCAAGATGTCTTGAAGCCTTAGAGATCGTCAACCAACAAACAGGTAAAAACTTTGATGCAGTAGTGAACATCCAAGGAGACGAACCTCTTCTAGAGCCTGTTCAACTGACTGAGTTGATCGAAAGTTTTGATGAAAGTACTGAATTTGCTACACTCGTCTTGCCGGTTGTTCATGAAGAAGACTTGATCAATAATAGTGAGGTATTTGTGACTTTTGATCACAATAAAGACGCATTGTATTTCAGTAGAGCAGTCATTCCTACCGTAAGAGGTGTGGACCCGAAAGAGTGGATGCAACATACCACTTTTTATAAACACATTGGTCTTTATGCATATACCAAAGAAGCCTTAGCGAAATTTTCTTCTCTTGAGCCTACAAATTTAGAGCAATTAGAGTCGTTGGAACAGCTAAGATGGATTGAGCACGGTTACAAAATCAAGGTCGGTATTACAGAGCATGACAGCATTCCTGTAGATACAAAAGAGGATTTAGAACGTGTTCGACAAATTATGCAAAAGTTAGTTTAAAATTTACAAATAGCTAACGTTTATCATTGGGCATTAATTTAAAAATAAATTAAATTGCGCATCGTTGGAGATTAGTCCTTTATGTTTGGACATCACCCAATACAAAAGCAATATATACAGATGAGTAAAAACATTGTCAAAGTTGGCGATATTAACTGTGGAGCCGACGAGTTATTCCTGATTTCTGGTCCTTGTGTTATTGAGGACGAGAGTATCATGATGAAAACAGCAGAGAAATTAAAAGAGGTTACGGAACGTTTAAACATTCCGATGATCTATAAAGCATCTTTCCAAAAAGATAACAGATCTTCAGTAGATTACTATAGAGGACCTGGTATTGATGAAGGTTTAAGAATCCTTCAAAAAGTAAAAGATGAATTCGGTTTCTCTTTAGTTTCAGATATTCATTATCCTGACCAAGTAAAACCTGCTGCTGAGGTTTTAGATATTCTTCAGATTCCTGCTTATTTATGTATGCAAACTGACCTAGTAGTTGCTTCTGCAGAAACAGGTAAAGTAGTAAACATCAAGCACGGTCAGTTCTTAGCTCCTGAAAATATGATTAAGCCTGCTCAAAAAGTGGAGTCTACAGGCAATAAAAACATCATTTTAACAGAAAGAGGTTATTCTTTTGGTTACAACGATTTGATTGTTGACCCTCGTTCATTCTACGAAATGAGACAAACAGGATATCCAGTTGTATTTGATGTAACTCACTCTATCCGTAAATACGGTATCCCTTCTGCGGATCCTACAGGTGGAGCTCGTCAATACTTAAGCACATTGGCTAGAGCTGGTGTAGCTGCAGGTATCGATGGTTTATTTATCGAAACTCACCCTTGCCCTAACGAAGCTCTTTGTGACGCGGCAAGTCAATTAGATGTAAATCAGTTAGAAGAGTTCATGAAACCTCTAATTGAATTACACAATATCGAAGTAAGCTACCGCTAGTACTTTCTTCACATTTTTTCCGATTTAAAAAAACAAAATATATACTTACTAGTATGGAATTATATTTAGATTCTGCGGAGATCAATGAGATCAAATCGTCTTTTGAACAACTTCCGTTCATGACTGGTTTAACTACAACTCCTACGTTCATGGCACGTCACGGTATCACTGATATCGACGGTACTATCGTTGAGTTGTCGAAAATTGTTCCTGTTCTTCAAATCGAAGCATTAGGTGACACTGCAGAAGAAATCGTTGCTGAAGCAAAACGTCAAGAGGCGTTAGGTTTAGACCGTGAAACTACTGTTTACAAAATTCCTGTATCTAAAGTAGGTCTTAAAGCTTGTAGCATGCTTGTAAAAGAAGGTTTCAAAGTGAACGTTCACCTTGTATACACTTTACAACAAGCGTATATGGCTATGCAAGCTGGAGCAACTTATGTTTGTCCTCTAGTTGGTCGTTTACAAGACCAAGGTCATGATGCTTTATCTTTAGTTAAAGATTGTGTTGAAGCTGTAAACTACTATGGTTACAATACTAAAATCATGTTCTCTTCAGTTCGTACTATCCAACACGTACGTGACGCTGTAGACATCGGAGTTCACACTATTACTGTACCTTGGAAGATCATGTCTCAATTAACTGAGAACCACTTCACAAAAATCGGTACTGATCAGTTCATCAACGATACTCGTTTAATGACTGTTCGTGTAGGTGATGCTTTATCTGACATCAACCCTACTATCACTGCTGACGCTACAATCGCTGAAGCATTAGTAGTAATGACAAACAACAAAACTGGTGCTGCTACTGTAGTAGACGCTAACGGTGCTGCTATCGGTATCTTCACTGATGGTGACTTACGTCGTTTAGTATCTGAAAAAGGTGGTGATGTTTCAAGCATCAAAGTTGGTGATTTAGGATTAACAGCTCCTATCTCTATCGATGCTCACGAATTATTATTCGCTGCATCAAACTTAATCAAGGAGAAGCAAGTTGACGAACTAGTAGTAACACTTGACGGTAAAGCTATTGGTTTATTAGACGTTCAAGATATCGTAAAATACTAATCTCTAACCATGAGAGAAGAATTATTCGAAGAAGGAGGAGGCGTGTTTGTAACCGCCTCCTCTTCTCTTTTAGAGCAATTGAAAAAAGTCAAAGGATTGATCTTTGACTGGGACGGTGTTTTTAATGGCGGTGTAAAAGGCGGTGCTATGCCGAGTCCGTTTAGCGAAGTGGACTCTATGGGTGTAAATATGCTTCGTTTTGGCTACTTCTTAGAGCACGGTGAAATCCCTTTCACTGCAGTTGTAACTGGAGAATTTAACGAAGCGGCATTTAAATGGGCCAAAAGAGAACATTTTGATGCTGTTTGTTACTTAGTCAAAGACAAAGTAAAAGTACTTCCGCTAGTAGACAGCATGTCTGGCGTAAAAGCAGAAGAAATCCTTTTCACTTTTGATGATATCCTTGACATTTCTTTGGCGAGAGAAGTAGGTGCCCGTTTTATGGTCGGAAGACAAGGAAGCCCGCTTTTCACTGAATATTGCCGTATGCATGGCTATGCTGATTACATTACTGGTAATGCAGGCAACAGTAATGCTGTAAGAGAAGTATCAGAAGTTGTATTATGTTTATTGGATCGTTTTGATGAGACTATCGACAAGAGAGTTGATTTTGAAGGTGATTATGCGAAATACATCAAACTTAGAAATGAAATTCCTACTAAGTTCTTCAAGAATGAAGGCAGTGAATTCATTGAAAACAATCCTCTTTAAGACTGACTTAGAAGAGCTTTTTATTCAATCCCTATTTTTCTAAAGATGAGTAGGGATTGTTTTTTTATATAAAATAGAACTCAACAGAAATATTCTTACCCATTAGAACATAATTAGCTTTCATTTTCATAGGCATTCTACGTTATTATTGAAGATTTTATAAAAAAGTCATCAAAAAAAAGAAAATTTATCACTTTCTTTTTGGTAAAGCTTACAGATGAAAATAACTTTGCGATCACGTTTTATGTATTTGAGCGATTGTAATCAAGTACTTATGTTTCGAACAAACTAAATATTACAGCCTTTGAAAGTTATAGATCGTCTTAATCAAGCAGCCGAGGATAAAAAGACATTATTTTCTTTTGAACTACTTCCCCCAGTAAGAGGTAAGAGTATTCAATCATTATTTGATGCTATCGACCCACTAATGGAGTTTAATCCTGCATTTGTGGATGTTACCTATCACAGAGAGGAGTACGTTTATAAAGAATTATCAAACGGCTTATTTGAAAAATCAATCCAACGTCATAGACCTGGTACAGTTGCCGTTTGTGCTGCCATTATGCACAAATACAAAGTAGATACTGTCCCTCATATCATTTGTGGTGGTTTTTCTAAAGAAGAAACAGAAAATATCCTTATTGAATTAAACTTCTTAGGGATTGAAAATATATTAGCTTTAAGAGGTGATGCCGCTAAAGGTGAAGCTTCTTTTACACCTCACCCTGAAGGGTATGCTTATGCTTCTGAACTAGTAGAGCATGTCACTAAGATGAATGAAGGTGAATTTAAATATGCTGATCAAGCAGGATTTAAAGGCGGTTTCAGTATTGGTGTAGCAGGTTATCCTGAAAAGCACATGGACGCTTCAAATATGTCTTCGGACATTGATTTCTTAAAAAAGAAAGTAGAATTAGGTGCTGATTACATCGTCACTCAAATGTTCTTTGATAATCAAAAGTACTTTGATTTTGTAGATAGATGTCGTGCGGCGGGTATTACTGTACCTATCCTTCCAGGGATCAAGCCTTTGACAACTCAAAAGCAATTGACACTTTTACCGAGTATCTTTAAGTTAGATTTCCCTGAGGAATTATTGACTGAGGCTAAAAAGTGCAAAAACAACAAAGAGATCAAGGAATTGGGTATTGAGTGGGGTATCAAACAATCAAAAGAATTGATTGAATACGGTGTTCCAGGTATGCATTTCTATTCAATGGGTAGATCTACATCTGTAAAAGATATCGCTGAAGCAATCTTCTAGGATTAGATTATTCGCTTGAAGTAATTATATTGCTGCAATATTTTGAAGTCCATTCAAATGTTGCAGCATTTTTTATGATCATTTTTAGTATTCTCCTTTTAGCAGCGGGTATTTTTTTACATCGAAAAAAAAATGCTTCTCTTTTTCCCTTTATCTATGATCGAGCCTTATTCGTAAAACTCATTTTGGGTTTACTATTAGGGTACATCTATTCTAATTATTATAAAGGAGGGGATACATTTATACTTTACAATGATTCGGTCAAACTAGCAGAGATTGCTAAAACTAACTTTTTAGGATACATTGATTTCGTATTCTCCAAACCCTATCACTATCCACCTGAAATACAAGCCCAACTGATCCAAAGCAACAGTTCTACAGTATATTTTACAATCGTTGGAAGTGTTTTGAGCCTCATTTGTTTCAATAATTATTGGGTAATGTCTCTTTACATGTCTTTTTTCAGTTTTTGTGGGGTATGGTTTTTATTAAAAAGAGTCTCTTTACTCTATCCCTCTACTCAATTTAGCTTTCTAATTGCCAATTTCTGTTTTCCAACAGTAGTCTTTTGGAGCAGTGGTGTCATTAAAGAAACGATATCAATACCTATTTTATATTTTTGCATTGGTATTTCAATTGATATCATCACTAAAAAAGTAAGGGCAATTTCTATTATCATCCTTCCTTTCCTATTGTATAGTTTGCTACAACTTAAGTTTTATTATTTCGGAGGATTTGTAATTTTCTTTTTACCAATATTATTCTTTATCTATTTGAAAATCAATTCTATTGAATTTAATAAAAAATATTTCTTATTATTACTTTCCTTCATTGTTTTGGGTGGTATTTTTATCGTCAATTTTGAATATCACTTTGGATTAGAACAGTTTCCAAAAACGATTTATGCTAATTATTTAAAACTCAGTTTAAACGAACAAGATTCATATGCCATTCACCTTGAAAATATGAATGAAAGCTGGAGCGGTATACTTCTTTCAATTCCAGAAGCCATCATCACACCCTTTATTTACCCCAATTATTTTACATCAAGACATATTTTTGATGTATTAATCAGTACTGAAAATCTTATTTCAATTGTACTTATTATTCTAAACTTCTTCCTGTTAATTACCAAAAAAGTCAAAACTTCAAAATACAATCCACTACTTATAAGTATTCTATTAGCCTATTCATTATTAATGATTGGGTTCTTAGCAATAGCAAGCCCCAATTTAGGATCATTAAGTAGATACAAAATTGGGGCAAGTGTATTTTTATACTATGTTTTACTCATTCAAGTAGAACCTTATCTGAAACTATCTGATAATGATTAGAGGTTATGAATATTCTCGGCTAAGTAAATTTCCGCCATCATACACCTTGTACCACCACCACAAACATTTTCAATCGTATCAATCGGAGAATGAATGATTTTGACATACTTCTCCATCAATTCAATCTGTTCAGGAGTGAAAGAATGATAAGCCCTTGAAGACATTGTGAACTTTTTATTCCCGTTTAAATCTGTCACTTCTAAGACATTACAAGTAAAGTCTCTTAATTGAGCATAACTAACATCTACAATTTCTTTACCTGTAGCTTTAAACTTATCCCAAAGCATTGCTTTTTCTTTCTGGTCTGTAATAGAAGCCCCACAAATCACCACAAAATCACTTGCAATAGAGAGCATTACGTTGGTATGATAAATTGCTTTCCCATTTTCATCAACAGAATTAAAAGCAACAGCTTCATAACCTAATGTTTCTGCATGCTGTTCAAACAGTTCTTTATCAGTTCTTCCAGAAAGGCAAGCATAAGCGATCTTATGGACTCTATCAAAAATAATACTTCCTGTCCCTTCTAAAAACTGATTTTTCTCTTCGTAAACTGACAAATCTGTCACTTTAGACACATGGAAACACATTTCCAGCATATCAATGATATCTTTTCTTCTTTCCGCTCTTCTGTTCAGAGGACGCATTGGATATAAGAATATATCACCGTTACGATGAGTCGTAAACCAGTTATTAGGAAACTGACTATCAGGTTTTTTAGGTTCTGGCGTATCATCAATGACAGTCACATCGATGTCATTTGCTCTAAGAGTAGCTACGTAGTGATCAAACTCCTTTAATGCACTTTCTACATAATCTGAATTTGAAAGATCAAAATTGGTTTCCTGAAATTCATTATCTACGGCCGTATCTTCATTAAAGCCAAATGACGCAGGTCTTACCATCAGTATATGTTGAGAGGAATTATTCATTTGTGTATATATGTTTTATAAGTATAGTATGGTAAATCAATAATGAATAAAATTCAGTGGCAATACTACTCAAAATTCTCATTTAATACCTCAAAAAAGAAAAAATCTATTTTTTTTTCGATTTTTTCAAAAAAAAATTTGATAAGTGTACGAACTAACACTTAACTATATTATTGTCAGTGATTCAATGTAAAATCAAAATATGATCTATGTCATCATACAACAATTCAATATAAAAACAAATTAAGTGTTTCTGATACAAAACTAATATTGCATTTTGCGAAATTTCGCAGTAGTAAATTTCAAATGAATAAGCTTTGACAATAGAAAATATTACCCCATATTTGTAATGTAATCAAAAGGAAATAAGCTTTTGAATTACTCAGAAAAAGAAATAATACTCTACAAAGAGTTAAAAATATAAGTAATAATTCATTTCATTTCATACTTTGTGGGAGAGGTTGTCATTCAGTGGCAACCTCTTTTTTTGTTCACATAATTTTCATCTCTACTCGGTAAATTATCATGAACTTCATGATGAAGGAGTTCACTCACAGACAAAGAAATGCTTCATAATGTGATACATACCAAAATTAAGACACCCAGTATCTCTTTAACTCAAATAATTTTTCTTCAAAAAAGTGGCGAAAATCATCAAAAAAACATCTTTAACAATTTTTAATATCGTCATAATTTTTTAAGTGTACCACAGAACACTTTACAAACAAACTTTTTCTTTCATAGCAAGATGCATTACGAAACATAAGGGTCAACTTACACTTAATACCTAAAAAGTAATTAAGCGTATAAAATACAAAATTAATAATATTTAAAATCAAACTTTACACTTATTAAATTTCGACGTTTTAAATTTTGACAAAAGAAAATAATCGTGCACCTTTGTTATGTAATCAAAAGGAAATAACTTTTGAATTACTCAAAAAAGAAAGAATACTCTATAAAGAGTTAAAAATATAAGTAATAATTCATTTCATTTCATACTTTGTGGGAGAGGTTGTCATTCAGTGGCAACCTCTTTTTTTGTTTACTCATTTCTAAGTTATTGTTCAGCAACAAACTTAAAGCAATGAATAAGTTGTTAGTACATTGTAAACTAAATTATCGTCA
>NZ_JTAM01000144.1 GCF_000812565.1 Flammeovirga sp. OC4 | reverse complement strand
AAAACAAATTGACCTTCTGTTTACACTAGGTCAAGAAGATTCAGTAGCGTTATACAACTTATTCGTAGAGTTAGGAACTACACCGGACAAAGCAATAGAAATGCGTGATTGGGTAGATAATGACGGTAACCCGGTTGCAACTCAAATTGACGATTACGGTAGAGTCATTGATATCGACCTTTCAAATAGAGATTTAACGAGCTTGCCAACGAGCCTAACGATTGAAAACTTTGGTTATCTAGAAACAGTAAATCTTGCAGATAACCAATTAGAGGATGTGGCACTCACTTCATTTACGAATGCCAATGATCAGAAAACGCAGTTCAATGTTGATAACAACTTCCTATTCTTCGATGAATTGATTGAAAATAGCGAATATATCAGCAGTTACGATGGTCAAACGTATAGCGGTGCTGATACAGAAACAGAAACAGTCACTTACGGAGATCCTTACTCTTACGATGGTGGTTTTGAAATCGCTTCTCTAGAATATAACTGGACGAAAGTCAGCGATGGATCGACGGAAAGCTCTGCTTCCCTACTGAGCATTCCTTCAATGACAAGTGATAACGCAGACAGCTATAGATTGAATATCACTTCAACTTCTATCACTGGTCTTACGATCTTCACAAAACAAATTGACCTATTGTTTACGCTTGGGCAAGAAGATTCAGTAGCACTTTACAACTTATTCGTAGAGTTAGGAACTACACCTGATAAAGCAATAGAAATGCGTGATTGGGTGGATAATGATGGTAACCCGATAGCGACTCAAATTGACGATTACGGTAGAGTCATTGATATCGACCTTTCGAATAGAGATTTAACTAGCTTGCCAACGAGTTTG
>NZ_JTAM01000143.1 GCF_000812565.1 Flammeovirga sp. OC4 | reverse complement strand
GTTACTTAGAAACTGTAAATCTATCTGACAACCAATTGGAAGATGTCGCATTAACTACTTTTGATAATGCTAATGATCAGAAAACGCAGTTCAATGTTGATAACAACTTCCTATTCTTCGATGACCTTATTGATAATAGCGAATACATCAGTAGTTATGATGGTCAAACCTATAGCAGTGCTGATACTGAAACAGCGACTGTCACTTTCGGAGATTCTTACTCTTATGACGGTGGTTTTGAAATCGCTTCTCTAGAATATAACTGGACGAAAGTCAGCGATGGATCGACGGAAAGCTCTGCTTCCCTACTGAGCATTCCTTCAATGACAAGTGATAACGCAGACAGCTATAGATTGAATATCACTTCAACTTCTATCACTGGTCTTACGATCTTCACAAAACAAATTGACCTATTGTTTACGCTTGGGCAAGAAGATTCAGTAGCACTTTACAACTTATTCGTAGAGTTAGGAACTACACCTGATAAAGCAATAGAAATGCGTGATTGGGTGGATAATGATGGTAACCCGATAGCGACTCAAATTGACGATTACGGTAGAGTCATTGATATCGACCTTTCGAATAGAGATTTAACTAGCTTGCCAACGAGTTTGACGATTGCAAACTTTGGTTATCTAGAAACAGTAAATCTTGCAGATAACCAATTAGAGGATGTGGCACTCACTTCATTTACGAATGCCAATGATCAGAAAACGCAGTTCAATGTTGATAACAACTTCCTATTCTTCGATGAATTGATTGAAAATAGCGAATATATCAGCAGTTACGATGGTCAAACGTATAGCGGTGCTGATACAGAAACAGAAACAGTCACTTACGGAGATCCTTACTCTTACGATGGTGGTTTTGAAATCGCTTCTCTAGAATATAACTGGACGAAAGTCAGCGATGGATCGACGGAAAGCTCTGCTTCCCTACTGAGCATTCCTTCAATGACAAGTGATAACGCAGACAGCTATAGATTGAATATCACTTCAACTTCTATCACTGGTCTTACGATCTTCACAAAACAAATTGACCTATTGTTTACGCTTGGGCAAGAAGATTCAGTAGCACTTTACAACTT
>NZ_JTAM01000142.1 GCF_000812565.1 Flammeovirga sp. OC4 | reverse complement strand
GACAAAGCAATTGAAATGCGTGATTGGGTCGATAATGATGGTAATCCAGTAGCTACGCAAATTGACGACTACGGTAGAGTGATAGATCTTGATCTTTCGAATAGAGATTTAACAAGCTTGCCAACAAGTCTAACGATTGCAAACTTCGGTCATCTAGAAACGGTAAACCTTGCTGACAACCAATTGGAAGATATCGCACTCACTTCATTTACGAATGCCAA
>NZ_JTAM01000141.1 GCF_000812565.1 Flammeovirga sp. OC4 | reverse complement strand
CTGACATTGACGTGTGATGCTTAGCTCTGAATGAGCCTTATCGACAATTTTTCTCCGTTCTGACAACGACTTATTTACGACAAGGCTTTCTTTAAAAAATCCACTTCAACTTGAAGTTTACCAATTTTCGCATAAAGCTCATCTTCTTTCCCTTCACTCGCTTTTTGAAGCTTCTTTTTCTCCCCAGACTTTTCAAAAACACTGGATGCACCATCTAGAAATTCCTTTTTCCATGTACTGATCTGAGTAGGGTGAAGATCATACTTTTGGGCTAATTCTGTAGTAGTCTGTAAATCCTTGATGGCTTCTAAAGCTACTTTGGCTTTAAATTCTGAGGTGAATTTTCTTTTACTTTTCATAACACTGCAATTTACTTAATTATTAATTTAGATTGCAGTCCGGTTTGATGGGGTAACTATACCATTGATTTACCCCTGCTATTGAGAAACGTCAATGATCATTATGCCACGGGTCTCTTCACAAAAGACTCTACCAAATAAGGAAATCGAAGTAGAACACAAGCTCAACGAAAAAAGACTTCCCGAATAATCGAAAAGTCCTTCCTAATTTCCATCCAGTTAGGTGCACGAAAATTCTACCGCCTTTGTTCAACTTGGGCTTAATTTTTGGGTCTGAAGACCAAACTAAGCCCTAATTATTACCAACTTTTTGTTAGTTCGTCTCGAAAACCAAGAAGAGTGTCTGCATACTCTTTGTGGGTTGTTTCAATAAAATTCATGAGAATATTCTCGCCCAAATCCTTTTTCCCGTTCCTCATCATCGTTAATCCAATATAGGGTTCTGCGGATGAATGCAAATCTTGGAATTCGTTCTTTAAATTCAAGCAGTCTTCAAGTTCATTGTATCTCTCAAAGAATGGAATTACATAGTCATTCAAGTCGGTCTGTAATAGAGTTCGGAGTTCATTTAAATCAGTTTCAGGAAGAATGTCATATGCATGATTTCTTCCCGTTAGTGAGTCCGTTCGAATTCTGAAAATGCAATCGTGTTCTTTTGGATTCTTTGGTATTTCTTGTCCGTTTAGCTCATTAACAATTGGAAAGAAGAAACCTATGTTTAGGTAAAAGGAAACATGGTCATCCAGGTTCCAAGCACTGTTCTGGACATTGAAAATCTTAAGAAAGTCTTTCTCCTGTTTCTTAAAGGTTGTTCCAGGAATTCGAAATCCAGCAGTCTTAAAAGCTGGCTTGAAAACTTCCTTAATTAGTAGATCACGTTGTTCGAAGAGATTCATATTATTGCTTGTAAAGCCTACTATATATACCCATTGCCGTTATTCAGCAGAGCATGATTAAATTACTAACTAGCCAAAAGATTCGCTTATCTGTGATTGATTGATCTTTCAATTCACAGGAAGATAATTTTTTAGCGGTGCCTCAATTTAGCACTTTCCTTTCAGATAACTACTACACGGCAATGGCACCATATTAGAGTATTATCTTCTTTTTTTCTGATCTTCAAACCATTCAAGCTGACCTTTTAATCTTTTAAGTATTTTTTCGTCTGAGTCGCCATGAATATCTCTTATTTTGTAATTCTCTTTGGAGGGGTCTTCCTTGTTTACAAACTCATTTATTCTCAAATTGAATAATGCTTGTCCAAATCTTTGGCTATAATGATTTGATAAATATTCAGAGATTAAATCTAAAATTTCTTGATGTTCCTTTTTAGGGTTTGAAACCTCCCATTCTTTATAAAATTCAGCTTTTTCAATTTCAAACTTCTGGTATTCATCCATATTTAAGGCTTGATCACTAAGACCTCCATAATCATCAAAAGTTTTTTCGGAATGATATTTCAATCGATTTCCATTTTCATAAAGCTCAATTTGTTTACTTGGATAGCCATCAGAACCTACTTCAAAATACCAAGTTGATGTTCCCCAAGAGTCAAATTCGTCACCTCTAGTTTCACTCCATTTTCTTTTAAAGTACCTAGTCATATCTTTTTAAAAATTCCACCTCCAAACTATTTCATTTTTATCACAGAAATTGGGAATCAAGATTTTGTGAATTTCCCCATTCTGGTCAATTAATATCCATTTCTCAGATTCAATTAGTTCAATATATTTTGATTCTTCTTGCTTAATAAAATCTTGCCACTTCATTTCGTCTTCTTCCATAAGATTACTTGCCTTGACTGAATATTGGATATATTTATAAATTAGCACTTGCTTTTCCTCGATGGATGGTAAAACTTTGTACTTACCAAACAAATTGGGAAAGTCTGCATCTTTCTGCTCAATAATACCTACTTGATCATTGTCAAAATATAATTTGTATTCCATTTGATTGAAGGTAATGACCGAAATAAACTGCGTTCTAAAGCAGTTTATTTATATGTTATGTGTTTTTTTATTATGAAGCATTATCGATACAAATTACGTCTAATCTCTATCAATTCTTCTATTGACTTATCTATATTATTTAGATAATAATGATATCCGATTATTATTAATTGAAATAAACCATCTGTGTGTTCTCCCCATCTACGCCTGCCTTTTCGAAGCTACTATGGGTTCACACTTCCGTATTACGGCTTGGTTATTTGAGATAACTGAGCTTCAGCTATACACCTCACGGCGATCACTGTCAGCAACTCTTCTAAGTGAACAGTAAATTACTTAGGTAGGATTTTCACCTACTGGAAAGCCACAGCATCGTGGCACACTAACGTAAATGCTAAACTACGACCAGCGGGTGCATCACCCGATGGATGGAGATTAGCTATTGTGTGTGCCCAAAATGGGCACGATCTATATTGATCTAAATATAGTTCAATCTTCTAGAGGGTGCAAGTCCCATATGCGCGGAGTACGATCCCGAAGCATTAGCACGTGACAAGGTGGTTTTCCGTGAGGAATGCACTGAAGTAAGTCAAACGGCAAAAGTTGGTACTGACGAATAGGAATGACATATGAGGCATAGTCGGCAGGATGAGTAAGTACATCATTACGAAGTCCAAACGTGTGTATCACGCTGTAATTCGAAACACAGTGCTGTTTATGTAGATGTCGCAGGGATCAATGGAAAGAAGGTGTCCTTACTTGGGGAGATCTCTTGGTTGCAGGTTCAACAAGAGAAGTCAGCAGAGGTCATAGTAGGCGATATAAGTACCGACAAGTTTCGGAGAACTCACCTCGCTGAAGGACTGAAGGTTACAGTGTCCTTAATTGAAAATGGAGGTGTATTCTGTAGATTCAGCAGAAGAAGCATACACTAGCCTTTACAAAGCAGGACTAG
>NZ_JTAM01000140.1 GCF_000812565.1 Flammeovirga sp. OC4 | reverse complement strand
AGACAGTCCGAACTAGTGGGGTAACTATAGTCCTCTGCATTTCCATCAATATTTGACATTCCAAGCTTTTTACATGCTATTCTACCAAAATCAAGAGGGTTTTGAAATTGTGGTAATCTTTCCTTTATTCTAATTCTAAGAGATAAGTTTAATACAGGAGTTATATCCTTTTTATTATTTAAATGTGTTGTTAACTGTCCGTAATAGTCAATATTAGAAAAATCATAAAGGGGTTTTCCGTTTACTATTGGATTTGTTTTTCTTAAAACTTTGTCATTACGCTTCTTATTGAAATCATGACCTTGAATAAGTTGAGATGTCCAAGAACTAGTTAAATATATTAATCCGATTAATTTATTAATCTCATTATTAGTGAGGGTTTGATTACCTTCTTTATACCACATTTTTAAAAAAAATCTACTCAAATATTCACTATTAATTTGACTGAAGTCAGGTTCTTGAGCAAAACAACTTGTCAAAGTGACAAAAAATAAGAATATTGTTCGATACATCTTTTATTGCAATATTATTTACTAATATATATGCATTACTCTAACGTTGAGTATATGCAAAGACAGCTGGTATTATTAGTCAATCCATTGGAAAGAATTAATCGTTACACCTCTAAAGCAATCGTCCAAACATCCATCTGGTACAAATCCACATAAAGTCATCAATCCATCTAATTCAGTCTCAAAATGCAATGTATTATTCTCGTTGTCTACTGTTAAATATTCACTTGCACACGAATGATAGAGGTCATCAATGGTTAATGGATTTGCACCTTTTTCATGACTACCCACATTAGTCTTTGTTTCAGTGTACGAGTCGATAATTTCACGTTGTCCATCTGTCTCATTTGTTTTGAATTCTTGGTAAATTCTCGACGTTACTACGCCTTCTTCTATCTTTAATTCAGTTGTACTACCGAATCCTGTCCATGAAACGAAGGTTGTTTGGTAAATATATGAGTTACCATTTTTGTCTTTGAGCTCAGTCCATTGTTCTAAACTCTCGTTGTAAGTCAATCCACTTTCACCTTTTAAGGTTGTCAATACTGATAATTCTTCGTCATTACTTTTTTCACAAGAAATCATGATTACTGCAAAAACCAAAAGTAAAATTCTGTTTGTTTTCATATCTTCTATTTATTATTGATTATTAGTCTATAGACTTTTATTTATTGTATTTGATTGCGTTGCTTGTTGCTAACTTTCTAACTAAACTCGTGAACGGTGAGTTTTGTTGATGTTAGTCAATGTAAAAATTTTATTCTTATTAAAGTAAATAGAAACAATCAATTAAGATGTAATCCTTACTTTTCCATTTTATCCAACCATAATCCTTATCATATTTACTAACGTATAACCAATCTCCTTCAATTTTAATAGGATGATAAAATTGATTGTGGTCGTAGTAAAGCTCTTCGGATTGTTCATTAGGCTTTTTACGAATTGGATTTGTTCCAGGGTTAAATCCAACTGCAACCACTGAATTGACAATATGCTCTTCCCAAGTATGAAAAGTTAAAGTTGAGTCTGATTTCCTATATAGTTTACTCCCTTCGGTAGTTATTTGGTACCATTCATTTATTTCTCCTATTACTTTTATTGGAGCAAATATTTCATAATCATCTCTGAGTTTAAAATAGCCTTCTTGTAAAATACATTCTGATTTATCTAAATTATATAATTGTATGCTTTCCCAATCTTCGATTTTTGGTTCTTCAAGGAAGCCAATAGCTGAAGATAAAGTATCAAATACAGTAACATTATTTTTATAATACCAATTCTTTGCTTTCTGCCCATAAGTTATCATTGGGAAAAACAATAAAAAAAATAGAATGCTTTTCATTTAATAAAAAGTTTATTGATCAGTTATGTCGCTTAACATTCAATAATCACCATATCACATTATATATACATGGCATTTATACAATAGTAAAGTCTTAACTCTCCTTAAGTTTGCTGTTAGATTGTTGAAAGACAATCTCAATTTACAGTTTAATGTATTACAAAACAAGTGGTGCTTTATTACTGTACATAATGTTTTACAGAATTATTATTTGTTTTTTTATTTCGTTTAAATCTTTTATTTCATAATCTTTTGAAATGGGAGCATTACGATTGATTTTTAAATAATTCCATCCCATATTTTTAGCTCCAATAATATCTGACTTCAAAGAATCTCCAATCATCAATATCTCGTTTGGTTTATCCTCTGTAATTTTCTCTATTTCTTTAAAGATTTCATTATCGGGTTTAAGAAATCTATAATCACAAGAAAAAATCATTTTTTCAAAATACTGATCAAGATTATTAGAGAAAACAGGTTTCTTATAGGGTGATGCCAAATTTGAAATCAAGAAAATGCGAAAATCTTGTTTTAGATCCCTCAACACATCCAATACCTCAGGATAAACAATAATAGAGTCTAACTCCTTCGTTAAATCACTGATTCTTTCATTATATAAACTTGAAAATTCAGAAGGCAAAATACTTTTTAATTCCTCAACATCATTTTTCATAACTAGTTGCAGGTATGAAGAAGAGCCCATCCCAAAACCGTCTTGAGAAGTTTTAAATAATTTCAAAAAGAAATGATTCGACTTTTTTATCTCAATCAACGTATTGTACAAATCAAAAACTATTGTTTTAATTTTATTCATTTTCTGATTACACATGACATTCAATAATCACCATATCACATTATATACTAGGCATAGTAGCGTTTAGCCACTACAGACATTTACCCATTATTGTGCTCACTATTTCCTTAGTCTATCCAATCTTCAATATTTCTATGGCTATCAAGCCCAACAGTTTCGAACTCATCTTGATTCCCATTTCTTATTACACCTAATTTCTTAAGTATTTTGTTCAAAGTGTCTTTTTTAAATTCTCCTATAAATTCTCGTTTTCCATTTACCCATATCAGTCCAATGTGTCCACCTTGGCCACCAAAAAATTCAGATTCGAAATAGGCCAATTTTTTATTTCCAATTAGGTCAAGAGTTTTATTTTCTATGTATTCTGTCAAAAACTCAAATGAAGCTATTTCAGAAGAATTTTCCATCTGGTTCATCTCATCAAACAGCTCGTCCGTTATTGGAATCATTGAGATTTTATCGCTTAAGTCAACCAACTTTGAATTAGAGTATTTATTTCTAATGGGAACTAAACTCTCTTTCTGTCCGATAAACGCTTTTAAGTAATATCCCATCGATTTTTTCTTATTAAGCAAAACTTTCAATAAACACCATGTCACATTATATAGATCATACCATGGCATTTATACAATAGTAA
>NZ_JTAM01000139.1 GCF_000812565.1 Flammeovirga sp. OC4 | reverse complement strand
ACGATAATTTAGTTTACAGTGTATTTACTTACTCTCTTTTTCCAACTGTCTATGGAAATAATAAGAAGAAAGTACAAGTAAAAGACCAATAGATGAAGGTATAAATTCGCCATCATTAATATTTATATGAGCTGCCATTGCAAGTAGGATATCAAAGAAAAAACCAGCATAAGCCCATTCTTTAAGTTTTGGACTAATATTCGTCCAGATAGCGATTAAACCTAAGTATTTGGCAATAGCCAAAGGATATATGATATGGGTAGGGTAACCTAATTTGCCAAAGACCTCACTTACCATATCATACTGTGCAAAGTACATCGTAGCACTCATAAGCATCAATGCAGTAAGAAGACCTGTAGTAATTCTATATAGTAACTTTGTTGTTTTCGTGTTCATAATAAAAGAGTTTTTATAGTTCATTGTTGAGACAAATGTAATGTAAATATTTTACATGGAAAATATTTCCTAGTTTATTTTTTATATATTTGTATAAAATAGTGTGATATGGCAAATATAGACGACATAGTAAAGACAAGATTTACCAGTGATAAACATCGATTTATCACTAATATGATTTATACCGCAAATTGGATTCAGAATCAGTTTGTAGACTTTCTAAAACCATTTGGAATCTCTCCTCAGCAGTTCAATGTGTTAAGGATTTTAAGGGGAGCAAAAGAGGAGTGGGTTACAATGAATGATATAAAATCATTAATGATCGATAAAGCTCCAAATGCGACAAGGTTATCTGATAAGTTGTTGGATAAAGATTATGTAAAGAGGAAACGTAGTGAATCTGATAGAAGAATTGTTTATTTATCAATTACCACTAAAGGTTTAGCACTCCTAAAAGAAATTGACGAACATGAGGAAATGTCTAGTATTGATCGGTTTAATGGAATTTCTGAAGAAGAGGCTAAGCTTTGTAGTGAAATTATTGATAGATTGAGAGATTCATATTAATTAGAAAAATAGTTTTGTTTTACTTCTATAATAAACGAACTCAATTTTTCTTTTGAAATCTGATCAATTTCCAACACAGCCCCTTTCCAATGAGAAAGGTTTTTCCAACAACCAACCTGGAGAGGGGGGAAATTATCATAATTCATTTTATGTTGATGAATACCGTAAGCTGAAAAATAAAAATAGGGCATTTCACAAACGTTATCCTTCATGGCTAAACCAAAGCCAAAACTCATTTCTGAATTAACTTCAACATAAATTCCAGTATCAAAATGATGTGGCCATATTCTAATTTCACTTTTCAGTTGGAGGTGTTCTAATAAGAGTCCACAAGTTTCGAAAGCAGTTTTTCTCCATTTTTTCCACTCTTCAATGCCGTCAGTCGGAAGAGCAGTATACTTATTTTTTAAAAAGGAATACGTCTCAATTTCAAAATGAAGTGGAGTTTTAAAAGTATCAAAACTCAGATGATAATCATTACAAAAAGGTAAGAATGAATTTTCTATTTCTTCTTGGGTTTTATCAATTACTGAAGCTTCAAATACTACCTCCCATTTTTGGTTGTAAACCGAAAAATGAAGTGTGATAATATTCAAGCTAACAATGACCTTACCTTTTGAGGTATCAATCCAACGTCCCAAAATTCTATTCCCAATAATATCATATTGAAGGTTAGTATGACTGTCATCTTCTTTTTGGGGTACAAAAGAGCGATTAAACTTTGCAATAACTTGGGAAAGTTGATGAAGTTTTTGATCTACGTCATTATAGTGTTGTATCATAGGAAAATAGTTTTTGGTGTTACTTCAATTTAAGTAAAATCAGTGCTTTTCAATGATAAACCTGCGGTATATTTTAATATAATTGAAAGATAACCACTATTTTATCGTTGATGTAGTAGACAATCTTTTAAAACATCCATAAACATATCACCTATGGGAAAATATATCTCAATTTTTTTACTTTTCTTCTTTACCTCTGTATCTGTTTTTGCTCAACATCCTATTGAAGGAAAATGGGATACTCAAAGACACGGAACAATACTTTCCATCAAAAAAAATAAAAATATTTATGAAGGGTTTGTGAAATCAACCGGAAGTGAAAAAATAGAGGAAGGGAAACAAATGATTAGAAATATACAACCTACCAAGAATGGTTTTGAAGGAGAAATTTACAGTGTCAAACAAGATAAATGGTTGACGGCAGAATTTTATCCGGAGAAAGAAGCCATGGAAGTGAAAATATCCGTAGGCATTCTCAGTAAAACCCTCGAGTGGGAAAGGAAATAGTACTTTTAACAGCCGAAATACTTCAATGTGTTTCGGTTTTTTATTTTTGAAAAACTACTTTTGTGTCAGTACTTAAAATAGGGAACATGCAGTCGAAAAAAGAACAATTAGAAGAGCTGGAAAAGGAATATGCAAAGCATTTAAAAACTTTGGATAATGAAAAATTACCTTCCTTGAAAAAGCAACAAAAGTTTGTGAAAATAGCAAAGGAATTAGAAGAAAAGATCAAGGAGTTGAAAGGAGTATAAAAGCTTTCTGGATTTCATTTGTGATTGAAACTAAATCCATAGTTTGCACTCTTTTTAAGATTGGAAATAGAGCTTAGAAGGGTGCAAGCTGCTATTTTATGAATTTCGAGGGCTATTTTTTCAAAAAATCTTTCTTTAGCTAACATATTTATGTATTACCTTTGGGTGTGCATCGACTTCTATTGAACTAACAAAATACTCACTTATTTTTGCAAATTATTGTTTAGAAAGACTTCTTAGCTGGAATATTTTTTAATCTAACCTTAATCAAAAATTGTGATCCTATTTTTAGTTATTGATAATTCAAGTGCATTACAATTTTTAATTTTTCACAATGTAGACTATATGATAAAGCATTTAATAGTAACACTTTTTTTTATACTTTTCTCTTCTATCACTTTTTCACAAGATAAACTAACCATTTCAAAAAAAACTCAAATAATTGAATCTAAGAAAAGTATCAATCAATTTTTCAAATTGGTCGGAAAAGAAGCGACTTTTCGAGTAAGTGTGAAAGAAGAATCTAAGGTTGGAACCAGGGGTGTGGGGCGATTGATCGTTGAAGTAGAAAACCATGAGACGAAAAAAATCACAAAACATGAACTTGAAGAACACTATACGTTTTACTGGGATACATACAGTAAAAAAATCAAACGTTATTTTTATGAGGATCTTCTAGAAGATGATAAAGGTAAAGTATGGTTATTTCTATCTACTTTCTCAGAAACAAAGCATAAACTTTATCGAAGAGAATTGAAGGCGGATGGTACTCTTGGAAAAAATATTTTTGTAACGGAGAAGGATAATTTAAAAGTGACATCCGGAACCAAAGTAGCGAATTCTTTGTTTTATGCATCAGCACAACCTTATTATATTGCAATAGATGTAAAATACAAGATCAAACAATCTGAAAATAAAAAGGCTTACAGTATCATCACTTACCGTCCAGATCCTAAGAAAAAGAAAACAAAATTTGACATTGAAGTACGGGATCAAGATTTTCAGACTTTATGGAAAATGTCTAACTACCTTGATGCAGAATCAAAAAGTGCGAGCTTTAAGAATGAAGACCTTATACTTACTGATAGCGGTTTGCTTATTGGGTTAATTAAAGCTAGAAATTCAGATCAACGAAATGATATTTTTTATAAGCTCTATGTATTCCAAAAAGGTAAACAACAATACATGGATTATGTGATTTATCACGAAGAAAAAAATTTACACGGGCTCAAAATAACTGAATCTGTAGATCAACATATCATTGTCAGTGGTTTTTATAACAAAGCAAAGAGAAATAGTTATAATAGAATTGAGGGAGTTTATTTCCTAAACTTGGATACGGAACCACTTCAATTAGTAACAGAAACGTTTTCTCCTTTTACGGAGGAGCAATTAGAGCAGATTTTGGTGCCTGAAATAAGACCATTTTTTGCGAATCAAAGAAGTTTTAAATCAGGACGTGTCGCTGCAATGAAGAGGGCAAGAGCTCAAAAAAATACAACGATTGATGAAGATCATTATCTATTGAAACTCATTTCTCATAAGAATAATACTTTTACACTGGTTTCTGAAAATATTGAATCTAAGAAATTATATAGTTACCCCACTAGTTCGGACT
>NZ_JTAM01000138.1 GCF_000812565.1 Flammeovirga sp. OC4 | reverse complement strand
GCTTGGGATCTCACCGAAAAAATCATGACTGATAAAAAAGGTAAAGTTCATATTGATTTTGTTCCACCTTCTTATAAAAGAAATGAAAAAATTGATGAATTGAAAAAAGAAGTAAGTCGTCTGGAAGGTTTACTTGACGACATTCATAGTATTTCAAATTATTAAACAAACCAAATCATGAGTAAAATAAAATCTTTTGACCTATCAAACGTAAAACTTGATAATTTAGTAATTCATCAAGTAGGGAATAAAACACAAGAAGAGCCTCTTCATACTTCTACTACTGAAGTGTATTTGGAAAACTATTCCCCTCTTTATAAAAGCATTCAGAATTACTTTTTAAAGCCATTTAAACAAGGTGAGTTTTTTCATTTTGATTGTCCAGAAGGCGGATCGTCTTTTCAAGACAATGAAGTTTTACAATGCGTCTCAAGAATTTTCGATGATCCTTATAATGGGTTATTAGCTAATTCAAAAGAACTGGCATCGCTTCTTTATAATGCATCTACCCATCCACGTATCAAAGGTGGTGATTTCTTTGTGGCTGTACTAAGAGATTTTGTAGTGGATGGTGATGTAGTGGATGCTGTTGGTTTATTCAAGGCAGAACACAAAGATACTTTCTTGAAAATTTGGGATCTTGATAACAAAAAGGCTTTTGATATTATCAACGAAGAAGGAGTAAGTATTAAGAAGCTGGATAAAGGTTGCCTAATCTTCAAATGTGAGAAAGAAAGAGGATATAAGGTGATGCTCAATTCTATTGGCAATCAAAGTGTAGAGGCTCTTTACTGGAAAGAATCATTCCTTCAGTTACGACCTCGTCAAGATCATTTCTTTCATACACAAAACTATTTGAACCTTTGCTCTGACTTTGTGGAAGAGGTCTATAATGAAGATCATGGCGTTGAAAAACCTGCTCAGATCGACCTTTTAAACCGCTCTTTAAAGTACTTTAAAGAGAAAGAGGATTTCCATGTGGTGGATTTTGAAAACAATGTGATTGAGGAGCCTGAAGCTATCGAAGCCTTTCAAGAGTTCAAAGAAGACTACTCAGAAAAGAAAGAAGTTCCACTTTTTGAGGAATTCAGAGTTTCAAAAGAAGCCGTTAAGAAGTCTCAAAAGCTCTTCAAAAGTATGATTCGTCTGGACAAGAAAATCAGTATTGTTGTTGGTGGTAATGAGCAGAACGTCGAGAAGGGCTATGATGGCGAGAGAAATATGAATTACTATACTATTTATTTTAATGAGGAAGAGTAATGAAACTAAAAATCAAACTATTATTTCTTCAGTTGATTATCCTGCTTCTTGATAGAAGAAAGAATTACCCCATTGGGGAAAAGGATCTGCTTATTTTAGAAGCTGTCTATACGCTTAAAAGTATAGTTTTAAAACTTGAGTCAATCTCTAAACGGGTGAGGTAGTTATGGAAGATAAGCCAAAATACGATTTTAGTCTTCATACACATACAGTGGACATTTTCACAAACTCAAAAGGCGAAGAAATAAGAATAGATACTTTTCAAGAGGAAGATTATCGCATGGGTCTAGTCAAATTTAAGAACGATGAAAATGGGCTTACTGTTACTGGAGACTTTGGTGTATGGGTCTTTGAAAGAAATTTCATTCCTTGTAAAGGTTTTAAAATCAATAAAATGTATTGGTCTGAAAAATTGATAGCTACAAGTATTCGTGAATATTGCGAATACGACCCAATACAAACTTGTGAAGCAATTGAAGCAATAATCAATAATGATTTAGAAGATTGGGGTTATGAAGGGGAAGAGCTGGAAAATCAAAAAGAGTTTTATGAAGATCTTTTAAACTATGTTGATGATGAAATCGAATACAAATATCATGCTTATAGAAGTTTATTTCCATTTGATGTTGATCATGATGGTATTCCTTACTTTAAAAAAGGAAGCGTCAAGCTAGATGTTATATTCGATGCCTTTGAGGAAATTTGTAGAAGAATGAAATAGCTATGATACAAGAAATAAAGGAATATAAATGCAAGATTGAAGTGATAGAGCATGTTTATTTGCTTGGAGGTAATGAGATGTCAGAAATCACACTTATGGTAAATGGAGAAGTATTGAATCAAACTGTTTTACAGTTTCAGTTGAGAAAAAAAAGCGAGCTCTATGAATTTGTAGAGCTCGCAGAGAAATACGATCCTTTTATCTTATCCTCCAAAAACAGCCAAACCACAGCCAGTAATAGAGGCAATGTTAGATCCGATGGTAAAAATTCTATCTGCGAGTTTTGGATCAGTTTTTTGAAGCGACTCAAGCTCAGACTTAAGTTTTATTAATGTATGTTTTAGGCTACCTACACCCCGTGTAAGTAGCCTTATTTTTTTTTAATTGTTCTAAAAGTGTTTCCTTAGGAATTAGCCTTTTTCTTAAAATCTTCCGAACTGATTCATACCCCAAATAGAATTCTAGCGAGAGGGATTCAAGTACATCATCGAGTCTTAAACGCTTTTCATTGTATAAAACATGGTAGCGTTCCTGAAGAGCATGGTAACGTAATTCGCTGTTAATTTTCCGAGTTGTTATTGCCGACATTTTTATAAAGAATATGCGTTTAAACATAAATTTACGACATTTTTCTCGTATTTGTTAATATTAAATTTGAAAATTTTTCGCCCCTATACGCCCTTGAATCACTAAATCATCTACTTGAGCATCAACATAGTCAGCAAGAAGATGAGTAGAATTATCTGTCACCTCGCAAGTGTATGAAATTGTGTGAATATGTAATCCGATCGGTGAAGGATCGTCACTTTCTTGCGTCCTTCTTAAGCCACTAACACTCGGAGATTTCAAACCATGAATACAAGAATGAACGGTTAAGTGGTAGCGTAAAACCTTCTCAGCTTCGCTAAGTGTAGCACTGTTCATGGCAATACTTGAAGAAGTAGGTATTACAATTTTCAAATCAATAGTTGCTGTGCCTAATTGTGTTTTGCCCGGTCTGTCTTGCCATGTGATATTGTAAGTGTAAAAAACGGCAGGCATTGGGAAAATTTCAAAATCCTGAGGTCTTAGGTATTGCCCTTTGTCGTAATCAATATGCATTACTGGAGACAACCCCTGTACTTTAAACTTACTTTCACACTCTTTTAAACGGTCTTTAATAGCGTTGTAAATCTGTAACATTACTTTATTATTTTAAGAATTCTAGCATTCAGTTTTCTATTGATGCGGTTGTTCAGGTACAAGCTGTCTCCTAAAAATTGCCTTTTAGGTATATGCATGTACAAGGTGCGATTATGGGCAGATACCTTATGTTTTTGTACATCATGACTCACACCATTTCTTGTTCTTCGGTGTTTTCGTCTGGTGTGTGCTTTCACTTTCTGATTGACGTTTCCTCTGTAACCTTCATTATGGATTTTAGCATAAGGAATATTGGCACTGCCCACTGTTACACTTGTTTTGTCTTTGTGGAGTACTTTTATACTTCTTTTCAATGCACCGCTTTGCACTAATATCGCTTTTCCTTTGTGTTTTCCTTCCGGGTCTTTTCTCGGTTTCCAAGGTTCTGTATTGGTGTCTATCCAGTTTTGGGAACGGAAACGATCTTTGAAAAACACTTTTGCTTCAGTACCTGCTATGGTGGGAAACTGACGGTGCAGTTTCCCAAGGTCATCCATTTGTTTTAAAAGTTTCTTTGTATCATCCATAGCTTCTTGTGTAATTATTAAGTGTTCTTAAAAACATATCCGCCAAATCATCGATTACGTTCTGACCGTTTTCATCCGTTCCATTTTGGTATACATTGAGGTTTTCAGTGCCTTTCATGTCGGCATTAATGGTGATATGACGGGTTGCTTTTGCTTGGGCTACAACTTCATCCGGTGATTTGGTTTGTTTTCCTCCTGTATTGCTAGAACTGTTGCTT
>NZ_JTAM01000137.1 GCF_000812565.1 Flammeovirga sp. OC4 | reverse complement strand
CGGTTGGCTTAATAATAGAGGCTTTACGGTTTCTTTCCACAAAATCCGAAGAGAACACATCTTTTAAATCTGTTTTTATCATCGAAAAGCCTTCTTTTGCTTTCGAAAACTCACCTCTCAAGCCATAATTGATCACATCCATTGCTTTAGCTCCTACTTTGACCAGTCCTTCAAAGCGAATAGCAATATCATCAAACACTCTTTTGATCACCGATAAGATGGATACTTCCTCGTCAATACCTAAAAGTTGGTGCAATAGTGATTTTGCTCCCGTTTTTTCATACACCCAGTTTACAAACTGTATAAAAACACTTCTAACGGTATTAAGAAGTTTGAGAAGACCTGTTAGAGCTGACCACAACAACCTTGTTAAACCCAAACTTACGTTAAAGAATACAGTTAATGGACTTAAACTACTGGTTAGTGTTGTGCCAATTGTAGCAAGTTCATTGTGGAAAAATTCTTTAAATGCTTCAATAAAAGGTATTGCTATTTCTTTCACATAAGCAATGCCTCTCCCTATGGTGTCATAGAAAAGTATTTTTGCTTTCATCCAAGCCACCTCAAA
>NZ_JTAM01000013.1 GCF_000812565.1 Flammeovirga sp. OC4 | reverse complement strand
TGATTACATGTTAAAAGACAAAGGTTTTACAATAATTTTCTAGTGTGCTAATACAAAATTATTTAATACTAATTCTATTTATTGTTTTGCAATTACTTCCTTCAAAAAACTTTCAATAGAACATCTATTCATACGTTTTTTAGCGTTGTACTCATAAAAAATAAATTAGAATTAACTATGATTTATTTTTGACTTAGTACCTAAAAAAAATAGAGCATGAATTCACATGCTCTATTTTTTTTATTTTAATTCAGAACCTATAGGCACCAAACTACTTTTATACCCTAACGCAACTGCCTTCGACTTATCATCTAAAGCTTTCTTTGCCTTTCCCAACTTCGTAAAAGTGAGAGAACGGTAATAGTATAATTTCTTATCCTTTGGATTCTTCTTCAATGCCGAATTCAAATATTTTAATGCCTTTTTGTAATTTTTATTATTGAAAGCGATAATGCCTCTAACACCACTCACTTCTTCTGCACTAGCATCCAATTTTAATACATCATCAATTTGATCTTCTGCTAAATCATTATCACCAAGTAATGCATAATTGTAGCCTAGCAATATTCTAGCAGAGGAGTAATCTGGATATTTTTGCACCGCACTTTCCAATATTTCATTACTCTTCGTTAAATCCCCTAATTCCATCAAAGCAACTCCCTCTCCATAAAGGTCTACATACTTGGATTTACCAAGGTTGTGAAGTAAAGTAAAATCTTCTAAAGCATTTTCATAATCTTTTAATTTGATGGATGTCCATGCCCTTTGATGAATCACATAAGAAAACTGTGGTGTAATGTCTAATGCTTTTGTATAATTTGCTAGTGCCTCTTCTAAGTTGCCTTTTAATGAGTAAACATCGCCCAAATAAGAATATACTTTTGAATTATTCTTCATTAAACTTACTGCCATATCTAGATCCGTCAATGCAGAATCAAGTTCTTCCGAAAGTTTATAAGCAAAACCGCGTTGCATATATGCATATCCATAATTTGTAGAATGAGATATCGCTTCAGAGAAAAAGTCTTTTGCCTGAGTATATTCTTTTTTACCCAAATAAGCATTTCCCATCAAAACATAAGTATAAGCTTTAGAAGGATCTATTTCAATGGCTTTGTAAAGAGAAGTCATACTGTCATCTAGTCTACCTAATGCTAACTCCGTCTTTCCTTTCTCCACTAATGCATTATAATAAGTGGGAAAATATTTTAAAGCACTGTCATAATCACTTAATGCCTCTAGGTACTTTCTTGATTTTGTCAACAACATCCCTCTTTTATAATAGGCAAAACCATAAGATGGTGCCCACTTTATAGCATTATTAAAGTCATTAATAGCTTCTTTATTTTTTTCTAGTCTTGCATACAGCTCTCCTCTTCTACAATAAGCATAGGCATATTGAGGATTATATAACAATGCTTGGTTATAGGCTTTTAATGCATCTGAAAATTGTATCGAATTGGATAAACAATCTCCTTTCAAGCTTAAAAGTTTAATGTTATTTTGATCGATCAAAAGCCCTTGTTCAACTGTTGACAATGCCTCATTAAACTCATTTTGCATAGTGTTAATCTCTGCTTTAAAAATATAAGCATCAATTATTCTAGGATCTAAAGCAATGGTATGATTAAAATCAGAAAGTGCCTCTTTGTACTTTTTCATCTTCATGAATGTATGACCCCTTCTCTGATAATACATTGCTGACGAAGGTGATAAATCAATCACCTTTGTATAATCTCGAATTGCTTTATTGTATTGGTATGTATTGACATAAGTCTCTGCTCTAAAAACATATGCAGTGACAAACAAGGAATCTTGTTCTATAGCAGTAGTAAATTCTTTCTCAGCCTTTTGGTACTCTTCTTTGTTGAGATAGATATAACCCATTAGGGAATAACCAACAGGTTTAACAGCATCTATGGTCAAGCCCATTTTCACATCTCGTACCGCACTGTCTAACTCTCCTTTATGAATGTATAGTTTTGCTCTCTCGTAATAAGCATTGTCATTCAATAAATTCAATTGGATTTCTTGTGTATAAGCGTCAATAGCTTTATCAATTTGTCCATTCAAGACATTCTTATACCCTTCATCCATATAGTCTTGAGCAATTACGGAAACAGTAGTACTGATTAGAATCAAGAATGGGAAAATAACTTTTAATTTATTGATAGACATAAATAATGCTTAGTTAGAATTTACAATACCTTCTATTTCATAGATAGTCTATTGTATTAAACACATAAATTTAAGATTATGATATAATAGTTTAGAGTTATTAATAAAGTATTAACGTTTTTTAGAGAATAAGAAAATATTCATTGTTATCATTGTTGTTGAAATTTAAATGAAGGAAGCAGTCTTCAAAAAAGTAGAATTATTTAGTAGAACCATTACTCAATTTTCCATTTTTTTTTCGAGTATCAAAATTATCCTTTGTTCAATTTCAAAAAGTACTGTATTTATGTAAGATTTCTTCAATATTACCTCACAAAGGAGTAAAAATACTATATATCAGCTATTTACATTGAGCTATACAATTCAAAAAGATTTATAAAACAATAGTAAAAATGAATGATCTTAAAAACAGAGAAGATGTGATTCTACTTGTCAATACTTTTTATACAAAAGTAAGAGCACATAGTGAACTCGGTCCTTTCTTTGATGAACATATAAAAATTGATTGGGACACCCACCTTCCTACAATGTATGATTTTTGGGAAACGAACTTATTTTTTATTTCAAAATATAAAGGAAACCCAGTAAAAACACATCAAGAAGTGGATCAAAAATCTACGATAGAACAAAAACACTTTGGGTTTTGGTTACAACTCTGGTTCAATACTATAGATGAGTTATTCAGGGGAGAAAAAGCTGATTTATTAAAATCAAGAGCTAGAAATATGTCCCACATGTTGTTCATGCGTATTTTTAATGCACGTCCCAACAACCCTTAATGCTTAAAATGAAAATACTTCGAGGAGGAGAAATAAATCAAAAATGGATAAGAAATGTTACTAAAGTAATTGCATTTTTTTCGTTTTATTTCACCTCTGATCCCGTATATTTGGGCTGAAATGTACTCTATGAAGAAGAAGATTTTATATGCCTCTATTTTTGTGGTAGTAGGCACAATTGGGTTGATTACTTTATTACTGTCTTGGAATGCCTATGTTAGTCATAAAAGTGCTCCGTATATTTTAGACAGAGAAACTCCCGCTATCACTTGTAAAACGGGCTTAATGTTAGGAACAAGCAAATACTTAAGAAGCGGGGCTCCTAATCCATTTTTCTATAATAGAGTCAATGCTGCTTCAGAATTAATTCGAGGACACGATGTTGAGTTTATTATAGTCAGTGGTGACAATAGAACCACACAATATAATGAACCAAAAGTAATGCGTATCGCATTGGAGAAAAAAGGGGTCAATAAGAAAAAAATTGTGATGGACTATGCAGGTTTAAGAACCTTAGACTCTGTCATAAGAGCCAATAAAGTATTTAAACAAGATAAGTACATTGTCATTTCACAACTATTTCATATTGAAAGAGCCATATTTATTGCTAGGCATCATGGTATAGAAGCCTATGGCTATCCCGCTGATGATGTACCTTTAAACAAAGGCTATACCGTACATTTAAGAGAAGTACTTGCTAGAGCGAAGATGTTCTTAGACCTTTATATTTTTGATACACAACCACGATTCTTAGGGAAAGAAGAGGTAATAGAATAAAAAAGCATCAATTTCTACATAATGAAATTGATGCTTTCTAATTTTATAATTTGACTATGAACCAAATGCCATAGATTTTAATTCAAAGTTGAAACCTTGAGAAATAAGCTCATCATACTTACCTTCTTCGAAGACATAGTAGTACGCACCTTTCTTAGACACACCTTTTTGTTTCTCGTCTAATTTCTTTAATAAGCCTGTTGCTAAGATCTTCTTTCTGAAGTTACGCTTATCAAATTGCTTTTGGTGAATCGCTTCGTACAATGACTGAAGCTCAGGTAATGTAAATTTCTCTGGTAATAATTCAAATCCAATAGGTTGGTATCTTGATTTTCTTCTCAATTTACCCCAAGACATTTGAATCATTGTTTCGTGGTCAAACATCAATTTTGGTAAGGCCGTAATTGGGAACCACTGTGCTTGATTCTTCTCTAAAGCTTCCTCATCTTGTGATTCAACTTTAATTAATGAATAATATACTAATGAAATAACTCGTGCTTCTGGATCTCGGTCAACCTCACCAAAAGTACTAAGTTGCTCCATGAAAATTCTATCTAAACCCGTTTGTTTTTTTAGTACACGTTCGGCAGCATAATGTAAAGATTCTCCATAGTGCAAGAAACCGGTTGCTAAACCCCAAGCTCCTTTGTAAGGATCTACTTTACGGCGCGTCAATAAGACTTTTAATTCGCCTTTCTCGTATCCAAAAATTACACAATCTATGGCCAGTAAAGGTTTATATGCGCTCTGATAATATTCGTTCATATTCTAAATCTTATTTTAAAGATTGGAATTTTACTATAATTTTTCTTTTCCTTCCCATAAAGTATAACTAATAAATTAAGAATACATTATCTTTTTAATCCAAATCTGAAATTGAATTACAAATATAAAGTTTTCATTCGAAAATGATAACAAAAAGGGACAAACTCATACATAATAAGCAATAACCGGTGAATATCTATTTATTTTTATTTACATTTATATTTTAATAACATTTTAACTCCTAAAGATTATACTACGGACTTCAAAATAGCCTACTATGAAATATATAATATCTCAATTTTTCATAAACTGTCTGACTGTACTATTATTGCTTTTTTCAACACAACTCTCATTTGCTGATCAAGTCAATAAAAAAATTGACAATTTGCTTCGAGTAAGTCAAAAATATGCTGATGATGGCGAATATAAGAAAGCATTAATATGGAACAATAAAGCAGCAAGAAAAGCTAGAGGAAGAGATTCGGCTCTTATCGAAGTTCTAGCACAAAGAGCAAGTTTTCAACTTTCTCTCTCTGAACTCGACGAATTTGAAGAAACCGTTTCTACGTTCATTTCTCTTGCTAAAAAAAGAAAAAGAGCGAAGTTTGGTCAAGCATATGCATTGCTTTTAGCAAGTAAATTATATATAGATTATTCTGATATTGTGAGTGCTTCTAATCTTTATTTAGAAGCGAAGGCTATTATTGAAAGTGATCCAAAAGCTCATTATTTTACTGACAAATCAACTGATTATCAAAAGCTTGAAAAAACTGTACTTTCCGGTATTTATTTAGCAAGAGGGCAATATGATTCAGCTATGGTGGTTATCCCTGAATACCAGAAGTTAAGTCTTGAATTTGCTAACAGTACCTCCAAAGATGTCTATGAGCTTAGAGGAAACAGAATCATCAATAAGAAATTTACCAACCGTGAGCAAAACCGTCTGAAAAGAGACCATGCTTTTAGTCTAACGATGGAAGGTCAATTGTACCGTTTAAGTGGTGATTATACTAGAGCTGATAGCCTTTTGATGATCAGTGAAGAATGGATTAAGAAGAACTTAAGGGTAGATGATGTGAGTTATATCCTCAACTATCATGAGAGAACCCTTAATTATATAGAAAACAAAATTGATCCTCTAGTACCTAAAAAAATGCTTGAAAAAAATATTTATAGAGCTGAAAGGGTACTTGGAATTAGTCATAAAGTATTTTTCCAAATTCAAGAAGATCTTGTGGACTACTATGCATGGCAACGTTTCAGTAATAAAGGAGATAAAACACAATGGGAATACTTTACAAATACCACATTATACTTTGGTAGAAAAAGTATAAATCGCTCAAAATCTGACCGTTTGACGGCCAAAGATGATTTTCTCAAGGGTAATTTGAACAAGTCACTTCGACTTACAAATGAGTTGACTAGAGATATTCAGGATGGAATCATCCCTAAAAATCATAAAGAGTACATGCTGCTTTTAGAATTACGATATAAATTAGGGATGGCTTTAGAGGATCAAAGTTTGGCTAGAAGTTCACTTGATGCTTATATCACCGCAATCAAAAATATATTAGGCAAAGAATCCCTTCAATACCATATTGCAAAGGTTGAGCAGGCCACTTACCTAACAATGTATTCTAATGAGTTTGAGAAAGCAAATAGTTTATTCGACACACATCTGCCGGTGATTGAAGAACGATTAAACCCTCATCATTATAAACGCCTTGAAGCTGAAAAAGAAAGAGCAAACTACTATTCACTAATGGGTGAAACGGAAAAAGCCGCTTCATTAAGTGCTAGTATCAAAGAGGCTTATGGTGAATATTATGGAAAAGATCACCTAGAATATGCCGCAGGTTTACAAGGTACAGCAGCTTATGCCATAGATCTTGGAAATTACACAGAAGCAGATGAAGAAATCACTGAGCTATTACAGCTTTATGAAAAACACACTTACAGAAAGGGTACACAAAACGCTACACATGCTAGAGCATTAGAAACTGCCGCACGCTTTCAAGTGATCACCGGTCAGTTTAATGAAGCCACTAACAACCTTTCTAAAGCGAATAGATTATCAAAAAAATCACCTGGAACGGTCGCTTCTTCTTCATTCGCAGATGTACATGCTATTGTTTATCTACAGAAAGAATATTTCTCTCAAGCTGAAAATATCATCCAAAAATCAATTGATCATAGAAAAGATATTTTTGGTGAGGATAGCCGATTGCTCATTGTTCCTTACACACAAAAAGCTCGATTGGCCTATCTAAAAGGTGAATATATTGAAGCTGATTCTATTGCTCAAAAAGCGTATACTATTAGTTACAACACTTTTGGTGAGGAAGCAAAACAATCCATTGAAACCCTTGAGGTACAGGCTGAAATTGCCGTTGCAATGGGTAACTACGAAAAAGCACAAGAGCTTACACAAAAAGCTCTTGCCATTGCCAAAAGCTTGTATGGAGAAAGACATATTGAAGTGGCAAAAGGTTATACGCAGTTAGCACTTATCGATTTATATATGGGATATGACCCTAACGATGTAATGTATCTTTTCAAGGATGCTGTAGATATCGTGGCTGTTCAACTAGGGAAAGAGAATCCTGTTTTTGCACTCGCGTTGAAAAACTATGCGTTAGCCAAAATGGAGATAGGTAAATACGATGAAGCAGAAGATCTATTAAATGAAGCCAATGATATTTGGGTTGAAAAATTAAAAAATGAGAATAATACCAATTCTGCTGAAATCAAGCTTCTTTTAGGAGACCTTGAAATGAGAAGGAATGGCTTCGAAAAAGCGCAAGAGTACTATACAAAGGCACAAAAGACGTACAATAAATTATTCCACAAAGGACACCCAATGTACATTAAAAGTACATTAAAAAGAGCTCAAGCTTATTATAGTGATGGCAATTACAGTAAGTCTACAAAGTATGCTAAAATTACTTTGAAAGAGCATACTGAATTTATTGAAAAGTATTTTCCTGTATTAAGTTCAAAAGAAAAATCAAAATACTGGCAGTCTATCAAGTTAGATTATGATTTCTATTACAATTTGGCTTTCGCATCGAAGAAAAAGAAGTTAAAGTCTGATATGTATAATTATGCATTGGAAACAAAACCTCTCTTGTTAAGTTCATCTGTGAAAGTGCGTAATCAAATTCTCCAAAGTAATGATTCTGTTTTGATTCGTGAATTCAACGAATGGATTGAAAAGAAAGAAACACTTACAAAAGCCTTTGCATTGACCAATGAACAGCAACTAGCTGAGGGAATCAATGTTAAAGCTTTAGAAAGAGATATCAATGTTTTAGAGAAGGAATTATCAAAAAAGTCTAGTGTTTTCTCTGAGCAAAGTTCTAAAAAACAAAGTTGGAAAGCGATTCAAAAGAATTTAGCAGAAAATGAGGTAGCTATTGAAATTATACGATTCAATCAGTTCTCCAATATCTACACTGACACGGTGAATTATGCTGCATTAATCATTACTCCAAAAACAAAGACTACTCCTATCGTTAAAATTATTCCTAATGGAAATTTGTTAGAAACAGAAAACTTAGGTTTCTATAAAAACAACTTAATTTTCGGTTTCCCTGATGATGAATCGTATGCTGCATTCTGGAAACCAATTTATGATATTATTGGTAACGATAAAACGGTTTACTTCTCGGCTGATGGCGTTTATAATCAAATCAACCTAGAATCTATCCCTGTTGATATTGATAAAGGGGACTATATCATTGATCATAGTCATATTGTATTAACTTCTACAACTCTTGATATTCTGAATGAAAGCGAAGACAGAAGTGATAATAGAAATATCTCACTATTTGGTAATCCCGTGTTTTATAAAGATTTAAAACCTGAAGAATACAATGAGTATACACCAAGAGCTATTACTCAGTTGCCAGGTACGTACAAAGAGATTCAAGAGTTAGACAAGTTGCTTTCCACAGAAGATAATACCATTGATGCTGTTTTCCTTAATAAAGCCGCAACTGAAACTGCAGTCAAGGAATTAGAATCACCAAGGGTATTCCATATTGCTACTCACGGTTTCTTCTTAGATGACATCAGTACGGAATCTCAATCATTATTCAAAAAAGCAGAAGGAGTCAATCCTTTACTTAGATCTGGCTTACTACTTACAAATGCTGGCGACTTAATGGCCTCAGACAATGTTTATGCTTTCAATAAAGAAGAAGGTGTACTAACAGCTTATGAAGCCATGAACTTGAACTTTGATAATACAGAACTAGTGGTATTGTCCGCTTGTGAGACTGGTAAAGGTGATAATAAAGTCGGCGAAGGAGTTTATGGTTTACAAAGAGCCTTCTTAGTGGCTGGTGCTGATAACATCATTATGAGTTTGTTTGAAGTATCCGATGTAGCCACTCAAAAGTTGATGACTTCTTTTTATCACTTATGGTTAAAAGAAGGACACGATAAAAGAATTGCTTTCTCAATGGCGAAGAAGCAACTTAGAGAAGAATTCCCTGAGCCAAAATATTGGGGAGCCTTTATTATGATCGGTAAGATCTAATCATAGATAAAAAAACTATTTTTTGAAGGACACTTTCTATAAGGTGTCCTTTTTTATGCATTAAAGAATTTTCTATTCGGTTAACTTTCAATGAATTTCATAAAATCAATTTAGTTTTAAATCTATAGAAGTGTTTCGATAAGTATTTTTATAACAACACCCGTTATATATAAAACGCCTTTTTCAATATTCGTTACTATCATATTATTCTATTATGCATTTGATAAAAATATATGTTAATAATTTAAATATTAAAAAATATCTCATAGCTTTGATGACGTTAAAAAGGTAATTATACTTTAATTTCAGTAGGCAATGGCTTCACTAACAAAAAAAGAACTACAAAAGAAATATCAAGATTACAAAGCACAAGGATTAGCTTTGGATATGACAAGAGGTAAACCAGGTACAGAACAACTTGATTTATCTTTACCAATGATGGACTTAGTAACATCTAAGGACTACAAAACTTTAGCGGGTGCTGACACTCGTAACTATGGAGGTCTTGATGGTATTCCTGAAATGAAAGCCATCTTCAAAGATTTCTTAGAGGTTTCTTCAACAGATGAGGTAATTGCAGCTGGAAACTCTTCTCTTACTTTAATGCATGACACTATTGCAAGAGCAATGTCTCATGGTTTCCCGGAGAGCAAAAAGGCTTGGGGAAAATTAGATAAAGTAAAATTCTTATGTCCGTCTCCAGGATATGACAGACACTACTCTGTTTGTGAGCATTTCGGAATTGAAATGATTACTGTACCGATGACTGAAAAAGGTCCGGACATGGATGTAGTAGAAAAATTAGTAGCAGAAGACAAAAGTATTAAAGGTATTTGGGTAGTTCCTAAGTACTCTAACCCTACTGGATATACTTGCTCTAAGAAAACGGTGAAGCGTTTGGCAAAAATGAAAACAGCAGCAAAAGACTTCCGCATCATGTGGGATAATGCTTATACTGTTCATCATTTATCAAGCGATCAAGATCAGTTAGAAAACATCTTGGAAGCTTGTAAAGCAGAAGGAACTGAAAATAGAGTATTGATCTACGGTTCATTCTCTAAAATCTCTTTTGCTGGTGCCGGTGTTGCAGGTATGGGTGCTTCAGTTGAGAACATCAATTGGATGAAAGGTCACTTATCAATGGCAACTATTGGTCCTGACAAAATCAACCAATTAAGACATACTCGTTTCTTCAAGGACTTCAAAGGCGTGCAAAAGCACATGAAGAAACATGCTAAAATTATCGCTCCTAAATTTGATGCGGTAATCGAAATCTTAGAAAAAGAGTTAGGTGGTAAAGGTATCGCTACTTGGACAGTGCCAAAGGGTGGTTACTTTATCAGCCTTGATGTACCTAAAGGATGTGCAAAAGAAGTAGTGAAATTAGCAGCAGAAGCAGGTGTTAAGTTAACAGCAGCAGGTGCTACTTTCCCTTACAAAAACGATCCTAAGGACGAAAATATTCGTATCGCTCCAACTTTACCTTCAATGGGTGAAATCAAGTTGGCTATGCGTGTACTTACAGTATGTGTGCAATTGGCTGCTGCTTCTAAGAAGTAGTCCCTCACATATCGTAATAAAAAAACAAGGGCAATCTCGTATTGAGGTTGCCCTTGCTTTTTTATATAGTAAGGGTAGACAAATTATCTACCCCTACATTTTATAAAACTTCATCTAAAAGTTTAGTATACTTTTCAAAATCTGATTCTACCTGAGGGTCTTTCATTACGTCGTATAAATGATAAGTGGCCAATTTTTCCATTCCAATAAAACTATTCATTTTATGGAACCCATACATCGGTCCATTATCGACACTTGTTCCCTCAAATAGTTCTCCTTCCAACTCAAAGGCTTCAATTGGTGCATTCCATGAAGTAGTTAGGATGTATTGCTTACCTTGTAATAATCCTCCTCTACCATAATTCAATTTTGGACTCTTACTTGACCTTCCGTCTGAAGCATAAAGCTTATTATGCCCATTCGTCAATACTTGATCAAGATAATGCTTGAATCCAAATGGAATAGAAAACCACCAAATTGGTGTATGATAAATAATAACGTCAGCCCAAAGGAATTTTTCAATTTCTTCATTGACATCATAGTCTTCATCCACAAAAGTAGATTTGACTTCAAAACCTTCCCTATTCTTAAAATAATCAATAGATAAATTCGCAATTGATCTATTCAAACTACCTTGAGAGTGAAGAAACTTTTGTCCTCCGTTAATGACTAATACCTTTTTCATTTTCTTTCTGTTTTCTATCGACTTCAATATCGTACACAAAAATTATTACACGTAAAAACAAATAATTTGTTTCAACAAATATTGAAGATTTAGATTTGTTTATCACTGATTTTGATAAAAGTTCTAACAATCAAAAGGTTAAGAAATCTTATAGATTTTAGATTTAAATAAATGAACGCTTATTTTTACTTCTTGTTCCCCAACAAATCATATTAGCTTATTATACATTCATGAGTACTACGAACAACAAACAAAAGTGGGTTGCTACCATCAATCAAAACTTTCGTGCCTTGTACTTTTATATTCTAAAAAATAAAAAACCAATTTTCCTTTCTATCATCGGACTGGGTTTAATTGGTGTTTCCTTTATACTTCTTTTCCTGTCAGGAACTTTTGGCACTGGGTATTCTGATGAGGAGCTATTAAGTTATGAAAATGAAGAGGCTTCGACAGTCTATTCTGAAGATCAAATACTTATTGGAAAATTCTTTGCAGAAAATAGAACCAATGTTCAATTTGAAGACCTTCCTAAACATCTTATTAATGCTCTAGTAGCCACTGAAGACGCTCGATATTTTGAACATGAAGGCGTGGACTCTAGAAGTGTTTTAAGGGTTTTATTTAAGAGTATCATCTTAGGTGATAAAAGCAGTGGAGGAGGTAGTACTATTACGCAGCAATTAGCGAAAAATATGTATGGAAGAAAGGATTATGGTCCTTTTTCTATGCTTTTCAATAAATCCAATGAGATAAAAATTGCCCAACAAATAGAAAGACTTTACAGCAAAGAAGACATTTTAAGAATGTATTTAAACACGGTTCCTTTTGGTGAAGACTTATTTGGAATTGAAGCTGCTTCTGAACGCTTTTTCAACAAAAAAGTCTCTGATCTGAAGATAGAAGAAAGTGCGGTCCTTATTGGTATCTTAAAGGCAAATACATTTTACAATCCGAGATTATACCCTGAAAATGCTCAAAAAAGAAGAAATGTTGTAATGAATCAGATGGTCAAATACGACCTTCTCTCAAAAACTGAATATGATTCTTTGAAGGTATTACCTCTAGCACTAGACTACGCCAACATTGAGCATGAAGGTATTTCAAACTACTTCTTAGTACACGTTAAAAAGAAGGCAAAAGAAATTGTTGAGGAATATAATAAAGTCAATGGTAGTGATTTTGATTTAGAAAAAGATGGTTTGGTCATTCAGACATCACTTAATGCAAAATTACAATATAATGCCCTTCTTGCCTTTCAAGAACATTTATCAACAATGCAGAAACTGTTAGATAAACAGTATGCAAATGGTGCTAGTAAAAAACAGTTAGAACGTTTGGTTACTTCAGCTACACAAAAATTTGAACAACCTAAAGCCAAAAAATCAAGGGAGTATTTTACTTGGGAAGGGGTAAAAGTAGAAAACTTAAGTGTGGAGGATAGTATACGAAAAGAACTTTCACTTCTTCATGCTGGATTCTTAGCAGTTAACCCCAATGACGGTTTTATCAAAGCTTGGGTTGGTGGTATTGATTTTAGAACACACCCCTATGATCAAATCATGGCCAAAAGGCAACTTGCTTCTACTTTTAAACCCATTCTTTACGCTGCTGCAATGGAAAAAGGGATACCACCTTGTAAGTATCTCAAAAATGAAATAGATGAAGATGAGGAGGGATGGAAGCCTGAAAACTATTCCAAAACATCTGGTGGTATGTATACACTTTCTGCTTCATTAGTAAAATCACTTAATATTCCTACCGTCAATCTTTATCAATCCATCCGATTTGACCGCTTGGGAGAGCTATGGGTAAAGCTAGGATTCAGCGAAGAATTAAAAGATTACCCTTCTACATCTTTAGGAACTGTAGATGCCAGCATTTATGAATTAGCCATTGCTTACGCTGCCTTTGCTAATGGTGGTTATAAAATACAACCGAGGTGGATCAAAAGCATCACAACTACAGATGGAAAAAAAATATATGAGGCTAATCATGTAGAATCAGAAAGAGTTTTAAGTGAAGAAACTTCCATCTTAATGTCGGCTATTCTTCAGAAAGCTATTAATGAAGGAACGGGTGCTGCTATGCGAAGTAAATATAAAGTACGACTTCCTATCGGAGGTAAAACAGGTACTTCTCAAAACTACGGTGATGCATGGTTTGCGATCATTAACCCCAACCTAGTAATGATAACCAGAGTGGGTGCTTCCTCCAGTCAAATTCACTTTAATTCAGGAGTAAATGGTAGCGGAAGTAAATTGGCTCTTCCTATTACTGGTATAACACTTCAAGAAACTCAAAAAGATAAAAAACTATCAAAAGAATTATTTATCTACTTCCCTGCCCTTCCCAATTACCTATCTGATGCATTTGATTGTGAAGATTTTAAAGAAGGAACTGATGTTGAGATGTTCTTTAATAAAATCTTCAAAAAGAAAACGAAGGAAGAAAAGGAAGACCGAAAAGCTCAACGTAAAAAACGCAGAGAGGAAAGAAAGAAAAAGAGGAAAGCAGCGTAAAAGGTTTTTCTACCTTTTACGCTACAAACCTCATTTAGTTTATAATGTCCTTTTCAGGTACTGAGTTTAATTGTTCCCAAAATTCAGTAGTATTCTTTTTATTTTTCTTAAAGGCTAATTGGTTACCTAATTTCAATTGTTGATTAGGGTAAAAATGAAGTACAATACCTTCATTAAAAGTATAGTTTGAAAAAGTGTTGTAACGGTTCCAATAAGTGAGGTGATACTGTCCATCCTTTTCGGGATCACCATAAATAAACTGATCCTTTTGATACCTACAATCTTCGGGGAGATTTATAAAGTAATTGGTATTCACATCCAAAACTTGACTTTTATCGTTAGGATAGATTGCTAATTGCTCCCATTTTTCGATCACAAAGTTTTCAGCATTGATTTTTAATTTCACTTGAAAAATTGCTGGATCAAACCAGGCTAAAGTATTATAAAAGTGAGTATTTTTTTCTATGGTTGCTGTTGCCAATAATTCAAAATGAGTTGCTGTTTCTTCTAATAGTTGAAACTCATAATGTCGCTTTCTTAAAGTATTTAAAAGTGTGTACTGTTGAAAGTTGATTGGGCAAATTCTTGGAGCTAAAAAAAGATGTTTCTCTTGATTCATACCCCATGCACCAACGGGTTCTGTAATCATTGCTCCACCTGCCACTTTATATTCCTTAAAAAGGTGATTTTGCACTGCCATTTTTTCTCCTGTATCGTTATTCAATTGAGTCAGTTGTGCATACAGTACGGAGGTATTCTTATTTTCACTGTGTTCCTTTCCTTTAGTTTGATAGCCATTTGTATCATTTTTATCTGCTATGGCTTCTACTAATAGAAAACGATCATTTTTTGCATCATATACTCTACTTTTATAAAGTGCTTGAAAGGCAAATGGGTCTTGATAATAATTCTTTTTCAATCTTTTTCTGACCTTTCTCATCACCCTTTTAGAAGAGATAGGTTTATCTCTAATTGTCAAAGTGGCTAATTCATTTATATCTACTTCTAGCGGTATATTGATGTTTTTTGAAAGTGTACTTAATGCTACTTTTTTCTTCTTGTAGCCCACACACGATACCAAAAGGCTATCTCTGAACTCACTGATATAAGCAGGTATATTAATAGAAAAAGAACCATCTTCTAAACTTGAAACACCAATATGTTCTTCAGGAATTCCAATACTTGCAAAAGGTATTGGCTCCTGTTTTTCTTGATCGGTGATCACCCCCGAATATGTTTTGGCTTCATGATTTTTTTTAGTCACTGATTTATATAAATATACTTCCTTTTGAGGCATATCTTTCACAAGGTCTTTAGTCGTACTGATACGTTGTAAAATTGTATCTACCTCATTGTTCGTCTCTATATAGCGAATGTTATCATCAGTAGGCCGGTTATAACTTGTTATACCTCTTAAAGTATCAGCATAAAAAAGAATATCGCTCGCTTTATTCCATTCCAGTTGTAAAGGTTCAAGACCAAATGCATTGCCATATATTGGGGAATTGAAAGATTGTAGAGGAAGCATAATATAGGAATAGTTAGAGGCCTCCAAAGCGTGTTCTAAACTATAATCTTCTTGTTTATGGAGTGACGGAAAACTTGAAGTTGTGGAAAGTATTGTAATTTGTTCCTTTCCCAAATTGTTGATGATTTGTTCTCCAGTAGATTGAAATGTATTATAATCCGGATGATGTTGACTTCTTATATCATTTGATACGTGACCTGAAGCACCCCATAAAATAAACTTTGAATCAGGGTTCTGCTCTATGTGCCATAATGCATTCTTAGCCATTGTATCATCTCTTGGTTGAGCATGTTTCGCTTTCCATTCTTTTTCGGTAATTGAATTGACATTAGGGTACATTTCGATGAATTGTACAAATTCATGTTGTGAGTCCAATACCCTTAACCAAAATGATTGTTGTTTTCTCTGTTTAGAAGTATGTACTTTTTTATTAAAAATAGCTTCTCGAAGAATCGGGTAAGCCTTGTAATAAGCTGTTAAGCTACGAGGAAGTTCCCATCTCGAAACGATGGAATAAGCATCGAACCAATCTAGCAGAAGCTCTTCCTCTACCTCTTTTGAAAGGTATTCTTTTAAATCATAATAAATATCCTCGCCTATCATACGAGAAGGGTAATCAAAACCTCCTACTCTCACATGATACTTTTCAATATCTTTACGTAAATTTTGAAACTCAACCGTAGCACTCCAAAATTCAAAAACCGAAGAACTTAATTCTCCATAAGCATCATTTCCTTTATCAATATTCTCTTGTGCTTTTTCAACATCATAAAAACCTGACTCGAATAAAATGTAATCAAATCCCATTTCTTGAATTAAAAACTGAGCAAGACGAGCATTCATTTCTACATGATTTCCAAGATAGTGTACGGCTTCTCCAACAAAGACTACTCGATCATCACCTATCATTTCCTTAAGAGGCATCAGGTCTTCAAATGTAGAATCAGCTACAGATGAAGGGTGAATTGGTATTAGATGTTCATTTACCTTTTTCGTAATTATTTCCTTCTGTAATTGGTCTTCTTGCCCTTTCAAAGAGGTATTGAGCATAAACAGGGCAATGAATAGTGTTAGTTTTCTCATTTCATTTAGGATTACTTTATTTATTGAAGTTTTAAAGGCAAAATTCGTTCTAACTTTCTCATTAATATTTATCTAACTATTCCTGAGTAAAAAGAAAAAGCCCGTTTGCGGTTGAAAGCAAACGGGCTTTAAGACGTAGAGGATAGACTATCAAACTGTAAACTAAATTATCGACAACTTTCAATCGATCTTTCTACCAGTATTTATGAGATCTACTTTCAGACTTCCTTCTTCTTCATTTTTGTCTTAACACAAAAACGAAGTAAAAAAGTCAAGGAAAGCACTACAGTGGTGAACACCTAATTATTTGTAAACATACGATGTCCCTAACTTAGGGCAGTATACCCTGTTCTTTTTCTTATATTTCTTGTCCCACTTTTGTGATTTATCAAATGATGGATAAATGATGATAGAATATTCATTTGTACCCAAGGTATAGGGAACTAATCTTGAAATCGTAAAATCATAAGAATATCCTATTTCTATATTCTTAAATCGAACGTTGGTCCCCACAATCAATGCATCTCTATTGGCCTCATCACGCATATTGATAAAAGTTCTCACACCTAATGACGCTCCAACAATAAAGGTTTTGTCTTTATAACTTAACGATTTTGAAGCATTAGCTGTAAAGTCACCTTGATAAATACCCCCTTGAATTCTCACAATAAAACTTCCCCCAACATTGAGGTCTTGCGTTTTGGGTAAAAGGTGAGAAAAACCAGCATGTAAAGTATATCTCAAAGGTGAAGCTGTAAGTACCTTCGTATTATCATTGACTTGCCTTCCTGTTTGAAATAAATGATGTGCTGCAAAACCAAACCAAACCGACTTATTGGTGGCTATTAAACCAAAACCTAATTCTGGAAACCAATCCGAAAGACCATTTAGTTGATCTACTGTAGAACCTCCATTATTAATATCATCAATGTAACGATATTGAGATCGAATGGCTTTATTCATCACCCCTAGCTGCATTGCAGGTTGTAGATACCATACTTTTGACATATTACCTCTATACATACGCCTTGGCTTACTAACAGGAATAGTATAGCCCACCACGCCTGACATAGTGATCGTATTCAAACCATTATTTCCGGTGATATCATTTGAAATCAAGGCTCCCACATTCAAACGACTGAGTGTATTCATCTCAAAACTAGCGTATTGAGTTTGGAAACCTCCATTCAAAGAGCTCCACTGATCACGATAACCCATTTTACCGATAAATGGGCTTCCTCCTAACCCCACAGTCGCTGGGTTAGTGTACAAATTGGCAGTATTGTACTGTGAAAAAATTGGAGATTGTGCTAGAGAGGTTTGGATTACAAACCCCTCTATGATAAATAATATTACAAATAACTTTTTCATCTTAATCAGCTAGGTAAAGTTGGATTACTTCTTTTTCTTCAATCGTACCACCTTCAAAACATCCAGTATACGTAATGATCACTTGGTAAATTCCAGAAGGAGCTTGTTGACCTAAAGATTTTCCATCCCAAGCTTCATCAGGACTAGTAGTATAGAAGACTTCATTGCCCCATCTAGAGTAGATTCTCATTTCAAAATTCTCAATGTACTTGTATTTTAGAGAGAAGAGATCATTCTTTCCTGGAGTGGAGTGAGGAGTGAATATGATTGTTTTATTTTTGTCATTTTCATCCATGTCAATCTTAGGTCCACAACAGTCTGTTACTTCTATTTCTAAATAGTACTCGCAACCTCCATCTGTTACCGCTGTTAGACTGTAAGTTCCTAATTCATACGCTTCAAAAGTTGGCCCTGTAGAGTTAGAAGCTCCTTCCCAATAATAGTATTTGAAACCATGTGTGACTTCAATTGTGGTAGAAATATCATCATCACAAATTGTTGGGAAATTCAATGCCTCTAGTGTCTCATCATTTGCATCTTTGAGGTCAATCGATTTTTGTAGTGTACAACCCAAAGCATTCGTTACTGTAAGAGTATATCGTCCTTTTATGTTTGTACTTAATTCTGGTGTTTGAGAGACAACTGTTCCTGTTTCATCTTCCCAGGCATAAGACTTATAACCACTTACTACGGATACTATTGTATTTTCTGCGTTAGAACATACCAATGCTGTAGCCGGCAAATCAAACTCAACACTTTGAACATTCACAAAGATGCTTTGTTCTGATTGACAACCATTTTTATCTGTGGCTACAATAGAATACCATTGACTTGCTTCAGCATTTTGTTTCACTGAAGCGGTTGTTTCGCTTGTACTCCAAACCACCGACACCGTTCGGTCTGATTGATAGCTTAATGTAAAGTCATCTCCTTTACAGACCTGCAACGTATCTAAACCATTATTGATGGTCAACTCAGGGTAGTCATTCAACACTACTTGTACACTCTGTTCGTAAGTACAATTTGTTGCTTTTGTGGTATCCGTGAGGATAATTTTATAATGACCGCTTTCAGTGACTTCCAACTGTTGAACGTTTGTTGCAAACAATTCATCCTCTAAATACCATTCTGCTCTGACACCATCCAAACTACGTTCTTCAATACTTAGCGAAGTACTATTTCCACAAATAGGTCCATCATACCCTCCAATCTTAAAGGTTGGCAATGCATTTAAAGTTGCCAATGCTGAATCACTTGCTACCAAACAATTCGACTTTGTATCTATCACTTCTACATAATAGTAACCTGACTCTACTACAGGGAAGGCCATTCCAGTGTAAAGTTCTGTTTGATTATCATAGACATCATACCAATGGTACGTATAACGGTCCTGTTGATCTACCACATCAATACTCGCTCTTAATATTGCATTCTCATCTCCATGACAAGTCACAATAGAGTCTACAACAACTTCAGGTTTTTCATTGAGCCATACCGTAATCAATTGTTCAGAAGCACAAGCTGTAGGTTTTGTAATATTGGTCATCGTGACCTTATATGCACCACTTTCAGTCACAATAGCCTCATAAACGTTACCCTGCCATTCAACTCCATCTTTGTACCATGCTACAGCTACTGAATCCGAAGGTGTTTTATCTAGGTACAATCTCACGGTTTCTTCACATGTTGGAGCATCATAACCTAAGATTGTAAAGGTTGGGGTATGATCAATCGCTACTCTTGCAGTATCAAAATTACTACAACCTGAATTTTCATTATATGCTTCTACTGCATAAACACCTGCTTGATCAGCATAATAGATGCCTTCTGTACTTAAGACTGTATTTGGATCGTCAATATTATACCAACGGTATTGAATATCCGGTTCATGTTCTGGATCTTCAGCTATTAATTCAGCAGGAATATCAACAGAACAAATCGTCGTATCCTTCAAATTGAGCTGAGGTACAGGATAAGCCTCTACATTTACAATTTCAGTCCAAGAACATTGTAAAGGACTATTGGTATCAGTGACAGTAGCATAATATACACCTGCCTTATCTACTACAATCGACAATCCGTTTGGATCACCATCAAAACTCATTTCACTTGACCATTCAACTTTTAGGCCTCCAATATTTGTATTGTCAACAATCAATGTATCTAACGAATGACATAATGGTCCATCATAACCAATGATCGTAAAATCTGGTACTGGATAAACAGTTACTCTAGCGGTATCAAGCACTGTACAACCTGATCGCATATCTGTTACTTCGGCTACATACCTTCCATTTTCTGTGGTCAATAAAGTTCCTTCATAACTTAAAATAGTCGAAGGGTCAGAGATAGACCACCAACGGTAAGTTGCGTAATTATAATGACTCAAATCTTGTGATATGAGATAGACAGGTTCTCCGTCATCACATAAAATTTGATCTTCTACTTCAACAAATAATTCTTCCACAATGGTAAACTCTGAATTACCATACAACTCACAACCTTTATCGTCTGTCACTTTGAGGTCCCAACTTTGAAGACCTATTGACATACCATACGTTGGTAAACATTCAGTATACACTTTCTCTTTGGTATCTCTGTTGGTCCACTCATACTCAAAATCACTTTGATTAAGTAAAGTCACATCAAACGTAGGACAGATTTGATTATCAGCATCAGTATCACAGAATATTCCATCTTGTGGTAAATGCAATTGATACTTGTTGACCTTCATGGTATCTGTAAATACGCAGCCGGTTGCATCATCAATGGCAACCAATACGTAATCACCACCGTCCTTCACTGTAACACAATTTTTACCATTCTTGGTTAAGCGTTCTCCATCTTTTGTCCAGTAGAGTGTGACATTATCAATTGGTTCTGCACAAATTTTTTCCGTTCCAGAAATACAGATATTTAATGAATCAGGGATTGTTGTTGCAAGAATTGGTGTTTCTACCACTTCAATGTATCGTGTCGTTTGCGTACTACAATCATTGTCATTGATGACCGTTAATGATAGATTTTGAGAGTTTGTCATTACAATATCGACAGACTTAGAAGTAAAAACTCTACCATCTTCTAACTCCCAAAGGTAAGCCGTTGCATTTTCTTCTGCTGCTACAAAAGTAGTTTGCTCTTCTCCACAAACTTGAGCCGGAGCTTCAAAAGATGAGGACGGAATCTCAAACACCTCTACTTCTTTCACTAATGTTCTTCCACAACCTGTCACTGGATTGGTAATCGTTAATGCGACTTGATAAACACCTGCTTGATCGTAGATTTTTGCTGGAGGTTGGTAACCTTCATAAGTACTTCCATCTCCAAAGTCCCACGTATTTTGTGCTTGTATTGGTGAATTATTGATCAACTCTAAACCTATATTCTGACATACTGTACTTTGGATTTCAAAATCCACCTCTGGCGAAGGTCTAATTTCCACCTCTTGACTATATGTATCCGAATGACACCCATTGCTTACCGTAAGTGTAATGGTATAAGTGGCAGCAGTGGTATAAGTATGCTTATAGCTGACACTATCTTCAACAATAGTTCCATCTCCAAAATCCCATATTACAGTATTTTCACCTAACTTTTGATTACTTTGAACAATGACCTCATTGGCTTCACAACCTATTGTTGGAGAAACATTAAATCCTGCAAATAGTTGTTTCGGTTTGATCACAACATTCTTACTTTCTGTCACCACTCCACAATCATTAAATGCAGAAAGTGTGATCGTATATGTAGCAAAGTTGGTTGTTTCGTTTTTATAAGCATGTGTAATTCGTCCTTTATCAGCCGTTCTAACAAGTGGAGACCCATCTCCAAAATTCCATTCGTACTGATCAACACTACCGTTAGATAAATTGAATAACTCTAACAATTCATCTGCACATAATGTATCTTTTACCGCTACAAATTCAACATCTGGCAATGCTTTTACCACTACTGAATCTCTTTTAATATCAGTACCACAAATATTATTGACCATCAATGAAATATAGTAAGTAGTATCTGTAACACCTTCATTGATGTAGGTAACAGGAGCAGGATTCATATCTGTCGAGATCACGCCATTTCCAAAATCCCATCTATAATTCAAAGCATATCCTTCTGATATATTATCAAAAGTCACCTCCAATGGCGTACAACCACTTGGGGCATAATTAAGTGTATAATCAGCTTTTGGTGCTTCAACGATCTGAACTTGTTGGGTAATTGAGGTTTCACATCCTTTATCGGTCGTGACAATCAATGTAACATCAACTGCATCTGATACCGTTGTAAAAGTATGCGTACCCTCTTTTTCTGTTGAACCTATACCATCTCCAAAATCCCAACGGTAACTCAAGTTAAAACCTGGTAAATCGGGTGTTGTGTTGACGAATGTAACTTCTTGATTGACACAATAGGCAGCATCTGTTGCCAACGTAAAATTTGGTGCTGGCAAAGGCATCACTCTAACAGAAACTTGATCTGTTGAAGTACATTGGGTAACTGGATTGGTTGACTCAAAAGAAATTTCATAAGTACCCACACCTACAGTGGCAGGATCAAAAAGTACATTATCAAAATCAGCGATGCCTTCTCCTGACCACACTTCATTATTTCCTTCTATATAAATAGCCCCTGTTTTTAATCGTAAATCAAAAGGAACATCATTTAAACAAACTTCAATATCTTCACCAGCCGAAATTTGTGGCATATCATGAACCTCTATATTCTTCTTCGCGACTACTTCACAACTTCCTGATCCATGTGTATAAACCACAGTGTAAGTACCCGGTGCTGAAGGAGAGAAAATTCCATTGGCCGTAATTGTAGCGCCATTCGTTTCTACACTCCAAACACCACCCGAAGGAGATGCACCTTGTACAACCAATGTTTCATCAGCAATACACATTTCCTGAGTAGGACCTGCAAATACATCAGCCGGATCAGTGATATTGACACTGATTGTTTCAGTTTTAGAACATCCTTTCGTTGAGGTAAAAGTATATTGCAACTCAACGATCCCCAATTGGTTGTTATTCTCTTTTACTGCTTTTGAAGGATTGAAAATGTTATTTGAAACACCTTTACCCGCCCAAACACCAACTCCTTCAAATGTTGTAAACGGTCCAAAATCATCTAGATTAATATCTATATCTGTGTTACAAAAAGAGGTTTGTAGTGGACTTAAGTCAACAACAGGTATTGGATCTACTGTAATAGTAATAGAAGCGGTTTGTTCACATGATGCCACTGCTCCATTGTACTTAAATTGATATTTGAATGTTAAAGTATATGTTTCATCACCTCTTGAAGGAGTAAAAATACCATCAGGTGTAATATCTGTACCCGACCACTCTTCTAATACAATTTCTCCAAAACTAATATCGTCAGGTGACTTACCCACCGTCAATTGTCTTGAATCCCACTGACAAATCGCACCAGGATTATCAATCACGACTACTGGAAGTGGCTGAACTTTTATTTCTACAGGATCTGTATCTACTTCACAAGTTACATTTGCATTTCCTGTATTTTGAGTCACCTTCGCATGATACTCACCGTCTGTGGTTACGATAAGAATATTGGCTGTTTCATTAGGAATCTCAACATTATCTCTATACCACGTATAAGTGAATGTAGGATCTAACGGTAAAGATAATTCAGCAAAATCATTTTCACATATCACTCCAGCACCTTGAGTAATTTCGATGGCTACTGAAGGTAGGTCTATTTCCCTTACCTCTTTTTCCTCCGATGGAGTTGCACAACCTTGTGGAGAAGTAACCACAACTCTATATTCCCCAATCTCAGTGGCAATAAAAGTACTTCCTGTCTCACTCGAAATATCAATGAAATTATCGGATTGATCTTTTTTCTGCCATTGATAGGTATCTGCATTGTTTGAGGTTGCTGTAAATGTTGCTCTAATTTCTAAACCTTTACAAAAGGCCAATTGATCTGCAGAGATAGATGCTGTTGGGTAATCATATTCTTGGATAACCAATTCGTTGGATTGTAGAGAGGTACATCCATCTTTGGTTACTATTAAAGAATAAGTACCGGAAGTAGTGGTTGTGAAAGAGGCTGTTGTTTCACCCGAAAGTTCTACTCCATTTTTGTACCATTGGTAAGAGTCCATTGCTGTAGAGGAGGCTTCCATTGTGACATCAATTGGCTCTCCAATACAATACCCTAATGCATTTGAAGTGCTAATACTTACCACAGGCAGCGGTTTCACGATAACATCTACATCTGAAGATACTTCCTCACACCCTGATCCAATGGTCACTTTTACTTTATAACTTCCTGCTGTATTGATGCTGATTTCTTCTCCCTGCCCTACTTCATTTTCATTCGCATCTAGCCAAGTATACGTTAAATTAGCATCGTAAGGTGCTACCTTTAAAAGGACACTTTCACCTTCACATATTTCTTTACTCTCAGTCTCAATACCATCTACTGTCAGTACAGGTAACTGTTCTTCATACTGTGTTATTTCCAAGGATGTTTTTACACTACAATTGTCTTTTGTTTGTACTGTAAGGAAATAAGTACCTGTTGTTGTAACATTGATCGTGATATCATTACCTAAGTTCTCTCCATTCTGATTTTCCCAAGAATAGACAACACCTTCCAAATTACTCAAATTAGAGACTTCCGCTGTAAGGTCTGTATCAATTGTTTCGTTACCACACCAAATGGCTTTATTGGATACAGAAATAGAAGCTATTGGTAATTCGGAAATATTTACTGTCACTTGATCAGTGGTTGAACACCCTGTATTATTATCTATAACTGTCAATTCATAAATATAATCACCAGCCGTATTGCTTTGAGTAGGCTGGACTTGAGGCATTGCACTTGTATTATCCGACAAATTAGGAGCTGATGCTGTAATTGGATTCCATTGGTAGGAATAATTGGCAATGGCAGATGTACCTATTTGAATTTGATCTTCCTGACAAACCATTTTATCTTCTCCTGCATCAATGATAACCTCTGGATGATTTTCGATTTTCAAGGTATTTGAAGTCACAACACATCCTTCGGTAGTCTCAAAACGAACGGCATATTCTCCCAATTCTGTTGCTGTTAATGTAGAAGAAGTCTTACCTGAAAGATCAATAAATACATCGCTATCGTCTTTTTTCATCCATTGATAAGTACCCGTTGCATTTGAAGTGTTGACTGTAAATGTTGTCTGGATATTATCTCCAATACAATAGGTCAATTGATCTGCTGCAATTAATGCTGTCGGTTTTGCTAAACGTGTAATTGTTACTTCGCCTGGCTGAGAAGTACAACCTCCTTCATCAATAGTTTCTAACTTATAAACACCTTCTGTTGTAACTGTAATCTGGGCAGTACCTCTGTCAATTTCTACCCCATCTTTATACCAAATGTAGTTTTGTGCTGTATTATCAGAAGATAATGTCACTGCTATATTATCATCAAAACAGAAATCTGTTTGCGTTAACGGCGTAATTTTAGCTTGAACGCTTGAAGCTTGAATTACCTCAAATGGATCAGAAACCGCCTCACATGAATTATAAATTACTCTTAAAGTATAAATTCCTTGTTCTGTTACTGTCAGAGACGTTGCTGTAGCTCCAGAGATGTCAACTCCATCTTTCAACCACTGATAAGTGGTCCCCGTTTGAGCATTCTGTGTCTCAGCTTCTAATCTAATTTGAGCATCACCACAAATTTCTGCTGGACTTCCGGTGGTCTTAATTTTTGCCTCAGGCAATGCTAGAACAGTAATGGCAAAAGTTGCTTTCTGTCCCTCACAATTATTAGCCGAAGTAGTTACCTCAAACTGTACCGTCTGATCTTGTGATGTGAGGTTCTCAATTTTTTCGGATAGTAAAGTGATTGAACTCCCATCATTATTATTGATCGTACCAGTATATTGTGCCATCGAAAATAAGGCACTTTGATTGGTAACCCTCCAAGTATAAGATAAAGAAGTACCTTGTAGAAGAGATGAAATCAATACATTCGCATTTTCACCCGAACAGATTTGAGTACTCTGATTATTGACAATACTTGTGACTTCAGGATATACCGTAACGATTACTTCTTGAGGGGTTCCAAAACTATTATTGACTTCTGGAGTAATCTCGTATTTCACTACCTGTGTTTGGTTCGTAGTGTTTTCAATTTGGATAGGCCATTTTGTTTGTGAACTACCATTGGACACTACCAAATTGCCTCTATTCTCTATTACTTCCCAATGATAAATTGTATTGGCTACATCACCGGTCAAATCCACCTCTTCCAATTCATTAGAACACACAAACACATCATCAATTCCTCCAACAGTAGGTGTTGGCACTACAACTATCGTTATTTCTTTAGGAACCCCCTCGCATCCATCTGCGACTGGTGTCACTTCGTAGGTCACTTCACCTTGAACAAAACTGCTATTGGTTAGTGTCTGTTTTAATGTATACTGACCATTTGTAACAGTAGTTGTACCTTCTGTTGCCCCCGATACATTGACTTGATTTTTGACAATCCAATTAAAAGTCACTTCAGGTATTGTCGATGAAAAATCAATTGACACTTCACTATCAGAACTGATTTCATCAGCCTGAGCATTTAACGTTAGAATGGGTAACGATTTTACAGTTGCTGTAATTTGATCTGAGTTCACACAATTATTAGCATCCGTACTTGTCAGTGTCAGTGTAAATTCCCCTGTTCCTGAAGTTTGAGGGTTGAAATAGTAATCATTCCCTACTTTTTCAATTCCTGTACCTGTCCATACACCGTCTGAAGGTGTAAAGCCACTTAAAAGTTGCCTTTCCTCTCCTTGACAAAAAGTAAGGTCATTTCCAGCATCTACCTCCGGTAATGCGTACACAATGACATCCACTGGCGGATCGGTTGGACAACCTCCCTCTAATTCTACAGCAATATGATACGTCACCTTTTGGTCTGTGGACGATAAATTGTTTAGTGTCTGTCGAATTGAATTTTGAGAGCTGTTGTTGGTATTTCGGATTTGATCATCCTCATAACCATCTACGTCTGTATTTTCATCTACCACCCAAGAAAAATGAACCGTTCTTGAAGGATCATTCTTCCAATTATTGGCATTTTGGATGTTATTAGGGTCGTTATCATTTAGATCGTATTGAAAAATGGCTTTCAATTCAATATCGGTTTCCTCACCTGAACAAAAAGCCGTTTTCATATTTGTAGCATCCACATATGGAATTGGCAATACAATTAGAGTAATAGATACTGTCAATTGTTGAGGATCTCCACTGTCTTTATAATTTACATTGGCAGTATACGTATAAGACCCTGCATATGTAGGAAATACTTCAATCGTACTTTGGTTGGTATTGGAAGGTAAACCTGCTGTCGCTGAAGGTGAAGCCGTCCAAGAATAAGTTACATCAGTAATATTATCTTCTCCTGAAAAGTCAACAGTAGCTAAAGTAGAAGTTCCATCCAAACAAAATTCTGTATCAGATGCAGTAATTGAAATCACATTAAGTCTCGCATTATTAGAATGCACTACAGCATCTAGTTTCGGGCTATATGCCACACATTTATAATAGCCCCTATCCTCATTTGTAGCTCCAGAAATAGTGAGTGTAGTTGCATTACCACCTGAAACCGTTGTCCAGTTTGTACTTCCATCTAAACTAAAATACCATTGATAACTGAGCTGATCATTCAATACAGAACCTTCAGCTTGTGCCGTAAAAGTGGCTGTTCCATTAAAACCCACTTTCTGATTTTTGGGTTGAGTAATAAAGTATAAGTCGTGAAATTCAGAAAAGAAACCATCTCTCGCTCCATTATAGTCTTTATCATATGCCACATCAGTTGCAATCCCTTGTTGACTACTTGCCATACCTCCAACATAGATAGCATCATTACTATTTAGCGTTATGCTTAATCCCTCATCGGTGGCTGTACTACCAAAGTAAGTAGACCAGTTAACCGATCCATTATTGTCGAACTTAGTTACATAGACATCTTTTTCTCCACCAAATGACTGTTGATAGATACCTTGATCTGATGAGGAAATTAAATCATTACTCTCTGTAATACCTGTAATGAAAATATTACCTTTTGTATCAACAACTAAAGATTCAACAGTTTCATCTTTAGTTCCTCCATAACTTGATACTACCTCGCTAATCAGATTACCATTTCCTGAATTAATTTTGTAAACTTTTATATTGCCTCTTTCTTCTGTTGCGACAACAAGATGATTATTTGTATTATCATAATAAATAGGTATAGTATTTTCTCCCACTCTACTACCTACAGCCTCAACCCACTGGAATACGTTACTATTATTCACCTTAGCCACAAAAGCCTCATCACCAATAGTAATTTTACTATTACCTGAACTAGGGAAATCAGTGTCTTCAAAGACCATTCCTGATAAATAAACATTTTGTCCATCGGTAGTTATGGAAGATAAATAGGCTACATCACCTTCTATTGTTTTTTCATCTTGTAAATTTCCATTAAGATTAAAAGAAGCAATAAATGCATTATTCCCTTCAGATTTACCCCAATAATAACCTATGACAAATATCTTAGAATTTGCAACGACAACATCAATAGCGTGACTTTTATCGGCTTGACCGAAATTTGATTTTTCCCAAATTAATCTACCATTGGTGTCATATTTTGTGATAAAAGCCTGATCTGATTTTGTACCTACCATATAAATATGGTCATCATGAAAGACAATACTATTGCCTTCATCAGAACTTGCCCCTCCATAATAAGTACCCCATTGTCTTCGGAGACCTGTGGGGTCCATTTTAACTAAAAAGGCATCGGAAAGGCCTGAAGCATCACCGTTGTTTAATTGTGTTTGCTCTGCTCCAGGAGAAGCAATCAAATCATCACTTGAAGTTTTACCAACGAAATAAATAGATCCATCAGAACCTATTGCCATATCCCGTATTTCTTCATCTCCCGTGTAGCCATAATAGGTTGCATTTTTTACATCAACTACCTTAGTCGGTGAAGAACCATCATGCCCACTAGACGGAAAAGTTTGTGCATGTCCCTGTATACTGAGGGTAATAATCAGTAACCATAAAATTGGTTTTAAGAAGTTGTAGTTCATCTTTGTTGTTTGCTGTGAAAGTGAGGAGTTTTTAATTAAAAAAATTCGTTAAATGAAAGGGTGGGTAATTCTCTTTGAACAAGAGTGTAAAATCAAAATATTTTATTGCAGTCTGTTGTTTTCTCAAAATATTATCACAATTCGAGAAGGATAAAAAATATAAAATCTTAAAATTTGATTGTAATACACAATCATTAATAGAGGCACCCAGTAATCAGCCTCAAAACTACAAATTTAGATTTGTTTATTAAAATATATTATTTTTAACATTTCTTAATTCAAAGACAAAATACTGAATACTAGATATTTACATGAATAACAAAATATATAATTTTACATTTTATTAATATTAAAAATATGTCATACATTATGACTTGTATTTTGGATATACATAAAACATCACCTCTAATTGAAAATAACATGCTTAAAGAAAAATATACCTCACTTCTTTCCTATTACACAGATGATCTTAGACTAATTGAACAATATTGGGGTGAAATAACGAATCATTATTCTTCAAAAGAGAGAAAATATCACAACCTCAATCATTTAGAACATATGATCATTGAAATAGATGATGTAAAAAGTAAAATTGAAAATTTGAATGCTTTTTTATTTGCTCTGTTCTATCATGATCTTGTTTATAATCCTTTGAAAGGGAATAACGAATCGAAAAGTGCGGAAATAGCAGTAAAAAAACTGTCAAATATTAGAGTAGATAGCAACACGATCTCCAAATGTCAAAACCATATCCTTGCTACAAAACAACACCTCTTATCAGAGATAGTAGACACGAACCTTTTTATTGATATTGATATGTCTATCTTAGGTCAAAAATGGGAGGTATATGTTACTTATTTAAAGAATGTCAGATCAGAATATTCTATTTATCCCGATTTCATTTACAATAAAGGCAGAAAAAAAGTATTAAAACATTTCCTAGAGGGCCATGTTTTTCTGACTTCTCATTTTCAAAAGAGATATGAACAGCAAGCAAGAGACAATATCAATCGTGAGCTACAAATACTAGAAAGCTAGTATCCAATTTAGGAACTACTCTATTTTTACATTTGATTCCACCGTATTAACAAATAATTTTTGATACGTAACTTCAGAAAAATATTTTTGATTAATATTGTTGTAAGCAATTGTGCTGAAGATAAACAACTTATTAAAATAAACTTTTTAAAGAGATAGAGGTTTTCTTACTTAATAGAGGATTAATTCTAATATTGATGAGTTTCACTATTCTATTTCTTACTTTTTAGATAAAAAATATGAGCCAATACGATTACAAAGAAATCTGCCATAAGGTGATCAAGCTAACAGAAGAAGTAGGTCATTTTATTGCTACTGAAAGACAAAACTTCGATGACAGTAAGATTGAATACAAAGGATTAAATGACCTTGTTTCTTATGTCGATAAAACTGCCGAGCAAAAAATTGTACACGGGCTTGAAGCAATTATGCCTGAAGCAGGGTTTATTGGTGAGGAAGGCACAAATAAAAGCTCAAATAATGGTTTAAAATGGATTATCGACCCTTTAGATGGAACTACCAATTTCATCCATGGTATTCCTATTTTCTCTATCAGTATAGGTTTAGTGAGTGAAACAGACTATTGTCTAGGTGTAGTGAGAGAAGTGAACCTTGAGGAGTGTTTTTATGCTTGGAAAGATGGAGGTGCGTTTTTAAATGGTACTCCAATTCAAGTATCCCGACAAACTGAACTTAAAAAAGGATTAATTGCAACAGGTTTCCCTTATTACGATTTTGAGAAAATGCCTCAATACATGAATATTCTTATGGGAATGATGGAAGGATGTCATGGTGTAAGAAGACTTGGATCTGCTGCGGTTGACCTTGCTTATGTGGCCTGTGGAAGATTGGAAGGTTTCTTTGAATACAACCTTAATGCCTGGGATGTCGCTGCCGGAGCAATTATTGTGAAAGAAGCAGGAGGTGTTGTCTCTACTTTTTCTAACGCTCCTTCTTATATCGAAGACAGAGAAATTATTGCTGCACCGCCAAGTATACACCAAGAAATGCAAGATGTTATCTATAAAAAATGGAATAGCTGAATGCTATTCCATTTCATTTGTTGTTGTGTCTCCCTTCGTAAAAAAGAAATAAGTATCTATTTTGGTAACTTCATCTCTATACGTTGAGCTCAACTCTAAACAATATTCAGTAAGGGAATCTAAGTCCTCAAAAAGTAGACTTTTGGTTAAAATGTCATCCTTAATTTGAATATCATCATAGGGAATCGTTTCATTACTGTAAATTTCTCCTCCTTCCCTTTTTGAAAATTTATAATGCAGATAGTAAGAACTTCTGTCATCTTTAAGCCAGCCTAAGATTTTCACATCAATCGCTAATTGAGATAGAGAGTCTTCTACTTCTACTTCAAGGGCATCATGAAAAATGTGCTCTACAGGACCTAACTTTAACTCATCTGCATTTTCGTCATCTATCATACATGCCGAAAATAAAAAGATGGTTATCAAATAAAACGGTAAATAAATACTCTTCATCTAGATAATACTATTGTACTTTTTAGGACAATCCAAATGTCATGAATGACAATAATATCATCATTTTTTTCAAAATACAAAAGAGACACCCATAATAGGTGCCTCTTTCATGAATATTGTACTATTTAAGCACTTAATTGAACTATAATCATATTCAATTTCAGAAATAAATAATCTTCTACTATTTCCAAAATAGTTTAAATGTAGACTTTAAGCACTATCTATTTGATTTACAACTATTTCACTTCTAACATTACAGCTGAAGTAGCATCAATTGAAATTACACCTTTTGACAGGTCATATTTCTTTCCTGTTAGAATATCAGTTGCAGATTTTGCTCCTTTTAATGTTTCTTCAAAACGATCCAATTTCAATTCTTTTGCTTCTGCATTTTTATTGAAAATGGTCATCACTTTTGTCTTATCATCAAATCTAAACATTACGTAAGTCTCCTCTTTTGGATAATAGTGAACCAACTTACCTGATTGTAATGCAGTTGTTTTAGTTCTGTATTCGTTTAGAGTTTTGATCAATTTCATTGCATTTTTTTGCTGAGCGTTCAAGCCTTCACCTGTAAATGCATTGACTTTGTCACCTGCCCATCCACCTGGCATATCGATTCTTAATCCACCGTGATCACCAGGGTTTTCAGGATACGACATTGTAATTTCCGTACCATAATAAACTTGTGGAATACCTCTCAAAGTGTATAAGTATACCATAGCCATCTGATATAAATCGTAGTTTTGATTTACTTGATCATAGATACGAGCCATATCATGGTTATCCATAAAAGTTACCAAGTTGTATGGATCAACATATAAGAAGTCATTGGCCAACATCTCATACGCTGCACCAAAGCTATCTTGCCATGATTCTCCAGGAGTAACATTCAATGACTTTACGAAAGCATCTTGGTTAGGGAAATCCATCATAGACGGCATATAACATTTATAACCATCCCTGTTTACTTGACCTGCTTGCCATCTTGCAACAAGTGCCGGATTTACAGTCCACTCCTCACCTACAATGTTAAAGTTTGGATACTCTTCCATGATACTTCTTGACCAATCACTCATAAAATCAGGATCTGGATACGAGAAAGTATCTTGACGGATGCCGCCTAATCCCGCATATTCTACCCACCAAATTGAATTTTGGATTAAGTACTTCGCCATTAGAGGATTAGATTGGTTTAAGTCAGGCATTCTATCCACAAACCATCCATCACTGAAGGCTTTCTTTTCAGATTCAGTAGTGTAAGGGTCTGCTAATGACGCTCTATTATGATTAGTCATTGGTTTCTCCGCTTTTTCAGCATGGTGATACCAATCTTTTGTAGGCATATCTTTAGTCCACCAGTGGTTTAAACCAGCATGGTTTTCTACTTGGTCCATGATTATTTTGATACCTCTTTTCTTTGCTTCTTCTACCAAACGAACATAATCTTCATTTGATCCATAACGAGCATCTACTTTGTAGTAGTCAGTAATTGCATAACCATGGTATGAATAATCTACTTGATTACTCTCTAATACAGGACAAATCCAAACGGCAGTAAAACCAAGTCCTTTGATGTAATCCAAGTTATCAATGATACCTTGTAAATCGCCACCATGACGCTTACCATTATCAGAACGGTCTGTATCTTCGTACATTCCTTCTACATGGTCATTTTCTGGAATTGCATTTGCGAAACGATCAGGAGTGATCAGATACATCACATCTTCGTTAGAAAAGCCTTGTCTGTTTGCTGAGTTCTTTGCTCTAGCTTTTAATTCATAATCGTAAGTAAAAACTACTTTACCTTTTCTTTTGAATTGGATTGGGAATTTCCCTGGCTTCACTGAATCACTAAGTCTTAGATTCAAAAACAAGTAATTGGGATTTTCTACCTTAATCACCTGTTCCAAGGCAACACCTTCATAAGCAATTGAAGGGTCTAAATCATTGATTCCTTCACCATGCACTAGTACTTGTAATTCTGGGTTGACCATACCAGCCCACCAAAAAGCAGGTTCGACACGATCAATAGACACTTTTCCTTTGGCATGAGAAAGATGGAGTATAGTGATACTCATCAAGAGGGTTAGTAGATATTTCATTTTCATATTTAAAAGATTATTATAATTCTGTATTTACTCAGAATGATGTAATTTCAGAACACAATAAACAACGTATTATATGGATATAAAAGAAGATTCTACACTTTTAGGAATGTTTATTATAACGTCTGTAAATATTTAATAATTCCCCAAAAGAAAATCCAATATTATATGCATTTATTAATACATAAATGAAATAACCTCTTGTTACTTTTATATAAAGTTTTTTATGGCTTTAATTAGCTTTGTAGCTTTCTTTCTCTCTCTTTTTGAGCTGCTTCTAGTTTGTCATTCATATCTTTTTTTAACTTCACAAGTGTCTTGAACTTAATAAAAGATCCAAAAACAAACAGGAAGAAAGATGCAACCAACATAGAATACTTTATCGTTGCTTCGTCCTTATAAATTGTAAATGAACAAACAACCATTATAATTCCTACCAATGTAAATAAGTAACCATGCATAATGTTTAGTGAAAAGTTTATTTGTAAACAGTCTGAAATAATTTCAACAAAGTTATTGGTTATTTTTCGGGAGTACAACTTTAAAGCCGTTAAAAAGTGATTTAAATCATTTTTAGTATACTAGAATCACTATAATAAAGCTAAACAGATAAAAATAAGGATGTTGTAAAGTATTTCTTCACTAATAAAATACTCAAACGCTTGTCATTGATCACCACTTTTCGATAAATAAAGAAGAAATATTCAAAAAAAATGGCTTCTATCCTGTTTAGAATAGTCTCGTTCATAGAGCCGCTACTCGAAACACGATAAAAGCCTTATCAATTATACCAACGTGTAATTGGCTACTGCCAGTATACCTAGTAATTTTTTAAGAAAGTCATCAAACGGTGCAAATACCATCGATCCCTTCCTGAAGATTCCATAAAACCTACATGCCCTCCATACTTTGGGACTTCTAAGTACAATTGTTGATTGCCCATTGCCTCTGTATAAGGGTAACATTCATCAGATAAAAAGGGATCATCTTCTGCATTTAAGATTAATGTAGGAATAGAAATCTCTGGTAGAAATTGCCTCGAACTACATTTTGTCCAATAATCTTCTGCATCTAAAAAGCCATGTACGGGAGCTGTATAAAGATTGTCAAATTCTACAAACGTTGTCGCTTTCTCCAACAAGAGAATTTTAGCTGAATCTGGATCCTCTCTTCTGATTTTTTCAATGGCTTTCTTTTTAAGAGATACCAAAAAATCATTCAAGTAAAACCAATTCTTTCTTTCTTGGAGTGTCCTTGCTGAAGAGTTGAGATGAACAGGAGCAGAGATAGCTACTGCTGCTTTTATTTTTGGATGAAGTTCCTGAGCATTTTCTCCTAAGTATTTTAACGTGATATTCCCTCCTAAGCTGAAACCAACAATGTATATTTTTCGATAATTATCTATAATTTCGTCTAGAAGAAATATCAATTCTTCCGTTCTTCCACTATGATATGATGTTTTTCTTAAGTTAAGTTCTCCACTACAACTCTTGTGATTCATAGCCCATACATCCCAAGTCTTGGAAAAGTAATCCGCTATTTCTAAGATGTAACCAGACTTTGAAGATCCTTCTAAACCATGAAGAATGATTACAGCAGTGTCAGATTCACTTAAGATAGTATCTACATCAAAAAAGTCATTATCAGCAGTTTCATAACGTTTTCTTAAGTATTTGGGTGATTTCTGTTTTTTGATACGATTAGAAAATATCGTATTGATATGTGGGTTTTTAAACCAAAAGTTTGGTGAAAACTGAGAATTAATAATTGGCATTATTGTATTTTTTTTAACATCCAAATTGAACATCCGTGATGGGAAGTATTTCCCAAAGGTTTTTCCAACATTTTAAAACCTTCCTTTTCATAGAGTTCAATTCCTTTTGATAGTTGAGGCATCGTTTCTAAATAGCAATTAGAATATTTTTTTTCAGCAGCAAAGTCTAGGCATTTTTTGATCAATTTTCTACCTAGACCTTTACCTCTAGCTTCTTTTTTTAGGTATATTTTCTGGAGTTCACAAATACTGTTATCTCCGCCTTCTAAAACATTTATACCGGCACCACCGATAATGTTACCGTCTTCTTCAATGACATAATAAATAGCTTTTTCGGGTTGATAAACTTGACTTAAACTAAACAACATTTCATCAAAATAAGCCGTACCAGGTAGGTTCGCTTCATGTTCTTCCAACACTTCCTGTATTAAATGTCCAATTTTTTCGTTATCTGATGTTTTAATAGGCCTTATTTGCATTTCAACTTTTTTTGTTGACAAATCTATATAAAATATAAACAAAAAATAGGTTAGTACTTCAATAAATACTAACCTATTTCGAGAAAAAAACTGAATCTGTTTTTTACATGTAAAGAATTGAATTATAATCAATTTTTCTGTCGTAATCTTTAAAAGAAACCTCTATTTTCTCAAGATTACTTTTTCTTGCAAGTGACAGTTTTGCATTATGATACTTCGATCCCACTCTTTGTAGTGTTTCAAATACGTACTCCTCATCTGTTGATGTTTCCGAAGGATGTAATTTATACACCTCATGAGTTTGATCATTCATAAGCTCTACTAATGCATAAGAATCTGTAAATTTCACAGAAACATTAATATCTGCTTTAGTATCTTCTAATTTCAAGCCTACATTACTGGTATACCATGTATTTTTTTGACATGGCAATTCAATAGAGGTAGTCATGCAAGACTCAAAAATGACAACAAATATCAAAAGTGCTGCCACTATACTTAGTGATAGGGTATGTTTGGTAGTTATTTCCATTTAACGAAAAGAGTTTATTGTTGATATTTAATAAGTTTTTAACAGTAACATGTCTTAGCATAGTTTACTCATGCAAATCTAATTTACGAATTTATATTATTTTTTTAAATGAAACAGAGTGCATAATTAACCTGTTAACAATTACTTAGATATAATTCACGTTGAGGTAAAAATACAATCATATTTAGTTTTTATTCGAAAAAATTACACTAGCACCAGTATTGTTCTCATTTAAACATATTTTAAAGTTATGATGTTTTTTTTATAAAACAACAATAAATGGTAATTAATAAAGGTAAATTAAATAAACTTAGCTGCTTTTATCGATGTATATAATGTTGCAAATCAACCTTTTAATAACATGAAATCGATAACCCTAATCTTTACCTCACTTTTGTTGTTTACGAATATGCTATTTGCTGATAACGTAAAAGATGAAAAGAATAGAAATAAAAACTATGATGCTTCAAATGCTCCAAAAATAAAGACTGCACCTTTCTCAAGAGGTGTTGGAGATGATGCCACATTGGAAATCTTTGTTGAAGGAAAACGAAAAATGCTAATTGACCGTCAAACTGAAAATATTCTCTTTGACAAATTAGTAGAAGGAAAGGATTTTGTTCGTGTTTATACCGATTATACAGATGGACAAAAAGCGTTAATCATTTGGCAAGCTCAAAAGAAAAATAAAAAAACAAAGGAGGTAAAATGGAAAATTTATACCTATAAATATTTACCTTCTTTAGGTTGGAGACCTGTCGATAACAAAACTACACAAGTGAAGGCATTTAAATAATAATCTAGACTTTAAAGAGGTTTAAATAAAAAAGGCTGTCTTAAACGCAAAGTTCAAGACAGCCTTTTTGCTATAAAAATTCTTTTTAGAATTCAGCACTTTTTGGTGCTCTTGGGAAAGGTATTACGTCACGGATGTTACCCATACCTGTCACAAACAATACAATTCTTTCAAATCCTAAACCGAAACCAGAGTGAGGAGCTGTACCGAACTTACGAAGCTCTAAGTACCACCATAATTCCTCTTGAGGAACTCCCATTTCATTCATTCTAGTTAATAGCTTGTCATACGACTCTTCTCTTTGAGAACCACCGATGATTTCACCAATACCAGGGAATAAAACGTCCATTGCTCTTACCGTCTTACCATCATCATTTTGTTTCATATAGAATGATTTGATGTCTTTAGGGTAATCTGTAAGAATTACAGGCTTCTTATATTCTTTTTCTACTAAGTATCTTTCGTGCTCAGATTGTAAATCGATACCCCAATCTACAGGATATTTGAATTTACCTTTCTTGAATGGCTTAGATCTCTTCAATACTTCAATTGCCTCAGTGTAAGTCAATCTTTCGAAGTCATTTTTAGAAACAAAGTCAAGACGCTCTAATAAACCAAGGTCTGAACGTTCATTTTGAGGCTTACCTTTTTGTTCTTGAGCATAACGTTGGTCTAAGAACTTCAAGTCATCAGGACATTGCTCCATAGCGAAATCGATCAAGTACTTGATCATTTCTTCAGCAAGATCCATGTTGTCGTCTAAGTCATAGAATGCCATCTCCGGCTCAATCATCCAGAATTCCGCCAAGTGACGAGAAGTGTTTGAGTTCTCTGCACGGAATGTAGGTCCAAATGTATAAACCTCACCCATTGACATTGCTCCAACTTCTGCTTCCAACTGACCAGAAACGGATAAGTTTACAGCTTTGCCAAAGAAATCTTCTTTGTAATCTACTTCACCATCCTCAGTTTTTGGAGGGTTCAACGGATCAAAGTTTGTAACTCTGAACATCTCACCTGCACCTTCAGCATCAGAACCTGTGATGATCGGCGTGTGCATATAAAGGAATCCTTTTTCGTTGAAGAATTTATGGATACCATACGCTAACGCATTTCTTACTCTATAAACAGCACTCATCACTTGCGTACGAGGACGTAAGTGAGCTTTTTCTCTTAAGAATTCTAAAGAGTGTCTTTTAGGTTGTAAAGGATACTCATCTGGATCTGCATCACCCAAAATTTCTATCTTCTCAACAACGATTTCGATGCTTTGACCTTTACCTTGAGATTCAACTACTTCACCGTCAATTGCTACAGCAGCACTTGTAGTTAATCTTTTAAGTAGATCTTCGTCTGTATTTTCAAAATCTACCACTGCTTGCAAATTATTGATAGTAGAACCGTCATTTAAGGCAATGAAACGATTGCTTCTAAATGTTCTAATCCATCCCTTTACAGTTACTTTGGCTCCAACCTCACCGTGGGCCAGCAAGTCTTTAATCTTTATTCTTTTCACTTGCGTGGTAGTTTAAATGTTTAAAATAAAAATGACATACTAAAACGTATGCCGAAAATTGAGCACAAATATAAAAAGTTTAGCCTAGTTTTATAGTTACTTTCCAACGAATTGTAGAATTAAACACTCTTTTATATTAATTCTAATCGATTAGATGTCTAGGAAGCATGATTAACAAAGGTTAATACTCTAAAAGTGCTAATTGATATTTATTTTGATTAAAATAGAATCGTGAAATTAAAAGTTCCATTGTATCTGATTGATTACGGGTGGAGCAGTTACTCTTTAGTACTCCAATTAAATCAAAAACAGTAGCGTTAAAACTGTTTATTTTAATTCATCTAATTCTATCTAACTAATGAAAACCAAACCAATTCTAGCCGTGTCAGCTGGTGTTCTAGTGTTAATTCTATCTTATTTTTTCTTTTTTAAGGAGGCTTCAGAAGAAGTTTTACTCACAAAAGCCCGGTTTGGAGACCTCTATATCAATGTTTCTACTACTGGTGAATTGGAAGCAAAAAACTTTGTGGAGATTCAAGGTCCTATAAAAATGAGACAAGCTGGTATTTGGGAAACAAAACTAAATAGTCTTGTCCCTGAAGGTACCGTCGTTAAAAAAGGGGATAAAGTTGCTCAACTTGATGCTTCTTCACTATCCGACAAATTAACGCAAAGGGAAACGGATCTTACGAAAGCAGAATCTCAATGGGAACAAACAAAGCTGGATACTGCTCTTCAGCTTAGTCAGGAAAGGGATAAGATTATTAATCTTCAATTTACGGTTGAAGAGAAAAAATTAGCGTTAGAGCAATCCGCATTTGAACCTCCAGCGACAATCAAACAAGCAGAAATTGAAGTACTAAAATCTGAGAGAGATCTAAAACAGACCAAGTCGAATTACCTTGTAAAACAACAGCAGTTAAGTGCAAAAATGCGAGAAATCACTGCTACGCTAAATGAAGCGAAAAGAAAGGTAAAGTTCTTACAAGATTTATTTGCTGAGTTTACCATTTTTGCTCCAGAAGAAGGCATGGTGATTTATGCTAAAGATTGGGACGGTAAGAAGAAAAAGGAAGGATCGACTATCAGAGGTTGGGACCCTGTTGTGGCTACCTTACCTGATTTATCAGTAATGATTTCAAAAACGTATGTCAACGAAGTCGATATTCGTAAAATTAAACCTAAGCAAACTGTAACATTAGGTTTGGATGCATTTCCTGATAAATCACTCACTGGAACAGTCACAAAAGTAGCCAATGTGGGAGAACAAAAACCGAATTCTGATGCTAAAGTATTTGAGGTTATTATTCTGCTAAACGAATCAGACAGTACACTCCGCCCTTCAATGACTACATCAAATATTATTCAAACCAATTTTATTGAAAATACACTTTTAATTCCATTGGAAGCCATTCATACCAAAGGTGATTCTATTAATTATGTCTACAAAAAAGTAGTAAGTGGTTTTGAAAAAAGAGAAGTAAAAACGGGTGAGATGAATGATAAAGATATAGAAATCTTACAAGGACTCTCTCCTGAAGATATTGTAGCGTTATCCACTCCAACAAACGTATCAAAAGACATTATTTTAATTCAATAGACAATGGACAGAATACTTATTAACCTGTCTATTGCTTGGGAAGCAATTTTGGCCAATACCGTTCGCTCAATCTTAACTGCATTGGGAATTATCTTCGGGGTTAGTGCCGTAATTGCTATGCTTGCTGTTGGACAAGGTGCACAACAAGAAATTTTGAATCAAATGAAGCTGGTGGGCGTCAATAATATTGTTGTCACACCCAAAAAGGAGCAAACGGAGGAAAAAATTGCACAATCAAATCAAGGTGACAAGGATAAATATTCTCCAGGGTTGACTATACTTGATCTTGAAAATATAAAACATACCATCCCTAATATTCAAAAAATCAGCCCTGAAATTGAGCTAGAAACCTATATCATAAAAAATGGTATTCGTAGGTCTACTAAATTAATTGGTGTCCAAAATGCTTACTTCGAAATCTACAATCATACCTTGTCATCAGGGGCATTATTTTCGAATACACACTTCAAATTTGGTCAGGCTGTTTGTATTATCGGTCGTGGTATTCAAACCCGTTTTTTTAGTAAAGAAGATCCCATTGGCAAGCAAATCAAATGTGGAGGTCAGTGGCTAACTGTCATAGGTGTATTAAAAGAAAGAAGTTCGGCTTCAAAAAACCTAGAGAAATTAGGAATCAGAAATGCGAATTTAGATGTCTACGTCCCCCTTCAGACCATGTTAATTCGTTATCAAGATCGAGCAAAGGTGACTAAATCTGATATTCAACAAGCTGCTAGAGAGGAAAACAGAAACAATGATGATGTGGAGAAAAAACCAAGCAATTATCATCAGCTTGATAAGGTTGTTATTCAAATGTCAGAAAGTAAAGAACTTGCTTTAGCTTCAGAAGTTTTACAAAGAATGTTGACCAGAAGGCATTTTGATAAAATTGACTTCGAAATATCGATCCCTGAAATGCTTCTAAAGCAGCAAAGAAGAACAAAGGATATTTTCAATATTGTCTTGGGAGCAATTGCCTCTATCTCTCTGATAGTAGGTGGCATAGGGATCATGAATATTATGTTGGCTTCGGTATTAGAACGCATCAAAGAAATTGGTTTAAGGATATCTTTGGGTGCCAAAAAACATGATATCATCCTACAATTCCTCTTAGAAGCGGTATTAATTAGTCTTTCTGGGGGTACAATTGGTGTAATTCTCGGGATTGCCTTGGCGGTATTGATTTCTAATATTGCAGACATACCGACTATTGTTTCATTCTCATCAGTACTTATCTCATTTGGGGTAGCTACTTCCATCGGTGTCATTTTTGGAATTTCACCGGCTAGAAAAGCAGCGAATCAAGACCCAATTGAATCTTTGAGATACGAATAAACCTAACATTACTTCAAATGAACTTAAAAAAAATATTTATATACCTTTTGCTGCTCCTGAACACGCCTCTATTCGCTCAGGAACTGATGACATTAGACCAAGTGATCAGTATTGCAAAAGGAGAGTCGCTTTCGTCTCAACAAGCGGAGAATAGAAAAGAAAACAATTACTGGTTGTACAAACAGTTCAAATCCAATTACCTTCCTCAATTGGTTTTAGATGGTTATTTACCTGATTTCAACCGCTCCATTTCATCAGTTACTCAGCCAGATGGTTCCAATGAGTTTAGAGGTGTAAATATGTCCACTTCACAATTGAACCTTGCACTACAGCAAAATATCGGTTTAACGGGAGGATCGATTTATGTAGGTTCTAGTATTCAAAGAATCGACAACTTTGAAGGTTCAAATCAAGGAGTGAGCTATGCGGGACAACCTTTAGTAGTCGGCTTTAATCAACCTCTTTTTAATTTCAACCCCTATAAATTTGATAAAGTGATTGAGCCTTTGAAATACGAGGAATCACAAAAGAAGTTTACAGAGGAGATGGAACAAGTAGGTTACGATGCCACGGAATACTATTTTGATCTATTATTGGCACAAGTCAATAAAAAAGTAGCTGAAACCAACCTTTCCAATAACGATACTATTTTTAAAATTGGAAAAGGCCGTTACAACTTAGGTAAAATAGCAGAAAATGAGCTTTTACAACTCGAATTGAGTGTAATCACCTCAGAGAGAAATGTACAATCGGCAGATTTGGAAGTCGAAAGAGCCACTTTGAATCTTTATACATTTTTAGGATTGACACCAAGTACAAATGGAGTCGACTTATCTCTTCCTGCTGAAATTCCTGATATCACCATCAGTTCTGATGTGGCTGTTGCACAAGCCAAACTCAATCGACAACAATACATCAGTTTCCACAGAAGAAAATTAGAAGCAGAAAGAGCGGTGGCTCAAGCAAAAGGTCAAACAGGTTTACAAGTTAACCTAAATGGTCAATTTGGCCTTACGCAACAATCTAATGTTCCTTCAGGAGTATATCAAAATCCCAACGATCAGCAACAAGTACGACTAGGTTTTAATATACCTCTTGTGGATTGGGGAAGAAGAAAATCAAGAGTGGAAACCGCACTTTCGAATCAACGATTGGAAGAAAGTACTATCGCATTGCAGGAACAACGATTTACTCAAGAAATTTATATGCTTGCAAGGCAAATTCCTATTATTCGGAAAAGAGTTTTATCTACTGAAAGAGCAAAAATTGTCTCAGAAAAAAGTTATGAAATTGCAAGGCAAAGGTACTTGGTAGGTAAGATTAGTGTCACTGACCTCAATATTACATTAAGAGATAAAGACAATGCTACCAAGGAATATCTAGCGGCGTTAAAAGAGTATTGGCTTTCCTTTTATCGACTAAGAGTTTTCACGCTTTATGATTTTCAAAAAGGTGAAAAAATTGAATTAAACTAATTTTGGTCTGCGAATTGATATAATCAAGGTGATAACTTAATTGATCCTACAAAAGACAATAACATAATGAAAAAGATTCACCTTACCTTAGCGGCATTATTCTTCTTACTTTTTGCGTGTTCAACTGAACAAAAGCAAGATGAGTCTGAGGAAGGATATGAAATGGAAGTGGAAGACCTGAGTAAAGTCGATTCTAAAGCATTATATCAAGAAATTGATTCTCTCAAAAAAGAGGCTTTTGCTTCTGAAGAATTAAAAATTTCGAAAGCTAAAATGATTGTTCAAATCCTCAACCGTTCCAATGCCAAATTGGACAAAGAGAAGAAAAGAACCGCTAAATCAGCGATTTCAAAAGCATCAAGAGCAAAGTATTCTAAATCGAGTTTTAATAACAACGAAGAAGTGATGCAGTACGATCAACGTATCACTGAAATGATCACTGCACTGAATGACTTGATTGATTCTGTAGATGATTTAGATGCTCAAGAAGAAACAGAAATGTTACTTTCAGAGGTTTCAGACGCCAACGCTAGAGATACTTTTACAAGAGGATATTATAACAATGCGGTTAAAAAATGGAATAAGATGACAAAAGATCATAAAGCCAAATTGGAAAAGGAAAATCCTGAAATAAAAATTGCAGCTTTGGACTATTTTTACGGTGAAGCACCTTTATAATCCAAACTTGGAGACTAAAAAAGCCTTGTGAAGTCATTTTTCACAAGGCTTTTTTATTATTCGACCAAAGCAGGTGACAATACTTTAAGATCACCATCTACTTCCTCTGGAACTTTTAGGTTTAAGATCTTAGCAATTAGAGGGTAAATATGAATATTTTCAAAGGATTCAATGGCTTGCCCTTTATGAAAATGATCCCCTACTCCATAAAATATTGCATGCATATTCTTTACTTTATAAGGGTCGTAACCGTGCATTCCATTGCTCACTGCTCCCCTCAAATTTCTAAAAGTCATTGGAGGAATTGCTTCACAAAATATTTCTGGAATTCGCTTTCCCTTTGAAAAATGAAGTCGTTCTGGTACCTCTTCCTTTTTGTAAACTACAAAACCTTTGTCTTCCTGAGCCTTCAGTTCTTGATACGTTTTTTCTATATCTGCCCCTTTTTTGGCATATAAGAAATACTGAATTCCACCTCCATTCACACATTCAAAATCCTTATATCTTCCCAGACTTTCCAACACAATCGCATTTTCAACATCTACTTGCTGCATTCCATGATCAGAAACGATAATTAAATCAATAGGGTCAGGATAAGACTTCACGACCTCATATAACCTACCAATCACTTGGTCTAAGTATTCAACAGCTTCTTTTGTTTCTTGAGCATCCGGACCAAAAAGATGTCCTTGTGTATCTACCAATGAAAAGTAAGTCGCTATAAATGATGGACGTACCTCTTCATCCAATGAAAGCCACTTTTGTATTTGATCTACCCTTTCAAAATAAGGAGTAGGCTTGTTGTATTTAAAATAATAAGTAGGTGTCATTCCCTCTACTCTAGCATCTGAAACAGGCCAATAAAAAGTCGCTGATTTTTGACCTTGCTGTTCTGCTAAATTCCAAAGTGGAGTTCCCTTAAACCATGAACCATCTTTTTTACCCAATCCCACTTTATAATGTTGTTCTCTTTCTGGATCATAGAAATTATTATGTACCAAACCATTGTTTTGAGGGTACATACCTGTAACGATTGAATAATGATTGGGAAAGGTTTTGCTAGGATAAGCAGGAATCATGGAAGCGGCTTTCACTCCCTCCTTTGCTATTTGGTCTAGGTGAGGTGTGTTGTACTTTTCTGAATAATCATAACGGAATCCATCAATGGAAACGAGTACAACCGTATTTTTTGGTTTCTTGTCGTGTGTATTGAATTGGCAAGAAAAGATAGTTAATGGTAAAATTACCAAGAAAAGGTAACGATTCATTTTATTTATTTACAGTAAGTTATTGATATATAATACACAAAAATAAATTGAACTGCCTATATCTCTGTTTTCGTTACCTTTTATTAAGTGATTGATTGTTAAGATCTAAAACTACTTAATTCTCAATAATTAGTGAGTTTATTGACCAATTCTAAGATTCTGCATATTTCTTTTTAGGTTTTACTTTTTTAGGAACAGGCACAGGCTTCAATTGTTTCTTTTGCATTTTGACCTTAAAAGATTTCCCCATTTGTTTGAAAGCTTTCAAGTTTTTTGAATGCTGCTCATAAGTCATTCCTCTCATTAAAAAATAACCATTATCAGGCTTAAAAAGTATAACCATATACCCAACTGCTTCTTCGTTTGCAGGGGTATTTTTCTTTGATCCATTGGGAGATTTCGAGATGATTTCATATCCAAGCATATCTTCAATTTCGATGGCATTTACTTTACTAATCACTGTTTCATTACTCATTGGTAATTCTCTAAAACGAGCCATAGCATAATTTTTAAAGTTTTTAGCCACTACTTTTTTTCTGATGTCATCAACTTTGAAGATGGATGGTTTAATCTCTTTTTTACTTTTTTTGAAGAAAATAGCCTTTCCTTTCTTTTGTAATAAAGGCTGATACTCTGTCTCATCTGTTGTGATTGAAAAAATACCATCCGCCATCTCCATATCTGAAAAGTCATCTAATTTACCATTCAATAAATTGGCGGTTTGCATGACACTAACCAACACGTTTTCAAAATGTGGTTGACTTGTAGGATAAGCCCCTATTAGAATTACCGTGTGTTCCGTATCTCCAAAAAGGTAAATAAATTTTGAATACCCTTCTTTTTTTGATGTGAGGTTGAATTTATAGGCAGGTGTTCCATTATTCAATACGGCTTTCTCCATTTTACCATCTGAAAGATAACCTTCCAATTCATCAGAAAGCATCTTCAAGTAGATTCCATTGACGCTCATCGGAAAGTATTCCACTATAATAGCCACTTTTGATAAACGATCCACCAATCCTGTTGCTCCTTTAACTTGTGCTATTTTAAATGACTTAGGTGGAGTGATGCTACAGTGTTTCTCTGCAAAAATTATCTCGTTATCTTGTTGTGCTAATAGTGTGTGAGAACATACAAAAGCGATCATAATAAATAGGAACCTCATCATAAAAAAGTTAGGGTAAATAAAAAAAGCATGTTTAATGAAGTAACTCCTCCACAAACATGCTTATTAAGTAGAATGCTATTAAATATATTTCGATTGAAATTTATCTGCTACTTTATTGAACTTCTCTGTACCATTACTACGGTTCTTATTCGAAGACTCTACCAATGTATTATACTCATTTACATTCTTGTTGTAACGTTGAACCTCTGAGTTATAAAGATCAATATCTTCTTGCGTTCTATTTTTTTGCTTGATTGCATTAAAGTTTTCCACCACTTTATTGAAGTTTGTCATTTGCTCCTGTATTTCAATCTGCCTTGGATAGTACTCAGTAGCCAATTTATAATAACAAGTCAATAATTCTTCACACGCTACCTTATAGCTTTCATCTCCTCTGAATGCTTCAATGTTTTTTAGTTTACCTCTACCATCATTAACAGCAAGTTCCAATAATGCGATATTTTTCTTTGCCGCTTCATTATCCTTCGCCTTTTTAGCTTTTACGACCTTTTTGTCATACCAATGGCATTTATAATGAATTAAATAAAGTTGATTATGGTATCTATTTACTTCTGATGCATTGTCCAATTTACGACTTAGTCTTGATTGACTTTCTTGAAGTGTGATATTATTATTTTCGGCAAAAGTTTCTTGAACAGCAGAAACCACATTATGCATAGAATCTTTCCTCGCTCTAATTCTTTCTTTTAACAGAAGGTATGCTTCCATTTCATCGTAAGACATCTCTGCTACCTTTTCCATATCGACAACTTTTTGGTAGTCGCTATTCATAATATGATACGACAAGCTCAACGATTCATAAAATACATCTCTCAAAGAGGTATCACCATTATAAGGAGGAAGTTTTTTAATCTGAGCTCTTGAAGATTGGAGACTCCCAATCAAAGCTTGACGTTTTTTTTCAATTGTACTGGCATTACGTCCCCTTGAAGCCTTCTTGATGTAATCCCAAGTATCTTCATTAATCTGATGATACTGTTCACCAATTTTGCTCATGTATTCTCCTGCAGTTTCTTGAGAGTAGGCACATAGAGATAAAAAGGACATTATCCCTGCAATGATTGTAGTCTTAAAACACATAATAGTTGCTTATTAATAAATATTGCTTGTTAAATTAACATTTAAAGTTAGTAATAAGTGATTTAGTATAAAAGATTCATAAAGACTAAAAGTACTAAAGTTCACATCTTTGAAAGATTTAGAATAATAGTTCCAATAGAATAGTCAATCCAACCAACATAATAGTATTATTTAATTACGAATGTGAAGTGAAAGGCATCGTTCGCACCAGTGGACTTTCTAACTAATTCGTTCAGTAGTACTTTCCTCAGCCTTGACTTTTTTGGTTCGTTTTTGTGTTAAGCCAAAAATAAAGAAGAAGAAAGTAAGAAAGTAGATTCATGTTCACACTAAACATTTTTAGATAATAAAAGTTGAATTTTATAGACACTAGAGTACTTTAAAATATAATTTATAATTATTACAATCTTATTTTTAGGCTTGTCTAAATTTTTTATTTAGATTTGTGACAACAGAAAATTAGTCAACCATTAAAAACATTTTCAAATAAGCCATGAAGGCATCACTAATTACTTTTTTATTGTTAGCTATAAATATACTTAGCTTTGCAGGAGATAAAATTACGATCAAAGGTCATGTGACATCTAATAAAGATCACGTACCTTTTGCTACTGTATCTATTAATGACGGAGAGTTTGGAACTTCTTCTGACGAAACAGGGCATTTCCTTATTGAGTTAGAGCAAGGCGTAGAATATTCTATCATGATTTCAGCGGTAGGCTACTTACCAATTACACAAAACTTTAAAGCAAAAAATGGAACTGATATTCATTTTGATTTAGAAAAAGACCTTTTACAACTCAATGAGGTTATTGTCTCTAGTAGTAGAAGAGAGCAAAGTAGAAAAGAAACTTCTGCTGTTGTTAATGTTGTGGGTAAAGAAATTTTCATGGCAAACAACTCTAAAGTAGTAGCTGATGGATTAAACTTCGTTTCTGGAGCAAGAGTAGAAAATACTTGTGGTAACTGTGGTGCTTCTGCCTTAAGATTAAATGGATTGGAAGGGCCTTATACTCAAATTTTGGTAGACAGTAGACCCATTTTCAATGGCCTTGTAGGTGTTTATGGATTGGAACAAATTCCAGTTTCAATGGTTGACCAAGTAGAAGTTGTAAGAGGTGGTGGTTCTGTATTATTTGGTGCCAACGCAATTGGTGGTACTGTAAATATCATTACTAAAGCACCACAATTTAACTCTTATGAAGTAGGTACTAACTTTGGAACAATTGATGGAAAATCAAATGATATCAATACTTATTTCAATACATCTTTAGTTTCTAAAAATGATAAAACAGGAGCTTACATTTATGGATCATATCGTCATAGAGACGCTTGGAATGCAAACCCTGATGATGTTTGGTATCAACTTGATGATAATGGAAATCCTACAGGAGGTGCAATAAAAGATGATTTCTCTGAATTACCTGAATTGAAAACCGCTTCAGTAGGTACCAAAGTTTATCATCAATTTAATGATCAAAATAAAGTTACCGCAGATTTTAGATATTTAAATGAACAAAGAAGAGGTGGTAACAAACTCGATCTAGCTCCTCATGAAACAGACATCACGGAGATGATTGATATGAATATCTTTGGTGGAAGTGTAAATTATGACTGGTTCAGTACTGATAAGAAAACGCATATTAATGCTTATTCAAATATTCAGTATGTAAATAGAGATAGTTATTATGGTGCTAATCAAGCAGCGGACGGCTATGGTTTAACTACGGGTACAACTTACGTTGGTGGTGCTCAAATAAACAGAGATCTTGGTAAAATGTTCAATGCGAATACTTACTTCGTGGCTGGTGTTGAATACATTTTTGATAAAATCGAAGATCGAAAAAACGGATATACTGATCCGGAGACAGGAGAAAAAGTTGGTGATGCATTAATCTCTGATCAAGAGTCTAGCACTATGGCTGTATTTGCTCAAAATGAATGGAAGGGTAAAAAACTATCAGTATTAGTCGGAGCTAGAATGGATTATGTGCAAATCAACGATTTAGCCAACGCTGAAAATAACAAAAGTGTTCCTGCCATTAACCCAAGAATCAACTTAAAATATAACTTGACGAAAGACATGCAAGTAAGAGGTGGTTTTGCAACTGGTTTTAGAGCTCCTCAAATGTTTTCTGAAGATTTACACGTTGAAGTACAAGGAGGACAAGCTGTAAGAACAGTTTTAGATCCAGATTTAAAGCCTGAGACTTCTTTATCTTATAACCTTGCATGGGATTGGGAGAAGAAAATTGGTAATGTTCAAGCGTACTTCTTAGTAGAAGGTTTCCATACTAGAATCAAAGATAGATTTGATAATCAATTAACGGAACTTCCTGACGGTACTTTAATTAACTACAAAAGAAACTCTCTTTCTGATGCCGTTGTACAAGGTTTCAACGTTGAAGCAAAAGTTGCTCCTTCGCAAAACCTAGACTTCCAAGCAGGTTTTACTGTTCAAACAGCAGAATATGAAGAAGACAACCAATGGGGTGACGAAGAGACAAGTACTTCAAAATATATCCTTAGAACACCAAATCAATATGGTTCATTTACGATGAACTACCGCCCTGCTCAAAAGTGGCAGACATCATTGACAGGAGTTTATACAGGTAGTATGCATGTTCCTTATATTCCAGGTGGATTCATCAATGGTGAATTGACAACTGAAGAAGAACTGATCAAAACAGAATCCTTCATGGATATGAGCTTAAAAGTAACTTACACTACTAAGCTGAGTAAGAATGCTAATATTCAATTAGGTGGTGGCGTGAAGAATATCTTCAACCAAATGCAAGACCAATTTGTAAGTGGCCCGGACAAAGACGCTGCTTTCGTTTATGGTCCAATTACTCCAAGAATGTTCTTCTTTGAAGTAAAAATTGGTAATCTTTTGAACTAATATTTAAGTTCATATCATACTATAAAAAAAGTGCGATTCATAAATGAATTATGAGTCGCGCTTTTTTTTATTTTTCTTCTTTTTAACTGGAGTACAATCGAAACAGAAATCTGATAATTTTTCCAATTCATTTTGGACCTCTAACTGTTTTCTTTCCAAAACCTCTTTTTTTCTCCCAAAATCAGATTCATTAAGAAGCTGAGACATTTCAGTTAACATCCTTTGATGATGCATTGTAAAGTAGGTTTGAAAAATAGAAAGACTTGAAAATGTTTTCTTATTCAAAAATAATTCTCTTCTAATTTTCCTAGTGTACAATTCTGCTAAATCAAATTCTACTTGAGCATAATCAACCATATGCTGTGCTAACTCCATATTAGGTGCTGTAATCAATGCTGTTTTAGGATTAAATGTTGCTTTAAATGCTTGATTGAAATTTTTCTTAAACATTAATTCATACGCAGTCATTTGATACCCCATTTCCAACATCACCCCTGATTGAATAGAATAAGATGACAGAGTATTGGATACTTTGGTGTTCGGAGATTGAAAATCTTCAAAACTAAGTTCAATACCTTCTTTCCACTGTATTTCCGTTTGTCCAAACACAGTAAAAGATAAACAGCTGATCAATAATGTAAATATCAACTTCATAAATTAAAGAAGAGTTTGTTAAATAAATAGTTTGTCGTTCAAATATAATTCTTTTGAAACATAAAAAAGGCCTAACATCAATATGTTAGACCTTGGATCTATCTATAATTTTTTATGACTACCTGTTCATCATATCTTCCATCGCTGCTATATTGCCTGCTTTAAAATTGGCTTCATCAACCATTCCTCCAATCAGGAATAAATCGACAATCCAACCAATTCCAAAAACTCCTCCTGTTAAAAGATAAACAATTCCGGAAGTTGTCTTCCCTAAATAGAATCTATGAATACCCAACAATCCGAAGAAGAACCACAATAAATAAGCAACTAAACTTGATTTCATTTTACTATATATTTTATTAATTGACACTATATATAGTAATACGAATACCCTTTACAAATGTTTGGATTATGCTTAATAATTTAGAATCTTATTTGGACACCAGCTAAGGGAGAATACGTAAAAAATGGATCTACATTATCCCACCATGCAAGTGATACAATTGATATAATATCAGTCTGTAACTCTGCGAACAAAGATACTTTTTTATGAACGTTTACATTAAAACCTGCTCCACCTGCAATAGTTAGCCCTACACCATTACCACCGTCACCAAAAAACCAATTTGTACCAAAATTTAAACGTGGTTGAAATCGTCCTTTTAAGAATCGGTATTCAAATTGAAATGGGATAGTAGTATAATTATGTAAAGCCCCCACAAAACCATTCTCTGGCACGTGCTCAAGATTTCTTCTTTGAAAACCTGTTCTTAAATATAAATGCTCGCTGGCCTTTGGCAACCATAAATAGAGCAAAGCACCATAGCTTGTAAACGAAGTATTGTTGTCTTTCATATAGGTCATTCCATAAAAAGGAGCGATTGATAGATGTATTTTTCTTTTCTCCTTACGGTATACCGTACATGCATCCTCACCACAATTTTCATCATGATACTGCTTTGTAATTTTAATTAAATTATTGGTGGATGGGGTTGTCGAAATTGCATTTATCTTGTTTTGAACGCTGACAGATGCATCTTCAAAATAATACAACAATGAAGTTTTTATTCTATTGTCATTTTTAAAATAGGTGACACCATCAATTTCCACTTCTTTTTTACCATGATGTAAGTTGACTAACTTTGTCTCATCATAATCAATATAGTATTGAAAAGCTCCTTTTACTCTAGAAAAGTAAAGGTTTTTAACCCCTTCTACCAGGTACTCTACAAAGTACATTTGATATTCCTTATCGTTTATAGGCACTTCTTTAGCTACATAATGCTCACCCTCATCAAAATAATACCCTTTTATTTCTGAAGGTAAAAATACAGCAACTGTTCCATCTTTGTCATAAGTACATTTTTTATAGTTTGTAATGTCCTTATGATAAAGCATCACATCCAATGTATCATTTTGGAGTGTTATTATTTTTCCGCGGCGAAGTGCTGATTCTTGAGCATGAAGTCCAGTGGCAATCATTGCCCACAATAAGATTGTTGATATTAGTTTCATTTAAATATTTACAATAAAAGTCAGATCATCAAACTGTTAGTTGTTTGTGATTTCAATAGTTCTATTCCTCAAGTAAAATTGGTTTAACTTAGGAGCTTAAAGATATAAAAAAAGGGCTAAACACTAAGTGCTTAACCCTTCCAATATATAACTAAACGTTAAAATTAGTTCTGGTAATCAGTTTCGTTACCTGAGAACGATGCACGAGTGAATTCTCTGTTCAATCTTGCGATATGAGTGATAGAGATTTCTTTCGGACATACAGCCTCACAAGCACCAGTGTTAGTACAAGCACCGAAACCTTCAGCATCATGTTGCTCTACCATTGCTAATGCACGACGCTTACGCTCTGCACCACCTTGAGGTAATAAAGCTAACTGAGATACTTTCGCTGAAGTGAATAGCATTGCTGAAGCATTTTTACATGCCGCAACACAAGCACCACAACCGATACACTGCGCAGCATCCATTGCCTCATCCGCTACTGTTTTAGGGATAGCAATTTCGTTTGCGTCAGGTACACCACCAGTAGATACTGTAACGTAACCACCAGCTTGCATGATTCTATCAAAAGAAGTACGGTCTACAACCAAATCTTTCAATACTGGGAATGCAGAAGCTCTCCAAGGCTCAACAACGATAGTTTCACCATCATTGAAAGTACGCATGTGCAACTGACAAGTAGTGATACCGTGTTTAGGACCGTGAGGCTTACCATTGATATATAAAGAACACATACCACAAATACCTTCACGACAATCGTGATCGAAGTGGATAGGGTCGTTACCTTTCTTTAATTCGTTCTCGTTAAGAACGTCTAGCATTTCTAGGAATGACATATCAACTGATACATCATTTACTTCATATGACTCAAATTTACCCGGCTTGTTTTCACCAGCCTGACGCCAAATTTTAAGCTTTATATTAATTGTTTTTCCTGCCATGATCTTCAAATTGTAGGTGTTAGTGTGCTAACAACCTGTTTGTTGATTTTGTTTGAGGAAGAGTTGAGTCGCCCCAACCCTTCGATAAATTACTTGTAAGAACGTTGCGTTAACTTCACGTTTTCGAATACAAGGTCTTCCTTAGTTAATGAAGGATCTTTACCTTCTCCTTCATAACCCCAAGCTGCAACATACGAGAACTCTTCGTCCTGACGTAATGCCTCACCTTCTTCAGTTTGTGATTCTTCACGGAAGTGACCACCACAAGACTCTGAACGGTTGTGTGCGTCAATTACCATTAACTCACCTAATTCTAAGAAGTCCTCTAAACGTAATGCTTTCTCAAGCGTCATGTTTAACTCCTCGTTAGCACCGATTACTTTCAAGTCTTTGTTGAACTCTTTACGTAATTCTTGGATCATACCACGAGCTTTCTCCAAACCTTCTTTGTTACGTGACATACCACAGTATTCCCACATGATGTGGCCTAATTTCTTATGGATGTCGTCAGGAGTTTGGTTACCCTTGATATTTAATAATTTATCGATTCTTGCTTGCGCTTCTTTTTCAGCTTGAGCAAAAGCAGGATTTGATTTATCAACAGCTTGACCTAATGGAAGTGTTGCAATGTAATCACCAATTGTGTAAGGGATTACGAAGTAACCGTCCGCTAAACCTTGCATTAATGCTGATGCACCTAAACGGTTAGCACCGTGATCAGAGAAGTTCGCCTCTCCTAATGCATAAAGACCAGGAACGTTAGTTGATAAGTTGTAATCTACCCAAAGACCACCCATTGTATAGTGAACGGCAGGATAAATCATCATTGGCACCTCATAAGGATTGTCAGCAGTAATTTGCTTGTACATGTCAAACAAGTTACCATACTTCGCCTCGATTGTTTTCTGTCCATCACGCTTGATTGCATCAGCGAAATCTAAGAATACAGCAAGACCAGTTACACCAACACCTCTTCCTTCGTCACAAACCATCTTCGCGTTACGAGATGCTACGTCACGAGGTACTAAGTTACCGAATGAAGGATATCTTCTTTCTAAGTAGTAATCTCTTTCTGATTCTGGAAGTTTCACAGCTTCAGCAGCAGTGATCTTCGCATGTTTTTTATCTTTTGGAACCCAAACACGACCATCGTTACGTAATGACTCTGACATCAACGTTAATTTCGATTGGTAATCACCGTGTACAGGAATACAAGTAGGGTGAATTTGCGTGAAACAAGGGTTCGCAAACTTAGCTCCTTTCTTGTATGCTCTCCAAGCAGCAGAACCATTTGAAGCCATTGCGTTTGTAGAAAGGAAGAATACGTTACCGTAACCACCAGTACAAAGCAATACAGCGTGACCTGCGTGAGACTCAACTTTACCAGTTACTAAATCACGAGTTACAATACCTTTAGCAGCACCGTCGATAGTTACTACGTCAAGCATTTCTTTACGTGTGTGCATTTTTACTTTACCAGTGTTCACCATTTTAGTTAACGCTGAGTATGCACCTAATAGTAATTGTTGTCCAGTTTGACCACGAGCATAGAACGTACGGGATACTTGAGCACCACCGAATGAACGGTTGTCCAATAACCCACCGTAATCACGAGCGAAAGGTACACCTTGAGCTACACATTGGTCAATAATTTCTGTAGATACTTCCGCTAAACGGTGAACGTTTGCTTCACGTGATCTATAGTCACCACCTTTAATTGTATCGTAGAATAAACGGAAAACTGAGTCACCGTCATTTTGATAGTTTTTAGCGGCGTTGATACCACCTTGTGCTGCAATTGAGTGAGCACGACGAGGTGAATCTTGGAAACAGAACGCGTCTACATTGTATCCTAGTTCTGCTAAAGTTGCAGCAGCTGAAGCTCCTGCTAAACCTGTTCCTACAACAATGATATTGAATTTTCTCTTGTTTGCAGGGTTAACAAGTTTTACGTTGAATTTATGTTTTTCCCACTTCTCGGCTAATGGGCCTGCAGGGATTTTTGATTCTAATGACATTCTATTCTATAGTTTTAATGTTATTGATTAATAACTCTGTAATGTTTTGTTTTGGAAAGTTGTTTTACTAACTATTCAAAAACATTACAACTGGAATTGCTCCAAATAATACTGGAACGATAATAGAATATGCTTTACCTAAGAAAGCGATAATTGGAGTGTATCTCTTATTATTTAATCCTAATGTTTGGAAAGCACTTGCAAAGCCATGCCATAAGTGGAATGCCAATACAAACATAGAAATAACGTAAGCTGCAACAATCATTGGATTAGCATAAGATACTGCTACTACAGAATAAAGATCTTTCATTTCTACACCGTCGATAGTTGTAGTTGAAATTTCACCTCTTAATTCGTGCATTACTGCCCAATACTGTGCTAAGTGAACAACTAAGAATACTGCGATCACAGATCCTAAAACTCCCATGTATTTAGATACTTGAGAACCGTCTTTGTTTGTTACTTTGTAAGCTTGTCCGCCTCTAGCTTTTTTGTTTTGTGCTGTTAAAATAATCGCATACACAATGTGAGCTAAGAAGAATAATTTAAAAACGTTCGCTACTACTTGTACTAAAGGGTTAGTAGACATAAAGTGAGCGTACATGTTAAAAGCATCAGCTTTTCCCATTAATAACGTCATGTTACCAGACACGTGTCCGGCTAAGAATAAGATGAGTAAAATACCTGAGAGAGACATCATAATCTTTCTCCCGATTGTACTACTCAACGATTTCTGCCAACTCATAAAAATTAACGTTTAGATAAATATTGTGGTGAGATAGTTCTCTAATTTATTTCGTTGCAAAATTATACCTCAACTAAAACAGATACAATAATCGTGGTCAGCAGAACCTTATTTTGAATAAATCTAAACAACAGAAACAGTTTGCTTTCTGCTAAGATTTTATCTCTCATACAACACTGAATTACAACAGTATACAAACCTGTAAATAAGATTTAATAGTCAGTCAGACACTTGCAAAAGTAAAATGTTTCCTTTAAAAGGAAACAAAAGTCATCTTTTTAAACTAATGTAAACGGACAAAAAAAGGCTACGAATTTTCGCCAATTCGTAACCTTTCATTAAATTACTATATTTTACCTTTATGAATCTAACTTTCCAACCCATGTAGTAAAAGTTGAAAATGAAGTTTCAACGGGTTTAGTTTCAAAAATTCCAAAAAGTGTAGAACCAGATCCAGTCATACTCGCATACACTGCTCCTTCTTTGTACAGCTGCTCTTTGATCTCTTTTATTTGCGGATGATTCTTGAAAATTCCTTGCTCGAAATCATTATTTACTTTTTCCTTCCATATTGAAATGTCACCCTCAACAATTTGCTTCAAGTCCGTTTCTAATTCCATTGGAATTACTCCTGAGTACGCTTCCTTTGTTGAAATATGAATATTAGGATTGACCATCAAAATCCACTTGCCTTCAAGGGATAATTCTATCTTAGAAAACACCTCTCCTCTTCCTGTCACCCACAATGGATTATTAGTAATAAAAAACGGGCAATCACTTCCCAATTCCAACGCGTATTCTTCTAGCTTTTCTGTAGACAAATTCAATTCAAAAATTTCATTCAGCATCTTTAAAGCATAAGCCCCATCTGCTGAACCGCCACCCAATCCTGCTCCAATCGGTATCACCTTATGCAAATGGATAGTTACGGGAGAAATATCAAAATCACTCTTCAATAAATGATAGGCTTTCAAGCATAAATTACCATTCGCATCTCCGGGTATATCAATACCAGTACTCGAAAAAGATAATTCTTCGCTTGGAACAATTTCTAAAATATCAGTCCATCCAATTGGGTAAAAACATGATGCTATATCATGGTACCCATCTTCTCGTTTGCTTGTTATGGCTAAACCAATATTAATTTTAGCGTTTGGAAAGGAAATCATTATTCAATTTGACGTTGTAGTTTTACTTGGAACAACGAAGTTACGAATTGAAATGACAATCTGTACCTTACTTCACGAATTTTCTATACAACCAATTATTAAAAATCATTCCAACTAAGATTAAAATTCCCCACTGTGTTACGATTGTTGCATTTGAATAAGCGTCAAAGAAATTCCACGTTCCCTCTTCTGTAAACCAAGGTGCGTCACTGTAACCTTGCGACATCCACCACCAAACTAGAAACACGCCAATTCCTATATTAAGATACATGGCGAATTGGTATAAAACTGTAGGTATAATAATGCTCGAATCTTCATCAATATAATCTTCTTTGAATTTCTTGATGCCATTTTTTTGAACTGCAAAATTGATAAACAAACCTGAGATCAAAAGTCCAAGACCCCATACCCAATCCTGATTGGAGAAAAAGTCCAAAGAAATTGCCGAAGGCATACCAAATGCGATGCATAAAACCGCTGTTATGAAACTCGCTTTTGTTCTATTGAACTTTAAATCGGTAAATGTTTTGATGCAAAGTTCTATCATACTGATCAATGAACTAAAGGCGGCCATAGTAAAAGCGATAAAGAAAATCACTCCTAGAAATTCTCCATAAGGTATCTTGGCAAATAATAATGGAATAATAGTAAATGTAAGGGCGGTATTTCCTGATTGGAGATAAGCTATGGCTTGTGCATCATCAGAAGCAATAGCAAATACAGCAGGTAAAATGGCTATTCCTGCAATTAATGAAGCGATGTTATTCCCAATTCCGCTGACCAGAATATTAAAAGTCACATCTTCTTTCTCCCTTGAATAAGAAGCAATAGTCAACATTAATCCCCAACCTGCACCTGTACTCCAAGCCGATTGTGTAACGGCCTCAATCCATACTTTAGAATTAAAAAATAAAGCTGGATCAATGTGAAACATATATTGTAATCCCTTAGGCCCGTTTTCGGTTGATAATGCTACTGCAGCAACTAACAACATCAAAAAGAGTAAAGATGGAATCAGTATTTTATTGACTCTTTCTAAACCTTGCTGTATGCCTTTATACAACATAAAAACGGCAAACAAAACCACTCCAATATGAAGTAAAACTGTCAATGCACTTCCGTTGGCTACATTTTGCCAATATTGATCTAAAAAGTTTTGATTAAGATTTTCAAGAGCTGTTGCATTATCCAATAAAGTTGTGGATAGTCCAACATACCTTAACCCCCATGCTGTTACGACGGAGTAATAAAAAGTGATTCCTAATGTACATATCGTGATGAAAAAGCCCATCCAGGTATACTTCTTTCCGGCAGCTTGAGCGAAAGAAGCGATTACTCCCTGCTTAAACTTTTTTCCTATTGAAAACTCTGAAAGGAGAATGGGTATTGACCATATAAATAAGAACATAAACCACAAGATGATAAATGTTCCTCCATACTGCCCTGCCAAACGTGGAAACCTCCATAAGTTCCCTGCTCCAATAGCCATTCCTAATGAAGCTAAAATGACACCCCATTTACTACTGAATTGTTCAACATTTTCTTTCATAGTCTCGTTTGTTTATTATGGTTTAAATCACTAATTATTAAATTAGCTATGGTTTAAGTTGAGTTTAAAACGCCAAGTTAAAAAATAAAATTGAAGGACAGAGATGATTGAATCGATAAAGCATTATATAAAAACATACATAAGTATAAGGTATGGTTTAGCTGGAGCGCTCTTTTTGGGTGTTTTAGTGTTTGGCATTAATTATTATGATGCTCAATCCGTTCCTTTGGCCACCACTGCCGCATTAAAACAAAGTGCCTATACATTCCTATTTGGTGGTTATGTATCGGCACTTTGTGAAAGATACACCTCAAAGGGTGAATTTTTAAAAGGGGTTTTAATTCCCTCCACTATCGCAATCCTTGCTACTTATACCGTTCATTCTTTTAAAGGAACTCCTAACCCAGAGCTTTCAACAATTCCGACGTTGATATTTGCTCCTTTAGGTTTCCTATTTATCGCAAGGAATAAAAAGAAAGAACTTCAGAAAAACAATTAGAGCGATCTTGCTATTCTTAAGCCTAAGAAATTCATTTTCACATCTGGCTTATCAAAATTACGGTAGGCAGGTCTACAGAAAAGTGCTTCACTCATAAATGAGCCTCCTCTGTATACTTTTGTCGTACCATTTTGAATACCCTGAGGGTTCGAATGAGTAGATTGTTTGTAAGAAGTTTCACTATACCAATCATTGACCCACTCCCAAACGTTTCCTTGCAGGTCATAAATACCCAATTCATTGGCTGCTCTTGTGCCTACTTCTTGATGTTGGTGGTCATCTGTATTAGAAGAAATCCATGCTCTCATTGGTATATTTTGAGAGGCCGCATCGGTGTTAGCCATCTTCTTTCCTCCTCTCGTTACATATTCCCATTCTGCTTCTGTTAGCAAACGGTAGTTTTCTCCGGTTAATGTATTTAACTTCTTAAGAAACTCTTGACAATCATTCCAAGAAACCATCTCAACGGGGTGATTTCCCATTTTCAGTTCACTTGGATTTTTTCCCATTACTGCTTCCCAAAGCGATTGAGTAACTTCATGTTTCCCTACAAAAAATCCATCAATTGAAACTTCATGAACAGGAATAGAAGGGTTTACTCCATTGTCTAATAATAAATCCCCTTTCTTATCGCCCATTTTAAAAGTGCCTCCTTTCACGAAGACCATATCAAATGAAACTCCTTGTGCTTTATCTGTATAATTTTTCTTTTTTTGAGCGGATGCTAAGTGTATTATCAAAAAACTAGATAAAAATAGAATTGTGTGTTTTAATGTACGGTTCATGAAGATTATTTAAAGTTTATTTTGTTTTCGTATTTCTAAAGAAAAAAGAAGGCCAAATAATTAGGTGTATTTGGCCTTTCTGTAAACTTATAAAAGTTTTTTAATAATATCTACTATTGTAATCCCTTCTGCTTCTGCTTTGAAGTTCCTTACTACTCTGTGCCTTAGTACACTTACTGCCACAGCTTTTATGTCTTCAATATCTGGAGAATATTTACCGGATAAAATAGCATGACACTTTGCTGCAATTACCAAGTACTGTGATGCCCTTGGTCCTGCTCCCCAATCCACAAACTTATTAGTATAATCATCTGCTAACTCTGAATTAGGACGTGTTTTATGCACCAGTTTCACTGCGTATTCCACTACATTATCTGCAATTGGTACTCTACGAATCAAATGCTGGAAGTATAAAATTTCTTCTGCTCCCATGACTCTTTCTACCACTTTCTTTTCATCATTGGTTGTCGTTTTCACAACATTTACCTCATCTGCGTATGACGGATAATCCAAAATGATATTGAACATGAAACGGTCTAATTGTGCTTCTGGCAATGGATATGTACCTTCTTGCTCAATAGGGTTTTGTGTTGCTAATACAAAGAAAGGTTTCTCTAATTGAAACTCTTGATTGGCAATTGTCACCTTATATTCCTGCATCGCTTCCAAAAGCGCCGATTGTGTTTTTGGAGGAGTACGGTTGATCTCATCCGCTAGAATAATATTAGAGAAAATAGGACCTTTTACGAATTTAAATTTACGATCCTGATCCATTGTTTCCGCTCCTAAAATATCTGACGGCATCAAATCGGGAGTGAATTGAATCCTGCTGAAATCCAAATCTAAGGCTTGAGCAACTGTATTAATCAAAAGGGTTTTGGCTAGACCTGGCACACCTTGTAAGAGTGCATGTCCTTGACTAAAAATAGCCGTCAATACAAAATGTACGGTATCTTCCTGTCCAATGACAACCTTTCCAATTTCCTCTTTTAATTGATTATATTTTTTATGTAATGCATCTGCTGCTTCTTTATCAGATCCAAAAGTGATTTTTGACGTCATGTTTTAATTGTTATTCTAGCGACTTAATTGCTTGCTAAAAGCAAAGTAAAAAATCAATGAAGTATTCACTTATCAATTCATCCTATATTTTAGGACAATTGAAATTAGTTTTTTTTGAGGAATAAATCAAGAACGAATTTAGAAGTATAACAACAAAAATATTATGTATTCTAAAGAAAAGAGCATTCATTCAAAAATGTAAGGAACTAAAAAGATTCCATGAAAAGCCTCCTCTCCTTCTATCAAAGATATAGATCCTGTCCCTTTTTCTTTAAACTCATCCTCAACTTCAAAGTTTTAAAAGTAAAACTCACAAAAAAGAGGTATAATAATTATCATCATTATACCTCTCGTTATAAGATTCAATATCTTGTTTTATATCCCTTCTAGAAGATTACATCCTTCATATTCTGGATCGATCTCAATGAAGACATCATTTTTGGCTGTCTTGATCCATTTTTCAAGGATCTCATTCTTCTGACTATTCAAAGTAGCCTGCTGTAACTTTTGATAATCATCTTTTAAGTTCGCGTAATGCGGAGGCTTATAATCAGAATAGTAAATAATTCTCACCGCATCTTGACCATCTTCCGTACGGTACTTTAATGGTTTAGAAGTATTACCCACTTTCATTGTATCAATAGCAAAGAATACTACAGGATCTAACTCGTCTGTTGCCATATAAGAACTACCTGTTACGTTATTCTTGAAATAACCTGCATTGGCACGTGTAGGTTGATCATCAGAATAAAGGTTTACTGCCTTTTCAAAACCTAATGTATCTGTTTCAGCAATTAAGGTACGGATACTGTCCAAAAAGACCACCGCATCTTTGACGTCTTGGTAATTTGACTTTGGTCTAATCAAAATATGTCTTGCTCTGAAACGACCACCTCTTCTCTCCAACAACTGAATTAAGTGATAACCGAAATCAGACTCTACAGGATCTGCTATTTCATTTGGTTCTACAGTTAAAGCAATTTCTTCAAATTCTGGTACTAATTCACCTCTACCGTGCCATCCAAGGTCACCACCCTTTCTTGCTGAACCATAATCTTGAGAATATTGCTTTGCTAAAACACCAAAATCCTCACCGTCTTGAATTCTTTTCTTAATGTCCAACAATTGTTGTCTTGCCTTTTCTTTCTCTGATTCTGATACTTGAGGCTCTCTTACAATCTGACCTACTTTCACTTCTGCAGATAGGAATGGAATACTATCTTTAGGAATAGACTCAAAATATTTTTTCACTTGCTTTGGCGTAATCGTAACACCAGAAATGATTTGCTGTTGCATCGTCTGCACAGTCATTTGTTCTTTTACTTGATCTCTCAAATCATCTCTCAAGTCGTTTACAGAACTACCTAATGTCTTTTCTAATTTTTCTTGAGAACCAGCTTGAAGAATAAAATACTGCATACGTCTTTCTAATTCGTCCGCCACTCTTGCATCATCCACTTCAATGGAGTCAATTTGAGCTTTTGCATACATGATTTTATTCACGATCAACCCCTTTAGGATATCACATTTTGCTGCTTTTTTATCTTGAGGATATTGTCCATTAGCAAGCATTTGTTGATAGCCCGCTTCAACTTCAGACAATAAAATGATGTTATTATCTACTTTGGCTATGATTTTATCGACCGGTACAGCATCGTCTTGTGCGAATAGAGATGATGCAAAAAGGAATAAAATTCCTATTAAGGTGTAAGTACGTTGATTCATATTGACTCTATACTTCTATTTAAAGTATTTTCTGTTTAGCGTTTATTCTTCTGAGACAAAAATCTCATATTCATTATTTTTTGTAGCTTCATCATACAATTGACTTTCCAACTCACTACGAAGCTTCAATTTTCTTTTTCCTAAGATCACATTCTTCACTTGTTTTGATACAAACTGTAAAGGAGGTGTTTGATCCACGATCTTATAATCATCAATTTTATAGATATAAGTATTGGATTCATCACTTGCTTCCCACAATTTATCTCTTTTCAGCAAATTGGTCACCTCAGACTGGGAGTTCATAAATGGAGTACCGAAGAGAAGTTCATCCAAATCTAACCACACCGAATCTTCCAAATGTACAAAATCTGCATAAGCAAAAGCAGAAGATCTTAATTTTTCTTTATCTTTCACTTTTTTACTTTTCACCCAATCCTTCACTTTCTTCAATTCAGGAGCTGAATTAGGATACCTCAAAAAAGAACCTCTTACAATGTTTGTTTTCAAAATAAAGTCCTCCGAATTTTGAAGGTAATAAGACTTCACTTGTTCATCAGTGACTATCGTATCAAGATGAGAAGTAATATATTCTCTCTCATATTCGTGCATGATCAGTTGGAACTTATATTCCTCCAATCTCCTATCCAAATCCAATTTCTCCACATTCACCTGAGAAGCTGCCCTTTCCAAAGTAATCACTTTTCGGACCCAAGTATTAATATATCTATCTCTGATATTGATGGAATCTTTACGAGACATTCTATCTGTAAATAAATTCTTCAATTCAGTATCATATAACACTTTATCATTCACTCTAGCCAAAGGGATTCTAGAATTTTGAATATTCTCTTCCTCTATTACTTTTGAAAATGTTTTTTTGACTTGATCACAAGAAGCTGTCATCAAAAGCAAGCCCATCAAGCTAAATATGTAGAAGTTTTTCTTAATCATAGTGGCAAATTTAATTAATTAGAATTGCCGTGCATTATTCGTGACACACAATACGTCCTTTTTGATGAAAAAAAAGTATTAAAATTCTTTAAAATTATGCTCTTTCACCAATTCTAAATACACTAGAACACAAGTTAAGCTCAAAAAAATCTCCTATATTTGGGCTTTAATAGATAAAAGACTTGACTTAATTAGTTTCAAGTTTTTAGATAAAGTAAGAATTTTAATATGAACACATCTCAGCTGAAAGAGTTAAAAACTCGTGTCAATGCACTAGATGGATACCTTGATATATCTTCAAAAAAGAAAGAAATAGAAAGCAAAGAAGCTGAAACTACCGCCCCTGGCTTTTGGGATGACCCTAAAAAAGCTGAAGTTTTGCTAAAAGAAATCAAAGGATTGAAATCTTGGGTCGATAAGTTTGATGAAATCAGTTCATTATTGGAAGATCTTGAAACCTTGTTTGAGTTTTTTGAAGCTGGTGATGTTGATGAGGAAGAGTTGAATGCTGAAGGAAAGAAAACCGAAGAGGCTATTGAGGCTTTGGAATTACAAAAGATGTTGAGTAATGAAGAAGACAGTCTCAGTGCCATGATGGAAATCAACTCGGGTGCAGGCGGTACTGAATCCAATGATTGGGTAGAAATGCTTTTCAGAATGTATAAAATGTGGGGGGAGTCTCACGGTTATAAAGTAAAAGTAGTCAACACCAACGAAGGGGATGTTGTTGGTTTCAAACAAGCTACACTCGAATTCGAAGGCGATTTCGCTTACGGTTATCTACAATCTGAAATTGGAGTTCATAGAATGGTTCGTTTGAGTCCATTTGACTCAAGTGGAAAAAGACACACCACTTTTGGATCTGTTTTCGTTTACCCAGTGGTAGATGATTCTATTGAAATTGAAGTAAACCCAGCTGATATTACATGGGAAACCTTCCGATCAGGTGGTGCTGGCGGTCAAAATGTAAACAAAGTAGAAACTGCAGTTCGTTTACGTCACACCTCAGGAATTATAGTCGAATGTCAACAAGAGCGTTCTCAGTTACAAAACAAGGAGAAAGCAATTAAAATGTTGAAATCAAGATTGTATCAACAGGAAGTAGAGAAGAGAAATGCTGAGAAAGCTAAAGTGGAAAACTCTAAGAAAAGAGTTGACTTTGGGTCTCAGATCCGAAACTACACCATGCATCCTTATAAGCTCGTAAAAGATATTAGAACAGGAGTTGAAAAAACTGATGTTCAAAAAGTATTGGACGGTGATTTGGATGATTTCATCAAAGCATTTTTGATGCAGAATTAAAATACAATTTTATTAGAACATAAATGGAGGCTGTTTTTATTAAAAGACAGCCTCTTTTTTAGAAATTCATTCCTTCGAATATTTCCAAAAACGTCTATTTTAGGAGAGTTTTTATTATTCAAAAATTACAAAATATACCAATTCACCCCTTATCATATACAAGAATGTACATTTATTACATATCTAAAAAGTTGAACTATATAAAGATATTTTATAAAAATTATCATTGTTTTAATTTTTAAATGTTACTTTTTTTGTCTTTTATTTACATAACTCAGATCATTGTTCACGAAGTACTTTAAAAACTAAAACAGTAACTGTTTCCTAACTAATTTAATTTTTTTATTAAAATCAATTATGAATTCTAAATTAAAAACTTCGTTTTTTACTGGAGTAATCATCACTCTTCTCGTCTCTCTTTTTTCAATTTCTAATGCAGAAGTTGAAAAAAAAATCAAATGCTAACTATGATGATGGATTGTATTGTAAATCATTTGACAGCAATGGAAATAAACATATTTGTTGGGTTTACAGTTGTTCCAAATTACGTGAGTAAGTTCAATAATACATGGTATTTTCTTAAATGATATGTCAACTTATGAGAGAAGCTGTCTCATTAAAGAACTTGACATATCTATGGTCTGGTCTTTATTTGAATACGCTTTCAAATAATAATCATGTATTAAAAGAGGCTGTCTCTACAATTAAGGGACAGCCTCAGCAAAACAACCACTCCATTTTCTTACTGATTTTCAAGTTTTTAAAATTAAGATTAATCAAAAAAGTTACAATATATAGATAATGAGAAGATTTTTAATATTAAACTAGTTCGTTCTCTTACTCTTCTCAAAAACTTAAATATACTTGAAGGGAAATACTTTAAATCTATATTTCGAGTATAAAAAGTAAAACTAAATCCCATTTAAGAGAAGAGATTTTAATTATGAATTTCAAAATATAAATACCTTCTTTCTAGTTTAACTTTATACTTACTATTTCTTTTTATTAAAAACATGTAAGAAAAAATATAAATTTCAACACACTAACTAATATGGCTAAAACAATATTAATCTTTGCATTACTGTTTGTTGTAAGATTCTCACAAGCACAGCAATATTATAGAGTTACTTATGAATTCTCTTCAGCAAATGAACTATACCAAGGATTAGAGCAAGAGTATTCACTAGAATTTTCTAATAAAAGTTCTATTTGCATCTACAAAAGTGAATACTTTGAAAATAAAACAGGAAAATGGGAGGTAGAAATACCTGAAAAATACACTTTTAATACCGTGGATGAAGGAATCTTTAAAAATTATTCTGTTTTAGAAACCGACACTACAGTTTTAGAAAAAAAAGTACCAATCTACAAATGGGAAATCACAGAGGAAACTCAAACAATTGCTGGCTATAAAGCATACAAAGCAATCGCAAAAGCACCTGAAGATACAAATGCTTTTTTATACCCAAATGGTATGGATGGTTTTATAGAGTATGTTTATGCTTGGTATACACCTGATCTTCCTTATCAATATGGCCCTACCGAATTTGTTGGTCTTCCCGGTGTTGTTTTAAAAGTGGAATTCTCCAACATAGAAGAATCGTTAGAAGCCATCACCGTCACTAAAATAAAAGAACCAACTGTACAACTTCCTAAATATCCTATAAAGATTACTATGGATGCTATTTATTCTGGGAAATGGTATAAAAAAGGTTGGAGAAAGAAACAAAAACAACTTCAATATCCTCAACTTTCACAAAGTAAATAAAAGGGAAATGTTTAATTTTTTACAATTAAAGCTCATTTTTATGAGCTTTTTTTTACTAACTCTTCACTCCTACGCACAAAAAATAGAGCTTAAAACAATAGATCATGCTACAAAACAATCTATTCCTAGTATTACTTTCGAGATGAAAGTTTATCACACACAAGATTCCTTAAATTACTTTGTAAAAACAGATGAAAATGGTACGACTGTAATAGACATATCAGTGTACTTACCTTGTGATTCTATTCAATTACATGTAAATAGTCATTTTTATAAATGTTTGCCCCAAACCATCAACCCAAATACTCTAAAACAGCAAAAAACACTACTTTTTGTATTGAGTGAAAAGGTTAAAAAATTAGAGGAAGTCAATATTTCTGCTCAAAAATCTCCCATTAAATACGGTAAAGATTCTATTACTATCAATACCGACTATTATAAAGAGGAAACGGATGAACATTTAGAAAATACTCTTTCAAGAGTAGGCGACCTCAGTATTGATAAGAACGGAGAAATAACTGTTAAGAATCAGAAAGTTCAAAAGATTTTAATCAACGGACAAGAGGTAAGTGATTATGGCAGTGCTTTAATTACAAGGTCTATTAACCCTAATGATGTCGATAAAATTCAAATCCGGCTTGATGAGAAAAATACTGCGATGAAAAACAGTATTGTGGACGATGAAAAACTAGTAATAATTGATATTTCATTGAAAAAAAATGTGGATTTGGGGTTGTTTGGTAAAGTTGGCTTTGAAACAGGTAAAATTGAAAATGAAATCCCGATTGGTGGATTAGTCAATTTGTTTTCAGTACCGAATAAAGGTTATGCAATCCAAGTTTTTTCAGAACGAAATAATTTTGGAGAACAGGCTATCTCACTTGAACAAATAAAGAATATTGGTCAGGAAGCTCAAAATAAAATGTTTTCAACTCCTATACAATTTGACGATTTGATCGGTAGAGAAACCTTTAATGAAGATTTCTATGGCCTAAATAATATCTTTTACCGCAGAGAAAATACTATTGGTGGTTTCGCTTTTAAAAAGAAAATATCCAAAAATAGCTCACTATTTATTGGTTCTTTTTCTGAATTAAAAAACAACAAAGATCAATTTATCAGTGAACAATATATTCTTCAAGAAGGAACTGTCAATTCACTTACCCAAAAAGAACAAAAAGAACTCTTCACCTCTATCAATAAGATTGAATACCGTTTCAATCAAAAAAAGCAAAAATTGAAAATTGACATGAACCTTGAGTATGATCAAGGAAGAAATGATCATCAATACCAACAGTTGTATGAGCAAAACCAATTTGACTATAATTACTTGAAAGAAAAAAACAAAATAGGACTTTACGGGAACCTTTTATATGAAAAACTTTTTCCAAAAAAGATAGGACTGCAAGTGAAAATCCATCAATCTTTTGTGAAAAATGAACTAAAAATTTCAAACAAAAATAATGATACTTTTTTCCCTGATTATCTTCAAGATTTCACACAAAATGATCTTTCCGAAAATCCTTTTTTTGTTGCTCAAGTAGCCATTAATAAACGCTTTAAGAAAGGAAGTATTAAACTTGGTTATTTATTTTTCAATAAATCCAACACCACAAATCTAATTAGTTCTTCAGAGGATTTCTCCGGAGGGAATAAAGGTAATTTTCAAAAAAATACCTTTTTCATCAATTTCAACAAAAGATGGAATGGAATTAAATTGAAATTTGAGCCTGGATATAGTGTTGTGCAATATGATGATAAAACAATTCCTTTTTTTGAATACAATAGCAAAATCAATTTCAGATTACCTTTTAATATAGATTGTGATTTGGTCTCTAAACAGCAAGTCAGCAACTTTGAATTAACAACACTCACAAACGGTAAGCGATTAATTGCTTATAATCAAATATTAAACCCTCCTAATTTTGATCAATATCAACCTCAATTAGAATATAACTTTGAAGCTCACCTCTACCGTAACTTTTATAAAATAGGTTTGATTGTTTCGGCTGCCTCTGTATACGGTCTCATTTACAACAGTGATAATTTTTTCTCTGAAAATTTCCCAATCATTGAGGTACAAAAAAATCAAAATTCCAACTCATTGTTAATGTCAGTACTCAGTTTTGATAAAAATTTCACCAATCACCCTATTCAAATGAGTCTTGAACTTGGGAATATTCGAAATGGTCAATTAAATAAAACGATAGACGATGAGGAGTATCATAGTGACACCAATCGCTATCTTTCCATCTTCAAGATCAGTAGCACTTATAAAAAACGATGGTATAATTTTGAAAGCACAATTCACTACAACAAGACCTTATTCCAGAATGCAAATGATACAGATGAGATGAATAGTATCTCTATCAAAGGGAAAATAAATTCCTACATAGTTAAAAGAAGATTGGTAATTTCTCCAACTATACAATACTTAAGGCAAGACGGACTTCAAAATCTTAATTTTATGAATCTACATTGTAAAATTTTATATTCCTTGCCAAAATCAACTCCAATTTTTATTTTAAAATCAATAATATTTTAGATAACACTTCATTCCTCAAACAGGATATAACCCCTATTATTTACTCTTACTCTTACACATTACTTACTGAAAGAAATATTAGATTTGGTTTTCAATACAAATTCTAAGGCTTTTTTCTTTGTCTTAACTTACTTTTTTTTCAACTTTGCTTACCATTTAAACACATATAACCTACATAAACATGAATACAACTTCGGTTCAATTAGACTTCCTTAAAGAATTAGGAATTGGACAACGCAACCCTGCCTTTTCTACAGGTAGAAAATTTGCGAAACTAGATGAGAATCGTGAAACACGAAAAATCTACTCTCCTGCAGATGGTGAATTGATTGCTGAAGTAGAAATGGCTACGGAAGCGGACCTTGAAATCATTATTGAAGAGTCTCAAAAAGCCTTTGAGGTATGGAAGGTATTACCTGCTCCCAAAAGAGGTGAAATCGTCCGTCAAATTGGTGAGGCACTAAGAAAATATAAAGAACCTCTTGGTAAATTAGTTACTTACGAAATGGGTAAGATCTACCAAGAAGGACTAGGTGAAGTTCAAGAAATGATTGACATCTGTGATTTTGCTGTAGGGCAATCAAGACAATTGTATGGCCTTGAAATGAAATCCGAAAGACAAGATCATAGAATGTTTGAACAATGGCATCCACTTGGAATTGTCGGTATTATTTCTGCCTTCAATTTCCCTGTAGCGGTTTGGTCATGGAATGCAATGATTGCAGCTATTGCGGGTAATGTTTGTATCTGGAAACCTTCAGAAAAAACACCATTAACAGCCATTGCATGTCAATATATTCTTCAAGATGTATTGAATGAAAATGACCTCCCAGAAGGCTTATTCAGCTACATTATTGGTGATGCTGCAGTGGGTGCTAAAATGTCAAATGACCAACGTCTTCCATTAATCTCAGCGACTGGATCTACTCGTATGGGTAAAAAAGTGGGTGCTGCTGTAGGGGCACGTCTTGGTAAATCATTATTAGAACTTGGAGGAAATAATGCATTGATCATTACTGAAAATGCAGATATAGAAATGGCCATCAGAGCCACTGTATTTGGAGCCGTTGGAACATGTGGTCAAAGATGTACCTCCACACGTAGATTGATTGTACATTCAAGTGTATACGAAAAAGTGAAAGAGCGCCTGCTGAAAATCTATCCTTCACTATCTATTGGCAATCCTTTGGATGAAAGTAAGCTTGTTGGTCCTTTGATTGACAAAGACGCTGTAACTACATTTAAAGCTGCGATTGAGAAGGCGAAAGCTGAGGGTGGAAATTTATTAATCGGTGGAGATTCCTTTCATGCTGAAGGTCTTTCTGAAAATTACGTATATCCCGCTATTATTGAAGCTGAAAATCACTACGCTATTGTACAAGATGAAACATTCGCTCCAATTCTCTACCTTATAAAGTACAATGGAGAGGTAGAAAATGCTATTCAAATTCAGAATGATGTAAAACAAGGTTTATCCTCTGCTATTTTCACGAATCATCTTCTAGAATCGGAAGCATTTTTAAGTGCAGCAGGTTCAGACTGTGGGATAGCGAATATAAACATTGGCACTTCTGGAGCTGAAATTGGCGGTGCTTTTGGTGGCGAGAAAGAAACTGGCGGAGGAAGAGAATCCGGTTCAGATTCTTGGAAAGCTTACATGAGAAGGCAAACCAATACCGTCAACTATGGAAGAGTACTTCCTTTGGCTCAGGGTATTAAATTCGATATTTAATCATGTTGAAAGAGCTTTAAGATTCATTATTTTAAAGCTCTTTTTATAGTATTAATAATTAAAACTTACATCAAAAGAGCTTTTTTATTGATTATTTAATGGTCAAATTTCTTTGACATTGCACCTTCATTGGTTATATTGAATTAGAGATTATTCAACCAATATAAATATTTTTATAGTACTCTCTTTACATACAATAGTACATACCTATCTGTTTTTAACATTACTTTATGGCTCAAAACAAATACTTTTCTGTGATGTTGATTGACGACAATGAAATCGACAATCTCATAAATCAAAAAATGATTGAAGCTTCTAAAATAAGCGACAACATATTTATTCATTCAGGAGCAAAAAGTGCAATTGAGTTTCTTCGTAATATAGAAAAGCTTGGAGATATAGCAGATCAAGTTTTACCTGAGCTTATTTTTTTAGACATTGATATGCCTCTAATGGACGGTTTTCAATTTCTAGACCTGTTTGATCAATTGGATGAAAAAACGAAAGCAAAGTGCAACATCGTCATGTTGACTTCTTCTATCAACCCCCAAGACATCAGCAGATCACAAAACTATAGTTACGTTAAAAAATACGTCAACAAGCCGTTGACCCAGAAAAATTTATCACTACTTGAAATTTAAAACACAGCATATATATAAATGTGTTAGAGGCATTGTTAAACATGTATTGTAAGTCTTAAATTTAAGAACGGTGACTAGTTTACAAAGAGTTTATCTACTCTTAATTAGCTCACTTATATTCTCAGCACTCTAATCATTAATTAACAAAAAAAGGTATTGATTTTATTATCAATACCTTTTCTATTTGTAGCGGTCAGCTATTCATTTTCTCCACTTACATATCGAATAAATTGATCATCCATTCTAATTTGTCGAGTTGGAGCGAATATATAAGGTGACTTAATTTGCGTATATTTTGTAATGATATTTGAAACCTTTGACATTTTATCTCGCTTGGCTTCACTCATTCCAGTTTTAAGCATCTTCAAGAAAAGTGAAATAGAAGGGCAACTCTCTTTACCCATCAATCGAATTTGCCTTTGTATACTATTGGCTAACTGATTGAACAATTCAAAATCGCGAATACAAACGTATTGCAATGCCAAAAGACACTTCACCTCCAAGAAAGCATGAGGGTATTTTTTCAAACTAACTTCATTGAGAAGGTTATTAAGGAAACGAGCCGCTTCATCAAATTCTTTTGCATGGTAAGCAGACATTGCTCGGTAAACTACATAAGAAACATAGTTGGGTACGTCTTCTTTATCTGGTTCGTAATCTGCAAAAATATCTTTATTGGATTCAAACAGTTCTGTTTGTGTATCGGTCTGTAAAGCTCTTTGTAATTTTGTCTGAAGAAATTGAGAAGGGAATGTGTATAAATTACTGTGCATCAGTAATGGTACCACATCTTCATTTACAGAATCGAAGTATTTACTTGCTTTTCTAAATACACCATAGTGTGTATAGTACTCCAACTTCAAAAATTCAAAAACATTATGAAGGTGGAAGTAGATGGAATCCATTTGATATTGATCAAAAACCTGATCAATTTTTAAGAATATATCTTCAATGGGTTCTATATCTTCTGTATCTGAAAAACTTACTTTAGAATCATCTTCTATAAACAAACGGTGGAAGATATTCATACAGCTTTGATAAACAAAAGGTCGATGTGACTCATAGAGCTTACAAGTATTTTGCATCTCTTGATGTAACAGGTCTAAACCCATTTTATCAATTTCATCGCCTGTAAATGCATAAACACCAAACTTCTTAAAGTAATCTGCTAATATATCTTCAATCTTATCGACTGCTAACATATAAGCTACATGCTTATTGTAAAGTTGAGAATAGACAAAATAATCTGGAGAATTAATATGAAGCCTTTTTAAAGCTTTATAAACTACAGTCAATTCATTGGACAAATCGTAATCTAACAACTCTTTTTCCAACTTTTTGAGAGTAACAATTGAAATAGCTCTTTTCTTCGTAAAAACCATTTCATGAATATTGGCTACTTTTTTCAAAAGGTCCGCTCTAGGGCTTTCCATTTGTTGCAGCAAATATTCTTCAATTTTTTGATTTAGCCTTGATCTTAAAGTATAATAAGCATTAGTATTCACATCTAACTCAGACATCACCTGCTGATCAGATATCTTCTTTTCTCTCATAGAAGATAAAAGGTACGCCGATTTCTCAGCGTTGCTTTCCATAAGAGAATTTCTTATTGCTTCGTAGTCTTTTTCAGATAATTGCTTTATGATATGTTTTAACCTCGCCATAAATTAGATACTGAGAGCTTTATTATTGCATTGTAGAGACATGTCGAGAAAGTAAGTCTAATCAAGAAATTGAGGTTTAGTAGCAATAAAAATAGTAAACTTTTATCGAAATACTTAATTTTTCTATACTTCTCATATATAAATATAAGAATTGATTTTTAAAAACCGATGTATTATTTCATGGTGTTATTGGATATAAAAAGTAAAATCACATTTTTCAATTATTCTCTTTCCAAGTTCCAATCCAATTCTTTAAAATATCCAATCCAAATTCTGTTAGTATTGCTTCTGGGTGGAACTGAACGCCAAAAACTGGTAAGTTTTTGTGTGCAATTGCCATCACTTCTCCTTCTTTAGAAGATGCTACGACTTCTACTGTATTGGGAACATTCGACAAAATCAATGAATGATACCTCACTACAGAAAACTCTGATGGAATTTTTTGAAATAATACAGAAGTCTGTACATCAATTTGAGATATTTTGCCATGCATAGGTTTTAGTGCCTTCACTACTTTTCCTCCAAAATATTCCCCAATTGCTTGGTGCCCTAAACAAATTCCTAAAATAGGATGTGTTTTGTGGTAATAATCTATTACCTCTAACATATTACCCGCTTTATCTGGTGTTTCAGGTCCAGGAGATAATACGATAGCATCATATTTATAAACTACAATTTCTTCTAAAGGGGTTGTATTTCGTACTACTTCCACCTTTTGTCCTAATTGAGTAAAATAATCTACTAGATTATATGTAAATGAATCAAAGTTATCTAATAATAAAATCATGATGCTTAGTTTATTTGAGCACAAAAATAAAAAAGGGAAGTCATTTAACTTCCCTTTTTGTTATAAATTTTCTTCAAATAATTCATGAATCTCTTTACTATACCTTTTCATACTCGGCATTATGGTACCTCCTGCATCCAATACCCAATCATTCAACTCCAATAGTTTTGGGTAAACAACTGAATCTTCGGTCACATTTTTGGGTAAACCTAAACCTGCTGAATTAAAAAGTCCCAGTATTACAGATAATGAAAGTGCATATTTAAAACCACCTAACAGTAGTGCTGCCACATTATCTAAATCATCTAATACAGAGTAATCGATTTTATTTTGCAACCATTTTCCTAATAAATTAAGTCCCATGGTTCCTGCAAAAAAGAAAACGACGTAAGCAAAGAATACAGTGGATTTAGGTGTATTGACATACGTTTTCGATGAAGAAAAAGCTCCTGCAACACCAAAGAAAATTAAAGAAGCACCCACTACAAATACCAACGTTGATATTATTTCTAATAAAAAACCTCTTTTAAATCCTTTATAGGCACCATATACAATCATTCCCGCAAGAATGATATCTGTGATTCTGATGTATGATGTAAAAAATCCTAAGTCTTGTTCCACTGTCTTTATTAAATTTTTTGAATTACATTAACGCTTCTTTTACTTTAGCAGAAACGACTTTCATATCTGCTACACCTGCAAATTTCTTACCTGCTGCGCCCATTACTTTACCCATATCTTTTGGAGAAGTAGCTCCTACCTCAGCAATTAACTCTTTTACACCTGCAGAAATCTCTTCATCAGACATCTGTTTTGGTAAGTATGACTCAATTACTGCTAACTCTACTAATTCAACTTCTGCTAAGTCTTCTCTTCCTGAGCTTTGGTACGTTTCAGCAGATTCTTTTCTTTGCTTTGCTTCTTTCATTAAAAGCTTCAATTCTTCTTCCGTTGTCAAAACTGCATCTTTGCCTTGAGCTGTTTCAGCTAACTGAATCTTCGCTTTTAGTTGTTTTAACGTACCTAAAGTGGCTTTATCTTTATTTTTCATGGCCGTTTTCATGGCCTCTTGTACTTTCGCCTTTAAGCTCATTGTTTTAATGTTAAGATTTGAAATCTATTTCTATCTACAAAAATAACAACTTCTTGCACGTTTACTATCAAGTTACAAAAAACCTTCTGAAATACCTTTAAAATGCAATTAGATCCGCTCAATTCTAGAACATAAAGCCCGTAAATAGTGTTAGAACTTTCAAAAGGAACATAATTTATGGTCTATTTTTCCTTAACAGTCTATTAATTTTCCCTTTTGTTATGCTTTTATAAATGGAATAAAGCATTTTTGTGAAACTTTAAATTTAACTAGAAAATAGAATTATGACTCGACTAAGCGTCAATGTGAATAAAATTGCGACCATTAGGAATGCAAGAGGTGGGGACAATCCAAATTTGGTAAAAGTTGCAAAGGATGCGGAACGTTTCGGTGCGGAAGGAATCACTATTCACCCTCGCCCAGACGAGAGACATATTACTAGACAAGATACCTATGATCTAAAACCTGTCGTTACAACAGAATATAATATCGAAGGAAATCCTGAACCTCGTTTTATGGAATTGGTATTAGATGTCGTTCCAGAACAAGCAACACTTGTACCTGATGCTGATGATGCAATTACTTCCAATGCAGGTTGGGATACGATTAAGAATAAAGAATTCCTCACTGAAGTAACGGCTAAGCTTAAAGCAAAAGGAATTAGAGTATCTATCTTTGTGGATCCTGATCCAAAAATGGTAGAAGGTGCAGCAGCATGTGGTGCCGACAGAGTAGAATTATACACAGAGCCTTATGCAGCTCAATTCCATAAAAATAAAGAGGAGGCCATTGCCCCTTATATCAAAGCAGCTGAAAAAGCAGTGGAGTTGGGATTGGGATTAAACGCTGGACACGATTTGGATTTAGACAACCTCAACTACTTTAATCAGAATATTAAAGGTTTGGATGAAGTTTCAATCGGTCATGCATTAGTTTGTGATGCGCTGTATTATGGTCTTGAAAATACTATTCAACTTTATTTAAAGCAGTTGAAATAATGCAATACGAACAAATCATAGTTGATTTGAACAACCCTTTTGCTTCAGAGGAAGAGGTGGACCGAGTGATTCAACTTGGAAAACAACTTCCTCTGAAAGGAGTTAAAATAGCTCCTTATTGGGTAAAAAAAGTAGCAAGAGAGCTTAAGAATAAAGCGATCCTCATTCAATCAAATGCTGGTTCTTTTCATGGTGAAGATCTTACACAAATAAAAGTTTTTGCAATGAAAGAATTGATCAAAGTGGGGACTCATGAAGTAATTTCCACATTGAATGTTGGTGCTCTAAGAACCAATGCAGGATGGTGTAAAATTGAATGCTTACAACTTTCTGAAACTGCTCATCAACAAGAAGTGTTGCATACGCTAAGAATTCCAGATACTGTTTTAAGAAAAGAAGAATTCAATCAAATCATCAATATTTGCCACCAAACAGGAATTGACTCATTAATATTACAGGAAATTCACCTTGATCATATTGATTTCATCAAGAAAAATCTATCTGAAAACATAGAATTAGCCATTCAAACATCTCATAAAGAGATTTACGAAAAACAATTAAAAACACAGTTCGAAACTGTCATCTTATCATCTGATCTACTTAATTCTTAAGTCATATTGTCAGAAAAGTTGAAAAGGCATTTTAATTGAAAGGTAATACGGAAAACGAAAAGGTAAACACTAACAAAATGAAACAAATCCTACTTACGGTATTGGTGAGTCTAATAAGTGGCTTTGGAGGTGCTTTTCTCTACCAAAATTACTTTGCTCCTTCGGAACAACAAGAGTTCCGATTTGCTAATAATACACTTCAAGAACAACCAACACCTACACCATTAACAGCCATCTCTTCTGATGATTTTACAGATGAGAACTCAAGAGATTTAAATATTGCTGACTTTGCAGAGGCTTCAGCTGTCAGCACAAAATCTGTGGTCTATATTGTCACTTATGTGAAAGACAGGTATAGCAACAGAAGAACTTGGAGTGACTTATTTTTCGGAAGACCTACACAAAAAAATCCACAAGGTATAGCTGTAGGTTCTGGATCAGGCGTGATTTTTTCAAAGGACGGGTACATCGTTACAAACAATCACGTGGTCAAAGGTGCCGATAAAATCGAAGTCAATTATAATAAAAGAACCTATGAAGCAAAGTTGATTGGTATTGACCCTTCAACGGATATTGCTTTATTGAAAATAGATAAAAATGATCTCCCTGCCATTCAAATTGCTTCATCCAAAGCAGTTAGAGTAGGTGATTGGGTATTGGCCGTTGGTAACCCTTTTAACTTAACAAGTACTGTAACAGCAGGAATTGTAAGTGCAAAAGGTCGTAAGATTGGGATCATGAACGATGTATTCCCTATTGAATCTTTCATACAAACAGATGCAGCGATTAACCCTGGTAACTCTGGTGGAGCATTGGTCAATTTACATGGTGATTTAGTAGGTATTAATACTGCTATTCTATCAAAAACCGGAAGTTACGCTGGTTATGGCTTTGCAGTACCTTCGGATATTGTTGCCAAAGTGGTCAACGATTTGAAGAAATACGGAGAAGTTCAAAAGGCTTTCTTAGGAGTAAGCATAAAAGCAGTTAATGAAAAAATTGCGGAGCAGCTCAAAATGAAAGAAATCAACGGTGTGGTCATCACAAAAATTGAAGGTGGTGCTGCAGAAAAGAATAAGTTGGAAGTGGGTGATGTCATTCTGTCTATCGATAATTTCTCTATTGAAACAGAAGCCGCTTATGATGAACAACTCAGTTATTATGTCCCTGGCGATAAAATTTCTATTGAAATATTACGTGAAGGAAAGAAAATAGAAAAAAATGTTGTTTTAACAAACATTGATGGAACAACTAACGTAAATGAGAAGAAGATTTACGATGCTAAAGAAATCGGTGCTAAATTTACGGCGATTTCAAAAATTGAAAGATCAAAGCTAAATCTCGAAACGGGTATTCGTATTGAAGAAGTAGAAAGAAATGGTTTGATCAGCGAAATGGGATTAAAGGAAGGAATGATTCTAGTTTCAATCAACCGATACCCTTTGGATGATCCAAAAGATTTCGCAAAAATTCTTTCAAGAATTAGAGGTAGAGTGATTATTGAAGTCATGAAAAAAGATCGCTCACACCGTTATTATAGTTACTATTTTTAATAAGTGCTCCAACATCGTTTTCAAACAAAACACAGTAGAGTATTTATAAAGTTGAATTTGATATAAAATAAAAATAAAAAGATGTCAAGAGAACGTGTAAAAACCCTCATCATTGGTTCAGGACCTGCAGGTTATACTGCAGCAATTTATGCTTCAAGAGCTAACTTATCTCCTGTATTATACCAAGGCCCTCAACCTGGTGGTCAATTAACAATCACAAATGATGTTGAGAACTTCCCTGGTTATCCTAAAGGAATCATGGGACCACAAATGATGATGGAATTACAAGAACAAGCAGAGCGTTTTGGTACAGATATCCGTACTGGCTTTGTTACAGGTGTTCAATTTAACGAGGAAGGTCCTCACGTTGCTACGGTCAACGAAGAGACTGAAATCGAAGCGGATTCAATTATCATTTCAACTGGTGCTTCAGCGAAGTGGTTAGGATTAGAGTCTGAAACTCGTTTAAACGGAATGGGTGTTTCTGCTTGTGCTGTTTGTGATGGTTTCTTCTACAGAGGTCAAGATGTAGTGGTAGTTGGAGCAGGTGACTCTGCTGCTGAAGAGGCACACTACTTGTCTAATCTTGCTGCAAATGTTCACTTATTGGTACGTCGTGATGAGATGAGAGCTTCTAAAATCATGCAAGAGCGTGTGATGAAGAAAGAGAACATCACTATCCACTGGAACACTGAAACAAAAGAAGTTTTAGGTAAAGATGCAGTAGAAGGTGTAAGAGTATTCAATAATAAAACAAATGAGGAAAGTACAATTGATGTAACTGGATTCTTCGTTGCTATTGGACACAAACCAAACACTGATATCTTTAAAGGTCAATTAGACATGGATGATGCAGGATACTTGATCACTAAACCTGACAGTACACAAACAAATATTAAAGGTGTATTTGCTGCTGGTGACGTTCAAGATACTATATACAGACAAGCGGTTACTGCTGCTGGTACTGGCTGTATGGCTGCATTAGAGGCGGAAAGATATTTAGTTGAGCTTGAGGACTAAGCTTCAGTAAAATAGATGAAAAAAGGTGTGATAATTGAATTTTATCACACCTTTTTTTGTTATGTCACATAATGTATAGTGATATTTAACGTTTACATGACAAATACTATTTAACACGAATTGCCTTTTAGCAATTACTTTAGTATTCTTGTAACCTTAAGTATTAAGTCTATATGAATTATAGCTTTCTGCTTGAATAAATTAAACGAACAAAAAACTTATTTTTTAGTTCATTCTGTGACAATTTAAATCATGAACTTGAATCGTATTTCAACGCCTACTTTTATATATACTGTTTTATTCTTGAGTGTGATACAACTTTCGTCAAATGCATCATACGGACAAGGTTTCTTTAAAAAGTTATTTAAGGGGAAAGAAAAAAAAGCTAATACTGAATTAGTACAAGAAAATATTATTTCTGATGTTAACATCACTGTTCCAACTTTCACTTTAGAAAATGGACTAGAGGACTGTCAACATCAAGAAGAATTAGCCTCACTTCCTGAAGGCTATAAAAGAATTAATCTCAACGAGACTGAACAATGTCAAAATCTCGTAGAAATCCAAGAAGGTAAATTTGTAGATGCAGCTTACCTTACTGGATTTGACTATTACAACAATTGGGATAATTGGAATGTCAACCCTTATAATATTTCCTCTAAGGTTTTAAAAGATAGTGTTGATCTTCATTTATACGAAGAGGGTGATACACTTGCATGGGCTTTTCCTCTGGATGAAAAAAGAAAGATAACATCAAAGTATGGCTTCAGAAGATGGAGATTTCATCATGGTATTGATGTAAAGCTAGCCGTAGGGGATACTCTACGCTCTATGTTTGATGGTGTGGTAAGAATCGCAAAATACAACAGAAGAGGGTATGGTTATTACGTAATGGTTCGTCATAAAAATGGCCTTGAAACATTATACGGCCATTTAAGCAGATATTTAGTAAGACCAGGACAGGAAGTAAAAGCTGGTGAAGTAATTGGTCTTGGTGGTAATACAGGTAGAAGTACTGGCCCTCATCTTCATTTTGAAATCAGGTATCAAGGGTATGCTTTTAATCCAGAAGATATGATTGACTTTGCAAATCATGAGATCACCCCTCCTTCAGACTTTACATTGACCGCGAAGAATTATGAATTATTAATTGAATCGAAAAAGAGTGTTTACCATAGAATCAGAAGTGGTGATTCTCTTTGGAAAATCAGTAGAAGATATGGAACATCTATCACTAAAATCTGTAGACTTAATGGTATTTCTAAACGGACTACCCTAAGAGTTGGACGGACTTTAAGAGTTAGATAATGAAAATGGCGATCTTAAACATAGATCGCCATTTTTGTTTTTATTCAAAAAGGTAAAACCCTTGAAACTTCTTGTTTGTACTTCTGAAAGGCTTCCGGTCTATTTTTCATCATTTGTTTATCTTTTAAAGGAATGGAAGCAAACATAAACATCAACCACATTCCAACAGAACCTAAAGCGGTGTACCATGGTGCACTATAAGATAACCCCATCATCGCTACTCCAAACCAAAACATCATTTCCCCTAAATAATTAGGGTTTCTTGATTTTGCCCAAATGCCTGTTCTTAAAATATCTGTTTTCTGTTTATTGGGTCGTTTACGAAATTTGTCCAATTCATTATCAGCCAAATATTCAAATACAGTTCCTACAAAAGCAGTCATGGCGCCCAATCCAAACAACCATATATTACTCAACTCTGCTCCCGAGTAAACCCATTCTATCCCCCATATACTCAAAAAAACGATACATGTTGGATATAAGTGTATCGCTAAAAAATTAATCGGCTGAAAGAAAGATTTAAACTGAACTCGAAAATCAGCATACCTAAAATCTTCATGATGCCATCCTGGCCATCCTCTCCCCCAGCTTAATGTAAGCCTCCAAGACCAAAAGGAAATTACAAATGCACAGACCCATTGTGGTAAGCTCCAAGATAAGCCATCAAATAAATAGAAGTATTGTAAAATGAAATAAAAGGGGATAACACTCCAATAAGCATCATAAACACTACTATTTTTCTTTACAACAGAGAATACAAACGTTACAACCGTCATCGCTAGATCAGCAACGAGAAACCGTAAAGCTAGAGATTCATATTCTGTATATTGGAAAGTTAAATACCCGACTGCACCAACAATCAAATAGATGATGGTAATTTCTAAAAGTGCTTGTTGTTTTTTGTTCATGATATTTTAGTAAGATGATAGTGATTTAATGGTTGATATGTTTCTTCTAACCAAGGTAATTTCCTTAGATCTTCCTTGGACATCGATTTAATGATTTTCGCAAATTTTGAAACAAGGCCTCTAGCATGTTTATCTTCATCGTGTGTAGGCACCACACAAATTGGATTAAATTCGTCTGCCAATTGTTTTACGCCTTCTAAACCTGGCGAAACAGTTCCACCTAAAAAAGCCGGCAATTGATAAAAGTTGAAAGGAGTCATCAATAATGTCACTGGACTGAAATCTCCCATCTCTTTGACGTATTTATAATCTATATCAAAACCATGTGTGGCTAAGCATATACTCTCTTTCCCATCATCAATCAAAAATGCATCGTAAATAGGATCTAACCACCTTTTAGTAGGTAAGAAATGAAACGTTACCCCTTCAAAAAGTTGTTGTTTCTTCTTCTTATTAAAAGCTATAAACTCAGCTTTCGGTAGTATTTTATTTACCTTCTTTCTAATGCTTTCAGGGCCCATCACCTTTTTGGGTTGCAATTTGATTAAGGTCTTATGATGAAAATGATCTGGATATTTTTGAGTAATCAACACCAAATCATAATTAGGAATATCCTCATATCTTAATGGTGGTGTTCGATGCCATTGTTTATTAAACCATGAGAAATAGTCTATTTCGGCACCTTCTAGCCAAGGATCAACAAGTAGTTTGAGTGAGTCCAATTCAATGTACCATGAATTGTCCATGTTTAACCTTTGAATTTTTATCATAATGAGCTTGAGAAGTTAATTTTTTGAAGTATAAAGTCAGTATTACTTATACATTATACTAGTATAACTAAGATAAACAGTTTTATTAATAAAATGTTGATGTATTGAGACAAAGGTTAAGAATTCGTTTTTCATATTGAATTATGAATAAAAATAGTTTATATTATAAAATGATTGGTCACCAAAGCCAATAAAAGCGTGCATAAAAACTCACTCTAAGTAAAAAAAAACACTCATCTACAACGTGACTCCGTTAATTTTATAAAACCATAAAAACGATTACACTTTCAAAAATTAATTATATCACAATAGAATTTTCATTGCTTAAGATAGAGTCAAACATGCATTGAGTAACTTAAAGTATTTATAACTTATTGCCCAACTTACTATGACCATTGTAGAACAAACAGTAATTATATTCCTACTCCTATTTAAGATCTATTTCAGTTGCGGGCTAATATTTGGATTTTATTTTTACTTCTGGGGAGGTCAAAAATTAGATCCCTCCATGAAAGTAAATTCAAAAAGAACACAATTACTTTTTGTCCCAGCAGCCATTATTTTGTGGGTATATCTATTACCTAGGATCTTAAAACATTAAGTCAAAAATCACAACCTGAAGAAAGCACCAAAGGAATAGGTGCTTTTTTTATGCAATACTATTTTGTAATAGAAAGAGGGAAAATTGACTCTACTTCGATAAAAAAACTTAAACGTATCAACTTTACGTTCTTCATCTCTAATTTTAGGTTATCAAATTAATACTAGAAGAAGTAACTCAAAAAGCAACGTAAATATGGCAGCAGATTTTTTTTATAATAAAAAAGTACATCAATTCACAAAATCAGAAGGGATCACTGAGAAAAATTCCGTTTATCGTCTAGGACTTGAATATATGGACGATGAAGACCAAAAGCTAATTGAATTGATTGATGCTTTTCTTCAAGACCCTAATCTCAAAGAAGTTATTGGATTGAGTATTGGTATTTGGGCCGATGCTTATGATTCTGACTGTGAAAGTATTATCAATAAGCTTGTAGAAGAAAAAGAACATTTACAACATATTGAAGCCCTATTTATTGGTGATATGGACTTTGATGAATGTGAAATTTCATGGATTCAACAAACCAACCTCAATGCGATTTTCAAGAACTTTCCGAATCTTAAAGTATTTCAGATCAAAGGAAGTGAAGGATTGGCTCTTGGTGAAATAGAACATCAAAATCTAGAAACACTAGTGATTCAATCTGGAGGGTTATCCAAAAACGTACTTCAAGAAATTGGAAATGCTACTCTTCCTAAATTAAAACATCTTGAACTATGGCTAGGAACAGATGATTATGGGTATGACTGTGAGGTAGAGGCTGATATTTTACCATTATTAGAAGACGGTAAGTTTCCGTTATTATTTCATTTAGGGCTTCAAAACTGCATTGATGCTGATGACATTGTACAGTTGATTTCCATGACTCCATTACAAGAAACAATTCTTTCATTGGACTTATCAATGGGAACTTTAGGAGATAAAAGTGCTGAAGGTTTACTCAATGCACCTTGTATGCCACAACTATGCTACTTAAACCTAAGTAGTAATTATTTATCTAGTGGAATCGGTCAAAAAATCAAAGAGAAATTCCCACATATTGAACTAAAAATGGGGGAACAAAAAGAAGAAGATGTTTATGACGATGAAACCTATCGTTATGTTGATGTAGGTGAATAATCAATCCAGTTTTGAAAGTAATACTTATAGGCAATCCTGAGAACCGTAGGCTTCAGATGATGCAAGAAGCACTACACTCTTATCAATTAAACTACCAAACAATAGCGTGGATAGATCTTCTATCCACGCCTCATTCTTTTGAAGAACTTGTTGAAGAGAACGACATCATAAAAATTGATTCCTTTGGTGAGAATTTCGATGTCTTTAAAGGATTATTGAAATGGGGAAGTGAAAGCATAAAAAAAGAAGAATTTCATCAAATCTCTAAAGAAGAAATTGATATTCTTCCTAATGATAAAGGTAGAATTCAATATTCTAGACAAGCTTATTTAGGTTTTAAAGAAGCTTTAAAGTTTGTGGAGAATTGTGTCATGAAGAAGGGAAACGTAAGGTTTATGAATACTCCTACGGCTATTCTTCAGATGTTTGACAAGAAGAACGCCCATCAAATTCTTTTGGAACATCATGTTGCTAAAACAAAATTTTTAGGGACGGTTCGGAGTTATGAAGAACTACATCAAATGATGAATCAAGCAAAAGAACATCAAGTTTTCATTAAGCTTGCACACGGTTCTTCCTCTTCAGGAGTAATGGCTTATAGAAGAAGTAAAAGTAGAGAAGTATTAAAAACGTCTGTTGAAATTGATAAATCTTCCGCTTTATACAACTCATTAAACATTAGTACTTATCGTGATGCTACAAAAATTAAATTGATCATCAATCAATTGGCGAAAGAACACCTCATTGTTGAAAAATGGGAACCTAAAGCTACTTTCAACAATAAAGTATTTGATTTGCGATTGGTCGTCATTGGTCAAAAAGTAGAACATGTAGTGATGAGGTCCAGCACCTCACCGATGACCAATCTACACCTTGGCAATGAGAGAGGAGACCTCAATGGATTGATCGATTATTTAGGAAATGAAAAGTGGGAAGAAATTAAAAAGACAGCGTTACAAGCGGTCAGATCATTTCAAGGTGCTATGGTGACAGGAGTTGACCTGATGGTCCAAGCCAACAGTCATAAAGTAAAAATTATTGAAGTGAATGCTTTTGGTGATTTAGTGCCTAGAATTGTCAATTCTGAAGGCAGAACAACCTATGAAGAACAAGCTTTTATCATTAAATCCATTTTCGATGAAGTCCTTACCTAAAAATATTAAATGTCTCGTTTTCGATTTAGATAATACTTTAATCGATAGAGACAAAGCCTATAGTACTTACTTGGAAAAAGCATTTGAGTTTGTCAATCAACCTAATATATGGACTGAACATAAAGCCACTATTCTTGAATATGATAATAAAGGGTACAGATCAAGAGATACTTTTTATCAATGGCTTATTTCAAAGTTCATTCATCAAAAATTATTTGAGGAGTTTCAGAAGAAGTATGTCGTTGGGGATTTTGTGGAGAAAATAGACACTTCAATCCTTCAATTTTTAGCGGAATTAAAAGAACATTTTCACCTTGTATTACTAACAAATGGAGGGAATCATAATCAACAGAAAAAGATTGTAAACTCTGGATTATTTAAAGCCTTCCCTCCAACTTCTACTTTCATATCGGGAGATTATAGTTTTGAAAAGCCTAATCCACTTTTCTTTCATTTAATTCAAATGGAATATGGGTATACGCCTGATGAAATTGTAATGATTGGTGATGATTATGACAAGGATATCAAAGGTGCTCATCAAATGGGATGGAAAACAATTCACCTCAACCCTACTGAAACAAAAGAATCAATTGCGGATATTCAAATCAATGACATTCAAGAAATAGCCAATTATATATGATCAATGCGAATAAAATTGTGGGTGATTATGATATTGTTTTGATCACGTTGGACACGTTGAGGTATGATGTCAGCCAACAACTTTTTAAAGAAAAGCGATTACCTCAACTTCAAAAATATCTACCAGAATCAGGATGGGAGAAAAGGCATGCACCGGGGAGTTTTACTTATGCTTCTCATCATGCAATTTTTTCGGGTTTTTTCCCCACTCCCATTGATCAACCAAAGCAAGAACGGTTGTTTGCCACTCAATTTGCGGGAAGTGAAACGACCAACACCAATACTTTCACTTTTGAACAAGCTACAATTATTGATGGTTTAAAAGCAAAAGGATATCATACAGCGTGTATTGGTGGAGTGGGCTTTTTCAACAGAAGGTCTGCATTGAGCAAAGTGTTTCCTTCCATGTTTGATGAAAGCCACTGGGAAGATCGCCTAGGTGTCACCTCTCCTTTTTCAACAAAATACCAGTTTCAAAAAGCAGAGGAAATTGTACAGCAAAATCAACAAAACAGGCTTTTTCTGTTTATCAATATTTCAGCCATACACCAACCCAATTATTTCTACCAACAAGGAGCCAAAGAGGATTCGATCACTACACATGCCAAAGCATTAGAGTATGTGGATAGTCAATGGGAAATTTTGATGAATGCTTTCAAGGGACGACCAACGTTATTTTTATTGATGGGAGATCACGGAACTGCTTATGGAGAAGACGGATACAATGGACATCGATTGGCCCATGAAGTGGTTTGGAATGTCCCTTATGCTGAATTTTTAATGAATGAAAAATGAATTTAAAAGAATATATCAACCAATCATACTATCATTCTTATGCCTACTCTTACCCTCATAAAATGGCATATAGAAACTTTAAAAAAACATTATCACTCCAAGAAGTGTGGAGCGAGGAAAAGAAGCGTGATGTTTTTCTCTATCTTCATCTTCCCTTTTGTGAAATGAGATGTGGCTTCTGTAATCTATTTACAATTGCCAACCCAAAAGGCAACCTTCAAAACGAGTTTCTTAATGCGTTGACAAGACAGGTTGAAGCCGTTAAAGAGGAATTAGGAAACCTTCATTTTGCCAATTTCGCTTTTGGAGGAGGTACCCCAAGTTATCTTTCAGCAGAAGAATTACAGTCTGTTTTATCAACGCTGAATTCCTCTTTAGGATTAAAAACTGAAGTCGTCAATTCCGCTATTGAAGTTTCTCCTAAAACCATCACGGCTGATAAAATTCAACTCCTTAAAGAAAAAGGCTTCGTCCGGGTAAGTATGGGCGTGCAAAGCTTTATTGAAGAGGAAGTGAAAGCAATGGGAAGGCCCCAAAAAGTGGAAGAAGTGAGAAGAGCGATCAGAGACCTGAAAGAAGCTCAATTTCCATTACTCAACTTGGATTTGATTTATGGAGCAGAAAATCAAACGACGGAAAGTTGGCAATATACCTTGGATCAAATGATAGAAATTTCACCCGAAGAGGTTTTTCTTTACCCTTTGTATATAAGACCATTGACAGGTTTGGGATTAAAGGAACGAGCTTGGGATGATTTCAGAATGAAGTTGTACCTACAGGCAAGGGACTTCTTAATGAGCAATGGCTATGAGCAAATCACAATGAGACAATTCAAGAAAAAGAACGCTCCTTCATTTGCTCACCCCGGTTATTTACCACAAGAAAATGCAATGTTAGGATTAGGCGTCGGAGCTCGCTCTTATACCAAATCACTGCATTACAGTAGCGATTATGCTGTTGGCAGATCTTCCATTAAACATATTATAGAGAACTATAACAATACTTCTAAGGAGGAATTCAAAAAAGTGAATTATGGTATTCAACTTGATCTAGAAGAAGAAAAAAGAAGGTATTTCATTAAGTCTTTCTGCGAAGGAACAGGTTTACCCATTGCTTCTTATCAAGCCTACTTTAATTCTTCTGTATTGGAGGATTTCAAACTTGAAATAGAAGAGATGCACCAACTCCAATTGATTGACATCAGCACATCATACATCCAACTCAACCTAAAAGGACGAACACTGGAAGACGTGATTGGCCCTTGGTTGTACTCTCATTCCATAAAAGAATCTATTGCTCAATTTGACTTAGTATAATGCATAAAACTTGGAATATTCTTTACAGAGGACCTTTGACCAGCTGTAATTATTCTTGTCACTACTGCCCTTTTGCCAAAACAAAAAACACAAGAGAAGAATTGGCGATTGATGCTCAAAAGTTAATGCAGTTTCAAAATTGGGTAAAGCATAGAAATGAAAAGATCGGTATTTTATTCACACCTTGGGGTGAAGGATTAATCAGAAAATACTATCAGCAAGCGATGACAGCATTGAGTCACATGAACAATGTTTATAGAGTCGCCATACAAACCAATTTATCTTGTGGTGTCGATTGGATGGATGAAGTTAACAAAGAGAGTTTTGCACTATGGACCACCTATCATCCTAGCCAATTATCCTTAGACGCATTTCTAGAAAAATGCCATTCATTGATCGAGAAAAACATTAGGTTTAGCGTGGGGACTGTAGGTTTAAAAGAAGATCTTGATGTGATTACTCATTTAAGAAAAAGGCTTCCTTCTTCCGTGTATTTATGGGTAAATGCTTACAAAAGAGAAGCTGATTATTATGAGCAAGAGCATTTGAATAGGATCCTTGAAGTAGACCCATTATTCGATTGGAATAATCAACGGCATGAGAGTCTAGGCAAACTCTGCCGTGCTGGCTCCACTACTTTTTCAGTGGACGGTGACGGTAACATGACGTCCTGCCACTTTATCAAAGATCAAATTGGAAATATCTACCATGATAATTTTGAAGAGGCATTACAGCCAAAATTATGTTCTAACACTACTTGTGGTTGTCATATTGGGTATGTTCATCTTCAAGAATTAGAACAAGATAAAATTTATGGAGATGGAATTTTGGAACGAATTCCAATAATCTAAAATAGAAAAAGAGACCACAATTTTTAGAACTGCGGTCTCTTTTTATTGATCATTTTCAGCAGAAACATTCTACCAGTCTGGTTTGTTTCTATCCTGTTTTTTCGACTTTTTCTTTTGCTGTTGGAAGTATTGTACTTCCTTATTTTTTAAGGCATCCAAAATCATCTGAGCTTGAGAAGCAGGCATTTTGATTTCCTCCATACGGTTATTGAAGTTGGCTTTCTCTTCTGCCTCTTCACGTTCTTTTCGCTCTTCTTCAGTTTCCTCTCCCTGTTCTCCTTCTTGCTCTTGGTTTTCGTTCTGATCACCTTCTTGATCTCCTTTTTCAGAATCTTTCTGATCTTTATCGTCTTTCTGATCACCTTTCTCTTGATCTTTTTGATCTTGGTTCTCATCCTGACCTTCTTGATCTTGATCCTTTTGGTCTTGATCTTTCTGATCTTGATCCTGCTTGTCTTTATTGTCTTCGTTTTGATCCTTATTATCTTGATTCTGCTGCTCTTGTTCTTTCTTTTGCTTCAACAACATCTCATAATCATACCTTGCTCCCATATTTTGGGGATCATGCTTCATTGCTGCTTTCAAAAAGGCCAATGCCTCCTCCAGCTTTTGTTCTTGAGCTTTAAGTACTCCTAACTGTTGGTTTGCAATAGAAGCAATTTTTTTGTTTGCTGAATTCTGGATGCTGGCATAGCGTTTAGTTGCATTCTCTTTATCTTCAGAAAGGAAATAAGAATGTGCTAAATCAAGCATTGCCGCATCATCTTCAATTTTCATAGAGTCCAGTAGAATAGTATAAGCTTCAATTGCAGTTTTATAATCTTTTGCAATGAATGCTTCCTCACCTGCGGACTTTTGTTTATTAGCTTCCGCGATTCTTCCGATTCCGTTATGATCTGAAAATATATTTAAGACGATTAATAGTGTTAAAATCGTATTCATATATTTTTAATGTTAAAAAATCTTACAAGTTCATTTCTTTACAACGAAAGACGTGAAAAATTTACTTTAAAGTGATTTTTCACGTCTTTCGATATTTATACAACTATTCTAACAGTTTCAACTCAATTTTTCAAATCTTTTTTAATAATCAGAGATGAAATATCAGACAGTATCTATTTTTTAACTTTTTATTTAACAACCTCACCGTATAAATCAAACGGTTCAGCACTTGTAATCTTCACATTAGCAAAGTCTCCTAAACGAACATGATTCTCTTCTGTGACAGGTACTAAAACTTCGTTATCTACTTCAGGAGAATCAAATTCTGTTCTACCTACAAAATACCCACCTTCGATCTTATCGAATAATACTTTGTAAACTTTACCTACTTTCTTCTGGTTTAATGCATCAGAAATTTCTTCTTGAAGTTGCATAATCTCGTCTGCACGATCTTGTTTTACATCTTCAGGAACATCGTCTTCCATATCGTCACCAGCATGCGTATCTTCTTCATGTGAATAAGTAAATACCCCTACTCTTTCGAACTGCATTCTTTCTACGAAATCATACATCTCATTGTACTCTTCTTCCGTCTCGCCGGGGTGACCTGTAATCAAAGTAGTACGAATAGCAATACCTGGTACTTTTTCTCTAATCGCATTGATGAGTTCTTCTTGCTTCTCTCTTGATGTGCCTCTACGCATTCTTTTCAACATTGCTGTTGAACCATGTTGTAAAGGAATATCAAGGTAGTTAGCAATATTATCACGCTCGACCATAACATCCAACACATCCATAGGAAAACCTGTTGGGTAAGCATAGTGCAAACGAATCCACTCTAAACCTTCCACATCAGATAAAGCTCGTAAAAGGTCTGCTAATCTTCTCTTCTTATAGATATCTAATCCATAGTAAGTCAAGTCTTGAGCAATCAGTAAAAGTTCTTTCACACCTTTAGCTACCATATCTTCCGCTTGCTTTACCAAATCTTCGATAGGCACTGAAACGTGTTTACCTCTCATCAATGGAATGGCACAGAATGAACATGGTCTATCACAACCTTCTGCGATTTTTAAGTAACCAAAGTGCTTATCGGTTGTCAAAAGACGTTCGCCAAGAAGTTCTTTCTTATAATCCGCATTCAAAGCTCTCAATAAGTTCGGCACCTCACGAGTACCAAAGAAAGCATCTACTTCTGGGATTTCCTGTACTAAATCCTCTTTATATCTTTCAGACAAACAGCCCGATACATATACTTTATCTACCAACCCTTCCTTTTTTGCATCAGCATAACGAAGAATCGTTTCAACAGATTCAGTCTTGGCATGTCCAATAAATCCACATGTGTTAATTAACACGATATTGAACTTATCATCTTCAGCTTCATGAACTACATCAATGCCATTGCCTTTTAACTGAGTCATAATTACCTCTGAGTCTACAATATTCTTAGAACACCCGAGTGTAATGATGTTGACTTTATTTTCTTTAAGCGTCTTGGTTTTCAAGAGATTACTTCTTTAAAGTTCCTATTAATGAGATTTTTATTTTTACAGAACAATGAATAGATATCTTTGTTTTAATTCATCATCAGAAAAATAAGTTCTGCAAAAATATCAGATAAATACTTGCATAACAACCTATTTAATTAAAGAGATGTTACTCATTTAATAACCTTAAGAATTTGAAATCAAAATAATCCTTGAAAACGGCAACTATTATTGAAATATTTTTTTAGTCTAAACTATACTTTATATATTAATATTATCAGAAAAACAGATATTTTTGTGTGATAGACCTATATAAACAGTTAGTGCCAAATTAATTCCATTTTTTATCACTGACTTCTCTAATATTAATTGAAAAAGTATGAAGCTCTTCGAGCAAAATAATATACATAAAGAGAATAAAGAGAGAGTTTCTGAAGCGACTTTTATTCCTGTTATGACCCTATCTGTCATTGCCATTACATTTTTAGTGGGGATTTGGTCTATCAAAGAGCTTCGTGACTATAAAATAGATGTAAATCAGCTTGAGCAAGAGTTTACTGAAAAACAGAAAAACGTCACTGTTAATGAGGTAAAGAATGCCTTTAAATACATTGAATACCTTGAAAGAAATACTGAAAAGCGATTAAAAGAAAACCTAATCAACAGAGTAGATGAGGCCTTCCAAATCGTGGACAACATTTACAAAAGAAACAAAGGAAAACTTTCCGAGAAGCAGATTGTCAATCTCATCAAGGATTCACTCCGACCTATCCGCTTTAATTACAATAGAGGTTATTATTTTATTGATCATATTGATGGATATGCCGTCATGAATGCTTCTTCTCCAGAATCAGAAGGACAGCCTATCATGGACCTCCAAGATGCAAGAGGAGATTATTTTATCCGAAAGGAAATGGAAATTGCCAAAACGAAAGGAAAAGGCTTTTTCGAATATTATTGGATTAAACCTGATCAAAATGGAAACAAACAATATCCTAAAACTTCCTATCTAAGGTACTTTGAGCCTCTAGGGTTAGTTATTGGAACTGGAGAATATATGGACAATGTGACTCGAGATATGCAAAGACAAGCCTTTGAACGTATGTCCTCTATAAAGTTTGGGAAGGATGGTTATCTTTTTGTGAATAAAAGAGGAACTCCATTATTGATAAACTGGGAACATTATGATAATGCAGACTCACTTGCAAACGAATATCATATCAGTCTTCCTATCACAGATGAAAATGGGGATACGACTTACTTCAAGGATTTGCCCTCTATCTTAGTCAACACTGAAAATAATGGCGGGTTTTATTATTATGATTATAAAAAACCTAATTCAGATGAAATCAAAAGAAAGTTTTCTTACATCATATATTTTGAAAAGTGGGACTGGACCATTGGAGCTGGAGTTTATTTAGATGAATTAGACAATCAAATTGCTGCAAAAAGAAGTATGTTGATCACCGAATTGACGACTGAACTTTTTAGAATCTTATCTTTATCGACGCTCTTGATTGCTATTTTGTGGTGGAGACTCCGAAAAGTCGCTACTGGAATTACAAATAATATTGAAGAGTTTTCTACTTTCTTCGATGAAGCTTCAAAAGAACATGTTAAGATCAATAAAGACAGATTGGCTTATGCCGAATTTGATCAGCTGGCCACACTTGCCAATAAAATGTTAGATGACCGAGAAAGCGACAGACGTAAAATTATTGAAGCTTATCACGAAATTCAAACTTCGGAAGAAGAATTAAGACAACAGTCTGAAAGTTTGTTGTACACCAATCAAAAGTTGGAGGAAGCGATGCAAGAGCTTAAATCGGCCCAAGTACAGCTTATTAATTCAGAAAAAATGGCCTCTTTAGGTCAGTTAACAGCCGGAATTGCTCATGAAATCAATAACCCTATTAACTTTGTGAGTTCGAACGTACAACCTTTGAAAGATGACATTGATGATTTGATCAAACTTTTAGATAGCTGTAATGACTTGACTAAAGATTTTGAAAGTACAGAAGCTTTCCAAAAAAGAGTGGATGAAATCAATGAATTGGCTGACGAAATTGAAATCAATGTCGTTAAAGAAGAGATCAAAGAATTGATTAATGGTATTGAAGAAGGTGCACTTCGAACAAAAGAAATTGTTTTGGGATTAAGAACTTTCTCAAGGTTGGATGAGGACACTTTCAAAAGTGCCAATATCAACGAAGGAATTCAATCTACGATTACAATTTTAAATAATAAGGTAAAGAAAAAAGATATTTCAATGGAAGTAGCACTTCAAAGTGATATTCCTGAAATAAAATGTCTTCCAGGCCGATTGAATCAGGTATTTATGAATGTCATCAACAATGCCATTCAAGCCGTTGAAGAACGTACTGGTAAGATTAAAATTTCTACGTCTTATGCAGATGGAGATGATTATATCAATATAAAAGTAAGAGACAATGGTGAAGGAATGCCTCAAGCTATTATTGATAAAATTTTTGATCCTTTCTTCACCACCAAAGAAGTGGGTGAAGGTACTGGTCTTGGATTATCCATCTCCTACGGAATCATAAAAAAACACGGTGGTGAAATTATGGTTTCTTCAAAATATAAAAACGACGACTCTGATGAAGTCTCTTTCACAGAGTTTTCAATCATTCTTCCACTAGTGGGTGAAGACGATTTAAAAAACGAGTACTAAAAAAATATGAGTGATTATCACGTTCCAGTAATGCTGCAAGAGTGTGTAGACGGTTTACACATTGACCCTACCAAAACTTATGTTGACGTTACTTTCGGTGGCGGAGGACACACAAAAGAAATATTAAGCCGTTTGACAACGGGAAAATTAGTGGTTTTTGATCAAGATCCTGATGCTAAAAAAAATGCAGATGCAATCAATGACGATCGTCTGATTTTTTGTGCTGCTAATTTTAGATACTTAAAAAGATATTTGAGGTTAAATGGTATCAAAAAAGTTGCTGGAATCTTAGGTGACCTTGGAATCTCATCACATCAAATTGATGAAACTTCAAGAGGTTTCTCTACTAGAGGTGACGCTCCCTTGGATATGCGTATGGCACAAAGTGGTGTATTGAGTGCCAAAGAGGTGATCAATAATTATGAAGAAATTGAACTTCGCAAAATGTTCAAGCTTTATGGTGAATTGAACCAACCACACAAAGCTGCTAGTTTGATCATTCATGCTCGTTCTGCGGGAGAAATTGAAACTACTCAACAACTTATGGATGCCTTAAAACCTATGGCTCCAAGAGGGAAAGAAAATCGTTTCTACGCTCAGGTTTTCCAAGCCATCAGAATTGAAGTCAACGAAGAGTTAGTGACTTTGAAAGAAATGATTGAACAAGGTGCTGAAGTTCTAGAAGAAGGCGGTTATTTTGTGATTGAGTCGTACCATTCATTAGAAGACCGTTTGGTGAAGAACTTTTTCAAAACAGGTAATTTTGAAGGTGAAATGAACAAAGATTTTTATGGCAACCTTTTACGCCCATTGAAGCCTTTGAAAAGTAAACCAATTACTGCTTCTGAAGAAGAAATTGCAAGAAATAGAAGAGCGAGAAGTGCGAAATTGAGGGTAGCGATTAAACTTCCTGAAGTGACTCAAAAGTAAGCTTTCTATTCTTTTCCAAAAGATATTTTAAACCTTTCCTCAATTTTTATAATTGGGAAAGGTTTTTTAGTTTCTTCGATTTTGAAACTAATTAAAAACATCATGTTCTTGAATATAATCGAAACACTCTTCACAATATAAGTTTTTCAATTTTGGATGATCTAACAGCTGAAATGTTATCCCTTCTTGGAGATCATTGTACGAATTAAATAATACGCAGAACCTTAGTCTATTCATTTTAATCGCTTTTTTTAATAAATCAGTGTAAATCATTCTATCCACTTGATCGTCATCGATTATCGTCAAATTGATATAATAGAATAGCAATTTTTCGGATACATCTGCAGCCAAAATCCCATCCATCAAAACTTCTTTTGCCCAATCTTTTAGTGAATATTCCACAAAATGCTGAGCGAGCCTTACTTTGTCTTCTTGATCAAAATCTAGATTTCTATAATAACTATAGACCTTCTGATTATAGTGATCTGATTTCTTAAAGTTCCCTTTTTTATAAGCTGCTCTACTCAATATCAGCCATCGGTTGAGGATCAACTTATCTACTAGTATTTTATTAAAATTTCTAGCTTTTAAATAAGTGATGTTATCTTCTACTTCTTTTATGCTCCTATTATCCCATTTATAAAATATACATTTAGCCAACAAAGCACTTAGGTTATAAATCAATGTAGGATTTTCGGGGGCTAATTGAAGCATTTCCCGATAAGAATCAATTAACTCATCTTTATAATAATAAGTAGAAATATCATCATACATCACTAAAAAATTTTGATGAAGCATTATGTTATCTTTCACTTTAGGTAACTGAACTTTTTCTTCTAAATTTTCTGTAGAGTAAATCCCATTTTTCACCTTATCAATAATAAAACTTTGCAATAAATAAGCTTCTTCATAGTTTTCCTTGGAAACTAACTGCCCAAATAATTCATAAGTTTGATCTTCCTCTAGTGATTCATACGACACTAATTTCTCTAATCGCACCTTGATTGTAGCTATCCGTTGTTGAGATAACAGTTGCTCAAATCGATCAGGATTCTTATTGATTTCTTGTCTTATGGCATCTCTACTTTTAAGTAACAAACCCTTATCGTCTGTCTTCTCAATGTCTTCAAAAAATTGTTTCCAATTTTCACCCGTTTCAATTATTGACTGAACTCCTTTTGTCATAAAAGGCGATAATTCATTGATGATGTTTTGAGCTCTTAAATACGATAAACTTGTATTCTTTTCCTTATCTCCGTCAATTGACGAAAAAGCTTTGATATAAAAAGAGGTAATCTTGTAATCGCTTAAATGGAGATAGTTGTAAAGCTTTTGAAATTCAAGTGAATCAAAATTCGTTTCATTTATCTTATAATGTAAAGTATATTCAATTTCTTCTTTATTGATTGACTGATGAAGGATAGAGTTGCTTTTTGGGGGTGAAAAATAAATCAAAGGTAAATCATAGGCCGGAAGTTTTTTTCCCGGAATATGATAAGTACTTCTATAGTAATAATCCACACCTCCTCTAATTATAAAATAGTTTAATTCGATATCTTTGAGGTCGTATCTTTTGGGTAATTCCCCTAATGAAATAACATACTTATTGGACCGATTGTCTACTTTCCTTGCGTTTACTAAATAGTCTCTGTAAACTTTCTTTAGTAAAATCCCTCTATATCTTCCTCTTTTACTTAGCTTAACTACATCAAGTTCATCACAAGTATACTGTTTCTTTTGAACAACATCTATACTAATTCCGTCATCACTATATTTAAAAAAGTCATCAAAAGCATCTTTTGGAAAAATAGATAATTCAATTTGATTCGTTAATTTATTGACCTCAAGAAATGTTCGTACTCTACGATCTTTCGTCTTAAAAAATTGATTAAATTCTGTAATTGATTGATTTGTTTTCTTCTGAGAAAACGATGGGTGAATACCCAGCAAAAAGGCAATAATTAGTAATGTATATTTCATATCAACAATAGTTTACTAGAGAGTAAGTTCCAGTAAACTACTTATTGATCAATCTGAAAACAAAAGGGTTATCTCGATATTAAAACAGTTTAACCTTTTCATGATTCATTTTAACTAATCTTGCTTTTCCAATTTAGGTAACAAGTGATTTTCCAAATGATAGAGTAATGTACCATTGACGGTCTCTGCATGTGTCATAATCGCACCGTGTGCACCATCTTCAATTTTAATAAAGCCTACAGCATTAGGAAGGTTTTGATAAAGGTATTGTCCCATCGAAAACGGTACTCCAAAATCCTGATCTCCATGAATAATTAAAGCTGGGCATTTGATGTCGGGCAAAAAAGATTGAATATCATCTCTATCAATCAAGTTATTCATGGCATGAAATATTTGTTCTCCAGTTCTTTCTTGCCACAACGGAGTCCATTTATTCCAATGGCATTCATTTCCGTCTTTAGGACCTATAATACCCGTCATAAGATTCTCATGTAGTTCTGATAGTAATCCATGATTCATCCATGTATCTCTTACTTCTCTATACCCTGTTTTTACCTCTTCAGAATCAATATGTGCTGAAGTACTAATCAAGATTAAGCCTTGTACTCTTGAGGGAAACCGGAGTGCAACTCTCAATGCTGCATACCCACCTTGTGACATTCCAGCCAATATCACTTTTTCAATGCCAAGGTGATCTAAAATTGCCATACAGTCACTCACGGTATCATATAAAGAGAAAGGTTTTCCATCCCACTTCGTTTTACCAAAAGCTCTTGCATCAAAAGTAATGATACGATAAGAAGAAAAGAATTCAACTTGTGACGCAAACATTTTTGAACTCATCAAAAAGCCATGCATAAAAAGTATTACCGGAGCCTCTTTATCCCCATGGTCCTCATAATACAATGATTGGTTGTTTACATTTAGGTAAGCCATAGTCTGTTAATTGGTTAAAATTCTGACAGAACAGTAGTTCTCATATTCATTTAATCCAATTAATATAATCATTTCTAATCAGAAATAAAAATGTAAACACCTCATTTACAGAATGATAAGAAATTATTAATTTAAAATACATATTCCTCATTTCTAGTTGATTAACCATTCAACATTATTTTTTGTAGAGGAAATTTACAGCTTATCTTTTTTTTCATTAAGTTCAATAAGAGAACCAATAATACACACAAAAATAAACACTACTAACGATGGTTAAAATTATAGAATGCCCTAGAGATGCAATGCAAGGGCTCTCTCAGTTCATCCCTACACTGACAAAAATTGAATACTTGAATTTATTGCTAAAAGTAGGATTTGACACCTTAGACTTTGGAAGTTTTGTATCTCCTAAAGCCATTCCTCAAATGAAAGATACAAAGGAAGTTTTGGCTGGTTTAGAATTGGAAAATACGAATACAAAACTGCTCTCCATTGTAGTCAACGAGAGAGGTGCCAATGATGCGGTACAACATGCTGAAATTGAATATTTAGGCTTTCCCCTTTCTGTCTCAGAAATTTTTCAAGAAAGAAATACAAAAAAATCGATCCAAGCTGCAAAAGAAGCATTAAACAACATCAATACTATTGCACAAGCGCATCAAAAAGTAACGGTCGCCTACTTATCAATGGCATTTGGCAACCCCTATCAAGAGGATTATTCAACCTCTAAAGTGTTAGAAATGGCACACGAACTTTCTGAAATGGGCATAACAATACTCTCATTATCGGATACAATCGGTACTGCAAATGCAAAAGATATTCAAGTTTTATTTGAAAATGCCTCAAAATTATTGACCAATACAGAATTGGGTGTACATTTGCACTGTAATCCTTTTAAGGCAACTGAACTAGCAAGAGCAGCAATTAATGCAGGTTGTAGAAGAATAGATACAGCCCTTGGCGGACTTGGAGGATGTCCTATGGCTAAAGACAGTCTTACTGGAAACTTAGCCACCGAATCACTTATTGAGGCTCTCCAAGATCAACCTTCGTTAATGCCCGCCTTAAACTTAGATACTTTAAAGAAGGCGTCAGAATTTAGACGTCAAAATATAGGTTAGAAAATGATAAATATAGAGACTTGTCTCACCCCGGAGATTTTATCCTTACATCAACTCGAAGGAAAAATTGCCGTTGTTACAGATGTTTTGAGAGCAACTTCATGTATGGTTGCAGGTTTAAATGCAGGTGTGAAAAGTGTTATCCCCGTTATGACGGTTGAGGAAGCACTTGATTATTCAAAAAAAGGCTATATTACAGCTGGAGAAAGAGGGGGAGTAAAAGTAAAGGAGTTCACGATTGGTAATTCTCCTCAAGAACACATGCAGGAAGAATACCGCGGCAAGGACATCTGCATGACTACAACAAACGGTACAGTGGCGATTACGGAAGCAAAGAAAAGAGCAGATCAGATCGTTATCGGTGCTTTATTGAATGTTTCAGCTGTTGCTAATTTTTTGAAATCAGCTCAAAAAGACGTTGTCATTATTTGTGCAGGATGGAAAGGTAATCCAAGTCTTGAAGATACTTTATTTGCGGGTGCTCTAATTGATAGATTACAAGATGAATGTAATCTTACAGACGATGCTTCATTCATGGCATTGACCCAATATAAAGCATGTAAAGACAATCTAGTAGAGAGCATTCAATTCAATGCTTCACATGCTAAACGATTAAGTGGTTTGAAAGCCAAGTCTGACCTTGCCTTTTGTGCTCAGGAGGATTATTGTGATGCACTTCCTATTCTTAAGAATGGGGAAATAACAATTTAAAATCAGCATTATGGGAGGAAAGAAATTAGAAATAAAACAAAAAGTAAAAATCAAAAACCGAAAGGCTTCTCATGAGTATGAGTTTGTTGAAAAACTCGTAGCAGGGATTTCTTTAAAAGGTTCCGAAATAAAATCAATTCGTATGCAGAAAGTTAGTTTACAAGATGCTTTCTGCCTGTTTATTGGAGATGAACTGATTGTAAGAAGCATGCACATTGCTCCTTATGAAATGGGTGGCTACAATAATCACGAAGCTAAAGCAGACCGTAAACTTCTTTTGACAAGAAGAGAATTAGATAAGTTGGATAGAAAAGTGAAAGAAACAGGTTTTACGGTTATCCCTACTCAACTTTTTATCAACGATAGAGGTTTAGCAAAATTAGAAATTGCCTTAGCAAGAGGTAAAAAGCTTTATGACAAGCGTAATGATCTGAAAGAGAAAGATCAAAAAAGAGAGTTATCTAGAATGAAATACTAACTTTATGAGTTACGTCTTATTTAACAACGAAATCGAAAAAGCATCTAAAACGGGAGTATCTTATTCTGACAGAGGGTTTCAATACGGCGATGGACTTTTTGAAACTATGATTTCCCAGAATGGGACTATCCGATTTTTAGATGATCACATTGATCGAATAAAACGTGGATTAAAAGAACTTCAGATCAACTTTCCTTCAGATTTTCAAGATAAAGAATATATCTATGGTGCCTTCAAGACATTGAAAAAGAAAAATGATATTGAAGGTGACTGTAGAATAAAGTTAATGATCTGGCGAAAAGAAGGTGGTCTCTATACTCCTAACAACTCTAACTACTACACACTTTTATCGATTCAACCTTTTGAAAAAGCAGATAGTAAAAAATCTTTGATAGTTGATTATGGAGAGTCCATTAAAGTTCCTTTGACTCCAGTATCGTTTTGTAAGTCTTTGTCTTCTATGACTTATACCTTTGCAGGTATTGAAAAGAAAACGAGAGCACTTGATGATCTTATTTTAATCAATTATGATGGCTACCTTGCTGAAACAATCTCTGGAAACCTCTTTTGGATTAAAGATAAAGTCATCTATACTCCAAAAGTGGCTGTTGGTTGTGTGTCTGGTATTGCTCGAAAAAATATCATTGCTCATTTAGAACTAAAGGGATATAAAGTCAGAAAAGTATTTGCTCGAAAAGCCGAACTGATGGAAGCAGATACAGTAATGACAACAAATGTAACAGGTGTGACGATGATCAAAGAAATTGGCGAAAAGCAATATAAAGTTGTCGACGCTTGGAAAAAAGTTTTTGAACAAGCTTATGACTAAGATATTATTTATAAAAAATACCCCATAATTGATTTTCAAACTATTATGGGGTATTCATTTTGAGATAATCAATTAGCCTAACTGACTAAACTCTGCTAAGAATTTATTATTTTCTTCTTCGGTTCCAATTGAGATACGGAGGCCTTGATCACATAATAATACCTTAGAGCGATTTCTGATCACAATCCCTTTTTCCACCAACTCATTGTACATTTTATCTGCAGCCTCTACTTGGATTAAAATAAAGTTTGCATCAGAAGGATACCTGTTTTTTACAAAAGGCATTTTATCCAATTCTTCTTCCAATCTTGTTCTTTCTGCAAGAAGTTTACGCACCATCTCTTCCACTTTATCCACATTATCTAAAGCCTCTAAAGCTTTTTCTTGTGTCAACTGATTAATGTTATAAGGTGGTTTGATTGTATTGAACACTTTTATTATTTCAGGTGAAGCGAACATCATTCCTAAGCGAAGGCCAGCCATTCCCCATGCTTTAGAAAAAGTCTGTAACACAATCAAATTGTTATATGATGACAATTTTGAGATAAATGAAGGCTGAGATGAAAAATCAATATAAGCTTCATCAACAATCACCAACCCGTCGAAACTTGTCAATAACTGTTCTATTTTATCAGAACTAACAGCTCCTCCAGTTGGATTATTTGGAGAACATACGAATATGATTTTTGTATGCTCATCTACTTTACTTAATATCCCCTCCACGTCTAAATCCAATTCAGCGGTCAATGCAACTTCTCTCACTTCAACGTTATTGAGGTCCGCACTTACTTTATACATTCCGTAAGTTGGAGGGAGAATAATTACATTTTCTTTTTGAGGTTCGACAAAAGCTCTAAACAATAAATCAATAGGTTCATCGCTGCCATTTCCCAAGAAAATATGATCTGTTGGAATATTCTTTATTGGAGATAACTTTGCTTTAACTGCCCTTTGATATGGATCAGGGTATCGATTATAAGGTTCTCCCGTAGCCGTTCCAAAAGGATTTTCATTTGCATCAAGAAATATATTTTCCGTTGATACATCTTCAAACTCATCTCTTGCTGATGAGTAAGGCGTCATTGAGCGGATGTGTTCACGTAACAATGACTGTATATCTATGTTAGTTTTGTTCATGGTATACAGATAAACTTATTGTAATATTTTTTGAACGTCCAAAGTGTAAACCGTTGAGGAATAAACATCCTTTCCTACACTATTGGTTTTCACACCGCCAAAAATAATCAATTTATCTGCAGAAATTGTCATTCCGTTACCTACTAATTTTCCAATATTCGTATGATAACGCTTCAAAGTACCTTTATCTGTATTGTAAATAAAGAGTTGTTCATTACTAAAAATAACAATATTACTACCGTAGCTAGTGATTGTAGCATCCACAATTGGCTCTGCTAATTTCCCTACTTTCACCCATCGGTCTACTTTGATGTTATACATGTAGATCTCATCAATAGGAGCCTCATTTTTACCTCCAAACACATATAATTTACCATTTGAAACTGCCCCATAAGTAATCATCTGCTTTGGCATATGGGCTAATTGTTTCCATTCTTTCTTTTTTGAATCAAATGAAAACAGCGTGTTAGAGTAAGTGTCATTGTCAATTTTACCTCCGAATAAGAATACCCTTCCTTTCCATTCTGCAATGGAAGATTTATGAATAGCCTGAGGATTTAAAGACACATTCATAATTTCTGGTACTCTGTTATTATAGGCTACCTCTCTCACATTGACATCGATACTAGCCATGGGATCATCTTCATTCCCTTTCGTTCCGTTAAACAGGAACATACTTCCGCTTGAAATGGTAGTGTTGATGAGTTTCTCTCCTTTGATATTGATAGGAGTCACTTCATTCCAGCTATCATTTTTGGGAGAATACGAGAGTATTGTATTGTAATGCTCTTCTGCCTTGTTCATTCCTCCTACTACAAAAGTAGTTTTAGGGGTATTACAATAACCCATGTATGCACGAGGTGATGGCATAGGTGTACCTTTAGAAAAACGCAAAGTAGCATTCTCAAACTCTTTTGATATATTGGCGGATACACATGACTGTATAATCACGCTAAGCGTCAAAAGACAATATCCATATATTGAAGAAGATAACAGCTTCATATAGTTTTCAATTATTAATACAAAAGTACAACATAGGTAAGTAGTATCATTGTTTGAATTTACTCTTTGATGTTATGTTTAGTTAAAATTAGAAAAATACAACTTATATCCATGAATTTAAAACATATTAATGGTATTCTATGTGATTTAGATGGAGTACTTTACAATGACGGAGTATTGATTGAGGGTGTTGTGGATACCATTAAGAAACTAAAACAAAAAGGTTACCCATTCTTATTTGTTACCAATACATCAGGTATCACTTCCAATGAACTATTTCATAAATTAGATAAAATGGGGATTCCTTTAAAGGAGGAAGAAGTATTAAGCCCTCCATTAGCAACAAGAGATTATTTAATCAACAATAATTTCAAAAATGCTCAAGTATTAGCAAGCACTTCTATCAAGGAGATGATCTACGAAAAAATAGAGATGAACTTGGAAGATCCAGAAGTGATTGTAGTCGGTGATATTGGAAAAAACTGGGACTATGAGCTGATGAATGAGCTTTTCCTAAAGGTGATCAACGGAAGTAAAATTGTGGGCCTACATCATGGACGCTTCTGGAAAGCTAGTGAAGGCTTAAGGATCGATATTGGAGCATTTATCAAAGGACTTGAGTTTGCTACTTCTACCACATCCGTGTGTATCGGTAAACCTGACAAATCATTTTATGAATCTGCCATTCAAAAAATCGGTTTGAATGCCAGTGAACTTTTAATGATCGGTGATGATATAATTGGTGACATTCAAGGGGCAAAAGAAGCCCAATTGACCGCTATCCAGGTAAAAACAGGAAAATACCGAAAAGAGTTAACAGAAAAAGCCATCATACAACCTGATATAATTGTTGATGACTTTAATGCTTTAAATGAATTATTGGACGAATTATAACCTAGTCAGGAGCGATCCTGTTGCTTGAGAAACTAATTCCCATGATTCTAAATCAAAAGTGATAACTACAGCATCTGCAGGTGATAAATTTCCAATAACGTCACCTGTCAGATATTCTGCTAGAAAACTGATGGCAGGATTGTGACCTACTATTGCTAAACTATCTGCTTGATCTGCCCTTTGATTGATAAAATCTAGCAGCCTTCCCACATTGGCTTCATAAAACGAGGGTTCTACAAAAATTGCTTCTTGTGGCATATCTAATTGCTCTAAGATTAATTGTGTAGTCACTGTTGTTCTAACAGCATCAGAATAAAACATAACCTCAGGTTGAAAATTACCAGAAGCTATTTTTTTTCCTAGATGTACTGCCTGTGTAAATCCTTCTTGGGTTAGCTCCCTTCTTCTGTCATCTACACCGAAATATGCACTTTCGGCTTCTGCATGTCTTATAAGAAGTAATGTTTTCATTAAATAGAAAAATAGATTTAGTAAAAAAATCTTTTGAAGTAGTTTGAAAGTTATTTGTCAAATTTGACTTTTCGCACTTCTTAAAATAGTTAATAAAATTTAGGTATAATCATTTGGTTTTCATAGCATCAATTGGATTATTTTAGAAATATTTTTTGTAGACATAAAAAAAACGATCCCCTTTTCAGAGAATCGTTTTTTGTTGCTAAACAAGCTAAGTATCAACCAGTAGCTCTCAATGCTGATGCAATCGCGTTGATTGAAGTCAATAATTGGAACAATACAGCCTCCACATCTTCTGGGTTGGCTTTCTCGTCCGCCTTCATCTTACGCCATTTCTTCAACAAGCTAATTTGAGTTTTATGAAGCGGGTTTAATGCTTCAGCTCTGATAAAGCTTGAGTAGTAATGATTACTTCTTCTTTCAGCAAATGATTCTTTCAATAAGCTATCCATCATTTTTCTAGTTCTTGTCAACTCTTCAAGAAGCATAGTTAAGATAGAATCTTTTACGTCTTTATCTGATACCATTGCAGCGTAATCCTTCATGATAGTTTCATCAGTAGCTTCTAATGAAGTATCAACGTTAGTGAATACGTATCTGATCAATGGGTCTGTTTTGATCAATTCTTTCAACTTCGCAAAGTCTTCAGGTCTTTCTTTAGATAATTTCTCTAAAGTATAACCTACACCGTACCAAGAAGTCATATTGAAACGAGCTTGGCTCCATGAGAATACCCAAGGAATAGCTCTAAGATCGGCTAATGTTCTTCTACCCGTTCTACGAGCTGGACGTGAACCAATTCTTGATGACTCGATCGCATCAATTGGAGTCGCCTCACCATAGAATTTGATAAACTTAGGATCCTCTAATAGGTTTACATAGAAGTTTCTACTTTCTGATGCCATCCAAGAGATTACACCTTCAAGCTCGTGCTTCGCTTTCTTACCTAAGTTATCTTTTACAGTATTACCTACTGAACCTGCTAATAACAATTCCATGTTGTAGCTCGCGTTCATTTTGTTGGCATACTTTTGCTCAATTGTTTCACCTTGCTCAGTTAAACGGAAGTTACCGTTTACACCACCGTGAGGTAAAGCTTGGATAAACCACTGAGTAGGACCTGCACCACGAGAAATAGTACCACCTTTACCGTGGAAGAAGTTGATCGCAATATCTCTATGCTCACCCACTTCGTATAAGCTTGTTTCAGCATGGTGTAATGCCCACTGTGAAGCAAGGATACCACCATCTTTGTTACTATCTGAGTAACCTACCATTACCATCTGCGTTAATTTCTTATCTCCGCTTTGACGTTTTTGGTATTCTAAGCTACGACGAGTGATAGGGTGATCCAAGAAGCTTTGCATTACTTGAGGAGAGATATCCAAATCTTCGATTGTCTCAAATAATGGCACTACAGGAAGTTTACAAACTAAACCTTCTGGAGTTTGCTCCATTAAACCTGCCTCTCTTGCTAATAAGTAAACTGCGATCAAGTCAGATACTGAACGAGTCATTGAGATAATGAACGCTCCGATACCTGCTGTACCATAGTTTTTCACGTGTTCCGCAACTACTCTGTAAGTAGAAATTACCGCATTAGCTTCAGTTGGTAATTGAGTAGATGGGTGAGTGAAAGGTCTGTTTGAAAGCAATTCGTTGTTCATAAACGCTACTCTCTTCTCTTCTGACCATGATAAGAAGCTATCACCATCTAAAGAAGCTGCGTTTAAGATTTGAGAAATTGCTTTGTCGTGGAATGCACTGTTTTGACGGATGTCAAGACGAGCTAAGTGGAATCCAAATGTATCTAATACTCTAATCGCATCATTTACATAAGAATAAGCTAATCTATTAGCACCGTACTCTACTAAAGTTGACTGAAGTAACTCCAAATCAGCTTTAAGTTCAGTAGCCATTCTATATTTACCTTCAGTCTCCTGTAATTCTACAGCGTGCTCTCTTTTTACGTCTACAGGTAATTTCGCTAAACATAAGTTCACAAACTGTCTGAATGCTTCACCTACGTTTCTATCAATTGCTTGCTTACCGTCTTCGCCTAATTCTTTTTGCAACTCAGCGATACGAGCTTGTAATGCTGCTGGAGCATCTTCAATATCACAAGACACTGAAAGCTTTTTCACTAGGTTAAATAAAGAACGTCTAATTAATACGAATGCATTTAAACGTAAAACGCTTAATGTTTCTTCAGTTACTTCATGAGTTACTAATGGGTGTCCATCACGGTCACCACCAACCCAGTTACCGAAAGATACTCTTGGACGGCTTCCGATGTTTCTGATAAGGTCTTTATCAAAACCAACTTCACCCCAAGCTTGTTGGAAACGTTGATCTAAGATCGGTAATACCTCAGGGAAAACATTTGTAAGGTAGTGAATAGCGTTTCTTCTTTCAGAAGCTACATCTGGCTTCTCAACGAAGATCTCACCTGTTCTCCATAATGTATCTAATATTAATTTAATTTGAGCATTGATAGAGCGTTGCTCGATACCAGTGTACATTGTGTTCTCTCTCTGAACTAACAATAAGTACAATGTTCTATGGTGCTCTAATACTGTAGATCTTTTAGCCTCTGTAGGGTGAGCTGTTAATACAGGCTCGACCATTACTTGTGGTAAAAGGTCTGCAATCTGCTCTTGCGTATAACCTTGATTTTTTAAGTCTTTTAATCTTTCTCCCCATAAACCTTTCACGCTCGCAAGACCGAAATCGTTTTCTTTCTTACGTCTTGATTGCACGGCTCCGTTTACTTCTACCATATTCAACAATTGGAATACGATAGAATAAAGCTGCATATGCTTCTCGTCTATTTTTTTGAGGGAAGAAGTTCCTTCGTTAATCCATGGAATTGCGTTTGCTAGTTCTGTTTCGCCATTCTCGATTAATACCTCTTTTAAACACTGAAGTAAAAACTCTAGGTCCTCATAGGGTTTACCCAGATGCTTCTTCACAACCTCAAGGGCGCTCAGTGGCGTTACTGCTGTTTCTTTAGACATTCTGCGATTATTATAATTATGAGATAATTTTATTCTTTACACAATATGCAATCAAAGTTGCTTTTGATTACAAATTAAGTAAATAAGTTTGAGATTTATAGTAAATTCCTAAATCTTATCTTTCTTTATGGAACAAATATCTTAATTCTTAATCATAGTTAAGATGATCTTAATTACCTATCCTATTATAAAATAATGATCATTAGCAATACATTCGTTGACATCTGTATTAAATTACAACGCCTGCTTTTCCTTGATCTCTCATTTGCTTCCGTTCTTCTTTACTAAACCTATTTGTAATCAATCGATTAGATCGGTCATAATTCAAATAGTTCCAAAACCAGTTGATAAATACGATAGATTTATTCCTCATTCCTAATAAGGACATAATATGCACAAACATCCATATAAACCATGCAAAAGGCCCTGAGCTCTTGAAACTTCCTACCTCAACTACAGCTTTATTTTTACCAATTGTAGCCATACTCCCTTTATCTTTATAGACAAAAGGCTCTTTCTGCTTTCCTTTTGCTTCGTTCTTGAAGTTTTTTGCCAACTGTGTTGCTTGTTGCATTGCCGCAGGTGCCACCATCGGATGACCATTAGGGTAATCTTTGGTTTTCATGCTCGCTACGTCTCCTATTGCATACACATTTTCCTGTCCAAGCACCTTACTATATTCGTCCACTAAAATTCTATTACCTCTTTCTGTAATTAAAGAAGCATCTAACCCTTTAGGCGAGTTTCCTTCCACACCTGCTGACCAAATCAAGTTTCTTGAGTAAATCACACCGTCTTGATCTCCTTTCTTCGTCGTTGCCACTTCACCATCGTAGCTCGTTACAAATGTATTTTGATGTAAAATCACACCAAGTTTCTTCAGGTACTTCTGAGAACTTTGAGATGATTTTGGAGATAAAGCATTCAACACCCTGTCTCCAGCATCTACCAAGTGCACTTCCATTCTTCTTACATCCAACTCTGGATAATCAACGGGAAGTACATATTTTTTTAGTTCTGAAATGGCACCCGCTAATTCCACACCAGTAGGACCTCCACCAACAATTACAAAGTTCATCAGTGCAGATCTTTCTTGAAGGTCTTTTGTTTGAAGTGCTTGCTCGAAGTTTTGTAATAAAAGACTTCTTAATTGGAGTGACTGTACTACTGTTTTTAAAGGCATACAGTGATATTTGATCTTCTCATCACCGAAGAAGTTGGTTCTAGATCCTGAGGCAATCACCAAATGATCATATTTTAGTTCACCAATATCAGTCAATACTCTACTGCCTTCGATATCTACTTTTTGGACAACTGCTAATCGGAAATAAAAGTTGGAAAACCCATGAAAAAGTTTTCGAATTGGAAATGAAATGGAATCAGGCTCTAAACCTGCTGTTGCCACCTGATATAATAATGGTTGGAAAGTGTGATAATTGTTTCGGTCTAACAATACCACTTGAAAGTCTGTTTTCTTTAGGTGCCTTACTAATTCTAATCCTCCAAAACCTCCTCCTACAATTACTATTCTTGGTACTCCTAGGTCTGGTACGTCAATAACTTTGTCCATATAACAGTGAATTTTTGTTTGTGGTAAGCGAGAGTTGATCATCAATAATCTGTAAAAAATGATGATTTGAGATAATTCTGAATACCAATTTTGTATAGTTTATTAATAACTATAAAAATACACCATTTAAGTACTAAAAGTCCATTAAAACAATAGATTTTTCTATCTGAAGTAATGACTTCCTAATTTTTAATTGAATAATGGTTTTCCGCTACTTCTTTTCACTTAATTGTAAGTGAATTCACACTCTTAACCACCTTTAACCAGTAATAAGATTATCGCTGCACAAAAAAATCCTGACCTCGAATATCATCTATTCAAAATCAGGATTAATAATATATTAAGTACAAGCCTTATTTATCTTCTTCTTTTCGCTTTACTTTCCTTAGCAGGCTTCTTTTTCTTTTTATCCAAACCAGAAAGGTATTTTAAAGAGATCATTTCTTGCTCAGAAAGGTATCTCCATTTACCTCTTGGAAGGTCTTTCTTAGTCAAACCAGCTAAAACCGTTCTATCTAAAACTTCTACCGTATAGCCGAAGTGTTCAAAAATTCTTCTAACAATTCTGTTTTTACCAGAGTGAAGCTCAATACCAATTTCTCTACGATCATCTTCATTAACAGACAACCCATCGATATAAGGGGAACCATCTTCCAATTCAAATTTACGATCACGTAAAGTCATTTCATCTTCCTCTTTTAAAGGCTGATCCAACTCTACACGGTAAATCTTCTGAGTGTTACTTGATGGGTGTGCCACTTTCGTTGCAAACTCACCATCATTTGTAAAAAGTAATAAACCAGTGGTATTTCTATCCAAACGACCTACAGGATAGATACGTTCTTCACAAGCATTTTGCACCAATTGCATTACTGTTTTTCTTTCCAATGGATCTTTAGTGGTAGTAATGAATCCTCTCGGCTTATTTAATAGAACATATACATACTGTTCTTTCTTTAAAAGCTTTCCTTCATACTCTACTCTATCATTTGGCTGTACTTTGTAGCCCATTTCTGTCACTACTTCACCATTGATTTTTACAAGACCTTCTGCAATCAGCTTGTCAGCTTCTCTTCTTGAGCAAACTCCTGCATTAGAAATATATTTATTTAACCGTACCTCGTTCGTTCTCTTTGCTTTTACCTCTTCGCTTTCTTCTCTAACCTTTTTAGCAACAGAAATTACTTTCTTTACATCATATATAGGTTTTTTGATTTCCTTGTCTGATGATCCGTATACCGTCTCTCTGATTTTTTGATCTTTTTTTGCTTTGAGCTTTTCTTCTAGCTTTTTACTAGGTTTTCTTCTTGGAGCAGGCTTTTCAGAGAACGTTTCTCTCTTTGGTTTTTCCTTGATGAACTTTTTGAAAGGACTCAAGTTTGATTTTCCTGAATTAGGAGTACGCTTTTTCATCTAAATAAATTAGAAATTCAACATGCTGCCAACACGGCAGTAAACTGTCTATGGAGACCATAGATTTTGAAAAGTCTCTCACAAAAACAAAAGGGTGTTCATGTCCAAGTACTTATTCAAAGCACAAAGTTCGTGAACTTTAAGGTATTCTTTCAATAATTATTGAAAACAATCTCTAAATTTTAAGATAATTCTTCAATTTTCTTTTGAATATCGATAAGAACAGCATCAGACAATGCATAAAGTTGTTTCAGTTTTTCTTCAAGTACACTCTTTTCATGGTTAATTGCATCTTCCATAAAGATCAATAGTTCTTCTAATTCCTCATGTCCAAGGTAGGCTGTACTTGATTTTAGTTTATGTGCTTTCTTACCAAACTCAAGGATTGCATTGTTACTTAGCAATGCCGTCAACTCTGCAGGGTATTCCTTTAAATTCTTTTCAATCACTAAAAGAATAGAAAATAAGAATTCTTCATCTCCATCAGCGATGTCATATAGTCCGTTAAAATCTACATTTGTTAGCATGATATTATTAAGGGTCTTCGAAGTAATAAAATCTATTTTCAATCTTAAAAAAGATCTAGAACAAACTTGTTTTAGATGCTCTATCCGTCACATATTTTGAGTAATCTTTCCCAAGATATAAATCAATACAATAATGTGCAACATATAATATAGGCGTCATTAGAACCGCTATTCCAAATTTGTAGATATAATTAATAATACCTACCGCAATCACTTGCTCTAAAGACCAATTTCCAAAGATATAAAAAGCGACTCCTAATACGACAAAGCTATCCACTAACTGAGAGAATAAGGTAGACCCTGTAGCACGTACCCAGATTTGTTTACTTCCTGTAAATTTCCTCAACCATTGAAATGTATAAGCATCCAAAAACTGACCGATAAGAAATGCTACTAATGAACCAATTATAATTCCTAGTCCTTGTGTAAAGATTTTATCAAATGCTTCTTCAATGTTGAAAGGGTTTCCTTGACTGTCCACATTGTTCAGATCTAACCAAAATTGGGCTGGAGGCAAATCGGTGATCATCAAAATCACAAAAAAGACATAAGAGATTAAAGCGGCAGTTATAAATGATATCTTCTTTACGCCTTCTTTTCCATAATACTCATTGATAATATCTGTAGTAATAAAAACAACAGGCCAAATGACCACTCCTGCTGTAAGGTTAAAATCCAATACAAAAGAATCTATTACTTCTAGTTGCATAGGAGCAACTCCTAGTAGGGTTTCCAAAGAGAAAATCTTAGGCCCAACCATTTCTGCCACTATAGCATTTGTTATAAATATTGCACATAAACCTATATATAAGGTCTGGTATTTTTTCTCCTGTGATTTATTATCCTTTGCCTGATTCATGTTAGAAAATTGAACTGCCATAGAGTGTTTAAAGCGTTGTTAGTAGATTATATTATGATTTAAATTACAGATTTCTTATGCTCAATTGCAAATCACTTTGACTGTATATTCTTTTTGAACTATTATCTTTGCGACTTGTTTTAAATTAAATGTAAAATAAATGATTTCATTTTATCCTGGACCTAGTAAAATAGAACCTCTTGTAGGAGATTATATGCAAGAAGCAATGGATAGTCAGTTGATAGAATACAACCATAGAAGTCCACAATTTATGGAGATGATGAAGTCATGTATAAAGGTGGTGAAAGAAAAACTCAACATCCCTAAAAATTATCATGTACTTTTTGCTTCGAGTGCTACGGAATGTTGGGAAATAAGTGCTCAATCTTTTGATGCTAATTTCATACATATATATAATGGTGCTTTTGGGAAAAAGTGGGCGAACTATAATGAGCACATCAATAAGTCAGTAACTCACATTCCTTATTCACCTCAAAAAAGGATCAGTCTCAACAAAGTCAAAATAGACAAAAAGCAAAAAAATATCTTTTGTCTAACGAATTGCGAAACTTCTAACACTACAAAAGTGCATTCTAAGACTATTCAAAAGCTTAGAAGTCGATTTCCAAAATCGTTGATTTTTGTAGATGCAACAAGTGCAATGTCTGGTGTCAATATTAATTGGCGCTCTGCTGATTTTTGGTACGCTTCAGTTCAAAAATGTTTTGGGCTACCTGCGGGGTTATCTGTGATGGTTTGTTCTCCAAAGTTGTTGAAAGAAATGAAACAGGAAGATTTCCACTATAATTCATTGCATTCTATCTATCAAAACAACTTGAAATTTCAAACAACTCATACTCCTAATATTCTAAATATCTTTCTTCTGAAAAAAGTGATGGAAAATCGAGCATTTATTTCAAAAATATATGATCACTTAAGAAAAAGAGGAAATAGAGTAAAGAAAGAATTAATCCGGTTAGGTTTCACACCACTAATCAGTAACTCACAATTACAATCTGAGACTGTCATTGGTGTAAAATGCAACCCTGACGAACTTCTAAGGATTAAAGAAAAAGCACTTGAAAACGGAATTCTATTGGGGAATGGTTACGGACCTTGGAAAAATAATTCTTTTAGAATTGCTAATTTTCCTGCCCATTCAGACAATGATTTTGAACATTTGATTTCCTTTTTTAAATCATTCAAAAAAGGGGATAATTCTTAATTTTTGAAATATAGCTTACAAGATACTGTTAAAACAGTTAAATTTACTCATTATAAGATTTCACATAATTATTTTGTGCCATATTATGTTTAGCGTCCCAAAACACGTATAAACAATTTTTAACCGTTCTTTACAGTTTCTTTTTGTAAATAACGGATACTAATCGTAATTTCGGGCGCTGAATAAAATATGATTTGGATTATTCGCAGCATTAAATTCGTATTCAGATGGTAGATATCTTAGGATCTTTAGGCGCGACATGGACAGCAGTCTTATTCGTAGTCTTTTTCCTAGCACTAATTCAGATTTTCCGTTTTGTAATCAACAAAACAGGGTCTGATATTTTGTCAGGAAAGAAATCAGGACAAGAAGGAAGTATTCTTGTAAAAAAGTATAACGATGTAGACGTTTCAAAATATTCTACATTATTTGGTTTAATTGGTCTTTCATTATCACTTCTTTTTGTATTAGTGGCATTGGAATTCCCTTCGTATGAAGATCAAACATTAATGGACTTAGGTTCAATTGATTTTGCTGAAGAGGAAATGATGGATGTACCAGTTACACAACAACAACCACCTCCACCACCAAAAGTTACTGCTCCAGTAATCGTTGAGGTGCCAGACGAAGAGGAAATCGAGGACGAAATCGAAATCGAAATCCCTGAGGAATTTGACGAAGAAACTGTAATTGAAGAAGCAGTAGAAGTTGAAGAGGAAGAAGTAGAAGAAGCAGTTGAGGAAATCTTCGAAATCGTAGAGGACCCTGCAGGTTTCCCAGGTGGTATGGGTAAATTCTACAAGTGGGTAGGTAAAAACATGAAATACCCTTCGCAAGCTAAGCGTATGGGTGTGGAAGGTAAAGTATACATTCAGTTCGTCGTTGACAAAGACGGTACTTTAACGGACATCAAAGTTGTTCGTGGTATCGGTGCTGGTTGTGACGAAGAAGCTGTTCGCGTATTGAAGAAAGCTCCAAAATGGAAGCCTGGTAAGCAACGTGGACGTGCAGTAAAACAAAGAATGGTATTACCAATTTCATTCAAATTAGGTTAATCCAAACCTTTGATTTCAAAAGGCCGATGTTATATTTACTGTAACATCGGTTTTTTTTTATGCATTTATTTCTGACCTTTTAAGTACAAAGTCAATTTTGAATTTGTACTTAGTAGCTAATAATTTATCTAACTTTTCATGAGACAATTACAATTGTTCTTTTCTTTAATGAGTATTTCTTTACTCAGCATTGCCCAAGAAACATCTTACACTCCTGATTACCTGTTTCCGATTGAACCTGGAAAACAGAACTATTTTGCGGGTTCTATGGGTGAATTGAGAACAACACATTTTCATGGTGGTTTAGATATTAAAACAAGAGGTGTAGAAGGTCTTCCGATTTATGCCGCCGAAGATGGTTATATCATCCGAATGAGAGTTTCTCCGTTTGGCTATGGCCGCGGTCTGTATATGATGCACCCCAATGGTCAATGGACTGTCTATGGTCACCTACAACGTTTTGCCCCAAAATTGGAAGAATATATTGTCAAGAAACAATACGAAAAAGAGTCATTTGAAATTGATTTAGAAAACCTTCCTTCAAACCTATTTGTCATCAAAAAAGGTGATATCATTGGGTATTCTGGAAATTCGGGTTCTTCAGCCGGACCTCACCTCCATTTTGAAATTAGAGACCAAGAAGAAAGACCACTCAATCCCGTTGATTTCGGTTTTAGCGAAGTCATGGATAACATTCCCCCTACGGTAAGAAGCGTACGATTAAGACCCCTTGAAATTTACAGCAGAGTTGAAGGTGAATTTGCACCAATTTTGAAGTCCGTTTCCGGAAAATATGGTTATTATCAAGCCTCTACTTTTAATGCTCTTGGAAAAGTAGGTGTAGAAATTGACACCTATGATCGTGCTGATGGTACTTATAATAAATATGGTATCAACAAAATTCAAGTTTTTGAAAATGATCAACTTATCTATGAGCACATCATCAATCGTATTCCTTTCGACAAGAGTGCAAATATTAATACGTTTACAGACTACAAAGCATTTTTAGACACTAAAAGGAGATACCAAAGGCTGTACAAGTTTGACAGTAACCACTTACCAATTTATCCAGACAGTTCACTCACTGGATTTATTGAAGTAAACCCCAATGAGAGAAAGAATATAAGAATTGAACTTTGGGATAGTTTTGACAATCACACCGTCACCAAATTCACTATTAAAGGGCACATCCCCACACCTAAATTTAGCAAGCAATTTGACTCCATATCAATCGAAGAAAATATTATGAAAGTGGCTATCCCTGCCGAGAAAGGAAAATCACTTCAACTACATTTCCCACTTTGGAATCAAAAAATTCAACCTGCTTACCACAAAGGAAATGTCAATTACTATTTATGGGATCTAAGAGATGGCCTTCCATTTATGTGTTCTATTGATTCCACTCAGTTAGACACGCATTTAGAATATCAGGTTCCCCATCATTCATCATTAAAGTATTATGGTAAAAATGTCAATATTGAATTTAGAGAACATTCTTTATTTGACACACTATATCTAACGATTGAAGAAGGCCAAAACCTTTTAAAAATTAATGACTACTATACACCACTACACGCTAGTGCTTTGGTACATTATGAAGTCAATGATTCCTCACTTATTGATGACAAAAACTTTGTTTTCAGAATTGATCAGAAAGGAAAGAAACACTTTTTAGGTGGACGATGGAATGATAATATTATCAGTTTCAGAACCTCTAAATTGGGTAAGTTTACTATCTTACCTGAAAATACGCCTCCAAAAATTATACTTCTAAAGAAATGGAAAAGTAATCAACTACGTTTCAAAATTGAAGATGAAGATGCAGGAATCGCCTCTTATAAAGCGACCTTAAATGGGCAATTTATTCTATTAGAATATGATGCGAAGAAAGATTACATTCAGACCCGACTGTTGAATGATAAGCAACCTTTGAAAGGAAAGTTTAAAATGATCATTACGGACAGAGCTGGTAATACTTCTGTTTTTGAAAAAACGTATTAATACAAATACTATTCTGGTAATCTTGTCAATCCAATAAATGCTGCTAAAAAAAAGCAAATGGCACCAATTCCTGTATTGACCAAGGCAAATTGAACAAAGGCTAGCGGCAATGGTTGCGGTAAATAAATTGAAGCAATGGCAGATATCATAAATGTGATGCATCCTAGCATGTTGATCCAAATACTTAGGTTTTCCCTATCGTCCCAATTGAGCTTAAAGGAGATTTCTTTAAGTAAGTAAAAAGCAGAAATCAGAAATAAAATGGACCCTAACATATTGGGTACCCAAACCAGTAAATCCCCTTCTAACCAATCGAGTTTTCGAGTTGCATCAAACGTATTGATATTAAATAGTAATGTACCAAGCCATTGTGTTAACCCTGCAATATAACCGCTATTTTTAGGGCGGAAAGCCATAAGTTTCCATTCCTGATTCTTCTGATTTGTAGCATTCAATAACTGAAAAAATGCAGCGAAAGTAAAAGGAATAGAACCTATAAAAAAGATAATATTGAGAAATGATTCATTGGGATGAGGGAGCAAAAACGTAAAACTTGAATAGATGAAACAAGATGCTCCTACCATAAATAATATAGACATCCATAACACCATTCTTCTTGACGTAAGTGGATGTAAATGTATATGCATAATATAAGTTTTAAAGGGATATTGTAATGGAAAAAGAAAGCTCAGCTTTATCTGAAAACTGAGCTTTCAGTATAATTAATGAGCAAAACTAGAACCCGATGTCCTCATTTCTCGATCTCCCCTTGCAATAAAGTGTTCTGCTGCTTTTTGAATATCATGGATCAACATGGTGGCCATATCACTATTAAAGCCCTCTCTGACAACGATCCTCAGTACGGCTACATCTTCTGTATCGGCTGGCATAGTATACGCCGGAACCAACCACCCCCTCTCTCTTAATTTACTTGAAATATCATAGACTGAGAAGTTCAATCCATCTTTCACACTAAAGGCAAAAACTGGAATTGTACTTCCATCACTCAGCAACTCAAAATGGCCTAACTTTTCCACTTCAGATGAAATTTTCATAGCTATAAATTGGAGATCCTTCATGATCTGACGATAACCTTGTTTTCCCAGTCGAATAAAATTATAATATTGGCCGATGACCTGGTTTCCTGGGCGTGAAAAGTTCAAGGTAAATGTGGGCATATCTCCTCCTAGATAGTTCACATGGAAAACAAGGTCTTTGGGTAAATCTGATACATCTCGCCAAACTACCCAACCAATACCAGGGTATACCAAACCATATTTATGCCCAGAAACATTGATCGACTTCACAAGTGGCAATCTAAAATCCCATTTTAATCCAGGATGAATAAACGGTGCAACAAAGCCACCACTCGCCGCATCAACATGCAATGGTGTTTCCCAACCCGTCTTTGTATTATTCTCAACCAATGCATCATGAATTTCTTCAATTGGTTCAAATTCTCCTGTAAATGTTGTTCCTAAAATTGCGACTACACCAATAGTATTTTCATCTACGGTATTGACTACTTCATCAGCTGTAATGACATACTTTCCTTTTTTCATCGGAATGTATTTAGGTTCTACGTCCCAATAACGGCAAAACTTCTCCCAAACTACCTGCACATTAGTACCTAACACAAGATTAGGTTTATCGGTAGACAATCCCGCTTTTTCTCTTCTCTCTTTCCACTTTTTCTTAAAAGCCATCCCTGCCAACATCACTGCTTCACTAGATCCAATTGCTGAAGAACCTACTGCATTTCCGGTGTCAGGTGCGTGGAATAACTTTGAAACTATATTGATACAACGCTCCTCAATTTCTGCTGTTTGAGGGTACTCATCTTTATCAATCATGTTTTTATCGAAGGTTTCAGCCATTAATTTTTCAGCCTCCGGTTCCATCCATGTAGTAACGAAAGTAGCCATATTGAGTCTGGCATTCCCATCCAGCATCAATTCATTATGAATGATATTATAGGCTTGAGCGGGTTCCATCTGTTCCTCTGGTAAAGAATACTTAGGAACTTGAACTTGGTTTCTGATTGACTTGACAGCATTGTGAAGGGCATGGGGGTCGCTAATTTTCTTATTTTTTTTCAGCATTGCGAAATATCATTTATGATATAAAGAAATAGAATAGTTTTTAAAAGAATATAGTCGTTACTTCTCAAATACACGAGAACGTAACGACTTTAAAATTTAGGGATTTTTTTTTGATAAAGCCCTATCTATGAACAACTAATGTTAGTTTTTAGAAGTAGAATGAGATGATTATTCAATTAATATTTTGCAGGAATCACTTCTAACACTTCATCAATGTTAGCAAACAATAATTCGTGTTTCCCATCTAAGCCATCTTTCATCTGAAATCCAGACTCATTGACGCTTTTAATGACACCATGATAACTTTGTCCATTTTTCATGATTACATCTAACTCTTTTCCCACAAACGATTCTTTATTTGAAGTAATCATTTGACCATAATATCTTTTTGTACCTTTTCTCATTTTATAGTATCATTACTTTTTTCCGAAATATAAGCATCAATACAGAACAAAACTAACATCATGATACTATCCATCGACGCAGGAACACAATCCATAAGGGCTTCTTTAATTGATGAGAAGGGGAATATTATTGCTCTTCAAAAAACTCCAATTACTCCTTATCATTCCCCTCAACCTGGGTGGGCTGAACAAGATCCCGATTATTATTGGGAAAATACATGCATTACTGTCAAAAAACTTTTAGCAGACAACGAGGTCAATATTGAAGGGGTTGTTATTACAACACAAAGAGGTACGGTCATTAATGTGGATCAGGAAGGAAAACCACTCCGTCCTGCTATTGTTTGGTTAGATCAAAGAAAGGCCAAACTTGAAGACTACCCCTCTCCTTTTCTAAAATTTGCGATGAAAGGTCTTGGGATGTATGACATTATTGAACATGTTATTTTGGAAAGCGAGTCCAATTGGATTCGTCAAAATCAACCTGAGATATGGAAGAACACTTACAAATACCTTTTCTTATCTGGCTATTTTCACTTTAAACTAACAGGGTTTTACAAGGAAACGACCGGAAATATGGTAGGCTTTGTGCCTTATGATCACAAAACTCATCATTGGACAAAAGCGAATGATCAAAAGCATAAGTTATTCAATATCCCAATGGATAAGCTACCAGAACTTGTCCACCCTTCAGAGCGTATTGGAACAATTACAAAAGAGGCTGCAAAAGAAATTGGAATTCCTGAGGGAACTCCTTTAATTGCTGGAGCCTCAGATAAAGCTTGTGAAATGCTTGGTTCTGGAGCAGATCAGCCCAATATAGGTTGTTTGAGTTTTGGAACAACCGCTACTGTCTCTACAAATATCCCCAAATACAAAGAAGTGATTCCCTTTTTCCCTTCGTACAGTAGTGCCGTAAAAGGAAGTAATAATACAGAAATCATGGTGTATAGAGGTTTTTGGATGATCAGCTGGTTTAAAAAAGAATTTGGACATCAAGAAGTTTTACACGCAGAGGAAATGAATGTTGCGCCTGAATCACTTTTTGAAGATATGATCAAAGAAATACCCGCAGGATCTATGGGCTTGACATTACAACCTTTCTGGTCTCCTGGCATAAAAAACCCCGGACGAGAAGCCAAAGGAAGTATTATTGGATTTGGGGATATCCACACCAAAGCACATATTTATAAGGCCATCTTAGAAGGAATATCTTATGCCCTTAAAAAGGGTGCTCAACAAACAGAAAAGAGAACAGGTTATAAAATGACCGAACTAAGAGTTTCTGGTGGTGGATCTCAAAGTGATGTTGCTATGCAGCTAACAGCCGATATTTTCAACCTTCCTACACACCGACCACATACTTTTGAGACATCATCACTCGGTGCGGCCATGTTGGGTTATATTGGATTAGGAAAACACACTCTTTCTTCTGCAATTCAAGAAATGACTCGATTTGAAAAAACATTCTATCCTCAAAAAAAAGAAGTAGCGATTTATCAAAAGCTTTATGATAAAGTATATCTTAAGATGTACCCTCAATTACAACCTATTTATAAAAAGATTCAAAAAATTACAGGCTATCCTAAAAAATGAGGTAGGAGTACATTATTTTTGAATTGGTAGTCTCACTTTTTTAACTTCGCCCTATGAGCATTAAAGTAAAAAATTTAACTAAAATATATGGAGAACAAAAAGCTGTAAATAACATTTCTTTTGAAGCTAAACCAGGAGAAATATTAGGCTTTTTGGGACCAAATGGTGCTGGAAAATCAACCACCATGAAAATTGCCACCTGTTACATTCCACCTACAGAAGGCACTATCAACGTATGTGGCTATGATGTAGTCAATGATCCAATCGAAGTTCGAAAAAAAGTAGGGTACTTACCAGAACATAACCCATTGTATCTGGATATGTACGTGCGTGAATACCTTGATTTTTGTGCTTCTATCTACAAGTTAAAAGGGCAAAAGAAAAAAAGTAAAATTGAGGAAATGATTGAGCTGACGGGGCTCACGCAAGAAAGAAAGAAAAAAATTGGGGCACTTTCAAAGGGTTACCGTCAGAGAGTTGGACTTGCTCAAGCACTTATTCATGATCCTGAGGTGTTGATCTTAGATGAACCAACTACTGGACTTGACCCAATTCAGTTAGAAGATATCAGAGCTTTAATAAAAAAGGTGAGTCAGGATAAAACAGTGATGCTATCTACTCATATCATGCAGGAAGTTCAAATTTTGTGTGACAAAGTCGTTATTATCAGAAAAGGCGATATTGTAGCCAACGATCATGTCAACAATTTAAGACATTTAGGCTCTAAAACTATTTTGAATGTCACATTCGAAAATCCTACTGATGCTCAATTCCTAGAAAGTGTAGAAGGTGTTGAAAAGATTGAAATGTTGAATAATCAACAAGTTTTGATCTACTACCCCAACGAAATGGATTTGAGAGGTGATATTTTCAGAAAAACAGCCGAATATCAACAAGCCATCATAGAAATGAATACACAAATTCAATCTATGGAAGAGATATTCACAAAACTAGCTCAGAAATAAAATCAAAAAAGATGATATTAATAAACAAAAGACCTAAATAAGCATATATATCATCTTTTTTGATTTTAATAGTAATCTTTACATTATAAAAAAACAGCGACTTATTCATTTAATGTGAATAAGTCGCTGTTTTTCTTTTATCCAAGTTGATATCCTTATAAAGTTACAAGTTATCCAACTAATTCATAAAATTATATCAATATCTTGTTAAGAATATTGATATTCTCATAATGAAAAAGCAATTTTGAGATTAACATTCTAAATCTTATTCACAATTGTGTGCTGTGAACTCATTTAGAATAGGCTTATATTTTTAATAGAAGCATGATAAAATGCTTGAGTAATTACTTTGGCGGGTAATTACTAAAAAAAACGGAAGATGAGACAGAAACTTTTAAGAGAAGGAGCAAATGAACTTAGTTATGAAATCCGTGGTATTGTAAAAAAAGCGGATAGTTTAAGAAAACTAGGTCAGAAAATCTATTGGGAAAATATCGGTGATCCCATTCAGAAAAATGCTGAAATGCCAACATGGATGAAAGATATCATCGGTGGATTGTTGGATGAAAATGGTACTTTTGGTTATTGTCATTCCAAAGGAGTTTTAGAAACAAGAGAGTTTCTAGCTGAACGCACCAATGCTCTTCAAGGGGTTAAAATTGATGCCAATGACATCTTATTTTTCAATGGGCTTGGAGATGCGATCTCAAAGTTATATCAATTCTTGTTACCTACATCAAGAATCATTGGACCCTCACCTGCTTACTCTACTCACTCTTCCGCCGAAGCCGCCCACGCCAATACGACACCTTTGACCTACAAATTAGATCCAGAAAATCACTGGTACCCTGATATGGAGGACTTGTATTTACAAGTAAAATACAATCCGAACATTGTTGGTATTTTGATCATCAACCCTGATAACCCTACAGGAATGGTGTATCCTATGGAGATTTTGGAACAATTTGTAGCCATTGCTAAAGAGTTTAATTTGATTTTGATCTCTGATGAAATCTATTCAAATGTCACTTACAATGGAGCAAAAACACATCAACTCGCAGAGTACATTGGAGACGTACCAGGGATTGCCTTAAAAGGTATTTCGAAAGAATTCCCATGGCCGGGTTCTCGTTGTGGTTGGATGGAATATTACAACAGAGAGAAAGACCAACAATTTGATGGTCTTTGTCAGACCTTAGATAATGCGAAAATGATTGAGGTTTGTTCGACGAAATTACCTCAAATGGCTATTCCTAGAATTATGCAAGATGAGCGTTATCAACCTTATAGAGATGCAGCCAATAATGCGATTGGAAGGAGAGCTGAAATCATTGCTGAATTATTAGGCGATCTTCCTCAGTTGACCTTTAACAAAACATATGGAGCATTCTACAATACCATTATCTTTAAAGATGGTGTTTTAAAAGAAGGACAATCACTGAAAGTAGATAATCCTGAAGTCCAACAAATGTTAAACGAATGGACCGCTGAAGCAATGCCACATGATAAACGATTTGTTTACAATTTATTGGCTGCGAAAGGGGTTTGTGTAGTACCTATTTCATCTTTCTGTTCAGATCTTCAAGGTTTCCGAGTAACATTACTTGAAGAAAATGAAGAGCTACTACATGAGACTTTCACACACATAAGAGAGGCAGTGATCGAATATTGTCAATAATTGAAATTATTCTTTTCTGAGTAATTCCATCAACATAAAAAGGCCAAGTAATTCAAAACTACTTGGCCTTCTTTTATATTAAACTTGTACAAAAACTGAATTAGTTTCTCAGTCTTCTCTTCAAGCTATTAGGAATTTTATCTCCTTTATCCACCTCACCGAAAGGTAAATTCACACCAAATCTAACATTGGCAGTTTTTGCTTGATCCCAATTAAACCCAGCAGTTAAAAGATTGTCAGAAACTACATACAACTGGAAACCAGGGAAGCCAAACGATACCAATGCACCTACGTTTGCAGCACTTGATTTATTGGCTGTATAACTTAATCCTAACCCAAAGTATTTACCAAACTGCTTGTCTACTGATAAAGTAAGCGATGGGTAATATTCTCCTTCATAAAACATCTGAGAGAATAAAACACCTGCTGTTGCACGTTCCCAAAACTCATAAGTAGAGGCTAAATTGATTACTGTTGGCAATGTAGAAGTACTTTCTACGGATAAAGTATCTGTATTTTTGAAAACAATAGAATCCGAAATCGAAGGGAATGCGTCATCAATATTTCCATCTAACAAGGCTTTCATATCTGCACCCGTGTATACGATATTTTCTAAAGGAGCTACATAGTTACTTGCATCGTCAGACCATTTGATAAATCCTAAGTTTCTTACAGACGCCTCAAAAGTCAACTCATCATTGAATTGATACACAGCACCTAAATCAACCGCAAAACCTGTATTTGACATAGAAGTCAGTGATTTCGTTAATTCATTATCATCAAGATCTACTTCAAAATCTCCTTCTTCATTCACAACTTCTCCCAAACCTCTTGATCTCAATTCAATATTTCCGCCAAGACTAAAATCCATCGCTGTATTATCATCTTGAAGAGCGTATCCATTTACTTTAGCATTCAATTGATGTGTTCCAAATAAAACTTTCAAAGTGGCACCTAAAACAAGTTTATCATTGATTCTATAGTTACCACCAAGGCTTACATCATAAAAACCATACACGTTGGCTACCGAACTCAAATCTTGTCTTACTCCCAATTCTTGACCAGGACCTTTCAGTAAAGTATTGAAAAGTGATTTTGTATACGTTAAGTGTTCTAAAGCCTGATAATTGATACTTAAATGAACACCCCACTTATATTTTTGATAATAAGCACCAATTACTTCAGAAGATACTGAACTCAGTTGAGAGTTATTAGGGTCTAATTTGCTTAAGAACCCTTCATAATCCAGCTGATCAACTCCATTTTCTGTGGTATAAACATCATTGAAGTTAAACTGATTAAAAACGTGTAATGATGCGTTGGTAGCAGGAAATGCAAAAGTAAACTTTGCCTCTGTTTGTTTGGCTGGATTATATTTTGTGGACTGTGCCACACTGTTCATGAAATATAATGTATTTACCTGCTGTGCACTTGCCTGAGCAGCAAGGATAAATGTAAATAGACTAAAGAATATATATTTTAAATTTTTCATTGGATCTTACTTAAGGTTAAAAGAGGATTATTCAGATTCGAAATTAATGGTACCTTCAAGTAAAATACCCATCTCAAACCTCATTGTTTGTTCAGTAGTAATTTGAACAGGGTCTGGTGTATCCGTTGTAGAATCTGCATCGGCAGATAGTTCAAAAGAAATATCTACGTAACCTGCATTTAAAATCGCTCTTACTTGATCCTCACTTAGGTTGGTTTCAAGGTAATTTGTAGAAGATCCAGTGACAATGCCTTCGGTTGTAGTTGGAGCAGCTTTAATCAACTTATTATTATTGTTACCTCCATTGATAAAAATCTCTGAAGTCACTCGGCCGTTTTCACTTTCTTTTGTTGTCAGCTTTAACGTACCACCAATTGGCAAACCATTGGTTACCTCTGATCTCAAAATAGCAGAAGTGATGGCTTCAATTTCACTGTTGAAATCAAAATCTGCATCTGCACCACTTTCATAAACCATGTTTGTAAAGCCTAAGTACAATGGTATTGTGGCACTGAAATACGCTTTTACTTCAGCTCCTTTCGCAAATAAAACCTCATCTCCTGGCTGCAAATTATAACTTGCTTCACCTGCATAAGAAAGTTTTACTGGTCTAATATTTAATAATTCAGCAGTTTGACATGCAAAAACATTGGTTACTTCCACCTGATCAAAATCAGTGGCCGCTAACACATCAATAGCTTGAGAACATGAATTCCCCTCAATAGCTGAAGCTGAATCTAGATTAAAACTTAAAGGAGCTGTCTCTCCAGAAATATTTTCACCATAAATACCTCCATTCTTCCCTAAGTCAATTTTAATTCCTGCACCAATCGGGTTGTTGAATCTAAATTGTACCGTAGGTGATTTAAAATTAATTTGAGCTTCTTCAGGGAAAATATCCGATAAGTAATCGGTATCGATTTCTTCATTTGGTATATCAAGAGATGCCGTTAGTGCACTTCCAAAAAGTAGTTTCACACGGTCAGCTGTATTTGTTGGTGTCAATTCAATACCTGATATAAAACCTGTTGGGTTACCAGCTCCGTCTTCGATTGAAATCGATAAGGTAGGTGTGCTATTGACCAAGTCTAAGGCTACATTACTTAAAGGTAAAGTAATGAATGTAGTTTGTGTGGTGTTGACAGTTTCAGTGACTGTAATCGTATTTGTGTTTTGAGCGGTTTCAACACCTGTCATCGATAATGTGATCACATCACCAATACTTGCTCTGTATTCAACCTGTAAGCCTCCTCTTTCAAATCTTAAATAAGAGATTGCTACATCATCTTGAATATCGTTGGCCAACGGAATACAATAGCTTGCACCATTACAGGTACCTGTCGCGTCTGCCGTAAAGCCAACACTGATGGGTGTCAAAAATGGAATTTCGGTTGGGATTGGATTAGGGAAGTTAATACTGAAAAAATCATCTTCACTAGCACTACCAAAAGCTTGTACTAGGTCGTTGGTTGATGCAATATCAAATGAGTCTTCAAAAGCGAAAAATATATCACCTGTTACGGGATCTGTTTGTAAGTCTTCTAAATCTTCTTCACTCAGAAGATCTCTAAAGCCAATTTCACTATCACTATTAATTAGAGGGATACCAATTTTGTAACCTTCTAGTGGTGGCACTTCAAGTTCACCAAGTTCTGGGCCACACGATGTAAGAAACATAGGTACTGCCAAAGCCAGTAACCCTGATCGACTAAAGAGTTTTTTATTAAGCATTTTCAAAAAGTTATAGCAAAAAATAAATTGATAGGTTATTCATCAATTAACATGTTACGAATTTAAAATTAACACATTTTTCTAATTCGTTAAACAAATAAAATAAATGTTTTGAACAACATGGTTAAAATCTAATTTAATTTTATCTTTAGTTTATATTAAATCACTTTTTGTCACAAAATGAAGATCCATTTTTCAACTTTTTGATTCGAATTTTTTTTTTGTGATCTCATTAAAATACAATATGCTAACAGCAAAAGATTATTATAACTACCTGTACAACACTGTAAATAACGAGGAATTTACACTTCCACAAAAGCATCACAGAATCAAAGATTTATTAGAGTGGATTTGTAAAGATCAGACAAAAAGTGAGAAAATTTTACTATCCAGTTTATTTGCTAGAATTGCTTATTTGGGTCAAAAATTAAAGCTACCTCAGCAACTTGTATGGCGCTTGCAAAAGGTTAGAATCAATGATCGTTTATCTAAAAGATCTGCGAAAGTTATTCATTTTCATGATATCAACTTTGCCTGTAGGAGTGTAGCTGAAACTGTTAAAATTATATATAACGAAGATATAATTGATGTACTCGACCAAGCCTTACCTCCTCTACCGACCATAGAAGAGTCCAAAAAACAAAAGGAAAATTTCATTGATACGCTAAGAGTAGAAGTCATTAAAATAGATGAAGAAAACAAGCTTCTACACTGCATTGAAGATGATGATGCGGAGAGTGAAACCCCGATAAAAGTGAGGTATGACGTGGCCAATGTCAATGACATGTACACCACTACAATTGCCAAAATCTGGGAGGGTATTCAGCTACATTTGTTGAATGTTAGGCTAAGTAGTAATGATCAGTTGATTCCTCAGCATTTTGTCATCGAACCTGATTTTTTAGTTGATGTCACTACAGTGGCAGAATCCTTTAACCGAACGGGAAGTATTCCACTTAATATACTTTTGAAAAAGTTTACACCTTCTGCTTCAAGTGTCCCGATACTCTTGGGTAGTGTGGCCAACTTTTTCCTTGATGAAGCCATTCATGCTGAAGACCCCAACTCACTGAACTTTATCGATGTTTTTTCAAAAACTTTTAAAGCCAACCCGTTAGATTATATCACTTTACCTGAACTGGAAAGTCGTTCGGGATTCAATGAATTTATGGAAAATGCTAAAATGCAATTCCAAAACATCATTAAAACCGTCAATGATAATTTCAGACAACAGGGGATTGATAAAGATGGTTGCTGTATTGAACCATCGTTTTATTCTCCTAAATATGGTATACAAGGACGTTTAGACTTATTGCATATCAATAATGAAAAACATGAATATAGAATTGTAGAATTAAAGTCAGGGAAACCTCCTCAAGCGGGATTAGGTAACTCCGGATTATGGAGTAATCACGCAGTGCAAACCCTTATGTATCAGATGTTATTGAAAGATGCTTATCAATGTGATCAGCAAAGCATTTTTCCAATGATTTTTTATTCAAAGGCCCATCAAGCACCTTTGAGATACGACACCTACACTTCAAAAATGGAGCAGTTGATCATTTATACTAGAAATGAAATGGTATTGAATGAGCTATTGCTATCCAAATCAGAAACCCTACAAGATGTTGCTGCTGTACTCAGACAGGTCAATGAAGTTGCATTTGCGGCAGCGGCTCCTTTTGTCAAAAAAGAGGTCAATCACTTCATTCAAAATATTAGAGGTCTTACTCAACTAGAACGTGCTTATTTATTCTCCTTTATCAGCTTTATTGCCAAAGAACATCAACTTGCAAAAGTGGGAGATACAATATTTAGCCAAGGTGTAGCTTCTTTATGGCTCGATGATTTCGATACGAAAAAAGATAGTTTCAAGATCTTATTCGATTTAGAACTTTCTGAAAATTTCGCAAATGACCCTACTCCTATTTTGGTGTTCAAAAGAACGAACCCTGAAAATGCTTTTGTCAACTTTAGAGAAGGTGATATCGTGACGCTCTACCCTAGAAATACCAATGAGGAACTCCCTACACATGGACAAATCAATAAAGGTACGATCACTAAGATTAGTAAAGATGAAATCATTGTACAATTAAGGCATCAGCAAAGAAATGATGAAATCTTTGATGCTGATACCAATTGGGCCCTTGAAGGTGATTTTATGGAAGCTTCTTTTAATGCAATGTACAGAGGCTTGTATCAATTTATCACATGGAACAATAAAAAGAAAAAAGATATACTGCTTGGGCTACAGCCTCCTACCTACCCTTCTAAAATGTTTTCGCATGAAGAAGTACTTGACCTTGCACAAGATAAAAACTTAAACAAGGTAGAGTTAAACACATTATCGAAGGCCTTATCTACAGAAGATTACTGCCTAGTAGTTGGACCTCCTGGCACGGGGAAAACTTCTAGAATGTTGAAGAACTTAGCCCATATTCTTTATCATACAGATGAAGAAAGAAACATATTGTTTATTGCTTACACCAACAGAGCGGTGGATGAAATTTGTGAAGCTTTGGAAGAAGCAATTGTAAACCCTTTACCTGATGGTAGAAAGTTTTTACGAATTGGTTCAGAGCATTCTTGTGCCCCACAATACAGAAACAACCTCCTCAATAAACTGGCAGAAAGTGCCAACAATAGAGCTTCACTTCGAAAAGGGATAGAGCAACATAGAGTCTTTGTGACTACACTGGCTTCAATTTCAGGAAGGGTTTCACTTTTCAAGATCAAGAAATTTGATATGGCCATTATTGATGAAGCCTCTCAGATTCTAGAGCCGCAACTTGTCGATTTATTAACCAAGGTCAATCGTTTTGTGTTAATTGGAGATCAAAAACAGCTTCCTGCCATTACTCAGCAAGACAAAAGTGTTTCTGAAATTCAGTTTAAAGGCTTAGATGAAATTCAATTGACAAATAGAAGAAATGCCTATTTTGAGAGAATTTTTTCACTCTGTCAGAAAAACAATTGGGATTGGGCTTTTGATCAACTCAAAAATCAAGGAAGAATGCACGAAGACCTTGGGTACTTTGCCAATGAATATTTCTATCAAGGTAATCTGATGACTGTTCCTCTACCTTGGCAAAGTGAAAGTATCCATTGGGAAATAAACGAAGGAGACAGTGCCCTTGAAAAGCGCTTAAAAGAAAATCGTTTATTATTCTTCCCTACTAAAAACACTGCTACTTCTACATCTGATAAAATCAATATGGAGGAAGCTCGAAAAATTGCTCAAATTGCCGTATTAACGAAGAAAAGATATTTAGAGCAAAAGGGACATTTTGATATTGATAAAACGTTAGGAATTATTGCTCCTTATCGAAACCAAATTGCGGCGATACGACAAGCGTTAGAAGAAATCGGTTTTGAAGAAGCCAATCAGATCAGTATTGATACTGTAGAGCGTTATCAAGGTAGTCAAAGAGAGGTAATATTAATTTCATTTTGTGCCAATACCCCTTTTCAGTTGGAAAATATGCTTTCACTCACTGATGATGGTATTGTGGACCGAAAACTTAATGTTGCCATTACAAGAGCAAAGCAACAAATGGTATTTTTGGGTAATCCTTCTATTCTAATCCGCTCTTCTATTCATGAACGACTAATGAATTGGATTAAAGAAAAAAAGGGTTGGATAGCGTCTGACTCTTCATTATTTTCGTAGTGTTAGTAGCATATAATTACGATGAAAGACTTTGATGAATATTGTGAATGTGCAAGAGATAATTTTTGCAATTTTGTACAAAACAATGAAAAATATACACCTGAAGAAAGTTCCTACCTTGTTGAGCATAGTCTTGGTAAAGGTGTCTCCAAAATATTTAGAGTGGGATATATCTTGATCGTTTGGAGCTTTGTAGCGGTATGGATTGATAATATCTTAATACCGGGTGCTGCAGGGTATACTTTTATTCAAAAAGAAATCAGTTGGGCTACTGCTATTCCCCTCATTTTTTTAATTACAAATGCTACTTTAAAAGCCATTTTTATAAAGTGGAGACTAAAAAGTCAGATTTCAGTTGGAGGGGCTTACCTTGCCAGTGTTCCCTACATTGGTTTTGCATTCTTACTGAAATCACAATTTAAAACAGACAAACTACTTTATATTGCTGCTAAAGATTATTTTTTATATCAAAAAGTCGTTATTAAAGATAGTGTAAAATCTTTTTTGGGGTTAAAGAAAAAAGAAAGTATTAATTAGTACATTGTAAACTAGATTACTGTTAACTTTCAATCTGTATTTCTACTAGATTTTATAGAGCCTACTTTCAAACTTCCTTCTTCTTCATTTTTTTCTTGAAGCAAAAAATTCAAGGCTTAGAAGTCAAAAGCTAAATTCCATTCCTCTCGCCTTTTGAAAGGATAACTCGATCAAAACTTCATCGTTTTGAGATGCTCAAACATCAAAATCATTTTTAACGGCTCACTTCATGAAATTCTTGACGCTTTTCCCTTTAAGACCGAGGGAAGAAGTAGCAAATGAATTGGGTAGAAAGTCCACTGGCGCGAATGTTAAGCGATAGCGTCATTCGTGTCCTAAAGATCAGCAGAAATCTCCTGATTTATAAATACCTAAATATTCGAGAATTAAGTTTACAATGACCTAATTTTTCAATGATAAAAAAGACAAACCTCCCTCTACATCATTACTTAAATCTTTCAAAGTAGTAGACTGTAACATCTTATTGATAGAAGCTCTAATGGATTTGAATTTGGCATGCATTGGACACGGCTTTTCATCAGAACATTCTAAAAAACCCAAACCACAACCCGTCATCAACTGATCACCATCAATTGCTGCTACAACAGTATAAAGTGGGGTATTTTGTTGTTCGTCATCTAAGTAAAAACCACCTCTAGGTCCTTTTACGGACTGAATGATACCTTGCCTTGATAACTGTTGTAAAATTTTAGCGGTAAAAGGTTCAGGTGTTGCAGTTACTTCTGCAATTTCCTTCGCTCCTATTTTCTCTCCCTCGTTACTTCGCTGCGTTATTAAAATAAGTGCTCTTATACCGTAAGTACATGCTTTTGAAAACATCAATGTATTACTTCTGATAATTATAATTGATTCAAATCGATATCACTACAAATATAAACCTTTTAAGATTTCCTTTTACAAAAGAAATAAAAGATATTTTTGTCTTTTATTATTTTTTAGTAAGTTTGTATCAAGAAAGAACAAAATCTATCTGGTAATTTTGTTCTTCTGCTTCTATCAGAGTTATCCTATTTTCAACCATGTGTTGATCTACAAACGAAGAATGATTTTTAAGAAAATCTATAAAAAGGCAGTTAGCTGGCATAAATATATTGGTCTATTTCTTTCTGTGATTTTGGTGTGGATGAGTGTTTCTGGCATTCTTTTAAATCACCCTGACCTGATTGCTCATTGTTCTGTTTCAAAAAGCTATTTTCCAGAAGAATATCTACCCCAAAATTGGAATAGAGGTGGTATTCAAGATGTGGTCTATATTGGTAGTGACACCATCGTTATTGGTGGTAAACAAGGTGTTTGGAAAAGTGATAATAGTGGTAAATCATTTCATTCACTGATGAAGAATGGCTTTCCAGAGGAGATCTACTATCAAAAGGTCAATGACTTGTACTATGACAGTTTACAAAACACCATCTTTGCTGCAACCTTTGGAGGAGTATATCAATTCAATCTTTCTCAAAATAATTGGAAAGGATTAAGGACTCCGACAAATCACATAGAGCAATTTGTGAAGATAATGGAGATCAAAGGTGAGCTTTTTGCTGTCTCACAATCCAATATTTATAAAATAAAGAGTGGTCAATTAGTAAATTACCCCATTTTCAAGAAGGAGAGAAATTATGTCGATATGATTCAATTCACTTTTGCATTGCATAGTGGATGGCTTTGGGGGACACCAGGAAGATTATTTTATGATTTTCTATCGCTCATTCTAATCTTTCTTTCATTGACTTCTTTGTACATTACTTTTTTCAAAAAGAAAAAAGCAACGAATACGATTTCAAAAAAATTGAAGGCTTTCATTATTACTTATCATACGAAGATAGGGGTATGGACCTTTGTTTTTTTGTTGATTATTGGAGGAACCGGAATGCTAATGCGTCCTCCTTTGATTGTGGCATTATACAATGGTAAAGTACCAACTTCAATAATTCCAGACCGATTTTTAGAAAATGAGTGGTATCATTCGATCCGAAATGCAATGTATGATCCACAAACAGACCGAATTATTTTAGATACTACAGAAGGAATTTTTGGAGGGAAGAGTAATGCTACAACTGCTTTTGAAAAGTTAGAGTGGAAGGTGAATATATTTGTGATGGGTGCTACAATCTTTGAGCCTCTAGGAAATCAACATTTTCTAGTAGGCTCATTTTATGGTCTATATGATTATAAAGAAGGAGAAAGTTTCAGCAACAATGTGTTGACGAAAGAGCGTGTTTCGTTATTTGACAACATCCAAAAACCTGGAGATTTTATGACAGTGGCAGCCTTTACTTCACCAAAAGGCGAGCAATATATTTCTGCATATTCTCAAGGTTTATTGGCCATTACGCCTCCACAAGAAGATACTTTTTATCACTTTCCGCAAGAAATAAAGGAAGAGTATCAACTTCCATTATGGAATTATATGTTTGAATTACATAACGGCAGGTTATTCCAATTCATCTTTGATAAATACAGCATTTTATTAATTCCACTTTTGGGGTTACTCTTCAATATTCTACTGATTACAGGCCTGTATGAATACATTTACAGGAAAAGAAAGAAGATTAAAAAGTTATTTACAAGTACTACATTGTAAACTAAATTATCGTCAACTTTTAATAGACCTTTCTGCAAGCATTTATAGGATCTACTTTCAAACTTCCTTCTTCTTCATTTTTGTCTTGAAACAAAAACGAAGCAAAAAATTCAAGGCTTTGAAGTCAAAAGCTAAATTCCATTTCTCTTGCCTATTAAAAGGTTAACTCGATCAAAACTTCATCGTTTTGAGATGCTCAAACAGCAAAATCATTATTAACGGCTCAATATTCTCTTCAAGGCCGAGAGAAGAAGTAGCAAATGAATTGGGTAGTAAGTCCACTGACGCGAATGTTAAGCGATAGCGTCATTCGTGTCCTACAGATCAGCAGAAATCTCCTGATTTCTAAACATCATAAATATTCAAAAACTTAGTTTACAGTATAGTAATTAGAATGGAAAAAGCCCATGAAAGAAGAATAAAAATACTCTTTCATGGGCTTGATATTATTTATTATGGAGGATTAATAACGGATCATTCCCTCATAAGTTGAACTCATATTATTTGGAACTAACACTCCTCTCATTTTTAATTGACGAGCACTAAATACACCATCAATTCTTACATTACAGTAGTTGCCTGTTCCGTCAAGATCATAAATGACTCTTGCCTGAAGCATAGATCCCATAATGTTGAAAGAAACTGTTGTTCTACCGTTCTTGTCGTCTTTACTCACTTTCCAGTCAGAAATTCTACCATCAACGGTAATACCACCAACGCCGTTCCAGCCAATTAAATTTGCGGAACCGATTTGTAAAACTCCAACGTCTTTTTCTACTTTAATAAAGTTGATATTCGACTGTACATTCACGGTTCTACCTCGTCTATCATATAATTGATTGGCTTCTAATACAAATTGTTGACTATCAATTGCAACTAGAGCCTGTTGATGTTGTATTTTTTCAAAAGCTTCAGCTTGTGCTTTTTTCTCAGCTTTTGCTTTTTTCTTTTGCTCTTTCTTTAAAGCTTTTTGTTCTTTCTTCGATAAATTTTGATCTGCCTCTTCCTGTGCAAAAGCAGTAAAAGATATACCAAAGATTAAACTCAATGCAATAATGTAATTTTTGAAAATCGCCGTACTCATAATAAATAGTTTTAATGATAATTTTCTTTGCAAAACTGATTGTTTAATATTATACGTTCACAATAGAAAAAGTTTTAGTATAGCATCTTAAAAAGTGTAAAATAGGCCTTTAGAGAGTATTAATAAACATAATATTGAATTATGTTAACAAAATCATTGAGAATTGCCATTAAATATTTAATTATCAAAAAAGTATAGACACAAAAAAACACTTTACCGAAATAAAGTGTTTTTTGTTATTTACAAGGACAGTAATTTGACTATCCAATCAATGTTGCTAACGTCTCTACAGCTTTTGCTTTGTTCTTTGCTGCTTGAGATCCCTCCTCAACTTCTAACTCAGACAAGAAAGTAGAAACTTTACCAGCAATGTCTTTAATGTTTTCCTCAGGAAGGTTCATTCCTTGTAACATTCCGAAAGCGGCTTGCATCATTTGTACAATTTGATTCTCGTCTTCAGTTGTATTTATCGCGTTTGCAAATTGCATTGCGATCATATTTTCATCCATCATTTTATCTTTTGTCTTGGATTAAATAATTACGTGTTAGTGCAAAAGTAGGTGATTTTCAATTTCAAAAAAAGTACAAATCTATCAGAAGTAGCCTTTGAAACATAAAACACTACCAATCATCACATTAGTCAATTGTTTCAAGAACGTAACATTATTAACCTATATATAACACGCTTAATAAATGAATAACTATTCAACAATATACTATTCATTTTAAGGTCATGTACTATCCTTAATTTTGACAAAACTTAAACACTCAACTTCCCATTGATTAATGAAAAAAAATATAATGAATGCGGTTTCTCGCCGTAAATTTATCCGAAACTCTATTATTGTAGCCAGTGGTACTACTCTTCTACCACTTTCGGCTTGTACAGAAGATGAAATTCTTGAAGTAATTGACCCTGAACCTGCTCCTGAAGGTGAGTATGGTTTCTTTGAAGGTGTTGCTAGTTTTGACCCCAGCAGCTCACAAATTTTATTGTGGACAAGATATACACCTGCAAGCAATGAAACTACAAACGAAATCACTCTTGAGGTAGCTACTGACATTGAGTTTTTAAATGTTATAGCCAATGAAAAAGTAACAATCGACACTGCTTCGGACTACACTGTCAATGTTGACGTAAGTGGTTTAAACTCCAATACAAGTTATTTTTATCGTTTTTCAAGTTCGTTTTCTAAAGCAATTTCTCCAATAGGCGAAACAAAGACACTTCCTGCTACCGGGGAAGTCAATGATGTAAAAATGGCGGTAGTATCTTGTGCAAACTATCAAGCAGGTCTTTTTAATGTCTACGGTGCTGTTGCCCTCTCTGATGCTGATGTTGTAATTCACCTTGGGGATTATATCTATGAATATGGAGCTGAAGGATATGGTATCAATGCGATGACCGCTTCTTTAGACCGTTTTCACCAACCAAAAGATGAGATTTTAAGCATAGAAGATTACAGAACCCGCTACCGTCAGTATAGACAAGACACTCAACTTCAAAAGCTGCATCAGACCAAACCTTTCATTTGTGTTTGGGACGATCATGAAATCACCAATGATGCCTATAAAGATGGTGCTGAAAATCATAACGAAGGAGAAGGTGATTATGAAACTAGAAAAGCATACGCACTTCAAGTTTGGCACGAGTACTTACCTGCTAGAGTTACTGATAATGCTAAAATATACCGAAGCTTCGACTTTGGTGGAATTGTTGATCTTCATATGTTGGATACTCGAATCATTGGAAGAGAAAAGCAATTAGACTATAGTGATTATTTTACAGCGATAGGATTGGATGCGGCTAAATTTATGGCGGATTGGGGTAATACCAACAGAACACTTTTAGGAGCTGAACAAAGAGGATGGTTAGCAGGTCAATTGGCTTCAGGTACGGCAAAATGGCAAGTACTAGGAAGCCAAGTCTTAATGGGGACTTACACCATACCTGTGGAACTTCTTCAAATTGTTGCGGCAATTGCTGCTTCAGGTGCTGCTTCTTCAGCATTAGTTTCACAATACCAGCAAAGCGTTACAGAACTTCTAACTATCAAAGGACGAATTGCTCAAGGTGACCCTACAGTAACTGCTGAGGAGAAAGCAAGGTTGACAACTGTACTTCCTTATAATCTTGATGCTTGGGATGGCTACCCTGTTGAGCGTGAAATCATATTTGGTGCTGCTGCTGGAAAACAACTTATTACCTTAGCAGGAGATACTCACAATGCATGGAACAGTAATTTAATGGATGCCTCCGGAAATAAAATAGGAGAAGAATTTGCGACGGCCTCTGTTTCCTCTCCAGGTTTTGAAGGTATCTTTGGAACAAATCCTTCTACCATTGGTCCTTTTGAACAGGCTAATGTTGCATTAATTGAAGGTTTAAAATATGCTGATGCTTCAAGAAGAGGTTTTGTATTGGCCACTTTTTCAAATACAGCAGCAAACGCAGAATGGCATTTTGTAAATGATGTTTTCTCCGAAGATACATCAACAACAATGGCTCATTCTACTATTGTCAGTTAATATAACCCTCAAACTTTACATACACTCCACCCTAAAGAGCATTAATTTGGTTTTTAGGGTGTTATGTTTTAATTAAATTGATAATCAACTTAATCATTAATTCTCTTTGCTCTGGTAAGCTTTGAGCTACAGCCAACGCCAAGGCTACAAGTGTATTGTCGGTGACTTTTTTTTGTCCATCCACTCCCCGATGAAATTGGTTTTGTTCTAAAAACCACACAAACAAAAATGACCCAATGCGTTTATTGCCATCACTAAAAGCATGACCTTTGATCACTGAATATATTAATTGTGCCGCTTGCTCTTCAATACTAGGGTAAGCTAACTGGCCAAAAACAGTCTGTGAGATACTTCCTAAGACACCTTGAAATGAATCATCTTTCTCATTTCCAAATAGTTCACTCGCTTCCCCTTTACCCATTAAATCTTCTTTTAAAGCCTTAATTGCTCTTTTTACTTCTTCATAGTTGATGACATAAATAATGTCTTCATTCAAACCTGACGTAGTAAGCTCCTCATTGTCATATTTGCTAAGCAATTCAAAAGATCTTGCATAATTTGTAATAATCTCCAAAAAGCCTGTTGTGATCTCTTTTTGACTACCTAGTAGTTTCTGATTCAACTGCGCTATTTCTTCTTGTAACCTTACTACTTGGTCACTTCTTTGAGTAAGTAATTGTCCGTTTAGGGTATAGCCTTTCAATAAATATTCTTTTAATTTTCTAGTCGCCCATTTTCTAAATTCGGTTGCCAAAGGCGATTTTACTCTATAGCCTACTGCAATAATAACATCTAGATTATAATGTAAAATAGTACGCTCAATTTCTCTATCACCTTCAAAACGAACTTGTGCAAATTTTGCACTAGTTGACTCTCGTTCTAATTCTTGCTCACTGTAAACACCTTTAATGTGCCTATTCACTACAGAACGATTCCTCCCAAATATTTCTGCAATTTCTAATTCAGTTGCCCAAACCGTTTCCTGCTTTTCATCCAATAAAACTTGATATTCCACCTGTTCAGAAGATGGTTTGAACGTTACCATTTTTTGAGTTTGCTCTTGATTTTCTTTGTTTTGGTTCATTGTATTGAAGTGAGATTTGATGAATCAGAGATAATCTGCTAAAATATCCGAATTAAGAACAAGAATCAAACCTTCACCTACTTTATTCATAACCACGAAAAAAGGCCTTCCAAATCAATGAAAGACCTTTTTCTTTTTCTACCTACTTGATTTAAAATTAAAATCAAGCTTCAATTTTGTGATTAGTGTCTACAATATTTTTGAGGAATTGCAGCACCAAATTGCATATTCTCTTGATCATTGGTATAAATATATACACCATCCTTCAACCTCATTTTTCCTCCTACTCTAAAATAGGCGGAATCTTCTTCCAACTTGATAAACCTTTCTTCTTGTTGCATTACACCTTCAGAAGTTTGGTAGGTATATATGGCTTTGATCAAATTATCTTCAATTTTTCCTTTCAATGTACCTGTTATATACTTGCTTTTAGAAGGCATCCACTCAAAAGTTCCAACAACGTTTTTGCCTTTAATATCTAAATGAAGAAACATAGAATCCATAAATGAAATCATTTGGCCGTTCTCGTTTCTAACAGGATCACTCTTGATTATTTTTTCATAACATAAAGAGTGATGACTCATTGAATTTGCTGTTCTACCGCATGAATAAAAATTAAACGATAGAGCAACAACGGTAATAAAGTAGAAAAATTTTCTACAATTCATAAACTAGAAAGTTCGTTAAACATAAAGAAATCAACCCTTTACGGAATTGATTTCTTACATATCAAGAGCAAATGTATTGGATTAAATTCTAAATACACTAGCTCATTAAGTTAAAAGATGTTTATTACTTTTATCAAATTTAAAGCTCATCTATCTCTGCTACCACAAAAGTACTTCCTCCAATAAAGACTAAATCCTCTTTCGAAGCATTACTTTTGGCCGCTTGAATTGCCACATTAACATCACTGATCACCTCGCCTTTTAAGCCAATTTTGGTTGCTTCTTCTCCCAAAATAGAGGCATCGAGTCCTCTTGGAACATTCGGTTTACAATAATAATAATACGCGTCTTTTGGAAGTTTACTTAACATATTAGGCAAGTCTTTTTCTTGAACTACACCCAGTACCATCCAAAGTTTTTTGAATTCTAATGTCGAAATTTGATCCAATACAAATCGCCAACCATCTTCGTTATGACCAACATCGGTAATCGTCAAAGGAGCAGTTTGTAGTGTTTGCCAACGTCCTTTCAAACCACTTAATGCACTCAAGTTTTTAAAGCCTTCTTCTATGGCCTCTTTTGAAATACTGTAATCCCCTTTTTGGTTTAATTGATCAATCACAGACAGAACCCCTAAGGCATTGTGTCGTTGATAATTCCCCTTGGCTTCCAGTTCTACATTTTCTAAAAATGGACTACCATTCTTTAAAAGGTTTGCACCTTCCCACTGATACACTTCCTCTGCAAAAGTAATTGGAGCATTTTCCTTTGATGATTTATCTAAAAAGACTGTTGTCGTTTCCTCTTGCTTTTGACTGATTACTACTGGAGTATTAGGTTTAATGATGCCGGCTTTTTCTGCAGCAATCAGTTCTAAAGTATTGCCTAACATATCCATGTGATCCATTCCAATATTTGTAATTAAGCTTACTTCTGGATTGATCACATTCGTAGAGTCCAATCTTCCTCCCAAACCTACTTCAATAATGGCGATATCTACTTTTTCATTTCTAAAATGATCAAAGGCCATGGCTACTGTCAATTCAAAAAAGGAAGGTTTGATCTCTTCTATATGTGTTTTTATTCCTTCTACAAATTCAACTACCTTATCTTCAGCGATAGGTTTACCGTTGATTTTAACTCTCTCTGTAAAACTTTTCAGATGAGGAGATGTGTATAAACCTACTTTATACCCTGCCGATTGTAATACCGCTGAAAGTATATGTGAAGAACTCCCTTTGCCGTTTGTTCCTGCAACATGAACGGACTTAAATGTATTTTCAGGGTGTTCCAATGCCTCGCACAAAGCAATGGTATTCGATAAATCTTTCTTAAAAGCAGACTTCCCTTCTCTCTGGAACATTGGAAGCTGTGCGTATAAAAAATCTAAAGTTTCCTGGTAGGTCATATTCTTAATTCAATTTTTGAAAAGCGAATGTAGGTAATTTTTCGATTTTAAACACTCTTGCCCCTACAAAGGTTAACATCTTGTTTTTTTCTACCTTCTTGTACTTAACGCTGTATTTTAATATTCCCCTTAAAACCATAATAAAAAAGTACCAAGAGTCACGAAAAATCCATGACCCTTGGCTTTCTCTATTTAATTGAAACCGTAATCAATGCCTCCTAAATTTGTAGAAGTATATTCACTACGTGCACAACCACTTGTTGTACATCCTAAAACTGTAGATCCCTTACATGGATCTAAGTCACAATAATTTCTATCTCTAAATAATGGTCCTTGTGCAGGATTCCCCCACTTTCCATCGAAAGCCATCCAATTTTCTCCATCACAACGGAGTTCTTTGATTGGGCTTTTCCAAGTTTCCCAAAGCGGGCCTGGGTTTCTATAGTCGGCCCAGTAACAACATCCGCCACTTCCGCCAGAATTGTGGTAAGCACCATGACCAATTTTACCGATGTAAACGGTTGCCCTATTTTGGGTCAGTTTATGCGTATACCAACCCGCATGTTGATAATAAGTCACCGTGGTAGCCGTCCAAGTATCTTTGTTGACTTGCACTACAATTCTCTCCCAATCGTAGTCATGTCCACCAGAATTAAAGAAACAATTATCTTGTCTTATGTAAGTCCACCAATAAGTGATAAACAATCGGCGGTTATCGTCCGGGCAATTGGTGATTTGATAATATGTTTCAGCTTCTGCAATACTCCCTGATTTATCAATCCCAGAGTTCAAGGCTAGTTTTTGCCCACAATCTTTATTTTTTGATAAATCAAAGATTTTTTGTCCTGTAGAAGGAAATGTTTTGGCTGCTTTATCGAAATAAAGTCTAGGAGCAAACAGCTCTGCCACTTGAAGACTAACAGAAGGATTTAGCACTTCGCTATAAGTATCAGTACAAGTACCACAAGTTGTATTTACTGATCGGAGATTACTTTTTGAAACATCTCTCCATGATGTCACCTCTACTTGATCAGACCATTTTTTCGTTGCATTCTGAATAGAATACGAAATGTTGTAAGCCTCTTTATTTTTATTGATGAGTAGATAGCCTTCAGTAAATGACTCTAACTGACCTGCTGCATTGCTTAATATAACATCACCAAACTCTGAGACTTTTAGTTGTTTTCCTAACAGATTTTCTGACCAATTATTTACACGAAAAGAAAGAATATCTCCCTTACCTTTTGCTTGTCCTTCATCAGAAACTGAAACTTGATCGCCATAAAAATAAAGATCAAACGTACCCTTTTCCTCATTAACAACAACATTGGTGTTTTTAAGATGGGCTGTTTCCATTTGATGAATGTCGCTGTTTTTGTTGCAACCATAAAAGGTCATTGAACAAAGGAATAGCATCCAGAAATAAGCGTTTCTAGTTTTCATTTTTAATTGCTTTGAAATGTAATGATTTACTTATTGCTCTACGAAATCCTTCTATCTCCAATACGCCATTTTTATACAGCTTCACAATCGCATAACTGTTGTTCTCCTTCCCTGAATAATCCACCATCGCCTTAAGCACATAGTAATGAATACCATTTATTTTTTGATACTGTTCTCGATGATAATGCCCTTGAAAAACAGCCATCACATTACCTGATTGTTCTAAAATATTTCTGATTTGATCTGCATCGGTAACATGATATTTTTTCCCTGTTTCCCCTACATCATAAAGTGTATGATGTAAAAAAACGAAAGTGGGATAAGTGATTTTATTAAGATCCTCCTTTAACCATTGAAGCTCTTCAGGTGGTAACTGTGTGTCTTCCCAGTGAAAATTGCGATTGCCATGATCTGTTCCATCTTTGAGATAATTGGCATCCAAAACAACGAAGTGAAACCCATTTTGATCAAAAGAGTAATAGCTTTGATCTTTAGGGATACCTGTATTTTCAATATGATCAAGGAATTGTTTTTTGCTTATACTGTCCAAATCGTGATTGCCGATAGCGTGGAATCTCGGTCCCGAAAATGCAGCATAAATACTTTCAATGTCCTTCAAATATTGAAGCGTTTCTGATTCAATTGCAGGTTTGGATTCGTCCTTCAAATCACCCAAATGAATCATAAAATCTACCTTTCGTTGATTCATTAAGTCTACACACTCTTTCATTTTTGCTTTTGACTGTTGAAAAAAACGTATTCCTCTCGAAGGGCAGTCAGCATAATGAGAGTCCGTCATCATCCCGAATTGCAACAATGGTTTTTCGGAAATAATATTGCTAAAACTAAGAAAAGGAACAGCAGAGATTGTAGTTGCGGAAAGTCGTAAAAATGTGCGCCTGTTGATAGCGTATTTCATAGTAAAGAAAAAGGGGATTCTCATCGTAATATGAAGTATTGAATCCCCATGAATTGATTAGAAATATTTAGTATCCTTTGTTTTGTACTAAGTTTAAATTGGCATCTAGTGCTGTTTGAGGAAGTGGGAAAACCCTTTTATTAGGGTCTGAACTACTTTTTTCAGTCCACTTATCCTCAAACTTTCCAAAACGAATCATATCTGTTCTTCTCTGCATTTCCCAATACAGCTCAAAACCTCTTTCATTAAAAAGTGCTTCCTCTGTTAGTGAGGTCAATAGTTCGGCACCTCTTGCTGTTCTTAAAGTATTGATATCAGAAAGTGCTCCTGCCACATCATTATTTCTAAATTTCGCCTCAGCTCTCATCAGATAAACATCTCCTAGTCTTACCAATGGAATGTCTACTTGACCACGACTGTTGGATGAGCCATTGACATCAAATTGATATTTTGCCACGCGAATCCCAGAAGATTGATTATCAAAAAGCTTCACTTCTTTTGTAAAGTCAGTCGGTTGTCCGTCTCTATCGTTCATCAAGGCCGTAATGATTAATTGACCAGATGCATCTTTTTCAAAATCACTTTGATCCTCATTTAATACAGGACCATACTGTTGCCCTGACATAAAACCTCTATTCAACTCGTAGAGTTCCGGAGCTAAAGTACCTTCTTCTTGAGCGAAATTCACTTTTGAGAATCGTGGATCTGTTACATCCCAAGTATCAACAAATTCAGGCAATGTTGCATATCCATTCCATCCTCTTCTAGTGGGTGTTGGCTTTTGTGACCTTGCTAAACTAACGACTGCAAAACGGTTGTCACCTAAATTGTATTCTAAGCGTTGATCTACTGCAAAAATCATTTCGCTATGCCCGTGATTATCCGTATCGAAAATAGAGAAGTAATCAGCGGTTTCTAATTGATAGCTTGAAGAATTTATGACTTCTGTCGCATGTTGAATTACTTTCGTTAAATCTTCAGATTTGAATTCATAAGAAGAAGCATACGGATCGATATATACAGCTGTATTGAGGTATAAGCGTGATAATAAAGCTTGAGCCACTTCTTTTGTGATTCTTGAACTGCCTACTTCTTCTTTTGTACCTAAATGATCTAAAGTGTTCAATAAATCTTCCGCTATGTATTGTACTGCTTCTTCACCTTTCAACACTAAAGGATCTTCATTGAACTTCAAAGTTTCAACATCTCTTGTCGGTACCTGGCCATACAAGTCCAATAAATGCATCATATAAAATGCTTTTAAAACGGTAGTTTCAGCAATATATCGGTCAAAGTTACCCTCCATGTCTTGCATTGTTTTAATGGCAATCATCGACTTTGCTACCCCTTGGTTCAGTTCATTCCAAGTATTACGGATAGCTCCATTATTGGCCGTCCAAGTATGTGTGTGCAATTCTCTGTAAAGACCATTATCATCCCAGTCTGTTCCTCTTGTGGGGCAGATGGCTTCATCTGTTGTGATTTCTTGGAGACCAAATACTTTGGCGTTGTGCGTAAAAGTGGAACGTAAACGAGCATAGGCTGCAGCCGTAACACTTTCTGCTGCTTCAGTAGAAGTGATGAGATCTTTGTTTAGCGTTTCGTCCAGAATTTCTTCTTTCAGGTCTGTACAACCGACTATTGCGGAAGCTAAAAATATATAAGATACTTTGATAAGAGATTTCATGATGTTGTTAGATTTAGAAAGATACATTGACACCCAAAATGTAAGTTCTCGCTCTTGGGTAATTGGCATAATCAATACCGTATGAAAGGTTTCCATCTGATGATTTATCAGTGTTTACCTCAGGGTCAAATCCTGAATAATTGGTGATGGTCAATAAGTTTTGACCAGTAGCATAAATGCGAAGGTTACTTACATTGTTCCATTTGTTTGTATTAAACTTATAACCAATAGTGAGGTAGTTTAATCTCAAGAAATCGGCATCTTCTAAGTAATAAGTAGAAGGCTGAGGAACATTCTGACTGCTTTCATTGGTATTGGCAATGGCATTCGTAATATTATTACCATTCGTAAGTGATGGAATTGAGAAATAAGCATTAGCTGTATTATTATACACCTTGTTTCCGATACTTCCATTCAGAGAAAATGATAAATCAACATTCTTATAGGATAGATTATTCGTAAGACCTAATGTGTAATTTGGAAGTGCGCTTCCAGCAAAGATTCTATCATTGTTAGTGATAGTACCATCTCCATCTACATCATTGAAGATATTTTTGCCTTCTTCATCAAACCCAAGATGCTCTAACAAGTAAAAAGCGCCAATGGGTTGTCCATTTGCATAAGCATTGACTTGTGCACCTGATAAACCAGGACCTGACAATGAACCTGTAGAAATTAAAGTTAAAGGCAGTTTATTGATTTCGTTTTGAATGCGAGTCACATTAGCATCTACATTCCAATTAAAGTTCCCTCTTGTGATAATATGACCGCCTAATGAAAATTCGAAACCTTTATTCGTAATCGTACCATCAACATTTTTCCAAACGAAAGGAGATGGTGATGGATCTTGAGAAGTCATTTTTAATAGTAAATCCGTTGTTTTTTTGTTGAAATAATCGAAAGTACCATATAATTTCCCTTGGAAAAGTTCGAAATCAACACCAATATTTGCTTGTGTATTCACCTCCCATTTGATATCTGGATTTGCAGTACGAGCCAATGTTATTCCATTCGTAATTTCACCACCTTCATTCAACCAATAGCCATTCGATACGCTTGTTGAATAAGACGCTTGGGTGATTTTATTTGGAATTTCCTGATTACCCGTCTGTCCCCAGCCAGCTCTTAGTTTAAGATTAGAAAATACGCCTAAGTTCTGAATAAATGGCTCCTCACTTAATCGCCAAGCAGCTGCAAAAGAAGGGAAAATACCATACTTGTTATTATCTCCAAACTTCGAAGAACCATCCGCTCTTAATGATGCTGTAAAGATGTATTTTTCATTGAAAGTATAATTCACTCTTCCAAAGAATGACTGTAGTTCATTGACCTGAGCACTACCTGTTGGTGGAGTTGAAGTTAAGTCAGTACCAATACTTGGATTATTAATCGCATCGACCTCAGTCGTTGTTAAGTTATTGACTGTAAAGCCATAAGTTCTTCTGTAAAATCGCTGATAAGAATGACCCAATAGAAATTTAATATTGTGTCTGCCTGTTTTTAATTGATAGTTAAAATAGTTCTCTATCAATCTATTATCACTCTCTACATTAAGAATTGTCGCACGCCCATCAGGGCTAAAGAATTCAATATTATTTGGGTCAATCTGTAAATTTCTATTGGAAGTAGCATTGTCGACACCTGTATTCAACTTATAACTCAACCCTTTTAATAATTGAATTTCAGCATTAAAATTACCTATGATACGGTTTGTCTTGGTGTAGTCTTGATATAACTCTAAGAAAGCATAAGGATTGACACCGGAAGGGAATACAAACAGTTCCCCATTTTCATCATGCGTAGGGTAAGTAGGATTAGACTTTAGCATATTAGTGATTAATTCTCCTCCAGATCCTGCACCATTACTTCTTGGAATTCCCGAGTCTTCCACCTGGCTTGCTGTTAAATTAGCTCCTAGTTTCAATCGATCTTCAAAGAAGTTTTGAGTAACATTAATTCTTCCCGAAAATCGAGTTTGTTGACTCTGCTTCATAATACCTTCCTGATCAAAATAGTTGATAGAAGCTAGGTAAGAAGATTGATCTTTTCCACCTGAAAACGAAAGATTATGGTTTTGGGTCTTGGCTGTTCTTGTCATTTCTCTTTGCCAATCCGTATTCACATTTCGATTGTAGATATAATTGTTCTCCGTTCCATTATCTTCTGCTATTCTATCTGTCGCAATGATGAAAGCGGGAGTTTCTAAAACATCAATTCTCTTAGACAAAGTGGAAAGACCTGCAGATCCGGCATAACTCAAAGTACCTTTCCCTTCTTTTCCTTTTTTAGTTGTAATTAAAATGACCCCATTAGAACCTCTTGCACCATAAATTGCTGTTGCAGAAGCATCCTTTAGAATATTGATGGAAGCGATATCATTGGGGTTTAAAAAATTCAAAGGATTCTTTGCTTGTGAACGCCCTACACCCATATCTGCACCTTCTGGAGAAACATCAGAATTGTCCAATGGCATTCCATCGATTACATACAGCGGAGAGTTTCCACTTCTGATTGAGCTTGCTCCACGGATCACAATATTTATTGCCGCACCCGGCTCACCACTCGATGCCACAACATTAACACCTGCCATTTTCCCTTGTAAAAGTTGCTCTGGAGAATTAATCATTCCTTGGTTAAAGTTTTCTTCCTTGACCATACCAACAGCACCGGTCACATCTTTCGCCTCTTGTGTACCATACCCAACCACTACTACTTCTTGGAGTGCTTGTAAGTCCGCTTGCAAAGCAATTGTAATGGTGTTCTCCCCATCAATAGCCACCTCTTGTGTTTGATAACTGATATAAGAACAAACTAACGTTGTGGTAGTGCTTTGAACTTTAAGTCTAAAATTCCCATTAAAATCTGTTACAACTCCTTTTGTAGAATTTTTAATATAAACTGAGGCTCCGATCAAAGGCTCTTTTGTATCACTATCAATGACTTGCCCTTCAATAATTTTTTCTTGTTGCTCTTTCGAATAACCAATTGGTTTATCTGTAGTATCAGTTGGTTGTTTTACATAGACCGTTTGATTGATAACCTTAAATGTATATCCTGTCTTAGTCGTAATTTTTTCTAAAATCTCTGTTATAGAAATGGAGGAAGAAGAGATATTAAACACCGTCTTGTTTTGCTCAACAGATTGATCGTACATAAAAACATAATCTGTTTTACTTTCTATGGCTTTTAATAAGTCTTGCAAAGAAATACCTTCAACATTTAAGTGTATAGTCTTATCTGTATTTTGAATATGAAATGCATGTATTGGTGGGTTTATAATTAAAACACCTAGAAAAATTAAGGCATAAATAAGCCGTTTTGTTGATAATTTCATCAACAATTTGTTTACATTTGTACTCATAAATAAATTAATTTTGCGATTGATTTATCACCCGTCCTGCGCCAACAGTGTCGGTTTTTTTATTTATTGCGATTGACACCCTCTACCACTCAGAACGATGACGTCCTTGTCCTGAAATTGGTATTGAATATTATTCATAAAGGCTAATCCTTCTAAGATTTCCTCTAGTTTTCCTACTTTGTATTTACCGTTTAATTGACAATTTTTGATATTGTGATCAGCAATGTCAATTTCAATGTTATACCACCTCTCCAACTCCTCAATAGCACTTTCTATAGGTGTATGATCGAAAACAATTACTTTGTTCATCCACTGAAAATCCTCATTTTGGGTAGTAATTATTCTCTCTAATACTTTAAGTTCTCCTTTATAATTCGTCATTTGTTGTGGTAACAAATCCACGGAATTCTTGTGGTCTGTTCTACTTTTTACGTTCACCTTTCCTGTTCTTACGACCACTTTTACATCAGTTTCATCATATGATTTGATATTAAAAGAAGTTCCCAAAACCTGCGTTACAGTATTTTTTGTAAGCACTTGAAAAGGGTGTAAACTATCTTTTTGCACATCGAAAAATGCTTCTCCTTGCAGTTCTAAAACCCTATTCTTTTCAAAATCACTTCCATAAGAAAGGCTACTTAGATTATTAAGGTGTACAGTTGATCCATCGGGAAGCTTTACTACTTTTTGCTCTCCTACAGCTGTCTGTATTGTTATTCTTTCAACAACTGCTTTCTGCGAAGAAAAATAAAGACCGACCAACAGTCCTAAAAACAGAATCGAGGCCGCATACCTAAAGACCGAAGAGTGATAAAAAGTAACCTGTTTCTTTACTCCAATCTCTTGATGTATTTTATGAAGCACCCTCTTTTTGGTCACTAACTTGTTGGCATCACTCTGTCCTTTTGAATGAATACTTTGACTTTTCTCAAAGAAATGATCTACAAGTTTTGTCTCATTGTCGTTTGCTTTTTGTTCAGCGTACTTATCGATGATATGTAAAAAGTCTTTATCTTTCATATTGATGTGTTTTCAACTATTAGTATCAAATAAGGAAGGATACACGTAGTCATTTTTAGGAAAAAGTGGAGTGTTCACAAACAGTTTATTCAAGTAATAGTTTGTTCATTTTAATTGTAAGTACCAAGTCAAAACTAAACCACTCTCTGCACTGAAAGTGC
>NZ_JTAM01000136.1 GCF_000812565.1 Flammeovirga sp. OC4 | reverse complement strand
TCAATGTTTGGGTTTACTCTTGTTTTTTTTGTTACCAGAAAAATAGTAAGCCAAATTCAATGTGCATTACCCCAATTCGTTGCATTCGCTTGAAATAATGTGATGGTGAAAAGTAAGGTCAATATTATTTTTTTCATTTGATTAATGCTTTCTTGAAGTTTATTTTCATTTGATACTGCGTTACTACAGGTTTTAAGAGATACTCTTTTAAAGGTTTGGGCCCACAACTACCGTTACCTACTGCTCCTTCTTCAAAATCAATATTTAGAATGTTATATTCATTTTCTTTCAATTGATAAGTAAATCGAGCCTTTTTTATATCATTAACATCAAATTTCTGAAGTGAAAAATTGAAAGGGGTAGCACTGCTAACAGTAATTGGTGTTTGCTCGCTTAGAATCTCAACCCAACGAACTTCAGATCGATTTCCGTTAGCTTGTGGTTTAATATAATTCGTAAAGAGTTCATCTATACTCGAAGTGTATATCCCCATTTTCATAGCACTCTTACGGTCTATGTAAGAACTACCAGGGCCTTTACCGTACCACCTCGCACTATCATAGTTCTTAGGTAACTTAACTACATAGCCAATTCTGGGTAGAGATGGAGGAAGATGTTCTCCAAAATAATCAATTGATAAATGAGTTAATAACTCACTATCATTTCCTATCATAAATACCTCGTCTGTATTTATACCGCTGTCACTACCATCGGATTGATACGTTTTTGAGATCTTTATTTGAACTTTTCCTTCTAAATTTTCTGCTGAAAATTCTTTTACTTGACAACGCAACTGATCTGGTTTGAATAGTTTCCACGCTTTTCTGAATGAACGATCATTATCTATGGGAGCTCTATAAAAAGAGAGTTGCATTCCTCCTTGAATAACTTCTTGACCCTTTTTTGTTACTTTTAGTAAAGTACCTGTTGCCTTATCAAATACAAATTCTTCAGTAGAAGTAAATACTGTCAAGATGTTTCCTTCTTCTTCCAAAGAAACTTTTCCTTCTGAAAAGAATGTCATTTCTAATTTCCTCTTAGGTGGCAACACCCATTCTTCATATGCTACTTCATGGTCTAAACCTCCCCAAATAGTTAGCTCTTTTAACTTCACTGATATTTGTAACACATACTCATCATCAGTATTATCTAGTTCTTGCCATTGAGGTAGTGTAATAGTTTGACTTGAAAGACCTTTCAATTTTAATATAAACGGTGTAGTCTTTATCACTTCTCCATTTTTTAATAAAGTCCAACTAAAATTAAATGAATCCAAGTCAGTGACATGATATTTATTTGTAACAGTAATTTCACCTAATTCTATATTCTTAACATCAAAGGCAATATTTTGATATGCTTTTTTGACCTCCTCTGTTTTACTACTCGGAGTTAAGTCTGGAAAAACAAGACCATTTATACAAAAACTCCCAGAATTTGGTTGATCATCAAAGCTTCCTCCAAAAGCCCAATAATGCCCCTTACCAGGAGTAGAACACTCATTATGTGCTTTTTTTATATCAGAAATCATTACTCCGTAACTGCCATCAACTCCTTTTGTAAGCCCTTGGTCTACCCAGTCCCAAATACACCCACCAATTAGATTTGGATATTTTTCAAAAACATCAACATATTCTTGTAGATTTCCGGTACTATTACCCATAGAATGTGCAAATTCATTTAATAAGTAAGGACGATCTGTACCCTCTTTCCCTAAAACAGTCAGATCATCTACTGACTGATAACGACCAAAAGCATTAGGCTTTCCAAATTTTAGAATACCTCCTCCATAAGTATCATAAGATACACCACCATCCGTAATATGATAATGTGTAGGACGAGAAGTATCTATTGATTTAGCTGTACGTTGCATAGCTTCCATATTTACTCCATTACCTGCTTCATTTCCAAAAGACCACATGATAACACTAGGGTGATTCTTATCTCTATGTATCATAGCTTCTAATCGCTCTATATGTGCTTTTTCCCAAGAAGGGTCTTTTGCCAATGAAGCCTCTCCATACTTCATGCCTTGAGATTCTACATTAGCTTCATCAATCACAAGCATACCATACTCATCACATAATTTATAAAAATAAGGGTCAGCAGGATAATGTGCAGTACGGACTGTATTAATATTATATCGTTTCAGCAGTTTTATCTGCTTTTCCATTCGTTCTTTAGAAATTTGCTTTCCATAAATGGGATCATGCTCGACAATATTTACTCCTTTGATGATAAATGGCTTTCCATTAAGCAGAAGTTCATTCTTATCAGAAAGTGCTACCTCTCGAAACCCTATATTTGTATTTACCTCATCTATTAAGTCTTTACCCCTCATCAATTGAAGTTTTAAGGCATAAAGGTTAGGCTTTTCATTACACCAAGGCTTTATGACTGAAAGTATATTTTCTGTTTGAATTTCAGGCTTTGCTTTTATGGATTTACTTATTACCTCTTGACCATTATTGTCGTGTAAACTTATGTGAAGGCTATAGTTTTTTATTTTTTTTCTGGTGCTATTACTTAAATCTATCTGTAAATTCAACTTTGCCCCTTCACCCTCTAATTCCGTTTTTACAAAAAAGTCTCTGATATGTATAGGTGCTTTTTTAATTAGAAAAACATCTCTAAAAATACCACTCATTCTCCAGCCGTCTTGATCTTCAAGATAACTACCGTCACTCCAACGAAATACTTGCATTCGAAGTGTGTTATTTCCTTTCTCTAGGTAAGAAGTAATATTAAAAGTAGCAGGAGACCAACTATCCTGACTGTACCCTACTTTTTTGTTATTAATCCATAAATAAAAGGCTGAGGATACACTTCCAAAATGAATAAAAACTTGCTTCTCTTCTATTTCATCTACAGTAAATTTAGTTTGATAGATTCCAACAGGATTACCATTGACACCTGCAATGAAAGGAGGATTTTTATCAAAAGGGTAGATCTGATTTGTGTATATTGGAGTGCCATAGCCTTGCATTTCCCAAGCTGACGGTACCTTAATTTTATTCCATTCTTTAGGTTTCGCATTAAAAGGTACTTTACTAACATCTTCATAATATGCAAAATCCCAAGTACCATTAAGTGAAGTTACGTCCTTTGAACTATCATCATAAAATAATGTTGAAAAAGGCTTTTCTTTGTTGATTTGAGTAATCGACTGATTTTCCCAAGGATTTCTTTGTACATACATTAGTACTTCTTGAGGTGTAAACTTATCATAGCCACTTAGGCTGTCTGTTAGGATTTTTTTTCCTAACATAGATTCAGTTCTACTAAACATTGGTAGTGCCAAATTTGCTAATTGGCTTTCACTACCTCCACCAGTAATTTGTTTCCATTTCCAAGTTGACTTCCCTTCCATATAGGGAATCACAAAATCAAAGGCCTTCTTTAAACTTCCTCCATTTTCACTTTTGTAATCCCAAAGATCAATATCGGTAAATCTACAGCCCAAATCTGTAATTCGTACTAACGCCCATAAGTTATTGACCGTGTAATTCACCGACTTAGTACGTCCTAACTCATAAGGCTGACTACCATCTTTCGCTATTTGAGTAGCAATTCGAGTATACTTTACTTCTTCCAATTTGGCTTCTGCCTCATCTAGCTTTCCTAAATAAATCATGATACCGATTAATTGAAAATCATAATTGGTTGCATGATTATTACGCCTTGTATTTTCCAGCTTCCCAAATTCACTATTCACCAACCATTCATAATAATCATTAAACCATTGGTCCATCACAGCTTTATCTTTAGCAGACCATAGTGATGCTTTCTCTAACAATTGTATTGTAGTTATAACCTTACCGATATCGGTCCAATCAATAATTGCAAAATTAGTCCCCGGCACTTTTCCTGGAATGGCCTTTCCATAGTCCACATTAGGATTTACTTTGGTTTTTTCATTGATAAACCAAGTACGGACAATCTTTCTAGCTTTAACAATATATTTATTATCTTCTGAAAAATAGTAAGCCAAATTCAGCGTATGTAATGAAGAAAGCATATCTTTCCTCCTTTCCCAGTCTGTTGCAGGCCCTCTGTTAATCGGATTGAATTCACCATCTTTATAGACCCATGGCAAACCATCTTCTTTTGTGGAATCCGGCCAATAATATGCTCCAATCGTATGATAGTCATGTATATCTCCGCTAGCTGGCAACACTGTCTTATTTGTGACAGGATCTATTTTTTTTTTTAACTCTTGATCAGCATAGGCTATAATACTATCATAAGCTTGCACAAACAAAGACTCTCCATTTGCTATCTTCTCTTTTGATGCATCTAACTGTTCTCCATTTAAAAAGATAAGTGGTTGCCCCTTCTTGTTTGGCTCTGAAGCAGAAACATTATTAACAGTAAAAAAAATGAGTAATACTATAAAAAAAATAAAACTTTTTTTTGATCGGATATTCATTATCATTCAAGATTTAACACCTACAAAATTCACTTTGAAACTCACCATGAAAGAGCTTTATCTTTCAGAAAAGTAGGATTGATTTTCAACTTCTAATGCTTAGCTCTAAACTAGATGAACGATATTATATAATAGTCCATTACAATGGTGAAATAGTGTATTCACTAAATTGCCGTTGATGATCAACCGATATTTCTGAAGTTTTCTAAGCCCTACTACTAAGTTTACTTACTTCTTATTCTCCATAACTAATTTACTTCAGTATACTTTTGTGCATAAATTAGTACCTCTTGGGGGGTAAATTTATCGTAACCTCGAAGGCCTTCTGGAAGGATGCTTTTTCCTAACATAGATTCAGTTTTATTGAACATAGGTAATGCCATATTTGCCAATTGACTTTC
>NZ_JTAM01000135.1 GCF_000812565.1 Flammeovirga sp. OC4 | reverse complement strand
AAAAAAATGGCACTAAGCAAAGAGAAGAATGAGAAGAAAAAGTCTATTGCTGAAAGGTTATATATAAATGACGGAGAAGACTGTGAAGAGATCAGCAAGTTTGTCGGTGTTACCGTAAGAACGGTAAGAAGATGGGCAGATAATGGGGATTGGAAAAAGCAAAGAGAATTGTTCCTTGCTTCTCCTCATAAAATTAAAGGATATATGGATAAGATAATCCTTGATGTGATGGAAGGTAAAGAAGATCCTAACATTGCCAAGAAAGCAGATGCTATTGCAAAAATGGTGCTTTCACGTGAAAAAGTAGACACAAGAATTACAGTACATACCGTCATTTCAACTTTTAAAGAATTCAATCTTTTTCTTAGTCAAATCGCACCCGATATAGCAAAATCTATTACGGAGTATCAGTATTTATTTATACAACAAAAAGGAGATCAGGAAATCAAATGACCGAAAAGCAATTAGAAAAACTTCTCAAAAGATTTCGTGAGCATTGTGATATGATTCACAAATCTACAGAGATCAATATTCATGAAACTTTAAAGGAAAAGATTGACAGAATTAAAAGACTTGAGACAGACTACGGAAAATGGTTTGAATATTATTTTCCGCAGTTTGCAGAATCTCGTTGTGCTTCATTCCATATCAAAGCAGCAAATTCAATCATTAAAAACCCTGTTAGTTATCATTATCTTGAATGGTTCCGTGGTGCCGCAAAGTCAGTTCATATCTGTATGGGTATACCTTTGTTTCTCATGTTGAAAGGTGAAATGAAGTTTATGCTTCTCATTGGTGAAAATGAAACTAAAGCCATTAAACTACTTTCCGATATTCAAGCAGAGCTTCAATACAATCAGAAAATTACTAACGATTACGGCAAACAATACAACCAAGGAGATTGGGCGGAAGGTAATTTCACCTCTGCTTCAGGAGTTAACTTTATGGCTTTAGGTGTTGGTCAATCTCCCCGTGGTGTTCGTAATGGAGCTGAGAGACCAGACTATATTGGTTGTGATGATTTAGATACTGAACAGCGTTGCAAAAACCCCAAACGTATTAAGGAAGCTGTAAACTGGATAAAAAATAGTTTGTGGGGATGTTTTGATAAAGGGCGCAAACGCTTTGTAATGGCGAATAATCGAATTCATAAAAATTCAATATTAGCCAATATGGTAAAGCATCATAAAGGGGTAATCAAAGAAGCCAAAAAGGAAAATTTACCTATTACCTCTTTTCATTTAAAAGTGAATGCACTTGACAAAAACGGAGAACCGACTTGGAAAGAGAAGTACACCAAAGAATATTGGAAAAAACTTTTCATAGAATTAGGTTATAGATCCTCTCAAAGAGAATATATGAACAACCCGATTGAAGAC
>NZ_JTAM01000134.1 GCF_000812565.1 Flammeovirga sp. OC4 | reverse complement strand
ATTAGGTTATAGATCCTCTCAAAGAGAATACATGAATAACCCGATTGAAGATGGAAAGATTTTTAAATCGGAGTGGATTCAATACACCAAACTACATCGCCTAAGTCAATATGACGCTTTGGTATTGTACGGCGATTTGAGTTATAAGAAAAACGGTGACTTCAAAGCCCTCAAACTTTATGGAAAGAAAGGAAGACACTTTCATCAGATTGCCTGTTTTGTAAGGCAAGCATCG
>NZ_JTAM01000133.1 GCF_000812565.1 Flammeovirga sp. OC4 | reverse complement strand
GCCCTCAAACTTTATGGAAAGAAAGGAAGATACTTTCATCAGATTGCCTGCTTTGTAAGACAAGCATCAAGAAAAGATTGTGCGGAGTGGCTGTATGATCTCTATGAAGATTTGAATCTCGAAAAGCACGGGGTACTCTATTATATAGAAGGGCTTTTCGCAATGGATGAGTTTATTGATGAATTCGACGAAGTAGGCGATGAACGAGGTTACTATATACCCATTATTGCCGATAAGTCTGCAAAAGGAAATAAGTTCACTCGCATCGAAGCTATTGCACCATTTTGGGAAAGAAGACAAGTTTTTTACAACGAAAAACTTAAAGGATCTTCAGATCATGAGGCAGACCTTGATCAGTTACTTGCTTTTGAAGAAGGTTCGGGTGCTCCTGATGACGCTCCCGATGCTGATCAAGGTGCTATTTCAAAACTCAATAAATCAACTGCTCATTCTCGGTTTTCTCCAAGAATCGGGCAAAACACACGTAAACGAGATTTCTAATGACTTTTATTATACCATCCGATTACAATCTGCAATTACAAAGAGAAATAAGAGCCTTTTTGGATAGTTCAGAAGATCAAAGACTCAAACAGGCAGAAGAATCTGCAATCGCTCAAATGATTTCTTATCTGAATGTCAGGTATGACACGGATCAGATCTTTTTTGATGTACCTCTTTATGATGCTCTTCAAAATTATACAGCAGGAGATTTTTGCTACTTCAAACAAGAGAACCAGGAAGTCACTGCCTACCGGGTTTACACCTGTATCAGTAGCGTTACTGGAGAAGAACCTGACACTTCCGAGAAATTCACTTTGAAAGATCCCCGTCATAGTCTTATCAAGATGTACTGTATAGACATCGCTCTTTATCATGCTTACAGTGCCTTTGCTGTTGCGGATGTTCCGACACACCGAAAAGATAGATATGACGAGGCAATTGAGTGGTTAATGGGAATTGCAGACGGCACACTTCAGGCACTTCTCCCTGAAAAGGAAAATGATGACGAAGTAGCTACTTTAATCAGGTTCGGTTCTCATCCAAAAGAATGTCACAGATATTAAAACCAAAGGGCGTGCAAGGGTGTTCGTGTTAGTTTCATCTTTATAATTACTCAAACCCCTTCTATTTCGTTTTAAACCGCCTCAAATTTAAAAGATATTATGAAAAACAATAAATCATACCACAAAGCAAGTAAAAAGCCGTACAGAGGAAATTACAGGGTTTTTAAAAATAGATCTGGAAACGCTAAGAAATCAAACTTACTCGCCAAAATACAACAAGGCTACAGAGACCGATCAAGAAAAGATATAAAAGCTTGGAGGGATGCTCTTGCTTTAGCTGAAAGCAAAGAGGAACAAAACCTGCAACCTCTTATTGATCTTTACGAAGAATTATTACTTGACGCACACCTTCATGCTCAGATACAACTAAGAGAGGAATCTACTCTTTCCCGTAATTTTTTCCTTTCAAAGGATGGAGAAAAAGAGGAAGAAGCAACAAAAGTATTCAAACAGCCCGCAACTCGTCAGTTTATTAAGTTAGCAATGGAGGCTATTTTCAAGGGAGATACCTTAATGGAACTAGAAGAAGTAACTGATAAAATGATTAGCAACTTTCTTTACATCCCAAGAGAAAATGTAGACACTGCCAAAAAGAAGGTTTATCTCAATCCTGATAAATCGAAATTCATCCAATATGATTCCGAAGGTTATAAGCCTTGGGTAATAGAGATTACTTCTCCGGTTACTCTTGGGTTACTTAATAAAGTAGCTCCTTATGTAATATGGAAACGCAATGCAATGCAAGCATGGGCAGAATACACTGATATTTTCGGTATTCCTTTTCGTCATGCCACTACCAACGCCAAGAATCAAAAGGAACTCGATCAAATTGAAACAATGCTCCGAGAAATGGGCTCCGCTTCTTATGGTTTATTTCCTCTAGGTACCGAAGTGAAGATTGAAGGCTCTCAACAACCCGATGCTTACAAAGTTTTCGATATGATGGTACAAAGAGCCAACTCTGAAATATCAAAAGCCATCAACTCCGTAACAATGCTTTCGGATAATGGCTCAAGCAAAAGCCAGTCAGAAGTACATGAACGTATGCAGGAGCGATTAAGAAATTCGGATGGTCAATTTATTAAGGAAGTGATCAATTACAAATTACTTCCATTAATGGCAATGCACAATATATTACCTGAAGGATTGGAGTTTGATTGGGATAATACCCAAGCACTGACGAAGGAGAAGCAATGGGAAATTGTAAAAGAATTACTCAATACGCATGAAATCCCGTCAGAATGGATTAGT
>NZ_JTAM01000132.1 GCF_000812565.1 Flammeovirga sp. OC4 | reverse complement strand
TGTAAAAGAATTACTCAATACGCATGAAATTCCTTCAGAATGGATTAGCACGAATTTCAATATTCCTATTGAAGGCAAAAAGGAAGTACATGCAAATTTTCAGAAAGGGAGTAATGAACAAAAAGCATTACTCCCTAACAAGGATTTAAAAGCGGTTTATACGCCTATTAATAAGCAATTAAACCTTCCACAATACCCTAAACAGGATTGTTGCAGTGGTGTTCAAAACAGTGAGTTTTCCGAGTCGGAGGAAATCAAAAAAGTGACAGCAGACATTCTGAAGGCATATAAAAAAGGGAAAGAGCTTTCAATGGCTGATAAACATGCATACTTGTTAGGAGTAGCTACCGCAAAGGAATTGTACCAGGCACTTCTTTCGGAATGGAATGACAGGCTCAAAAAAGTACATAAGGTCTATGATGCTCCAGACCATAAAGCGGTGATGGCAATGGAAACAAATTTATTTCATTTCAGCTTTGCAAAAAGTAATTCCGCATTAATAGAACTGAACAATCTATTAGTACAGGAAGATGGCAAAGTAACTCCATACGAAGATTTCCGCTATGAAGCCAAGAAGTTACTATCAAGGTACAACAGAAACTATTTGAAAGCAGAGTACAACAAAGCGGTGGCAGTAGGACAAAATGCATCATCCTATTTTGAAATGATGGACAATGAAACAAAGTCCGCTTATCCTTATGCACAATACACAACAATAGGAGACAGCAGAGTCAGAGACAAGCACCGCCTGCTTGATGGGTTGATCTTCAAGAAAGACGAAACCTCTTGGAGAAAGTTTGTGCCTCCAAATGATTGGGGGTGCCGATGCGAAATAGTAGACTATACCGATGGTTTTCCTCCAGAAGTCAACAAAGGAAGTGATGCTATTGCTCTTCTAGGAGAGGATTATGACAAGATGAAAAAACAGGGCTTTGCAATCAACTTTGCCGATCAGAAAGAAGTGTTTACGCAAAATCAGCTTTACATCAAAAATTGGGAAATCGGGAATACTATCAATGAACTCAATGCAAAAACCTTTGACAGAAAGAAAGTGGAAGACTTAATGAAAGCCTCCAATAGTACACTCCCTTTTGACCAAAGTATCAATGAAGACGGCATTGCAGATCTATTCAAAGAAGACGCAGTACTAAAAGGAATGCCCTTCAGGGACTACAACGGTAGGCTTTTAAAGCTGACTTCAAAAGACTTTAAACGTCATACAAAAGGGAAATATATTAAAACTCCTCAATTGAGGCATCAGTTATTCCACCTGATTGAGGAGGTTTTAAACCACCCAGATGAGGTGTGGCTTTACAACTTAAACCAAGGTAGACCGATGAACAACAGGTATGTGAAGTTTTATCAGGACAGAGTGATGATAGTAGAAACAGAAATTTC
>NZ_JTAM01000131.1 GCF_000812565.1 Flammeovirga sp. OC4 | reverse complement strand
GCTCCAATTGTTGCTTCAGACGGTGGAGCTAGTTTTAAAACAGCTTTAATACAGTCATTATCGACTTCTAAAAGTGATTTAAAGAATCTTGAAAATAAATATTTCACACATGGGACATGATATACTACTCGACGAGGACGGTGACTTACTCATTGTCAATGGAGACTTTGTAATAGGTGAGTCTGATGAACAAAATGTAAGACTGAATATTGAATCAAACAAAGGTGATTGGAAGGAATTCCCCACGGCAGGCTTTGGTATTGAAAATTATATCAACTCTGTACAGAACAAAACCAAGTTCTCTTCTGATCTCGCTAAAGCTCTGGACGAAGACGGCTATCAGCTTGAAGACTTAAACCTTGATCAGGGTATTGAAAATTTCGAATTGAATTTTAAACGCAAGTAAAAAATGACAGTAAATGCATTGCAGGATATCGCAAAAGACAAAGAAACCACCTTAGTAGTGAGGTTACTGATTTCAATATTAGTCATCTGTATCATCGCTATTTGCGTGATGGCAAACTTCATCATTGAAAGCAATACTATGGTAACAAGTGCTTTGATTCAACAGTCAGAAACAAACAGAGCCATTGTAAAATTACTGGAGGGTGATAAGCAAGATGAAAAAGAGTTTCAAGACAAATTATTCATTCGGTTAGATGATCTATTCGAAGAAATTCAAAAAAGAAATTAAAATGAACTTTTTATTAAACAGTTTAAGCTTTCTCAAAAAGCATTGGAAGGGAGCGTCTATCCTTTCTTTACTATTGACTTGTAGCATTCTTTTTAGCCTGAATGCTGATAAGTCCAAAGAACTTAAAGAAGTGTATAAGGCTTCAAACCTCTTTAAAACTTGTCTGATTGAATCAGAAAAACAATATAACTTGGAGGTAAAAAAAGTG
>NZ_JTAM01000130.1 GCF_000812565.1 Flammeovirga sp. OC4 | reverse complement strand
TCTTTAAAACTTGTCTGATTGAATCAGAAAGACAATATAAGGTGGAGGTGAAAAAAGTGCAGGCTCTTGATATTTCAAATCAGACTTTGAAAAAGCTTCATCAAGATGAGAAATTCAAATGGCTTCAAAAACACAAAAACCTGAAGGAGGATTATAAAAACCTTGAATCGGCTTATCAGATAGCTCTCAAAGTCAAAGAGAATATTGATCAGGTTCAAATCACAGACACTACAATTTACATACAAAGTGATACCGGTGAAGTCATACGGGAAGCCCAGACATTCTATTACGCTGACGCTTATTCCTCCATATCAGGGTTAATTGATAATGAGCTTGTAACACTAGATTACGCTGTAGATGTCCCACTTGAGGTTGTTGCATACTGGGAACGGTCTTGGTTTTTAGGGCGGAAAAGGTGGGCAGTGGAAGTGGTAAGTGCTAATGAGAATGTAAGGACTTACGGGATTAATTCAGTTATCATCAAAAAACGATAATCATTATGAAAGCAATGTTATTCAGATTACAGGAAGATGAAAAACAAACATTAGGTGTTCTGAAAGTCTACGATGGTCTCCAAGAGATTTTTGAGTGTAAAACTTTAGAATTAGCAGATAAAGATAATCAACGTAATGTATCAAGAATTCCATCAGGACATTATCAGTGTGTCCCAAGGTATTCAAGAAAGTATGGTCATCATTATCATATTACAGGTGTTCCAAATCGTAGCTTGATATTAATACATACAGGTAACTTCAATAGAGATATTAGAGGTTGTGTAATTGTAGGAAGTAAACATTATGATATTGATCAAGATGGATATAAAGATGTTACTTCTTCAAGATTGATTTTCAATAAAATGAAGTCTATTGTTGGACGTGAGAAGTTCACATTAGATGTTGTTTAAAACTTCAGCTTTATCCCCGAATAAGAATGTATTACTAAAGATTTATATCACACTTTAATAATACAACAAATGAAAACTCCAATCACCTATTATGGTGGAAAGCAAAAACTTGCTTCAAAAATCGTATCAATGATTCCTGGTCACACACTCTATTGTGAACCCTTCTTTGGAGGGGGAGCTGTCTTTTTTGAGAAATCAAAAAGTGGTGTGGAAGTTATCAATGATACAAACAGGGAGATGATGAATTTTTATAAAATAGTTCAGCAGGATTTTACTTCTCTGGAAAAAGAAATTCAAATCTCACTCCATTCAAGAGATATGTATCGAAAGGCGAGTGTTATCTATAATAATCCTGATATGTTTTCTGAGCTGAAAAGAGCTTGGGCGGTCTGGGTGTTATCGTCTCAAGGTTTTGCGTCAAAGATTGATGGTTCTTGGGGATATGACAAAAAGCGAAACACCACCTCCAAAAAAGTGATGAATAAGAGAGACGGGTTTACATTGGATTACGCCATTCGTTTACAGGATGTGCAGATAGAATGTACAGACGCTTTAAGAATTATCACTTCCCGAGACACTCAAGAATCCTTCTTTTATCTTGATCCTCCTTACTTTAATTCTAATTGTGGACACTATGATGGTTATACGATTGAGGATTTTGAAATGCTTTTAAAAAGACTGGAGAATGTTGAAGGTAAATTCCTTCTGTCAAGCTATCCGTCTGATGTACTAGAATCATTTAGAAAGCGAAACGGATGGCATCAGTTAAAGGTGGAGCAGGAAGTGACAGTTAACAATAAATCAGGTAAAAGGAAAAAGAAAATAGAAGTTCTAACCGCTAATTATCCAATACAATGGCAAGAACAAGAAAAGAAATCTATGAGCTCCTCGTCGCTGAAAAACAAAAAATAGCAGAGCTTGATTCGCTTACAGATGAAGAGACACTAAAGGAAGCTCTTGCGGACTTAAACAAACCTGCGTCAACTTCAAAGTTTGGGATTTGGCGACTTTGGTTGTACGTTGTTTCTTATGCTTTATATCTGCAAGAAGTGATTTTCGAACTGCATCAAATAGAAGTCAATAAACTGGTTGATGCCTCTAAAGTACATACAGCAGAATGGTATGAGGATAAAATCAAAGAGTATCAACACGGTGATCCTATTCTTTTGCATCAGGAGTCAAAGCAACCTTACTATGAGGTGGAAGATGATAGTAAAAAAGTGGTCAAATTTGTAGCGGTTACAGGTCGTGGCGTCGCCTTGGTGAAAGTGAAGGGAGAGGACGGAAAGTTATCTGAGACAGAAGCGGAAGGTGTGAAATCTTATCTTTCAGAGATACAAGAGCCGGGAGCACAAATGGGTGTGGTTAACTTGGAAAGCGATAAGCTGATACTTCATGCAGACCTCTATTATTCTCCAGAATATGATAGGTTAACTGTTGAAGCTAATGTGCAATCTGCCGTTGAAAACTATATCAAAAACCTACCTTTTAACGGGTCTCTCTTGATTTCAGATTTGGTAGAAAATATAAAAGAGGTAGAAGGAGCTGAAGACTTTTATATTACTATCATGAAGGCAAAGCCTGAGATTGGATCATCTTATGAAGACGTGAAGGCCAGATATTATCCTTCATCTGGTTGGATGGAATTGGATACTTACCAAATAAACGCCATTGCAAATGTTTGAATTAGATTTTAAGATCACAAGTTATCGGACGTTACCTCCAAAACGACGAAAGAGCAGGTTTATCAATTGGGTCTACTTATTAGTTCATCATGTGTATACCTTATCAAGAGAATTCTTGACTTTCCGGAATTATGCAAAAGATCAAATCATTTGGGGGCGTTCAAAACTCAGTGTTGAAACATTGATCAGAGAACGTTTCAATAACCCTTCAATAAATCTGATTACTCAGATTGTAGAGAATGTGGAGTTCCTTGTTTTTCCTCCGGAATATTCAGCAACAATCCCTTTTTTGGGCACTCCTGAAAGTGCAACAACAGTAGTAAGAACACCTGAAGATGAGGTTAATCTACAACGAACACAATTAATTGTAGAGGTGCCAGTTTCACTTCAAAGCCAAGGAAATGCGATCCATGTTTTCTTGAAAAAATATCTCCATGTTGGAATCATCTACGAAATCAAATACATATAGAAATGAAAATTCTTAATACACCTTCAAAAGGTCTAGTCGTCAACACGAAAGACTTTGAACATATATATAATGCCACAAAAGACGTGGCAGATGCACTTGCTTCTGTATTAACAGAAAGCACAGCTCCAGTGCGAGTTAAAGGGGTGGAATTCACTCAAAACGGAAATAATTTTCAATGTGATGAAGGTTGGTTGTTATATCAAAATACTTTACACAAAGTAGACGCATTCAATGCAACAGGGGTAGGTTCTGAAATTCCCGTCTTCAACCTTCAAACCGTTAAGCCATCTCATGAACCTCATGATTTGCTCGAAGGATATAATAAGGTAGGCACTTTTGATTTTTGTACTGAAGAAAAATTAGTTCCGGAATTTGGAGCTTCAGGAACAGGGCTTTTTGATTATAATGAAATCATCAAAAATCCTGTTCAAAGAAATAGTGATGCTGTTGCACAATTTCAAGGATTGAAGCCCGGAATGATCACTGATTATTATGGTTTACTTACTGACTTTGATCAGACAGGTCTTGGAATAGGTGATATGGTAGGTTTTGCATTATGCAATGGGCAAAACGGCACACCTGACCTACGTGGTAGATTTGTTATTGGAAAGGGAGATAGTGTTATTCTTCCCGATTCAGATAATAATGAAAATGCAAATAATGGTTATAGTAAAATTGGAACTGTTGGAGGTGCAAGTGACATTACTTTGTCAGCCAATCAATCGGGTATTCAAAGTCATAAGCACTCTATTACGGATAAAACCCACAATCATATCAACGGAGATTACAATCAATTAATGATAGTTGATGGTTTGTCTACATCGGCAGGTGATACAAATAATGACGCAACTGAACCGAACCTTGTTCGTAGTGGTACAATCCAAAGCTCTTACACTGGGATTACCGAGACGAATTACGTCAACGCAAGTAATGCGTTAGAGTCTCACGAAAACCGACCACCATTTATGGTGTTAGCGAAAATTATCAAACTGCCAATTAACATATGAAATGAAACAAAAATTCACTACCTCAGAAGGTCAAAATATCCTTGACCTTGTATTAACCCTTGAAGGTTCAATTGAGGGTTTGCCTGCCTTCTTACAGCGTAACCCTCACCTCAATCCAAACGGTGTTGTTCAAGCAGGAACAGAAGTAATACTTGATACCGAAAATCAAGAACGAGCTGAGGTAGTGAATTACCTTAGCTCAAGAAATATTAGAGTCAATACTGGCGATATAGAAATCCCTTCTCCTCCTTCGGGTTTATCAGCCGTTCCTACCTCCTCAGAAATCGGATCAATCACATTAAATTGGTCTGATAATTCACAAGGATTATATGCTTTTGAGGTGTGGAGAAGAAAGAAAGGAGCATTGGATTTTCTTCATGTCCACGACACGGATGTCGCCGAGACAACTTGGCAAAATGACAACCTAGATCACGGCACTACATACGAGTACCAAGTGCGCGTGAAAGGCTTCGCAGGAGCTGTTGAATTCTCCAATATAGCAGAAGCAACAACACCTTCAGCAGACCTTCAAATCTTCAATACCAACTACTCTAAACTTGTAGCAACAGGAACTAATTTTGTATGGGATCATAGAGCAGGTATTTCCTACTTATTTGCACTAGGAGGAAAAGACAAAATCAATTCAATCAGTGCTTGCGATGCAGGTGTTTCGGGCGTGATTGATCTAAGCTCTAACGACTGGTTAAACCTCGTTTATATCTGCTT
>NZ_JTAM01000129.1 GCF_000812565.1 Flammeovirga sp. OC4 | reverse complement strand
GACGATAATTTAGTTTACAATGTACTTACGTAAATGTGTAAGCCTTCAACGAAAATGTTTAAGTCAAATATGTCCCCTTCTCCTGACCTTTGTATTAGTAATAATTCAAAAAAGAAATTATGACAATACAAGAGATCACAGAACTGATCAATGCAGATAACGTGCATCAAATTAGATCAGGTAATAAGCATCGCTTTATTGACATTACAATTGTAGAAGCCGAAGGAAGGTTCTTTGTACGTCAATACAAGTTTGGAAAAAAAAGTTGGTATCATGCTTTTCAGCAATCACCTAATGGAGAGATCAAATATGGTGATACCATCATCCCTATCATCGGGAAAACTCCAGCGGATCTAGAGGATATCAATCCAAAAATTAATAAAGCCTATAAAAAGAAATTGGGAATAATTTACCCAATAATGAAGCTAGGTTTTAATACTCAAAAACATGAAGCTTCTACGCTGGAGCTTATTCCAAATCTCAACAACGAAAAAGTGTAAGTCTTCTACTAAAATGTTTAAGTATTTAGGTCGCTTTAATTATGACCTTTGTAACAGAGAATAAGAGTTATGAAAACTATTATTAAATCAATCATGAGCCTGATGCTGATTACAGGCTTAACACTAAATGTATCAGCACAAAAACAAATCAAAAACAACTTAAAAAATACGAAAATGGAAAATTTAAAAGCAGGAAAAAACAAAGTAACATTTACATCATTTGGAGTACAGTTAGCTGGAGATTTATACCTTCCCGAAGGTTTTGACCTGAATAAAAAGTATAAGGCCATTGTAGGAGCAAGTCCATTCCCACAAGTAAAAGAGCAAATTCCTGCCACTTATGGCCCTGAAATGGCAGCAAGAGGATTTATCTATTTAGGATTTGACTATTTAGGTATGGGAGACTCGCCAGCATTACCTGGAGAGCATAAGCAATCTAGATATACGTTTAGATTAATAGAAAATACTTGGGATGCTGTTTCTTATTTAGGATCACTACCTTTTGTAGATGAGATTTATGGACTTGGTGTTTGTCAAGGTGGATCAACAATCGCTTCTGCAGCAGTGACTGATCATAGAATAAAGAAAATCGCGATGGTTTCTGGTATGATGGCAGCAGATGGTTTCCAATGGTCTAATAAAGAAATGGTGATGGGACAAATTGCCGCAGCAAATGCCTCAATGCAAAAGCAGTATGAAACAGGTGAGCCTGATTATGTCGCGCCGTTTGGACTTGATGACGAGATGACAAAAGAGGAATATGTAGCCATCGCTGGACCTATGGGAAGTGAGACGTATGATTACTATGGTAAAACAGGGGTAAGAGGTGTTGACGCTGTAGAAAACTACACAAACATGCATATTGGAGACCAATCCATGCAATCACTATTCTCCATTGGAGAAGCCTATGCAGACAAAATCATACAGCCCTCTATTGTAATCTATAGTACAAAATCCTACACTAATGTATGTTCAACACAATTTATTGAAAAGCTAACGTGTGAGCATGAAGTTTTAGCGTTAGACAACTTTACTCATGTTGATTTCTATTACAAGCCAGAGGCAGTAAAAGTATCAGCGGATGCAGTAGCAGAGTTCTTCAGTAAATAATAAAAAAACAATAGATATTCCGCAGTGGTGTAAAAACGACTGCGGAATTTTCCTTTTTTCGTAACTTTAGGAATAAGATGAAAACATTAGAATTTAAATCGATATCAGACTTTCATGCACAAAATAGTTTTCCTCCACCAGAAAACCCTTTGTTTAGTGTAATCAATCATACTCAAGGGGTAAATGATAGCACAGAGTGTGAGGACAATTCAGAGGAAGAGGTTAAAGTGATCAGTGATTTCTATTCAATTACTCTAAAGAATATTGTTTCAGGAGAGATTGCCTATGGAAGGACTAAATATGATTGCAAGGACGGGACTTTGCTTTGTACTGCTCCAAATCAGACGTTGATTTTTAAAGGAGTGGTATTTAGTGCTGAAGCCTACCACATTTGTTTTCATAAAGATTATTTCTCAGGTACCCCACTTTACGATACAATCAAGAAGTACAACTACTTCAACTATCAAGTCAATGAAGCACTTCATCTGTCTCCAAAAGAAGAAGAAATTATCAAATCAATTTATAGAAACATTGAGGCTGAATACCACAATAACCAAGACGAATTCAGCAAAGAATTAATCCTATCTCATCTGGAGACCATGTTAAAATATATTGACAGGTTCTACAAACGTCAATTCCTTAATCGTCAAGAACTAAATCAGGTGTTGTTTACACGTTTTACAAACATTCTTAATGCTTACTCTGAGGCTGGACAGTTGCAGGAAAAGGGAATTCCTACTGTTGATTGGTTGGCGGAACAACTGGATGTTAGTCATCGATATATGAGTGATACGATTAAAGCAGAAACGGGAAAAACTGCCGTAGATCAGATTAATCTTTATTTGATTGGTGAAGCGAAAAGCCTGTTACTTGCTCCAAATGCGTCTATTTCTAAGACGGCTTATGAGTTAGGGTTTGAGTATCCTCAATACTTTTCGAGATTGTTTAAAAAGAAGGTGGGAGTGAGTCCTAAAGAGTATATTGAACAGGCGCAAATGAACTAAAATGAACAAATAAATGTATCCAATGATTTTGCTTTCCCTTCATCAGTAAAAATACTTTACCATTTTTTGATTTGTAATACAATAACATATAAATTGTCAAAGCTTTCAACAATCAAATAGCAAACTATTTTTCACGGATAATTGGAAGCACTTTTTATTAATAGATATACGCCACTAGGTCACATTATTGGTATAAAGTGAATGTGGTTATTATCG
>NZ_JTAM01000128.1 GCF_000812565.1 Flammeovirga sp. OC4 | reverse complement strand
TGCAAGACTTCAACTTTTCGAGAAAATAAGGAGATTAAAAATGGGATGGAAATATGGTTTTGAGTCTTTACGGAAGACCGTTTCAAGTCTCCAACTTGTATGACGAGTGTTACGTCAAAAAGACTCAAGTAAGTTACTGAAATAAAAATCAAATATCAATGACTTTCAGTTACTTAAAATCCCTTTTAATTGAAATAGACTTTAATGCTTTTCTCACAAAATTCTTACGTTTCTTATCAAGAGATAAACTCCATAGGAATTTTTGAAAAGTTGGAAAGTCGTGTTGTGGTAGGTTTTGTCTCGCCTCCTACGATTGTTTTTGTGGAGCGTTTGAAAAATAAAATAAATCTTATGGTTCTTGGTGGTCCTTAGTGGTTCAAACGGAACAAAAAAAGTCTCAACATAACATTCGGTAAGTTTTATAATTCGAACTACATTTTATAATTTAGAGGATAGTTGAGAGACAAAAATTACCTCAAATGTTGTGCTTAATAATTTTTATATATGACTCTAATTGCAAATACACTCAATGACGGTTTCCCTATTCTGATTGGAGATTTATTAGTCAGTTCTCCTACGAGAAAAGACGACTTTAAAATACCTACTTTTCTTGAAGGTGTTGAAAAGTACATGCCTAAGGACATGGTAAATTTCCCTGTTAAGCTGAACCAAAAAATCAAAGTCATTAACTCTAACTTGGCCTTAGGTTCTGCTGGTCTTTTAACGGAAATAGAAACTTTCCACAATGAGTTAAACACATATTTAGACAAGGTGGAGGTTGATACGGAATCTTTAAATAAGTTTAAAGACGAATTAGATTTAACTAAGTATTCTAAATCAGCTTTTCTACTTCTCTTTTATGATTCACAATCCGAATCATTTATTAGTATTACAATAAGTGATGGATATTGGAAAACAGAACCTCACGAATACTTCAATACGATTAATGCTGTAGGTACTGGGGCTACTGGATTCATTGAAGAATGTAATAGATATAAGAATGAAAATATTGAATGTAGTGGAAACACTAACATAACTAATAAAGCTCTTTCAGTTAATACCATTCTACTATCTGGATTACTCTCGAAAGAATCTTTTTCCTTAGAAACTATCAAAAAAAACTGGGGTGCTGGATTTGAAATAATATATTTTGATTCAGATACCCAATCTTTCACAAAACTTACTGAATTTTCATACATCATTTGGAGAGGCAAATACTCATCCCAAAAGAAAAAGTTAGAACTTGAACCTTATTTAATTCTTTCTTACAAATATTTCAATGGGGTCCTTGCTATATCTTCCTTCTTAAATGGCGAGGTAGATGGTTATGGTGTTTTACCTATAGGTATGAATAAAGATACCGTTGATCACTCCAGTCTGCCAAAGAAATTTGAAGTTTATAATCAAAAAATCTGTAACACCTTTGTAATAGAACTAGATGAAGGTAAGGTCTTCTACCCTTCTGCTTTCATAAGTCAAAGAGAGGATGGTCATACTGAAATAGGAATTAAAATCAACGACTCTGGACAATTAGAGATAATGCTAAATAAAGAGTTAGAGAATAAATTAAAATCTAGAATTGAAGAACAGTTTTACCCAGAAAAAGAAAACTAAGCACAACAATGTATATACAAAATAGACGAAATAGAAGTAATATCAACGATTGTAGCCCCCTTCAACTTCTCAAAGGTTTGATAAGTTTGAAGCCCGCAACCGCCTAGTTTGCATATACACAACGTTAACTTTAATCAATATGAGAGCTCAAATATTTACTAGCTGTATATTAGTTTTTATACTCTCTTTAACACAAGCAATAGGTCAGAGTTTAGATACTGTTTACTACGGAATTGATGGGATTGTATCTTCTGAAGACTCTGCTTTTTTTGTTCGATATGTCCATTACGATGAAATATCAAAAAAATACAAGTATCGACAGTGGTCTCTAATCAATTTATCTCATGGATTTGAAGGATCAGGAGAATTGCTTTCTCTAAACCCCGAAATAATCGACGGGAAAATTGACAAAACTGATGAGCTAGGAAATCAAGTCACTTACTTGTACGAGAAGAATAAGTTTATTGACATCATAAGTTACAAGATCTCAGATAATGAATCGGTTCCAATCTACCCTAATTATCTAGTTGATCAACCAATAAGCGTAGATGAACTCATTGAAACTGGCAATAAACTATATTCCAAACTAAGTTACCAAGTCAGCGAATTAAAGGACAGTAGCTGTAGGTTGTTAATTCAATTTGTAATCGAAAAGGATGGTTCAATTTCAAACGGTTCTGTACGATATGGTTGTGCATACAAACTTGAACCTTACATCTTAGAAGAATTGAATCAAATGACCTTTAAACCTGCTCGACATAAAGACAAGAATATTCGTGTGCTTGTCTTTACAATAGTACACGAAAAATAAAGTTAATCGAGTAGACTGCCCCGCCAATAAATGACGGGGAGAGCCTCTCACACCACCGTACATACGGGCCTCGTATACGGCGGTTGATTACCGTTCGGTTAACTTTTTGTAGATATCGGACATAGAAATATACCCTCTTTTCTCAAGTCTCTCTAAGGTGATTGTGGTGATAAGAATAGGACTTTGAGCAACTGCCCATCCGCCTTTCCTCGTTCTGCTCCAAGCGTAAGCCTGATCATAAGATATTCCTAAGCGTATTAAGTTTTTCCGTTTCCGTTCT
>NZ_JTAM01000127.1 GCF_000812565.1 Flammeovirga sp. OC4 | reverse complement strand
GATGCAATAACGAAGACGATTTCTTACCCATTCATCTACCTTTTTAAGCTTTCGCTTGATGTTGCCCAAACTAAAGTAGTTCACCCAACCTCTTTGGATTTCTAAGAGCTTCTTGATGCGTTCATCAAAACTCATGGGAGTAGTTTTTCGAGTTACCTCTTTGAGACTTGTCTTCAACTTTTTCCATGAATCAAGCTTAGCAACAAGTTGGTATTGTCCTTTTGAACCTTTCTTATAGCTCGATACAAAAGCATAGCCAAGTACCTCAAAATCTAGAGGACGACGTTTTCCACTTTTTTCTCGATTGATTGGTAGTTTGAGAACATCTCGTAGAAAAACATATACATTGTTTCCTACACGTTTTGCTGCTTTTTCTGACTT
>NZ_JTAM01000012.1 GCF_000812565.1 Flammeovirga sp. OC4 | reverse complement strand
AGTCCGAACTAGTGGGGTAACTATATAATGCTTGCTGAAAAGATGATATACTAAATAAATAAATTATGCTCATATTACTTTTATCCTTATTAACGTCTCTTACTATATCTTTAATCGCTGTACCCGAAGTCCGAAAAGTAATTATCAAAAGCCGTCTAATGGATTCTCCAGGTGGCAGAAAAATTCACACTGGACTTATACCTGCGATGGGAGGAGTAGGAATATTCCTTGGATTTACCCTATCATTTTGCCTATGGGGAGAAGATACATCTTCCCTAAATCTTAACTTCCTTTTCTTTGGTTTAATACTCATGCTTTTTATGGGTACCAGGGACGATATGCTTCCTTTGAGCCCAAGGAATAAACTAATCATACAATTTCTTGCTACATTTATTGTAGTAGTACTTGGTGATGTTCGCATTAGCTCACTTTATACCCTTTACCCAGATACTGAGCTACCACTTTTAATTTCCTACGGGTTGTCAATATTTGTCATTATTAGCCTTACAAATGCCTTTAATTTAATTGATGGTATCAATGGTTTATCAGGCAGTATTGCTACCTTCATAACATTTAGCTTAGGAATTTGGTTCTATCTAGTGGACGAAATTACTATTTCATTAGCGATGTTCTCGATGACTGGCGCTTGTTTAGGCTTTTTATACTATAATTGGGGTAAAGCTCAAATATTTATGGGAGATGCAGGTTCTTTGTTTTTAGGTTTCTTTTTATCTATATCCCTAATCATTTTTGTAAATATTGATTTTGCTCTTGATTTGACAAATCCATACAAGATAAATGCTCCTATTAGCTTAGCAATAGCTCTTTTCATCTACCCGTTTATTGATACTTTAAGAGTATTTACAATAAGAATTTTATCAGGAAGGTCTCCTTTTTCTCCTGACAAAAAGCATATTCATCACATTCTTATCAGAACTGGTCTTACTCATGCTTCAGCAAGCTCAATGATTTTAGCCTTTTCTGGTGTTTTCACTATATCTGTATTAGGTATAAGTTCTTTTATCAATGATGTAATGTTGTTAGTTCTAATACTATCATCTTTATATTTTATTCCGTTATTCTTAAAATTAAGAGTAAGCTATTATAAAGAGCATTGTCAAAAAACGCCTATTACTGCAAAAGAGAAAACATTAAAACATAAGATTTTTAAGATTGAAAAAACAGGATAAATTCCATAATTGATATATAGACAACACATCTTAAATCTTTTTTTAAGACATTATGACACTCACTAAAATTAAGAATATAAATCTTATTTAGTGAGTGTTTTTTTATGCCCCCTACTCCATAAAATCGATAAAAACACTATTATCCCAACATTAATTAAAATAAAATATTAAAACCTCTGAAAAATAAACCAATTGAACTATAATAAATTCTTGAGCTTATTTTTCTCTAATGATAATTCTTCCTCAATACTCTCTAACTTATTCGACAATACACCAATTATATCATGTGAGTTTAGCTCCTCTTGGAATCCTAATTTGTGATCTCCTAGTATATGAAGTGAGACACTATTAAATGACTCTGGGTCTTCTAAAAAATTCTCAATATTTTTCTTTTTTCTCATTAAGGAATTAATAGAATTAGAAAGTGATTCAAATTCCTTCATTTTATCAAATGTATTGTCGTTTGATATATTTCTGTCAACTTTTCTCAGTAAATTAAATTTAGGCATTTTAATATAATCTTGTATCGTAAATAATTGTTTGTTGTTAGATAATGTCTTTACACAACTAGACATCAAAAAAATAAATAACAGGTTATATCTACTGTTAATTAGTATTCTTAATAAGAATCTTTATAATTTCTAATTAGCCAAATAATCGAAGAAAATAAAGAAATGAGTTGTAACAAATTATTACAGGTTGTCATTTTCGATTATGCATTATAAAAACCAGATAATATTAAGAGCTTAACTAAGCTGTTGTACATTTGAAATTAGGGTAAGTTGGATAACCATAGCCGCAGCTACGTGATGATATTCTAACGAAGAGTAGACTGAAAAGAAAATCCAAACCTTCCAATTTTATTCGTTCAACTGCTTATCTGTAATAACACATCAGGAACTTAAGATGTGTCTTAAAAAATTGTTATTGAAAGAGATATTTTGATGATAAATAATTTCCATGAAATGAAAAGATGAATAAATAGTACACACATTGTAGTTTAGATCAATTCTGATGTACAAATATATCATCATTTTATCAGACAAGTTGACATAAATCTTAAATTTTAACAAGGAATTAATTTCAAAGAGCTGTTTTTTGTTTTAATAATCATTAATAATAAAAATGCCTTGTCCATTACAGTCCCTAATGGAGCTGTAATGGACAAGGCATTAATATTTTATATCTTATAAGTGTTTCCTACATTTGAGCACCATTATTTTTTTCAGTACTAAAAAATTCTATAGAATAAGTAGCAGCAGGGAAATAAGGTCCTTTACGTGCATCTTGAAAAGATTGAATACACTTTTGTAAATCCTGATTGTTATATACATATCCCATCAATAGGCTATATTTCACAAACTCTTGAGGTGATACGTTCGAATTACTCAACAAATTAACTCCTGTGTTAATAGCCTCTTCTCTTTTACCCAATTTATATTGAGCAACAAGTTTATAATATAAAATGTTTCTCGCACCTTGAAAGTTTGCCAAACACTCATCTGCGTATTTTAAAGCCTTCTCATATTTCTTAGCACAAATAAGAATATCGATAAATTGGTCATAAGCTTTTAAATAAAGTTTATCAAACCCTTTGTAATCTTTTAGACCAAGTTCAAACAAATGAATTCCTTTATGATGATGCTCTTCTTTTACAATAATGTCTGCCAACAATATATTCGCTTTAATATAAGTAGGATCAACTTTCATTGCCTTTTCCAACATCGTTTTAGCTTGATCAAAATTATAAATATCTTCCAAAGCTGAGGCTACTGCAAAGAAATAATCTGGTTTTAGCTTTGTTATAAATGGCTTATAAGGCCCTACATCTGCCTTACTTAAAATTGGCATTGCATTCTTATAGTCCTCTTGTAAATAATAAGCCATGCCTTTTTCATAATAGTATTTTGCCGTTTGATTAATTGGTGCATTAGCAGCAAATTGACTCAAAATCTTATCAATCGTCGTTATAGATTCACTGTATTTTCCAAGATTGTTTGTGATTTGAGCATCTAAGTAAAGTGACTCTACATGGTCAGGTGCAATGCTAAGTGCATTTTGAGAGTAAATTCTAGCGTCCTGAAAACGGTCTTGGTAGAAAAAGAAATTTGCAGTCTCTACACAAAGATTTATTCTTTTTAGTGGATCTTTCTCCACCTTCAACCATACATCAACATATTTTTTATATTGAGAATATTTCTTCTGATTCTGATATACCTTCGAAAGAGCTGGGTATACTGGCAAATAATTATTGTCCAATGCAATTACTTTTTGCCAATCTTGAAGAGCCCTTGTGGTGTCTTTAATCATTAGATTACATACACCTTTCCAATAGTGTACTTTTGCGACAGTATCCGACAAAGATATAGCTTGTTCATACTCCACAATAGCCCTATGATAATCTTTAGCAATTCTGAATTTTTCAGCATTTTTAAAGAAAAGTTCTATAGGATTTTTTTCTTGAGAGAAAACAGCGGTTGAAGTAAGAAATAAAAAAATTAAGAGTAAATTTTTCATGTCAGTTTGAAATGAAATTGAGTTTTTACATAAAAATTTAAATAGAGAAGCAACAGCTATCAGTATTTATTTAAAATTCCAAAATCGTGCTTTAACATTATCCTTCAAAGATAAGTATATTAAATTATACTTAACTTCGAATAATACATTTTTTTCTTTGCAACCAACTGTTTTGCAAGTATTTGTCCATCTCTTTCTAAATAAATATCTATTTTTTCTTTATTCATCAAGACATTTTCCCAAGATGTCACTTTTTGTTGTTCACAATATTTAAAAACATCTCCTACTTGAATGTCTTCATTGTTATTATATGCTATATCTACAACTTCTCCAGTAGAGGATAATTTAATCCCAAAATCACTCATCCATTTACTTTGAGCATTTGTCTGTTCAACTTTCCAACCTAAAAACTCTAAGCATTTTTTTAACTGAAGTTCAAGTGATTTTGTTCCATAAACATAATCAGAGAAAAAACGTTCCATATCCTCACCACAAACTTGCTGAACTATTTCCTGAAAGTCTTTTGAGGTATAACCTTTCTTTTGTCCACCATATTGCTGGTTGAATAAAAACATTACATCATCTAAACTTTTCTCCTTATTTGTCATTCTTTGAATCTCACTATCTAGCATTAGGGCTACTAACGCACCTTTTACATAAATAGATGTTTTTCTTGAAGGGATACCTTTTTCATATCCATCTACCCATAATTCCAATGAGGAATCACTGACAGATTTTACAAACCTTCCTTGATTTTCAAAATGCCTATCTAATAATGTATTCAGTTCTTTCTTATATTGACTTTCACTGAACACCTCCGCTCTGTACAAACAAGCATCACCATAGTAAGTCGTCACCCCTTCTGCTACATAACCCGTATCAAAATAGCTTTCTTTAAATAAGTCATAAGGTAATAACTCTTTAGGTCTTATTTGCTTGATGTTCCATACGTGAAATAGTTCATGTGAACTCACACCCAAAAGATTATTGTAAAAATCTTCCTGATGAAAATCATTTGAAGGTCCTAATGTAACGACAGTATTTTTATGGTGTTCAACACCATGATAATGTTTAAAAATTGGAAGAATGCAGAGATAGTGAAATTCTTTATGAGGAAAAGAGCCGAAAATCTCTAATTGTACTTTAGTGAATGCCTTAAAATCTTTGATTATTTTTTCCCAATCAGGGGTAATATCTCCTTGTAACCAAATGTGATGAGTAACTTCGTGTTCAATAAAACTACCGTGATGAAGTTGTTTACCTAAAAGAATTGGAGTTTCGGTTAATTCTTCAAAGTCTTCAAAAGTAAAGATTCCATTTTCTACTTTAGCTGATGACGCTATTTTGAAAGCCTTATCAAAAAGGAGTTCAACGTCAATTTTATTCTTTAACTGTGACGCAGGAACCAATGCACATCCAATAAAATTAATCAGACAAAAATGTTCACTTACCCATGTACCTCCTGCATCTTGATGCCTAGCATAATAATCATACGATATGGTGACCTGCTCTCCTTTTTTTACGTCTGAAAGTAACCATTCATTTCTACCATTTACTTTTATTTTCCCTTTCGAAGTATTTAAACTTCTAATATTCTTTGCAAAATTCTGAACTTGATACCTACCGGGACGCCACAAAGGTAGTTTGATTAGCATTTGCTCTTCATCCGCATTAAAGACAAGTTGAATGGAAAGAAAATATTGGTGTGACTCGTTAATTTTTATCGAATAATGCATCTAATTAGTATGTTTTAAACCTTGAAAAATAAAAAGCTTTCTACTAGCAATTTACAATTGTCTAATAGAAAGCTTTAAAAATAACTTATAGAAAGTCTATTTTCTCAAAAGTACAGCGGCTTCTTTAGCAAAGTAAGTTAAAATAGCACTTGCTCCTGCCCTTTTGATACTCAATAGCATCTCCATCATTGTTTTATCATTTTCTAACCACCCGTTTTGAGCTGCAGCTTTAAGCATTGCATACTCTCCTGAAACGTTATAGGCTGTGATTGGAATATCAAAATTATCAGATAACGTTTTGATTATATCTAAGTAAGACAATGCAGGCTTAACCATTAAGAAGTCAGCTCCTTCTACAAAATCAAGTTCGGCTTCAATTAATGCTTCTTTTACATTGGCCGGATCCATTTGGTAAGTCTTTTTATCACCAAATTTAGGTGCTGAATCTAAAGCATCTCGGAATGGACCATAAAAAGCAGAAGCGTATTTTGCAGAATAAGACATAATAGAAACATCTGTATATCCATTATCATCTAATACTTCACGAATATACCCAATTCTACCATCCATCATATCTGAAGGACCAATGATGTCTGCACCTGCCTTCGCTTGTGCCAACGCCATTTTGCCTAAAACCTCTAAAGTTTCATCGTTAATGATTTTGCCATCTCTAACAATTCCATCATGACCATCAGAACTGTAAGGGTCCATTGCTACATCTGTCATTAAGACAGCGTCAGGGTATTTTTCTTTGATTGTAGATAAAGCAACTTGATACAAACCTTCTGGATTGCTTCCTTCAGTTGCCATACTATCTTTCTTATCCTCTCCTAATGAAGGGAAAAGGCAGAATGATTTGATACCTAAATCTATACACTCTCCAATTTCGACCAATAAATGATCTAACGTATATCTATAAATACCAGGCATTGATGGTATCTCTTCTTTTTTATTTTCTCCTTCAATCATAAATAAAGGGAAAATGAAGTCATCTACTGTCAATAAAGTTTCTTGAACCATTTGACGAATACCGGCTGACTTTCTATTACGGCGTGGTCTTCTTGTTAACATCGATTATTCAAATTTTTCACAATTTATTATATGAAAAATCAAGAATCAAGTGATTATTTTTTTAATAAGTGAAAGATTTATATCAAATGTTAATGTCATTATCTAACAGCCTATTAAATACGTATTAAATTATATAATACACTAAATAACACACACTTAAAACAACAATCATCATGAAAAAGTTTTTGCTATTTATCGTACCTACTGTTTTTCTAATTTTAGATATTGGAGTAATTCAAACAGCCATTAATGCTAATACTGAACTCGGTGTTATTATGGCATCACTTGTTGCTGTTATGGTTTCTGCTGTAACTGTTTTGTCCATTCCTATGATTAAGAATAGTTAAGTACTGCTTAAAAAACAGATTTAACCTTCATCCTGAAAATATAATTACTTTGAAGAGATTGATGAATAATTGATCTCTTTTTTTATGTCTATAGTAAAAGACCTTATCAAATTTGACGGCTTTTCCATATCACATATCAAATCACTCCTGCTGTACAATTTTGGTTGAAATATACCAGAAGGTGAAGACTTCTGTAAAGATTCATATTGATCTAAACAAATGACACACCTGTTGAATACTCCTATACTATAAAACTCTAAAAATGACCCTATTTTCTGGAATGAAGTATCAGTCGACTTTTCAAAAAGTTGCCTAATTAAGCTATAATATAAATTCTTTACTTCCTTGATTGATGTTGAAGTTGTGAGTAATGTATCTACATTTTCTTGTAAATCTTCATAAAGGTCAAAAATATCATTACTAAACTGGGTTATTCCGCCTAGTAAATAGAAAAAGTCATCATCCTGAGGAGTAACTTTCTTAAGATAAAGACGAATAAAATAAAGAAACGATTCTCCCCCTTTTCGTATAGTTAAGTCAAGTAATTGTTCCTTATTCAACACCCCTTGATGAAATTGTTGTCTACTATCTTCTTGAACACACAAAACATCATCAAGACTTTTAAGGTAACCTTCCCTTGTATTATAAAAGTGTACACTCTCACGATGTAAAAATTCTGATAACTTTTCAGAAGAATTAATGGGAGGTTTTTCAAAAGACACCATTTGTCTAACTTCATCTAAAGTATATTCCTGAATATCAAAAAAATCATCTACTAAGCCTGTCAAACTACATTGATAAGTACTATATTTCCGTTCCTCAAAGGTCATTTTCTCTTTTCGAAGAAAACATATTAATTCTCCTAAAATAGCGGGTACTATCAATCCATAATATCTTGTGATTTTTTTATAATCAGTAGCTGTTAATGTGTGATCAGAATTCTCAAAAAAAGGTTTTAACTGAGGAATTAAATGTCTCTTTATAAAAAATTTCTGGTGCAATACAGCACTACCTACAAAAAACACTTTGTAAAGAAGTTTGAAAAATTTCAACCATAAATTCATAGGACGAAAATGACAAAAGTTTTTGAAACCATCAATTATGATGTAGCATCTTCTCTATTTGTCGTTATCCTTGCCTAAATCTTTTTCATTATTTTTTGGTTCAGAAACCTCATCATCTTTCATTAATTTAAAGTCAGGTATTGTGATTTCATTATCCTCCCTATTTGCTCTATAATGTGGAGACATTATTTCCACTTTTTCTCTAGCAAATATATCTTGTATGTTTTGATGTAATTTAGAATAGATTCTTGGAATTTTCTGAGGTTGCCTAGTATGTGCATTGAGTTGATAGCTTACATAATAATCATCTAAAGAGGTTTGTAACACATAGGGAATTTCACCTGCGATTAACCCATCAGTCATTTCTGCAGCTTCTTTCAACATAGCATGTACTTTTCTCCACGGCACATCATATCCAATGGTAACGGTAGTGTGAATTATTAATTTATATCGATTAATGGGTTGAGAATAATTAATAGTATTCGATTCTGATATTTTACTATTGGGAATGGTTATTATTTCATTTTTGGAAGATTTCAAACGAGTCACAAACAATGAACGCTCTACCACCTCTCCCATTACATCATTAATTTTAATCCAATCTCCAATCTTAAACCTCCGCATATATGTAATCACAATTCCACTTATAGCATTTGTAATCACTGAGGTGGAACCTATTGAGAGTAAAACACCCACAAATACAGAAATGCCTCTAAACTCTTGAGATTCGGCACCCGGTAATAGTGGAAAGATCATAATGACCATAAAAGTATAAAGCACGAACTTGATGATTTTCATAGTAGGCGGTACCCAATCTGGATAAAAACCATGTATTTTTAACCGTTCCTCAGCAATCGCTTTAGCAAATGTTTTAATTATTCTGATCGTAAAATGAAAAACTAGAATAATAACGATGATTTTTAAAAGGCTTGGTGTATAGGCAATTATAGCGTAAATAATCTCTACAAAAGGATCTATGATATAGCCAAAAACCTCATCTGAAAAATCACGTAAAGGAGGTGAAAAACGACCAACAATTGGTAGATATAGAGAAACTAAAATTACAATGAGTGTAATTCGGATTCCTGCCAAAATATACCTTGCAATCAAAATTTGGTTTTCTTCTGTCAAGATCCTCACATTTTTGACTGTTTTGCTTCTAAACCAACCTTTTTCATCTCTAATCACCTTAATCATTGTCACCTTGTAAACTCTATTGATGACAACAATTAGGATCAGTAAAATCACTAACCCAATCAAAGCGATAATACCTGATACTTGCCCTTGATAATTGATCTTATCCCTTAATGCATGATTGATTTGTTCTTGACGAAATTTTGCCAACTCAATTGTAGACATTGAACTTAAAGAAGCATCAATAGAATCTATAGTATGAAGTACAATCTCTTGATAAACCAATTGATAATTGGTATCAAAAATTTGTAATTCAACTGAATCAATTAAGTAAAGTGTGTTTTCAGCAATCTCCACTATGGAATCTGAAAGTACTTTTGCTCTTTGAAGGGCCGATATATTATTTCTTCTATGGACATAAAATAAGGTATCTTCAAATGGAATTACAGGCTTTCCTTTAACTAGAAATTTTGCTTTCTTTTTGACACCTTTATTCGAAAGTGAATCTAATTTTTTTAATTGACGCCTTAAAAGGTCTCTGTAAATAGAGTCTGCAACAATAAGGCTTTGAATTTCCTTATACATTTGCAACTGTTCTTTTGGTATACTGGTATTCTGTGCTTTGGAGATAAAGGCTAGGATAAAAAAAGATAAGACAAATAGAATGATCTTTTTAAATTTCATTTCATGATTGTTTTTGGGTATCCGTGTACTTAATCACTAAATAATTAAGGGTAAATAATAAGATAGTAAATTCTTTGGGCAAAAGAAAAAGGTCTAACAATCTTAGTTGTTAGACCTTCGGATATAATTACTTAGATGTTGTAGAATTAGTATCTTCCACCACCTCTATTGTAACCGCCGCCGCCATAGCCGCCGCCGCCGTAACCACCACCGCGGTTACCACCGCCATATCCACCACCACGGTTACCACCGTTGTTCTCACGTGGACGAGCTTGTTTTACTACAATAGTACGGCCATCTAATTCTGATTCATTCAAATTTTCGATAGCAGTTGTCGCTTCTTCGTCGTTTGGCATCTCTACGAAACCAAATCCTTTTGAACGTTCTGTTTCACGATCGTATACTACTTTAGCAGAGGAAACTTCCCCAAAGTTTTCAAATAATACTCTTAACGCTTCTTCTTGAGTATTGTAATTTAATTTTGCTACAAAGATATTCATCTTCAACAAATAAAAATGGTAATAAAAAAAACAAATATTGAGATGAAATATCAAATGTGAAAAACGATCCAAAACTGGAAACTACCGTATTTTAAATAGTTATAAATAAGAAACTCAACTCATATATATGCAAGGTAGCCAAAAATATTAGAAGTATGCATTAAAATATTAAAAAATCTATATTAATTTTTTATTTAGAATGATTATATCGTAATCATCAGATTTTCAACACCTTACAACAACACTAATAATCGCTTATTAAAATAATTATATTTTACCTGTAAAGAATACACTAAAATCTTATTTTTTAAACTCAAGATAACAGAAAATAAATATTCATATATTCGCAGATATACACCTAAACTTTTTGATTATGTTGGACAATAACACTCCTAAGGGAGATCTATTACTTCGTACACTAGCTATGCCTGCTGACACCAATGCAAATGGAGATATTTTTGGTGGATGGATTATGTCCCAGATGGATATTGCGGGAGGAATTTTAGCAAAGGAAACAGCACTTGGAAGAACTGTAACTGTAGCCGTAGATGGTATGACATTTCATAAACCTGTAAGCGTTGGAGATGCTGTATGCGTATATGGTGAAGTGGTAAAAACAGGTAGAACTTCTTTAAAAATTCATTTAGAAGTATGGGCTAAACCATTATTAAAAGGACATACCGATCTTCATAACTACCTTGTTACAGAAGGTACTTTTGTTTATGTCTCTATAGATGATGATAAAAAGCCTAAGCCAATTCCTACAACTACTGCGTAGGTTGCATAGAAATACTTAAACAATAAAAGGCTACTTCCTCAATGAAAAAGTAGCCTTTTAAGTTATCTATAATTAAGATTACATTCTTGACGGAGATTGAACACCAATCAAGCTCAATGCAATTCTGATTGCATCAGATGATTGTTTTGATAATGCAATTCTAAATGCCTTTTTCTGATCATCCTCTTCATTGAAAATAGGTGATTCAGAATACACTTTAGAATATTGTTTTGCCACATCAAAAGCGTAATTAGCAATAATTGATGGAGCATATGCATCTGCAGATTCAACAATTTTATCGTTCAGTTTTGATAATAATGCCACTAAATCAGCCTCTGCTTCTGAGATTTCTGTCAAACCTTTATAAGCTGCAACAGAATAATCAATACCATCTTTATCCGCTCTTCTCAATAACGCTTGTATTTTAGCATGATTATATTGAATATAAACACCTGTATCACCTTGGAAATCAATCGATTCCTTAGGATTGAAAAGCATTGTTTTCTTAGGATCAACTTTCAGTAAGTAATATTTAAGTGCTCCAAGTGCTAATTGTTTAAATAATACTTTTGCTTCCTCAGCAGTAAATCCATCGATTTTACCTGATTCTTCCGTTCTTTCTTGAGCGGTGTCAATCATTTCTTGGATTAAATCATCTGCATCAACTACAGTCCCCTCACGAGACTTCATTTTACCTTCTGGCAATTCTACCATACCATATGATAAGTGGTAAATTCCATCAGCATAAGAACGACCCATTTTTTTCATGATAGCCTGTAATACTTTGAAGTGGTAATCTTGCTCGTTACCCACTACATAAACAGACTTATTCATTCCAAAATCTTTGTACTTCAAATCAGCAGTACCCATATCTTGAGTCATATAAACGGCAGTACCGTCTCCTCTAAGCACTAACTTCTCATCTAGTTTTTCTGCTTTGAGGTCGATCCAAACAGAACCATTTTCCTTCTTAAAGAAAACACCTTTATCTAAACCTTCCTGAACGATGTCTTTACCTAAAAGATAAGTTTGAGATTCATAATATACATTATCGAATTCAACACCCATCATTTCATAGGACTGAGCAAAACCAGCGTATACCCAATCGTTCATTTTTTTCCATAGGGCAACAGTCTCTTCGTCTCCTGCCTCCCACTTTCTCAACATTTCTTGAGCCTCTAATAAAAGAGGTGCATTTTTCTCTGCATACTCAAATAATGCTTTAATATCTTTAATCTGAACTTTCTCTTCGTCTGTTAAAGGAATCTTATTTTTCTTAGAAGCACCTTTAGCCTCAATTGACTTCTTCAATGCTTTTAAGTCTTCAACACCTTCTAAAGAAGGATAGTCCGATTGCTTTTCTTCAATTAATTGTGCTATCTCTTCTTTGTATGCCTTATCAAAAGCTACATAGTAGTTACCCACCAATTTATCACCTTTCAACGTTTCACTAGGTTCCTCACCTTTCCCGAACTTTGTGTAAGCCAACATTGATTTACAGATATGAATACCTCTATCATTGACAAGGTTTACTTTCTGCACATCATATCCTGCGGCATCTAAAATCAAAGATACTGAGTGACCCAAGAAGTTATTTCTCAAGTGACCTAAGTGAAGCGGTTTATTTGTATTTGGAGAAGAATACTCTACCATTACCTTCTCACCATTGCTTGGTAAGTGGCCATAATTTTTGTCTTCAGCAATTTCCGCTAAAGTATTTACCCAAACTCCTTTACTGATGACTAAGTTTAAGAATCCTTTTACAATATTATAATCGGCAACTGCCTCCGTATTTTCTTTTAAGTACTTTCCGATTTCCTCACCAATTTGTACTGGATTTTTACCCAATTGCTTTGTCAATGAAAAAGTCACGAAAGTCAAAGAACCTTCAAACTCTTTTTTTGTAGGTTGTAATACAATTCTGGAAGTAGGTAATTCTACATCATAAATTGCCTTTACTGCTTCGGCAATACCATTTATAATTTGTTGCTCCATTTTCTAATTAAGATTTTTATTGCTTCCAAAAGCAAATTGATCTGCAAAATTACTCCTTTGTGATAAAAGTCAAAAGATACATCCTTAATAGTTGTATTTTTTTCGTTTTTTAAAGTCATTCATATTGAATCAAAATACTACATTGAGTACTCCAATTACCCAACAACACTTAATTTATAATACAATTTTTCAGAAAGATATTCTTTGATTATTATCTTTGTATTTATGGTTAAAATAAGCGTGATCACTATTTCATATAATTGTGAAAATGAAATTGAAGACACAATACAAAGTGTTATTCAACAAGATTATCCCAATTTAGAGTATATAGTAGTTGATGGAGCCTCCAAAGACAAGACTCCTGAAATCATTGAAAAATACAAAGAAAACATTCATGTAGTTGTTTCTGAAAAGGATAAAGGCATATATGATGCAATGAACAAAGGAGCCCGATTAGCTTCCGGAGATTGGGTTATTTATATGAATGCTGGAGACACTTTCTACGAGAATTCTACTATCTCGCAAATGTTTGCTCAGCTACAACCTGCTGTACAACTATTGTATGGTAATCATGAAGTAGTGTACGAACACCTAACCAAAATCAAAAAAGCAGTGGGGCCTAACCAACTTTGGAAAGGTATGGTTTGTAGTCACCAAGCTTTATTTGTAAAAAGAGACCTTTTAATTCAGTTCCCTTTTGAATGGGAAAAATGGAATATTTCAGCAGACTTTCATTTTATCTTTAACAGATGGTATGAAGGTGCTCCATTTCAACATGTTGATCTCTTTGTAGCAAAATTTGCTGCAGGTGGATTGTCTGACTTAGGGTCTGTTGATTCTAAAATGGAGACTTGGAAAATTGTCAAAGAAAAAATGGATACGCCTGAAGTAGATGAGTATTATAATTCATTGATCAGGTACGAAAAATACGTCAACTTATTAAGGAAAACTATACCTAGCTTCGCATTTGAGAAGTTGATGAAGTTAAAAAATATAATGAAAGGAGCTGACGTTAAATAGAAGAAATTGGAAAAAATACATATAAAAAAGAATAAGCTAAAAGCCTTAGAAAACAGACACCCTTGGGTTTACTCTGGAGCTGTAGCAAAAATGCCAGAAGGTTTAAATGATGGAGACATCGTTGAAATTGTTCATAGCAATGATAAACGTTTAGGTTATGGTTTTTATGCACCAGGCAACCAGATTGTTTGTAGAGTTTTTGAGTACACAAGAAAAGAACTTGATCCAAATACTCAAGAATATTGGTCGGATAAAATTGCAAAAGCTTATGCTCTAAGAAAAGCTCATGTCATTTCTGATGAAACCAATTGTTACCGTTTAATACATGGAGAAGGTGACTTTTTCCCTGGACTGATTGCAGATGTCTACAATGACTTGATTTCACTTCAAATTTTGATCAAAGGAGTGGACCGTATCGCTCCTATGATTGTAAAAGCATTTCAAGCATTAGGTTTTGAAAGAATTTACAACAAGAGTAAAGAAATTTCTAAGCGTCTTGAAAATGTAGAAACACCTAAAGGTTGGTTAACAGAGCAACAAGGATCTCCAAAAGTAGAGGTCTTAGAAAATGGTGTGAAGTTTTGGGTGAATGTTGAAACTGGACAAAAAACAGGCTTCTTTTTGGATCAGAGAGATGCTAGAGCATTAGTGGGAAAGTATTCTAAAGGAGCCAAAGTATTAAATACTTTCAGCTACAGTGGTGGGTTTAGCATGTATGCCCTTAAAGCTGGTGCTACTTTAGTTCACTCTGTAGACGCCTCTCAAAGTGCAATTGATCTTTGTGATGAGAATGCCTTATTGAATGGATTCGACAAAGGCGAACATAAAGGCTATTGTGCCGATGTATTCGAGCATCTAACAAAAATGGAAAGAGATGATTATGATGTAGTCATTCTTGACCCTCCTGCTTTCGCCAAATCAGCCAAAGCTGTAACTGCTGCAGCAAGAGGTTACAAACAGCTTAACTTAAAGGCATTGAGAAAAATTAAGCCAGGCGGCATTATTTTCACCTTCTCATGTTCTCAGAAGATTGATAAAGAGCTGTTTAGAAAAATTGTATTCCAAGCTGCTGCTGAAGCACATAGAAACGTACGAATTTTACATCAAACTACGCAACCAAACTGTCACCCAATTAATATATTTTACCCTGAAAATGAATACCTTAAAGGGTTGGTGCTTTATGTAGAGTAAGTCTAAATTTTTCTTTACATCAAATAAAATGTCATAGGATAGTTATTCAACACGTCATGGCATCTCATTTGTGAAAAAAATTATAGATTTTCCAATTTAAACAATAGTCCTATCATTGGAAATAAATGATACTATCAGACACTAAAATATTAGAAGAAATAGAGAAAGGTTCCATCTTGATTGAACCTTTCAATAAAGAATGTTTAGGAACAAACTCCTATGACGTTCATTTGGGTAGACATCTTGCCGTTTATAAAAACGAGGTTTTAGATGCGAAAGCCCATAACGAAATCGAAACGTTTGAAATTCCAGATGAAGGCATCATCCTTCACCCTGGGAAAATTTATTTAGGTGTGACGAAAGAGTATACCGAAACACTTGAACATGTTGCTTTTTTAGAAGGGCTTTCTAGTGTTGGTAGACTAGGTATCAGTATCAATGCAAACTCCAGAGCAGGCGATGTAGGGTTTTGTAATACATGGACTTTAGAGATCAGTGTAGCACAGCCAGTTAGACTTTATAAAAATATGCCTATTGGTCAGTTATTTTATTTTAAAGTTGAAGGAGATATCACAAATTATTACCATATTAAGAAAGATGCAAAATACATCGATAGAACTATGAAACCTGTTGAATCAATGATGTATAAAAACAAATTTTAGCATGAAGCAAATCTTTTTATTACTCTTATTTTCCTGTTTTTTAATTGGGTGTGATTCTCACAAAGAAACCTTTGACGCCGCAGGAACAGGAGAATTAACAATCAAATTTAACCTAATTCACGATGATACTTCTTTGACTTACAATAAGGAATATATTAATGCATTAAGTCAAAGCTACACCATTAGTGATTTTCGTTTTTACTTGTCCAATGTTGTGTTGCGAGACACCTCAGCAACCAATTATTATAAAATTCCTGAAAGCTATCATTTGATTGAAATGATTGATCAGGCTGATACAAGTATCGTCCTAACAGGGCTCCCTAATCGTGCTTTTTCTGAGTTGGAATTTTCCGTAGGTGTTGATAACTCCGCAAACTACAGTACTGATCAAATTGGAGATTTAGACCCTGCCAATGGAATGGCTTGGAATTGGGACACTGGCTACAAATTTATGTTAGTTGAAGGTCTTCGATTAATTGATGATACCAACTCAAAAGGACTTGTATACCATATTGGAGGTGATGCAAATTACAGAACTGTCAAATTTAGCGGTAAGGAAATTTTCCTCAATCAGAACAGTAAACAAGAAATCGTTTTAGATGTACATGTGGATTTCATCTTCGGTGACAAAAAAGAAGCTTTAGTACCTGAAGGTCAAAGAAAGACGAATTTTATCGATTTCAATAATGATACTGATCAAGACACCATGTTTGGACCTAATACTCAACTAATCGCTGACAATTACGCTCAGATGTTCGAATGGAAAGATATTTTCTCAAAATAGTCCCACTCATCGGTATCACGATATTTTTAGGAGCTTGTTTATTTTCATGTGAAGAAAATAGACAAGCTTCTGTCATTTCATATCAGAATATACCTGCTCCTGAGCATAATGAAATGGATCCTTTAAAAGTTGAATTAGGTCAAAAACTCTTTTTTGATCCGCATTTATCAAAGGATTCGACAGTATCATGTGCACATTGTCATCAACCTCAGTATGGATTTGGAGAAAATAGTTCTCTATCTACTCAAGGAGTAAGTCATAAACCATTGTTGAGAAACTCACCTGCATTAATCAATATTGCATGGGCAAGTGGTTGGTTTTGGGACGGTGGAGCTAAAAATATTGAGTCACTCATCTTTGGACCTTTAACGCATGAGGATGAAATGGGTGCAGACTTAAAACTTCTAATGTCAAATATTAATGCCTCAACTTATTATAGAAAGGAATTTAAAAAGGCGTTTGGAATTGATAAAGTTTATTCGGCACATTTGGCGAGGGCATTGGCTCAATATGTTAGAACATTGATTTCAAACCAAAGTAAATATGATTCTTATTTGAGTGGAAAGTATCAATTCTCAGAAAAAGAAGGCTTAGGTTATCGGGTTTATCAAGAAAAATGTAGCAGCTGTCACAAAGAACCTTTTTTCACCGACTTTGAATATCACAATAATGGGTTAGACACCACTTATTCTGATCAACATGAGGGAATAAATAAAGGAAGAGGTCGTATTACGAGAGTAGAAGAAGATATTTTGAAGTATAAAACACCTACACTTCGTAATCTTTTTGCAACTGCACCTTATATGCATGATGGTCGATTCAATACAATTAACGAGGTATTGGATCATTACGAAAAAGAGATTCAAATTACCCCTACTCTTGATCCATCATTAATTAATGGAGTTCACTTCGAAATGAGTGAAAGAGAGAACTTAATTGCTTTTCTAGAGACGCTGATGGACTCAACTTTTTTAGAGTTAAATTAAAATTCAAGGCATAAAAAAACACCGCAATGTGAATTGCGGTGTTTTTTTATATTTTGACAACTTCTTAAAGTTCTGCTTCTTCTTCTTCGTGAGCGTGAACATGAACTGTTAAAGCTTGTTGAGTTTCGTTACCATCTTGATCCCATAAGAACAATACAAAGTGGTACTCACCTTCTCTTACTGGCTTGCCATCAATTTCAGCTGGTACATCAATGTGTTGGTGGAAATCGTGATTGCTAGGGAAAATTCCTTCAGGTGTTAAACCACCTTCTACACCAAAGTTCCACTCAATTTTTTCTGTCCATTGTACTGAATCTTCTACACTTTGAACACGGTCGTGTGTATGACCTTCACCCCAGTGAATATCTAATAAAACTGTTTTTAGGTTTTGTCCTGCTAACTCAGCATCGATATGAGCTTCGCCACCCATCTCTAACTCTGTCTCTTCACCTTCGTCTAACGATCTTTCATGAGAATCGTGATCGTGCTCACCTTCAACTGTATAGTTGCTGATTGTTGGTAGTGGGCCTTGCTCATCAGTGTCATTGTCACATGAAAATAAGCCGATTAATAATAGTGAAATTAGTACAAAATTCTTTTTCATGATTATTTTTAGTTGTGTTTGTGCAATACTGTCGCAAATAGCAAATCTTTTAAATTAAAAGCAATAATATCTAGCGATGTTCAGCTATTATGACAGTTTTTTATATATATTCTTTATAATTTTGCTTTGGTTCACAATTATGTGAAAACTATAAATAGTCATTAACAAAGCCACATTATCACCTCATCCTTTCATAATGGATCAAATCAGCTTATTTTTTAGAAGTAACCAATTTTCAAATGGATTAAGACTTACATGGTCTATCTTGTTCCCTTTACTTTTAGGACTCCTTACCAACACTATCTCAATTGCTACTGCTGTAAGTATAGGAGCTCTAACAGTTGGGCTATCCGACTCTCCCGGTAACTGGAATGAAAAAGCAAAAGGATTAATTGGAGGAGCTTTTCTGAACACAATTTGTGCACTAGGCATGGCTTTTACTATTAAATGGCCTACTGTTGGATTAGTGTACCTTGGTACAGTTTCTTTCTTGGCAGCACTGCTCTCAATATTTGGAAACCGATCTACGATGATCGGAAACAGTGTTCTTATTTCAGTAAGTTTGGGACTGGGTTTTGGTTTGAATAATAGTGAATTGGTTCCAACATTTGTCGCTATGCTTGGTGGTGGACTTTGGTATAGTTTTAATTCGCTTTTGTTATGGCAGGTAAGACCTTATGCTACCATAGAGAAACTTCTTGGTGAAAATTATGAATTGATGGCTGAATATATGAGAACTAAAGCCCGACTTTTCACTAATCCAAATTCTAAAGAAAATGAAAGAAAACTTTTTGGGATACAAACACAAATAGAGCATAAACAAGAAGAAATCAGAAACCTTCTCCTCACGCAGCGTTCTGCATTACAAGGTGCCACTCCTCACGGTCGTTCATTGATATTAATAATGCGATTTTCCATTGATATTTTTGAGAAGGCAAGTGCAACGCATATCAAATACTCATCTCTACATGAGGAATTTAAAAATACACTCCTCCCCTACAATTTAGAAAAGCTTTTCTATCAACTAGGAGGAAATCTGTCTATTCTTGCTCGATCCATCCAAAAAAGAGAGGTGGTGGAGCAACTATTTTCTTTAGATCGATCTTTTGATGAAATCAATCATTTATTTGAAAGTTTAAGAGATCAAGACGACCGTAAAACACCTATATCTTGGTTTGCGGAGGTAAAAAATATTCTTAGAAATTTCAAAAGGATAGACCGCCTTACCCTTGAAGTAGCCGAATTTACAGATTGGAAAAAGATGAGCGACCGTTCTCATACAGATGGCCTAAGGTTACCTAACTTTCTGACCAAACCTGAACAGGGTAACTTATCCGATAACCTAACACTCTCTTCAGGTCACTTCAGACACGCCATTAAAATTGCCATGGCAATGATGTTGGGCTATACATCTGCCTTCTTTTTTGACTTGGATAGAGGGTATTGGATTTGGCTTTCAATAGCAGTAATCATGAAACCCTCTTTTGCTATCACTAAGCAACGAATGATTGCAAGAATTGTAGGAACATCACTCGGAATCGTCATTGCTTCTATTATTATGTGGGTGACAGACAATCCTTTTTTGTATCTCATTGTCTTGATTCCTTTAGGTATTGGCACATTCGGAACTCTGGCGAAAGATTACCGTTTAGGGATGACACTTCTCACACCCTTCATTTTATTACTAATTGCGATAAGTATTCCCACAAATTTTGAAATTGCTATTGCTAGAATCATTGATACTGCACTCGGTGGAATTATTGCCTACATTATAAGTTTCGCCATTTTACCTGAGTTTGAAAAGAATAAAATCAAATTAAGAATTGTAGAATCCATTAGAGCCAATAGCGATTATTTTAGAGAAGTAGCAATTGGTTTTACGGGAATTAAATCATTGAATCAGAATAACTATAAGCTTGCAAGAAAACGAGCTCAACTTTCAAATGCTAACCTTGCTATGAGCTTTCAAACTATGCTTAATGACCCTAAGTCCAACCAAGTACCCTCTACAGACCTCTATGAATTTATTGCCACTATACGAATGATTTTTTCCCATACCGCCACACTTTCTGCAAATGTGGAACGTCTTTCGAAAAAATATCAATATTCTGAGTTGGAACTTTTTATTGATAGTATTTGTAACACATTAGAACACCTTGCATTACACATACAAGGTAAAAGTCACATCCTTGAAGATGAGGACATTAACAGATTTCTAACTACAATAGATAATGAGACTGAAAAATTGGAAAAAATCCGAGAAAAAGAACTACAATTAGGTATTAAAGAGTCAGAAAACATCAAGAAACTATCTGATATTGTGATCATTAACAATCAGTTTAGACGAATTGGCGAAAATGTTAACTGCCTAAAACAATACACTTACAATCTCCAACGTATTTAAATTAAACGTTGACTGCTCTGTGTTAAACAAATATTTCAATTTCCAAAGTTTTATAATAAATGTAAATGTTGTATTTTTAGTAATGATAGAATTTACTCAAAATATCCCAGAAAGAATTAAGTACTAATTTCATTTCATGATGTATTACTTGTAACTTTTTTCAATACTCTTTACTTTATTGAATTAAACTTTTACTACCTAAAGCTATTTATGCAGAATTTGCTTAAATATATTACTATACTACTGCTAATTATTCCTTTAAAACTGTTTTCTCAAGACTCCAAACAATTAGAGAAACAAGCACGTAAGGCATATACCCAACACAATTATGCAGAGGCTCTACAATACATTGAGCCACTTGTTGACCTGTACCCTGATAATGAATCCTATATCTATAGTTTGGCTGTTTGTTATATTAAAACCAACCTTCCTAAAGAGGGCATAGAACTATTGGAATCTATCAAAAAGTCTTCAGCAGCTCAAAGTGCAGATTTTCATTATTACATTGCTGAAGGTTATTTAGCATTAGGTAAAATTCAACTTGCGGAAGATGCAATCTATCAAGCCTCTTTATTTTCGAAAGGAGTTGAAGACGTTGATATCCTTAAACAACAAATCGGAAATGCTAAAGTGATTCTTTCGGATAAGAATAAAGTGATCGTTAGGCATTTAGGAGATAGAGTTAATTCAAAATACAATGAACATAGTATAACGCTTACCAAGGACCATCAATCTTTCCTATTTACAAGAGTAACAAAACTTGGAGATGAAAAAAGTTCCAAAGGCAGTCGTTTTGAACAAATTTATCATGCGTATATGGATGCAAATGATGAATGGGCAAACCCTGCCAGAGTGGAGGAACTTTCTGCTGATGGTCATGCTGCAACTATTCAACTTTTTGACAATGACACTAAAGCCCTGCTTTACAGAGATGGAAACATCTATCAAAGAGAAAAAACCGGGGATAATTGGGGAGGTGAGTATCTTGTAAAAGGCATCAATTCACCTGCTCAAGAAACACATGCATTCATCACTGAGGACCAACAACATTTATATTTCGCCTCTAGAGGATTCAATGATACGGATGACCTTGATCTTTTTCATTCTACTTGGAATAAAAGAAAAAGACAATGGAACGAACCCGAAGAGCTTACTGAACTCAACACTCCACAAGATGAAGACTCCCCTTTTATCAATGCAGAAGGTGAATTATTTTTCTCTTCAAAAGGGCATCATTCCATGGGAGGTTATGATATTTTCAGATCTGTTTATGATGATCAGAACGACCAATGGACAGCACCGCAAAACCTTGGTGTACCTATCAACTCTACTTCTGATGACACATATTTCAGTATGTATGGAAAAATTGGATACTTCTCCTCTGCCAGATCAGAATCAATTGGTCAATTAGATATCTTCCAAGTATTTTTCTTTGACAAAGTTCGTATCAATGGTGTGGTTGAGAAAGAGGATGGAGAACCTTTAGTCAATGCTTCTGTTCGGTTAGAATCCAAAGAACAGCTTTATGAAACGGTCACCAATGAAAAAGGGGCCTACTCTCTGTTGGCTGATATAGACAATAATTTTTATATCAAAGTAGAAAAAAACTCCAACATTTTTCATGAAGGCACTTATTCTATCAAAATAGGAATCAGAAATGAAAAAGAAGAGGAACAACACTTCTATGTTATCAAGGAAAACAGTAACGAAGATGGTGTTGTTTTAGCAAGTGCTCCTCCCAATGTAATTCCTGTTAAAGTCCATAATACTTTTGACATCAACCCTATGCTTGGATCGAATCAGGGCATAGAAATGACCGTTAAAGAGACGAAAGCACCTACCATGAAAGGGAAAGTTTCTTACAGAGGATTACCGATAAGCAATGCTGAAATCACTGTCAACAACAAACCTTTCAAATCGGACAGTAATGGTGAATTTACTTATCATATTAATATAAATGATGGACTTTTCAGTACTCCAAGAGTTGTCACGGTGGCTAAAGAGGACATGGAACTTAAGTCATGGTTCATTGAAAATGATAAAATCATCATTCTGCTTAGAGATAAATTACAAGATGTGCTTGAGGGAAGAGTAATTAATGAAGATAATAACCCAATTGCCAATAAAGCATTGCATATTTTTGCAAATAATCGATTATTCTCTACATCTACCGACCAAAATGGTGAGTTCTCAATTACCTTTCCTATTGGCATTCGGTTAAAAACCAACTTTGAGGTAATGGTTCCGGGTAGAAGCTTGCGTTCATTTGCTCAAGAAAGGAGAGAATATTCTCAGTATATTAAAATGAAAGTTTCCAATGAACAATCCATTTCTAATATAGGTTTTAGAGTGATTGACCAAGATGGAAGCTTTGTGAGCGATGCTTTAATTCTTGCTGATGGGAAATTTGCTACTACAAATAGTAGGGGTTACACTGACCTAAAAGTGGAAATGACACCTTCTGAGTTTGAAGAATCGATCAGTTTAGTACATATCCATGCCCATGAAATCATCAATCGATTTTATGACAATATCCAAAAGACATTAACGATCACTGTTAATATTGAGGAAGAAGAGGATGTAATTGAAAATATTGAGGTTGCTGCTTTAGGTGAGGAAGCGACAGAAAAAACAATAGAACAAAGAAGAGAAGAACTTTCTTTAAGAAATGATTTTTTAAGTGTTTATGAAAAAGCGGAGAACAAAGAGTTAATTGCTCAATATGAAATTGACTCTTTAAATGCCGAATTAAGTAGACTCGAAAGTAAATTAACAGCCAAAACAGATACAATTTTCTCTTCTCAAGACAGTTCTCTTCTTGCAATGATTGGTGTATTGAGAAACAAACTTCAAGAAAAGGAAGATCGAATGATGAAGTTCAAAGAAGAAAACCAAATCTCTGAAGCTGAACATCAAAAAGAGATCTTAACTTACTTTTTGGCAATGTGTGGACTTCTTTTACTTGTCATCGGTTTGATTGTTATTATTCGAAGAGCTTACCTCCAAAAAAGAAAAGTGGAATTAGTAAAAGAAGAGCTTGATGATGCAATGACTCAAGTAAATGATCAAAACATTAAAATCACAAATAGTCTTAGAGCTGCACAAACTATTCAATATGCCATCCTTCCTCCTATTGGATTATTGGAAAGTAGATTTAAAAAGTTGTTTTCTATTTACCGACCAAAAGACATCGTTAGTGGGGATTTTTATTGGTATGGTGAAACCAAGAAAATAGATGGTTCACTTGTAAAGTTCTTTGCCGTTGTTGATTGTACAGGGCATGGTGTACCTGGTGCGTTAATGTCCATGATTGGAAAAACTATTTTACAGGAAGTTGTAGATAAGAAGCTAACACAAGACACTTCCATCATTCTCGAAATGTTAAATCAAAGAGTCATCACGTATTTACGTCAACAAGAAAATACAATAAATGACGGAATGGATATCGCTCTATGCAAATTTGAGACAATAAATGGCGTAACTAAAATGTTTTTTTCAGGCGCTAAAAGTGATATTTATATCGTCAGAAAAAAATACGGAGTTTTAGAAAGACATAGAGGAAGTAAAAAAGCGATTGGAGGAAAACAAAAAGTGGGACGAGAATTTGAAACGCAACAAATAGAGTTTGAAGAAGGAGACTACTTACTAATGTTAACGGATGGGATATTAGATCAAAACAACGAAAATAATGATAAGTTTGGTAGAAGATACTTCGAGACGTATATCAGAAAACATATTGATCAGCCAATAGAAGATTTAGGAGATTTAATTGAAGCTGCTTTGGATGTACATCAAAATAACATTCCACAAAGAGATGATATTACAGTAGTTGGTATTGAGCTTTAAAACTTTTACAAACCTCTATTTCGATTCAATTTTAGCTATTCAGAATATGAGTTTATTCATTTTTTAATATTTTTTTGTTTAAAATTATTGTTTAAACGCTCCTCTTACTAATTTACAACTTCAATTAATCTGAGATACTAATTTATGGAGAAAAATAAGGCTGACATTCTCTTAGAAGTAAAAGACCTATCTATTTCATTCAATAATGAAGAAAGAGGTAGTTCCACTGCCGTGCACAGCATAAACTTTGCTCTTAAATCTGGAGAAACTTTAGGCATTGTTGGTGAATCAGGCTCAGGTAAATCAGTCACTGCCCTATCCTTACTCCAATTATTATCTGATAATGCCTCCATTAATTCAGGAGAAGTTCTTTTTAATAGTAAAACGAAGGGTACGCTTAATCTTTTAGCATTAAATAAAAAAGAAATTAGGGATATACGTGGAAGTGAAATCGGTATGATTTTTCAAGACCCGATGAGTTCACTCAACCCTGTTCTTACTTGTGGATATCAATTAATTGAAACCATTAAAATTCACGAGAAAAAGATCAGTCACGCTTCTGCAAGAAAAAAAGCACTTCAAGCTTTTGATTTAGCACAGCTCAAAAACCCTAAGAAAGTATTTCATAGTTACCCCCATCAGCTTTCTGGAGGACAGAAACAGAGGGTATTGATCAGTATTGCATTGGCATGTAATCCTAGTCTTTTAATTGCTGATGAACCTACAACGGCATTGGACGTCACTTCACAAAAAGGCATTCTTGACCTTTTCTATCAATTTAAAGAGACAAGAAATACGGCCTGCATGTTTATATCCCATGATTTATCTACCGTTGCACAAATGGCAGATAAGATCATAGTAATGCGTAAGGGTATTATTGTTGAATACGGTACCGTGTTTGATGTTTTTAATAATCCTCAGCACCCCTACACTAAAGGGCTCTTAGCTTGTAGACCTAGAATTGATATCACTTTAAAAAGGCTACCTACCCTAGATGACTTCTTAGAAGTAAAAAATCTTACAGCATCTTTCCCTATCAAGAAAAATATATGGGGCAAAGAAATTAAATCGTTTACAGCTGTGGATGATATAAGCTTCCAAGTAAATGAAGGTGAAACACTAGGACTTGTTGGTCGTTCAGGTTGTGGCAAAACTACATTAGGACGATGCATACTCAGGCTGATAGAACCTAAAGATGGACATGTTTATTTTGAAGGAAAAGATCTAGCGACTATTCCTAAAAAAGAAATGAACAACTTGAGAAGAGATATTCAGATTATTTTTCAAAACCCATATACTTCTCTCAATCCCCGAACGACTGTAGGACAATCTATTATTGAACCTATGAAAGTTCATAACATTCTTTCAGATGATAAAGCAAGAAAGAAGGAAGCTATCCGTTTACTTGAAACAGTAGGATTAAGCAGCTCCTATCTAAACCGTTACCCTCATGAGTTTTCTGGTGGACAAAGACAGAGAATTTGTATTGCAAGAGCGTTAGCAACAAAACCAAAGTTTATTATCTGTGATGAATCAGTATCTGCTTTGGATGTTTCTGTTCAGGCAATGGTTCTCAACTTGTTATGTGATCTAAAAGAAAAATTTAATCTTACATATATATTCATTTCCCATGATTTGGCAGTAGTGAAATTTATTGCTGACCGAATTTTGGTCATGGAAAAAGGAAAACTTCAAGAATGGGGTTTAGCCAACGAGATTTACAATAATCCAAAAGCAGAGGCCACTAAAAACCTCATCAATGCCATACCAACGGCTGATTTCAACAAGATTAAACAAAATATTTTAAGAAATAGAATCGAAAGAGAAAAAGGGGCTTCAAAATAAAGTCCCTTTATTTTTTATTTACAGAAAGCCCTTATTGTTTCGTTGTATTCTTCTGGTAATTCATAATAAGGAGAATGTGCCGTCCCTTGAAAAACTTTGAGTTCTGAATTTGTAATCAACTCATGAAGTTTTTTTATCCATTCTGGAGGAAAGGTAATATCCTCAGATCCAGTACAGAATAACATAGGTATTTTTTGATTCAGCTCATTTACCTCTTTTACAGAATAAAAAGTTTCTCTAATTAATTTTCTCATATCTGAAGGTGCAGGTGGACACATTGACCCTATTTGAAGGTATAAATAGGCGATCTCGGGTTTCTTCTCATAAAACTGATCTGCCAACCCGAAATGCTTACCTAAAGGTAGGCTTGAAACCGGTGGTCTTGGAGCAGGAATAGCATAAAAATGCTTGATATCTTCTTGATAAATCCCTGCCAATGAATTACTAAAAACAATCGATAAAGTTCTTTCAGGGTAATTCATTGCAAAATCAAGCATGCACCAACCTCCCATAGATTGCCCTACCAAATGCGCTTTATCTACTCCCAAGTGATCAAGAACAGCTTTCATATCCTCAGCAGCTGTATGCGGTGAATGCTTCAAATTAATATTGGAAGAATTACCAAAACCACGTTGATCAAACGTAATCACTCTGTAATCCTTTGCTAAAGCCGGTACTTGTTGGAAAAAGATAGCATGACTTCCACCTAAACCATGTCCAAAGACAATAGCCGTTCCCTCTCCAATGCTTTCATAGTAAATTTTCTCTCCTTCCCTTTCAATATAGCCTTGTCCTGTTTTTTTGGGTCGATTTGCAAATATGTCTTCCATATTAAAAATTATATAATTGATTAACAAACAGGTAAAACAGAACCCTAATTTCCTCAAGTTTAAGCAATTAAAAAAACATACAATTGGACTATAAGTTGATTTTATTTCAGAATAAACATAATATAAACATCAAATTCATAACTAATCAACACACGTTATTAACTTAATATATAATGACTCATTATTCACTCTTCTTTTTACTATGAACAACCGCATACTATTTTTGGCTTTAACAAGCTTTCTTTTATTTCATCTCTCTTCCTGTCAGTACAAACCCGATGCACCTCCAGATTACGTCGTATCAGACGGTACTAACCTTGATACATTTGTGAAAGTCAACTTGGAAAACTCCAATTCAACAAGAACGACTACATTTTTTACTTCAATTGATTTAAATGACGATACAACTCTACCCCAAATCACTTCTATGACGCTTGTTGTACACGGGCTCAACTATGATTATCAAAATCAGTTTCAATCCATGTACAATAGTGTTTTTGATGTTGGTAAAATAGGTTCAACTCTCATCGTTGCACCTTTTTACAGTAACAATGCTGCAGATAATAATATTTTTTGGACCGGAGCTATTTGGAGAATTGGAGCCAACTCTGAAGATGGACAAAGTTCTTATTTACTTTTAGAGAAGTTTTTAAAGGATTACGTATTTATTGATAAATTCCCTAATCTCAAAAATATATTATTAATTGGTCACTCTGCAGGAGGGCAGTTTACTCAAAGGTATGCCGCACTCAACAACCTTGAACAACAATACGAAAACTACACTTTTAAATATGTAGTCAGTGATCCTTCATCCTATTTATATATTAATAATAAGCGATTTTCGGACAGCGATAATCAATATATAATCCCTACAGATTGTGAAGGTTACAATGACTATGCTTATGGTCTTACTGATATCACCTCGTTTACTGATTACAGAAATGACCTTGACTCTACAACAATAGTCACGCAAAATATTGACCGTCTTGTCACATATGCTACCGGTACAGAAGATCTTGACAATTCCGACAATAGTTGTCAAGCCAATTGGCAAGGAGGGGGATCAGACATCACAAGTAGCAATCAAAATTCAAGGCATAAACGAGCTCAATATATGCAGATGTTTTATGACTCATTATACGGCAATCAACACAAGCATCAGCTATTCACAATTCAAGGTATTGACCATAATGCAACAGGCATTTATCGTTCTATTGAATTTATGAATTGGCTAAGTGTCAACTTAAATTAATTCAAAACACCCAAATACGAATTAAATGACTATTCTAAGCGTGATCATTACATTGATAATGATCGGTATTGTAGCTTATCTCTTAACCAACAAATACAATCCACAAGCTGTACTGCTTTTTAGTGGCTTGACCATGATGGGGATTGCATTAGTAATGAGCTATGATCTACCTGACATGAAAAAAAGTACGGGCTTAGGTGCTTTTGACTTATTCGCTATGATCACTGAGATTCTTTCTGATAAAGGATCAAAGGTAGGATTAATGATTATGACCATAGGTGGGTTTGTAGCTTATATGCGGCATATTGGTGCTAGTGATGCTTTAGTATATGTATGTACAAAACCCATTACCTTTCTTAAAAAGACACCTTACTTTGCGGCCTCTTGTGTTATCCCAATCGGGCAATTCTTATTTATGTCCACTCCTTCTGCTACAGGACTTGGACTATTATTGATGGCATCTATTTTCCCTGTTCTCACCAAACTTGGAATCAGTAGAGTATCAGTAGTATCAGTCATCACTGCTTGTACGGTATTTGACATGGGACCTGCCTCTGCCAATACCGCCCAAGCTTCCCATCAGGTGGAACTTGAAGCTGTGGACTACTTTCTTCATCATCAATTACCACTTACCATTCCTCTGACTATAGTGTTGATGACTGTCTACTTTTTTGTCAACAAATACTACGATAAAAAAGAAGGTTATCTCGACAAGGAAAATGAACAAGATTCTGGTGAATTTACTGTAACTGCACCGTTATATTATGCAGTATTACCTGTTATGCCCTTAATGCTATTGATGATTTTTTCACCAACTTTTGATCTTTTTGAACCTCCTATCACTTTAGATACCACTACTGCAATGTTAACCTGTACCATAGTAGGTATGGTGTTGGAGTTGATTAGAAAAAGAGATCTAAAAGATATAATGAGCTCGATGAAAATATTTTGGGAAGGCATGGGGAAAGTATTCGCAAGTGTAGTGACATTAATTGTCTGTGCTCAAATGTTTTCAAAAGGTCTAATTTCATTAGGTTTTATAGAACACCTGGTCAACGCATCACAAAGTGCTGGTTTAGGTTTTGAAGGCATATCAATTTTGATGACCACAATGATCTTCTTTGCTTCTATGTTGATGGGAAGTGGTAATGCCTCCTTCTTCTCTTTTGGTCCTTTGGTACCACACATTGCCGCACAATTAGGTGGAAATAAAATAGGAATGATCTTATCAATGCAGCTCGCTTCAAGTATGGGCAGAGCTACATCTCCTATTGCAGGTGTAATCATTGCAACTTCAGAACTTGCAGGAATATCATCTTTCGACCTCGCTAAAAGAAACCTTATACCTCTTCTATCAGTGTTGGTTTCAATGTTCATTATTAAATCCGTCTTCTAAATGAGAAAGACATGTAAAATTATAGTAGGAACATTATTGTTCACCTTTTTTGCCATTAGCTTAAAAGCGCAACAATCCTCCTCTCCCCCATTTTATATTCAAGATTATGAATTAGGGAAAGGAATACGTTTTCATGGCCCTAATGGTGGGTATTTCATGAAAATCCGAAGCTATGTTCAATCCACAATGGAAATGAGAACGACTGATAATTGGGATGAAGTAGAATCACGTTTCCGTATCCGTAGGGCTAGATTTGACATAGAAGGAAAATCAGCAAAAGAAAAATTCAGTTATCGTATACGAGTTGACTTTGCTATTCCCAACAACTCCGATGGAGAAGATCTTTATTCAGGTACCCTATTGGATGCATTTGTGACTTATAAACCTCATAAAAATTGGAAAGTCACTTTCGGTCAACGTTCAACAATGACTGACAATAGAGAAATGAGAATTCCTTCAGATGCCATGCAATTTGTAGAGCGTTCTAGGGTAACTTCCGCCTTTGCTGCAGTTAGAGATTTTGGCCTTTTTGTAGAAGGAAAGCAGCGAATTGGAAGTTGGTATGTAAAACCCGGAGTAGCTATTTCAGCTGGCGATGGGCAAAATGCATTCAGAAATCGAGGTGGATTGAAATATGGCGGTAGAATTGATTTCCTCCCATTTGGTCTGTTTAGGGGCATGGGAGAATACTCTGAAGTAGATCACGCAAGACAGCTTACTCCAAAACTCGTTTTTGGAGCAGCTTACAGTTACAATGTAGGCATGAGTAGTAGAAGAGGGAGAAAAAGTGGAGACATCATTTACCTTGGCAATGATGGAGTGACGGAGACACTACCCGATTATGGTAAACTTGTCAGTGATTTTATGTTTAAGTACCAAGGCTGGACAGTACTTGGAGAGTTTACATGGGCTTATTCTAGAGTTTATTCACCTGAAATATTTTATAGAGTAAGAAACAACGGAACTTCAGCTAACCTTAGGTCAGATGATGGATTGAACAATTCAACAATTGTAGATTACGTCTCTGCTAGAATGATGGTCGGAAGGGGATATAATATTCAAGGGGGATACCTTTTCAAACAAGGCTATTCCATTGATGGCCGATTTACATACTTGGATCCAGACACCAATTCTTTTTTAAATAATGAACAATTCTACAATAGAGAAAAATATATTACCCTTGCCTTTTCACGCTACCTTATGAACGACGCTGCAAAGGTTCAAGTATCCATAACTTACGTTGATGCCCTACCCGGCTCAAAAAGAAGTGATGGAGAAGTAATGGATGCCAATGCCGAACTATTTGGTAGGTTAATGTTTCAAGTTTCCTTTTAATCCAACAGTACATGAAAAAGACAATAGCATATATTATCATAAGTATCATGACTGTTTACCAGATTCTTGGACAGTCTAGAGCTATGGAAGAAAAGTTCTTCCCAGAACCCAATATTGACATTCCTACTCCTGCTTTCCAAAAAGCAAAATGGAAGGGCTTTACTAAATATAAGGAAATGGTCAAGTATGTAAATGCCCTCTCTAAAGAGATTGATTATATTAAAATAGATCATATTGGGGAAAGTCAGAGGGGAAAAAAAATCATACGGATTCGAATAAACAAACCTTCCAATGAAGCGAAGATAAAAGTTTGGTTGCAAGGAGGATTACATGGAAATGAACCCGCGAGTTCTGAAGGTGTTTTGTATTTATTTCATACCTTAATAACCGACCAAAAATACAATCAACTTCTAGATCGATTAGATATTACTATTCTCCCAATGGCAAATGCAGATGGTTATAATGTCCAAAACCGCTTATCTGCCAATGGTATTGATCTGAATAGAGACTTCATGAAATTAGCCACTCCAGAAACGAACGCAATTCGAACTGCTTTTTCAGAATTTTCTCCTCAAGTTGCTATCGATTTCCATGAATATAATCCCTACAGGGCACATTTTTCCTATTTCGGAGAGAAAGGAATTACTACTTATTATGACGCTTTCTTTTTGTATTCTAATAATCTAAACGTTAACTCCGTTATTCGTAACACAACCAAGGACCTATTAGTTGCCAACGCTAAAAAGGCCCTCAGAGAAAACGGCCGAAATGTATCTGACTACTCTAGTACCAAAATGCAAAAAGGACATATACATTTTAATCAAGGAGGATCCAGCCCTAGATCTACCTCTACGAATTTTGCTCTGAACAATTGTCTATCTGTACTCATGGAAATTAGAGGTGTAAACCTTGAAAGAATTTCATTTAAACGAAGAGTCCAAACCACTTATTTAGCGGGTATGTCCTATCTCAAAACGGCTTATGAAAATGGTGATAAAATTAGAGAAGCAATTAAAAAAGCGAATCAATTAACGGCTGATCTTGATGAAAGTGTTGTGATTAAACAAGAAAAAGCGACCATTAAGACTGATTATACATGTATTGATTTAGCGACAGAGGAAAAGAAGACCATCCAAGTGGTGATGACTGATGGGTTGCAGATGAAAGCTAAAAGTACCCGAGAAAGACCATTTGCCTATATATTACTTCCAAATGAAGAAAAAGCAATTCAAAAGTTAAAGGTTTTAGGATGTAAAGTAGAGCAATTGAGTACTTCTAAAACCCTTCAAGTAGAATCTTATGAGGTGAAAAGAAATACAGTTTCAATTGTAAAATGGGAAGATATATACCTTAGAAAATTGAAAACAAAGACTTCAAAAATTTCAAAAGAATTTCCCAAAGGCTCCTATGTTGTATACCTCACACAAGAACACGCCAATGTGTTACCTCCTGCTTTGGAACCCGAAAATGACAATTCATTTTTCACCTTTAGAGTCATTGATGGAAACTTCAAAGAAGGAAGTGAGCTACCAGTTTATAGATATATGATAAAGCAAAAAATATAGAGAGACAACAATGAAAAAAATAAAACAAAAAATCGTTTTCCTAGCATTGATAGGGTTGTTGCCAGCCTTATTATTTGCTCAAGATATTGATGATGATCAGACGAATGATGTTGATCTACTCGAAAACACAAATAATTCTCATTTTGAATTAGGAAAGGGACTTAACTTGAATATGAATCAAGGTGATTATTCCTTTAAAATTAGCGGAATGGTTAGGCCTTCATATGGTCATGAAAACTTCGATTTAGACACGGCTGCCAATAACTATTTCTTCGTTGGAGCTGCAAGAGCCAATTTCGAAGGAATTGCCGTAAAGGAAAAGGTAAGTTTCTTTATTGAGGCAGATTTTGTCAATTCATTCACCTTACTTGAAGCTTTTGTCGCCTTTCATATTAACAAGAAAATGAAACTTTCCGTTGGGCAGAAACTTACTTTTACCAATGACAGAGCGTACGCACTCAACGAATCGCAATTATCAATGGTCAACCGAAGTGCCCTCTCCAATAGCTTCACCTCTAACGGTAGAGAGTTCGGTATCTTCTATGAATCTTCATTTCAATTTGGCGATGTCATTATCAACCCACTTGTTGCGATTACTTCTGGTGACGGAATGAATTCTTTTGGTGACAATTCCATAGATGTTGATAAAGGAGGATTAAAATATGGAGGACGATTGGAGATACTCCCTCTGGGTGCATTTACTGGCAAAGAGGGCCATAAACATGTGGTTGATTTTCATAGAGAAGAAAAATTGAAACTCGCAATCAATGGTTCTTTCAGCTATAATGTAGGAGCGTCAGAGCAAACCGGAGATGGACATGGAGAGTTTGAACTATTTGATGAAGACGGAAACGAGAAATTCCCTAATTACGGAAAGTTCTATATCGATTTACTATTAAAATATAAGGGAATTTCGTTCTCCGCTGACTTCGTCAATAGCTTTGCGTATTCAAACAAAGATATCTATTCATCACAACAGGCTGTTATACGTTTTACAGGTGAAGAAGTGAGTTCAAGGTATGTATTAGGAACAGCCTTTAATACACAAATTGACTACCTTTTTAGTAATCAATGGGGTATTAACTTCAGATATACTTCTTTGATGCCAGAATATGAAGATTACGATCAAAGTATACTGAAAAAAGAAAGCTGGTATACCCTTGGAGTAGGAAAGTATTTCAAGGAAGACGCATTAAAAATACAAGCAATGGGATCCTATATTGATGGAAAAGACAGTACCAGCCCTACTGATCAGTCCACTTTATCCAATGATAGATATGAAGTACAAGTGGTCGCTCAAATTATTTTCTAAAATTCAAACAACATGAAACATAAATTAATCACTTCCCTCCTCATTATTATTGCTGTATTTGGCTGTAAAAGTCAAGTGGGTGAAGACTCTAATTCTGGTGGAGGTCAGAAAATTTACCTTTTCGATAACCCAACTCTAGGGTTTGATTTATATGCTTTGAATTACGGACATAGAGAGGTTGATGGTAACGATACTGTATATTATATCATTCCTAATGAAGTAGCGAGGGTAAGAGAGTTGGACATTGCCAAAAATAGTTCAGGCTCGAATGTAGATATTCTTTCTCCTGAAAAATTAACCGAATTTGAAGAATTGATTTACTTCACCGGGTTAGAAACTTTTAGAGCTACATCCAATGAGTTCACTGCTCTAGATTTTTCGAAATGTACCAATATAAAAGGTATCTATATTAATAACAACTGGCTAGATTCCTTAAACTTAGATTCTCTTCGATTATTAGAGGAAATAGAATTTAGTGCTTCGTCAAGAGCACCTGGGCTCGTTTCGTCTATTAATCTGACCAATAATATAAACCTGATTGTTTTTGAGCTTGAAAAACATGATCTAACAAGTCTTGATGTCTCTAAGAATATCAACTTAAGAGAAATCGATGTTTCTGAAAATACTGGTGACCCGATCACAATAGACTCTGTAATTTATGATCAACTTACAGTTCGAAACGGCGTTGCTAGACAACAAGCAGGTGGAGAATTACCTGATGATGGAATTGTGATACAAGACAACAATTTTGGAGAGGCTTTAAAGGAATTAGGACATGCAGAAGGCCCCATTTCAACAGGACAATACTATTTAATACCAAAAGATGTTGAAGGAGTTACATCAATTGATGTCTCTGATAAAGGTATTGCAAATGTGGAAGAGCTATCGTATTTCACTGCCTTAGAAAGATTGAACCTCGCGGATAATGTAATCGAAACTTTGGACCTAAGTACTTCTACAAACCTTATCGCACTAAATTTAGATCAAGCTTCAGGTTTTAGTACTGTTACTACAATTACATTGCCTACCGGTCTTGATTCATTATCGATGAATAAAACAGGCTTAGCGACTATTGATTTAAGCACTCTTACTGATCTACAATATTTCATCGCTGAACAAGGTAAAATTGACAACCTTGATTTATCAGCCAATACGGAGTTAAAAGTATTGAGGGTGCGTCACACCAACTCAGGAAGTGCCTGGTCTGATGGAGGTGGTATTCAAACCATCGATCTATCCAACAACAGTAAGTTAGAAGACATCTATTTGTATAGAAATCAATTAGAAGATGGTGATATTACTTGGTGGGGCACTGGAGATGGGTCAGTGTTAGTTGATTTAGATCTTCAGAGCAATCCAGCAGGAACGGAAGCAACATTTACAATTCCAACCCATATTTGGTCTACACTAAGCACTGAATCTCAAGGTAGAAATGTAGTAGATGAAGGCGGAGGAGGACCAACTCCTCAAGATCCTGATTTGTTTATTTCAGAGTATGCATGTTCGTCTAATGCTGTAGACGGTTTTAGAAATACATATTTTGAGATTCATAACAACACTGGGGGATCAATTGATTTATCAAATTATTCGATTGCATACAGGTCTAATAATAATCCATGGACCGATGAAGAAGCACTATCAGGTACCCTAGCAGATGGTGATGTTTATGTGATTGGAAGATCTGGAGTTGACCCCAATAAAATTACAATAGATTATGAATGGACTGCATTAACCGCTAATGGTGATGATGCAATTCGTCTTTCTAAAAGCGGAACTCCAATTGATTATATTGGTGAAGATGACAGGCCAGATACTGCATGGGACGTAGCTGGGGTGACTCACGCCACTGTTGATTTTGTGCTTTGGAGAAAACAAGGCACCACCCATGGTAATACAGATTGGGATGATTCTAGAGGAACCAATGCTACGGATTCTGAATGGATTGTTTCTAATGTAAAAGAAGACTATGGAAATGCCGGGTCACCAACGGATGATTCAGTACCATCACAATAAATCAAAAAAATAGGCTACCATTTTCATGGTAGCCTATTTTTTTATGTTTGAATATTTTCTAGAATTTCATATCTACTAAGGAGATAAAGTTCATCACAGCTTCTGAGGTAAAGTCCCAATCATACTGTTGAGCATAATGCGTTTTGATAAAACTTATCGCCTCTGTATAATCTTTACTTCCGTCAATTAACTTGATTGCATCTTCCATTACTTCAGCATCTCCTCCAAATAATTCCTTCTGGAAAAGAAATTTTTGATTGATACTCATTTGAGTTCTTATACTTTCTGAAGATGATGTATTCCCTTGTAGTTTATCAAGTAAAGTTACTCCTTCTTGTTCTTCAGCTTCAGATTTAAAAGCATCCTGTAAAGTTACCGGTTCAACCTCTTCTTTTGCAACGGCTTCTTCTTTAGGTTCCTCATTAACTTCTTCTTCTACAGTAGAAACAGGCTCAGGTTCAGGTTCAGGCTCGGTCTCAACTACAGCTTCCTCTTGCTGTGTCTCCTCCTCATTTAGTTCGTCTAAGTTAAAGCTCTCTAATGAACTTTCGACAACATCCTCTATGCTTTCTTCAATAACAGAATCATCAAAAGTAGGTTCTTCTATTACAATTGTTTCAAAACCAATATTATCTACTTCTTCTTTAGGTTCCTCTTCACTTAATTTAGGTAAACCTTCATCATTTTCCTCTTCAACATGCTCAGGAGTTGGTTCAACTTTTTCTTCTGTTGTCTTAAAATCTACAACATCACTAGACAATTTTTCAATATCAATATCTGCAACATCCTTTGGCTCGAATGAAGACTCATCTGCAACAGGCGGTTCATCAAGATAATTAGGATGCAATTCAAAAATACCAACTGGCACAATCTCATTAAACAGAGCTATTATTTCCTTTGGATCATCTTGTAATTCCTGATGATGATTGATGATGTTATTGGTAATATTGATTGCTTCATTTCTTTTGATATTTACACCTGCTTCATCTTCTAAAGCAGATAAAATTTCTGCTGCCAATTTGGGGTGTATTTTAATATAAGCAAACATTGGTATCAAATAATTTTTCATTGGTATTTTGATACCTTGCACTCCATAAAACTCTTCATAAAAAATCTCAGGAGCAAAAGTCAGAATTAAGACATCTCTAATTGCTTTTTGTAACAGTGGCAAAAAATGAAGTCTTGAGATATGAATATTTTTTGAAAGTGCATTCATCAATTGTTCTAAAGATGATCTAACACTCTCAGCAGAGTAATCAAAATAAGGACTTTGAATCCTTACCGCCTCTTTCTGCCAGTTCTCAAAAATTCTTTTTAATATGAATAGATTAATACTCTGTATAGAGCTTAATTTAGTAATTTGGATGCCTGTGATATAGTCGTTTTCTGAGAAAAAGTCATCGCATATTGCATCAGCTACCTTCTCAGCATAAATTTCAATTGCGGATAAATTCGGTTTTTTATTCATATATAAAGAGGTCGAAGAATAATATAAGACGAAATATAACGTCTGTTAATCAAATCTACTAAAAAGTTTGCATTGTCTTGCCTTTTATTTAAGGAATCCTTGAAGATTTTCTTGTGTTTCTACTTTGAAAGGTTAATTTTGCGATGACTATGCGCATTAAGTCAAACAAACACTATAGAGAAGTTTATGAAAAAGTTTTTTATTTATAGCAGCGTGATTGCAATCTTAGCAACTCTAACTTCGTGCTTTGGACAGCACAATCATGCTCCGAACCCAGGTGTGAATTTAAACAGCAAAAGAATTTATGGTCCTAGCAGAGATGCAGAGCCAAATCAACTGAAAAATGAATACGCTGACGCTGACACTGAATTACGTCTTAGAATCAACGACATTCGCAATCAGTTATTTCCTAACTAGATCATAGATTACTATTGATCTTTTGATAAAGTCACTTTTTTCTAGAAAAGGTGGCTTTATTTTTTTGCTATTGTAAATACGCTGTAAACTAAGTTTACGTTAATTGTTTTGAATTTATCTATGAGTACTACCAAATGAATTGGGTAGAAAGTCCAATGGGTGCGAATGTTAAGCGTTGACGTCATTCGTGTCCTATAGATCTTCAGAAAGGTCCTAAATAAAACCCACACTAATAAAATTAATGTGGGAGTTGAGAGATATAAATTGTTTAGTTGGTGGTCTTTATATCAAGAGCACTTATAACAATCTATCATCAACATTTTCGAATTCCCAAGAACTACGTCATTTTATCACTTTTTGTAGTGGCTAAGAAGTAGGCTATAAAAGCATTGAAGTACGCTAAATCTCTGATATTGTGATTTCAAAAAAATTACTTCAACTTATATTAAGTTTTATTTTTTATAGATTCAAAACCATTTTTTGGGATTATCACAAAAAAACAATAATTTAGCGAACTTGTAAGTAGTATTCGATTATAAATAATATATATCAATGCCTAAAGCATCACTTATAACTCGTGATTTAACGGATTTGACGAAAGAGACAGATAACATCTATAAGTCAATCGTTATTGCGGGAAAACGTTCAAGACAAATCTCATCTCGTTTAAAAGATGAGTTACAAGCAAAATTGTCAGAGTTTGCTACCACTGTTGATAACCTTGAAGAAGTTCAAGAAAACCGTGAGCAAATTGAAATTTCTCGTTTCTACGAGCGTATGCCTAAAGCAACGACTCTTGCAGTTGAGGAGTTGATTGAGGATAAGATCTTTTTTACTAATGTAGAAGACAGATCATACTAATTGATCGGACACTATTATTAGATATCAGAACTTCCAAGTTTACATTTAAGTAGAATTGGAAGTTCTTTTTTTTTATTTTTACTGCTTGGAGCAGTATTGAAGGAAAACCTAAAACCTATTTTTGGGAAAGTACAGCTATAACCGCTCAAAAAAATAACTGAATCAACATAACAAATGGATAGCATTCTTAAAGGAAAAAAAATATTAATCGGTGTCACTGGAGGAATAGCAGCTTATAAAATTGCATTATTGACACGCTTACTGAAAAAGCAAAAAGCGGAAGTTCAAATAATCATGACCGAAGCAGCAAAACAATTCATCACTCCTGTTACATTATCTACACTATCAGAAAACCCTGTATTGACCCATTATGCAAATGAAGAAACTGGAGAGTGGAATAGTCATGTAAAACTTGGCTTATGGGCTGACTTGATGATTATTGCTCCTGCCACTGCTAATACAATGGCAAAAATGGCCAACGGTATGTGCGACAATCTATTGATGGCTACTTACCTTTCTGCACGTTGCCCTGTAATGATCGCTCCCGCAATGGATTTGGATATGTTTATTCACCCTTCAACGACAAGGAATATCAATACGCTTACTTCTTACGGTCACATTATCGTAGATGCAGAAGAAGGCGAGTTAGCAAGTGGATTAGTTGGAAAAGGTAGAATGGCTGAACCAGAACATATCATTGACGCTGTCCAAGATTTTTTCCAACCTAAGGAAGACTTGCCTTTGTATGGTAAAAAAGCAATTGTAACTGCTGGACCTACAAGAGAAAGAATTGACCCTGTAAGGTATATTACCAACGGTTCAACCGGAAAAATGGGTTACGCTATTGCAGAAGAACTGAGAAATCAAGGTGCTGATGTAACTATTGTTTCAGGCCCAGTTTTACTTCCTGCTCCAACCGGTGTAGAAGTAGTCAGTGTGCTTTCTGCTCAAGAAATGTATGAAGCTGTAGATGAACGTTTTGAAGACGCTGATATTAGTATTTTCACTGCCGCAGTTGCTGACTATACACCAGCAGAAGTCTCTAATTCTAAAATCAAGAAAGAAGAAGGTAATCTTCAAATTGATATGAAAAGAACTTTTGACATTGCTAAAACAATGGGGGAAAAGAAAAAAGAAGGACAAGTTACTGTTGGATTTGCCCTAGAAACAGATAATGAACTGGATAATGCAAAAGCAAAATTGATTAGAAAAAATGTCGATTTTGTTGTATTGAATAGCCTAAATGATAAAGGAGCCGGCTTTGGCCATGATACAAATAAAGTGTCTTTAGTTGCCAAAGAAGGTGTTACAGATTTACCTTTAATGACCAAAAAAGAGGTAGCAACAACCGTGGTTCAAAATATCTTAGAAAGATTTTAATTCAAAAAAAACAGGGTAGAAACACAATTCTATCCTGTTTTTTTTCGAGAAACCAAGATGTAATCAAAACATAGGAGTTCCATCTTCTTTCTCATATTTATCACAACGATCTTCATACCAACCATTATAAAGTACTTTGAGTTCTTCAAAAAACTGTTGAATTCGTTCTTTGCCTTTGTACTCTTCTTTACCTTGTAAAATGATCGGTACTTCTAGTGTATCCATAATTTCTACCTTCTTAGCCAGAAACATTTCATCTAGCTTTTGTTTGATCAATAGATCCTCTTTTCTTGTCGGGTTAATTTTTAATAGTAGCATATCGATTTTATTTAAAGGTTATAAATTGAAGCATCAAAAAATATTGACTGAAACTCAAATACGTGATCATATTGCGTCCACTGCTCTACTGCTAACTTCCATGCTGTAATTTTATCCTTCTGCTGATTAAAAATTACAGTCGCTGTACCTGATATTTGCAACAACTGAGAATTTTCAAAATCCAAGAACATCAACCCCACTTTAGGATAGTCAAGCATATTTCCAAGAGAATTATATAGGCCATTTCCTTTATAATCCGGCACCTCTAATACATTGTTATCTACCTTTACAAAACCTTTATTCCCTCCTCTATGAGATGCGTCCATGTCGTAATCAGCATTGCTCGTTCCTAAAAAGAATGTATCGGCATTTTGGATCATGGAAACTTGTTCTTTTGTCAAGTCTGTTCCTTTTTGAATCATATTGTTATGAGGAGTATACTCAAACTCAAGGGTTCTTGATTGTATATACTTTGGGCAATTTGTATATGCTTGTTCTATTTGTATTTCAATTTGTGCAGCATGATACTTCACCATTCCATTTACCCTAAATCGCCTACGAGATAATAAATCTATAAACAATAAACCCACCTTCTCAATTGTAGTAAAGTCAAGCTCAAAAACCTCCAATAAGTGAGGATGCTGATCTAGATTTATAATAAGAGTCGTGGGAGATGGATTTCTAATAATTCCCTCCCCTATCAAAGGGATTATTTGAGGGTAACCTTCCTGATCTTGGTAACTTAAAAAGGCATAATTCAAGCTTCGAATAAAACGTGAAGCTCGTTCATCAATTTGATCAGAAATCCATTTATGAGCCAAATCATAATTAATATTCGAGGCTAATAGTTCCTGTAAATAGCGTTCTTTTTCGTGAAATAGTTCCATAATTGAAAAGTTTAGGGTTTATAAAATGATGTAAAGTTTTATGTCATGAAGAGCTCATTAAATTATCATTAGTCATATAATTGGGCTATCTCTTTAAGTGCTTGAATGAAAACTTCATTCTTTTTCATTACTTTAGCCACCGTTAACGCTCCTTGAATCTTTATCATGACCTGCAATGCCTTTTCTTTTGAAACATCGGAAGTAAATCCTTTATCCATTCCAAAAACTTCCCAGGCAGTGAGCCAGTGATTCATTCCTTGTTCGAGTTCTTTGTCAAATATAGAATAGCTATTTTCTAAAGAAAGTGCCTTAAACAAGCAAGTATACTCACCATTATTATAAAAGAGTCGAATGCTTTCTAACGTTTTTTCCAATCTCTCCTCAACTTCCATATTTTGATCTTTCAGCACAGAAAGTACATTTTGATCCAACCATGCTCTTACATAAGTTAGGACCTTTTGAGTCATTTCAATTTTTCCATTCGGAAAACGATGATATAGACTTGCTTTCTTCAAACCTGAACACTGCTCAAGGTCTCGAATACTCACACCATCATACCCTTTCGATCGAATGCTTTGAAATATACTCTTGATCAATTCGTCGTCATTAATTTTTTGAGGTCTCATATGAAATAGTATTTTACCGTTCGTTCGGTAAATTTAAGAAATAAAATTTATAAAACTAATTCTATGATATTTTAGTTTAGATGTTGAAGAAAAATTTAGGAATTGTATATTCGTGAATAGTATTTTTTCAATAAGCTATTGTTGCTTATAAAGCAGTCCATTATGAAACAACTTCTTATATTCTTTTTTGGTTTACTTATCCTTTCGAAAAGTTACGCACAAGAACTTAATACTACCATATCAGTAAATGGAGAAAGAGTGCAAACCAATGAGACACAACTCTTTGATGACCTACAAAACAACATGCAACAGTTTATTAATGGTCAAGAATGGACTGATGATCAGTTTGAAGATGCTGAAAAAATCAAAATGAATATCCTAGTGACATTAAGTTCTAATACTGATATTGCTGCACAGAATTATACGGCAGATGTACAGATTCAAAGTATTCGTCCAGTTTATGGTGCATCTTTTGAAACTACAACTTTAAATTTTCTAGATACAAAATGGCAATTCAATTACAATGCTTCAGATCGAATGGTTTATTCTCAAGGTATCTATAGCACTGAAATTGTGGCATTAATGAGCTACTATGCGTATATTGTTTTAGGAATTGACTATGATACATTTTCTCCCAAAGGTGGCTCTGCTTATTTTGAGAAAGCATTAGAAATCGCCAATTATTCTGAACAAAATGGTAGAGCTGGATGGAGTGCTTTTGGAGACAAAAGAGATCGCTATTACTTGGCAAGAGATTTCATGGATCCTCAATTTGAAAAGTTTAGAGAGTTCTTATACACTTATCACCGTCAGGGACTAGATATTTTCGAAGAAAACCCTGAAGAAGCCAGAACTAATATTTTAGAAGGATTAAATAACCTCAAAATTGTTCGAAAAAACATTCCAATTTCAGTTACAATGGATGTTTTCTTTGCAGCAAAAGGGGTTGAAATCGCCAACCTTTTTGCAAAAGCACCTACAGAAATGGCAGATCAAGTAGGACGAATATTATTGGAATTGGATCCTACTCGTTCGAGTCAATATAAAAAATTATTAACCCCATAACTTTAACCTTTCTTCGTTGAAGCAACTTTATCACTATATACAAGCCTTGAGCATAGATGTAGCACTTGGAGCTATAGTATGCTCTATGTTTTTAGGTAAGATCAATAATACTGAAATCCCAACTCCCATCTATTTTTCCCTTGGAATCGCCGTATGGGTAATTTACACTTTAGATCACCTGATGGATGCTTTCTCTATCCAACATACAGCACACACCTTTAGACATGCTTTTCATCAGAAATATAAAAAAGCATTATCTACAGCTTGTTCCATATTGGCATTTGTGGGTTTTATTATTACGGTGACTTACCTCCCTCTCACCGTTTTCTATCATGGAATAATTTTGATGATCATAGTAGGTGCCTACCTTTTGATCATTAATCTAAAGTTTGTTCCATTTTCAACCTTTAAAGAAACTACCGTCGCTTTAATTTATACACTTGGAGTAGCATTGCCGGTGTACAGTTTGAGTGATACCTACCATCCCGCACTTCACTTTTTTAGTGTAAGTATCTTTATTTTAGCAACCATTAATTTATTAGAGTTTTCTCTATTTGATTTCGAGTCAGACAAAAAGGATAAAATGATGTCGGGTGCCTTAAAATTAGGTTATGATGGAATCAATATAAGGTTGAAAATACTATTTGCGCTTTTCCTATTATTGTTTCTGATTAGTTTTATTTGGCTGCGATTAGACTACATTATTCCACAAATAATCTTCTTTTTAATGGGTTTATCCCTATTTATAATTTATATTAAGTCAGATTTCTTCTCAAAAGATGATTATTTTAGGATTTTAGGAGACTTTGTCTTCCTTTATCCGGTGTTATGGGTTTTATAATGAACAAAGATCAATTCGACTATATAGCAAAGTTTTATGACTTTATTGCGGCCATTGTTTTTGGCAAAGCAATTCAAGAAATTCAGTTAAAACACCTTCCTAAAATAAAAAAGAAAAGTAGAGTATTGATCATCGGTGGAGGATCTGGAAAAATTCTAAAAAAAATTGATGAATTAGGTATTGCTTCAGAGGTTATTTACATCGAAAAATCACCTAAAATGACAGCTCTAGCTAAGAAAATCAGAATAAAAACTCCTGTAAAATTCATCAACACTTCTTATGAGAATGCAAAAGAATATGGTCGATTTGACCTAATCATTACCAATTTCTTTGTGGACTTGTTGAATGAAAAGCAGTTTCAAACTTTTATTCCATTTATCTATTCTTTACTTAATGACGGTGGAAAATGGATTGTTACCGACTTCAGAATTCATGAACGCTTCCCGTTAAGGTCTCTGCATAAATTAATTCATTTTAGTATGGTTTCATTTTTTAGAATTACTGTAAACCTCCAAAATACGAAACTCTTCAATTACCATACACTGATTCACGAGAGTCGCTTTTTTCAAGCAGAAAGTAAAAAATATGCCTATATGCACATGATGTTTAGTAGTATTTTTAAAAAACGAAAAATGTAGATACCTAAAATATATTAAAGTTACATTTTCACTTCCCCTAATTACAACCTCTTTCTAATATACCTTTTGATTGATATATCGTTTGAGAAGGTAATTGAAGAGCTGGAAGAATTTCATTCAAATCACTTAAATCCATGTAATATTGCTGATTTTCCTGATCCCATTTAAAAGTATCCACACTTTCAATAATGGAGGTCAATTCTTCAATATCAGAAAAAGGGTTGTTGCTATCACAATTCACCAACGTGATAATTGGGGTAGACTCTTCAATAATAAATGAATAAGAAAAATCTGGATTTAAAAATAAGTTAGAAATCTGAGCATTCACTTCCACCATCAAATCTTGCATCGCACCGTTTACTACACCTTTACCTTTCAACACTAAAATTAGTCGCTCTGCGTTAGGTCTAGCATTCAGTAATACCTGTACATCAATGGTTTCGTTAGTGACATCAGGAAGGTCAATATTAATATTTTCCTGTCTCAAAAAAATCTCTTGAAAAGCACTTGGGTCCACATCAGGATCATTACAAGCATTTAAAATCAAGAGTAGAAAAGTAAAAATGAAAATATGCTTTCTCATGTAATAGTCGGTTAGTTATTTTTTGATAATCTAAAATTACAAAACACAAAAAAAGGTTGAAAGTAAAACCTCTATTTTCCTTTCAACCTTATTAATATAATGAATTATATATTTTCAAACTTCAATTTTTGATGTAGCTTATCTTTCTTCAATAAAAAATAAGCTATCGGAATTATTGCATATTCCATCCCTACATAAACCAGTAAAATTGGGGAAGGTAAACCATCAAAGAGAATGCTTATCGTCCTACCCATTGCTAATCCTAGACAAAAGATCGCCGTAATAACAATTGCTGTATCCGTATATTTTGGATTAACAATTCCATATACAAAGAAAGTCAATAAGGACAAGTATAGACCACTTACTGCTCTCAAGACGTGAGATGCATTCGTTGTGAGACTCGCATTTTCTAAGAACATTACAGCAAACCAATTAGGCTGTACTCCATACATTAAAGCAATGATTGACAATGTGATTGAAAAAAACGCTAAATAAATCTGTTTTAGGTTCATAATAGTTTTTGTTGGTTATTAAACATTTATGCAAATGTAATTTCCAAGTCAATGAAATAAAACTATTCATCGTGAACATTGTTTAACATTCAACTGAAAATAAAAAAAGCCCCAAATATTGGAGCTTTTTCTGTTCTAGTTCTTTTTGCCAGAGAAATAGAATATTATTTTAAACACATTATTAAATAGAGTTATATAGAGTTCTTTACCATTGAAACTAATGATTGTTTTTCTGCCAACTTCACTACCTCACCTATAACGATTACCGCAGGAGGTCTTACTCCTTTTTCATTAGCTTTCTCTACAATATCACCTAATGTACCTGTCACAATTTTTTGTGTTGGCAATGAAGCATCTTGTACCAAAGCAATAGGCTCATCTTCATTACGATACATTGAGAATAACTGTGAGATCAATTCCAACTTCCCTACACCCATTAAAATCACAATAGTTGCAGAAGAAGATGCTGCATGTGTCAGGTCTTTTGATAGTCCACCTGAACAAGTTGTCGCTGTTACCACCCAAAAGCTTTCGTTGATTCCTCTTTTCGTAACAGGAATACCTGCTAATGTAGGTGCAGCCAATGAAGAAGAAATACCAGGGACTACTTCACATTCAATTCCGAATTGTTGTGCGTGTTCAATTTCTTCTTGACCTCTACCAAACACAAAAGAATCGCCACCTTTAAGTCTTGTTACAGAACCATATTCAAATGCTTTCTCAACAATCAGTTCATTTGTTTCTTCCTGTTTAAGGTGATGTGCACCAGCCCTTTTGCCAACGTAAACCTTATCTACGTGATCAGGAATAAGTGCTAAGATATCTTCTGATACCAATGCATCATACAATACTACTTTACTTTCTTTTAAAATACGTACTGCTTTTAAAGTAAGTAGTTCTACGTCTCCAGGACCTGCTCCGATTAAGTAAAAAGATGGTGTCATAATTCTAGTGTTTAGGTGAATTGTTTAACAAAACTACGTATATATACTTAATTTTACAACATTTTTACGTAATTTTTAAGTAACCCACCTAACTTATACTCATTTTCTAGGTAAAAAGTAAGACTCTTATATAATTGTATATTTAAATAATAACTTAAAATATAACAATGACCAGACACATTTATTAAACAATAAAATTATATTTCTTTAAATAAAAGCAAAATTACGGTATTGCTCAACATTATTGTTTATCGTAATTTTACTTAGAGTTTATACCTTATTAATGGAAAAGGAAATTTCAACTCTAAAATCAAGTGAAACACAAGATCAAAAATACGTATTAACCCTCTAAAAATACTTAGAATCAATCTAAACAATGACTTTTTTCACCCTAAAATTAATTTTTTAAGTAAGTAATATTGATTTTTCAGTATTTATACGTAGTTTTACTTAAAATCAATATTAAACAGAATCAATTATGGCAAGAATAGTTATTGTAGGAAACGGTATGGTTAGTTATAAGCTATGTGAAAAGCTTGTTGAGAAAAATTCATCCGCATCAATTACTGTCATAGGCGAAGAACCTCGTCCGGCATACGACAGGGTACATTTAAGTGCTTATTTCGAGGACGAAAATGCAGACAAACTTACTATGGCACCTAAGGATTGGTACGACGGAAATGGTATCAATCTAATCACTAGCGAAAAAGTATCTCAGATCAATAGAGAAGAACAATACGTGACTACACATACTAATTCAAAGTATGAATATGATTACTTAGTATTAGCAACAGGTAGTTCAGCTTTCGTTCCTCCTATTAAAGGTGTTGAGAAAAAAGGCGTTTTTGTTTATAGAACTATTGAGGACTTGGAAATGATGATGGCTTATGGTAAAAAAGCATCATCTGCTGCCGTTCTTGGTGGAGGTCTTTTAGGTTTGGAAGCAGCGAAAGCAGCAATTGACATGAACTTAAAAACTTCAGTTGTAGAATTTGCTCCTCGCTTAATGCCAAGACAAATTGACGAAGAAGGTGGTCTTTTACTGAAAAATAAAATGGAAGATTTAGGTATCGATATTTTATTAGGTAAGGCGACAAGTAATATTGAAGGAGAAGAAGAAATGACGGGAATGGCATTCTCTGATGGAACTTCTTTAGATGTTGATATGCTAATTATCTCTGCGGGTATTAGACCAAGAGATGAATTAGGAAAAGAAGCTGGTTTAGAAGTTGCCGAAAGAGGCGGTTTCGTTGTAAACTCTTTAATGCAAACTTCAGATGAGAAGATTTTTGCTGTAGGAGAATGTGCTTCTTATGAAAATATGATTTATGGGTTAGTTGCTCCTGGCTACGACATGGCAGAGGTTGTAGCTGAGCAAATAGCCAACGATAATAAAGAATATACATTTACTGGATGTGATATGTCTACCAAATTAAAATTAATTGGTGTAGATGTAGCGAGCTTTGGTGATCCGTTCTGTGATAATATCCCACATTATCCAATCTCAATCAATGATAAGAAAAACGGTATCTACAAGCGAATCAATGTTGATTTAGAAGGTAAAAAGCTATTAGGTGGTATTCTAATCGGTGATGCTGATGATTACAACATGCTTCACCAGATGTTTATCAATGAAATGGCTTTACCTCCACATCCACAAGATTTAATCATCAAATCTTCAGGTGAAGAAGGTGGTGCTGGAATGGGTGTTGATGCTCTTCCTGATACAGCTCAAGTTTGTTCTTGTGAAAACGTATCAAAAGGCGACATCTGCTGTAGTATCAAAGACGATGGCGTAACAGACATCAACGGTATCAAAGCGGCAACAAAAGCAGGTACTGGCTGTGGTGGTTGTTTACCAATGGTCAACAACATCCTTGAAGATACTCTTGCTTCAATGGGTACTGTAGTTCGTAAAGAAATTTGTGAACACTTCCCTTACACTCGTCAAGAGATGTTTGATTTGATCAAAGTAAATGAAATCAAATCTTATACTGAGCTACTAGAGAAGTATGGTAGTGGTGGAGGTTGTGAAACCTGTAAGCCATTAGTAGGTTCACTTCTAGCAAGTATTTGGAACGACTTGATCTTAAAAGAGTCAACAATTCAAGATACAAACGACAGATTCTTAGCAAATATCCAAAAAGGTGGTTCTTACTCTGTAGTACCTCGTATTCCAGGTGGTGAGATCACTCCAGACAAGTTGATTGTTATTGGTGAAGTTGCAAAAGAGTTTGATTTATATACTAAAATCACTGGTGGTCAAAGAATTGACTTATTCGGTGCTCGCCTAAACGACCTTCCATTAATCTGGGAAAGATTAGTAGATGCAGGTTTCGAAAGTGGTCATGCTTATGGTAAATCACTTCGTACTGTAAAGAGTTGTGTAGGTAGTACATGGTGTAGATTCGGTCTTCACGATTCAGTAGGTTTTGCTATTGAAGTGGAAAACAGATACAAAGGTTTAAGATCTCCACACAAATTGAAAGGTGGTGTTTCTGGTTGTATCCGTGAATGTGCTGAAGCTAGAGGTAAAGACTTTGGTATTATCGCTACGGAGAAAGGATGGAACTTGTACGTTGGTGGTAACGGCGGTGCTAATCCTAAGCACGCTGTGCTATTAGCAGGTGATATTGATAAGGAAACAGTAATTAAGTACTTAGATAGATACTTAATGTTCTACATCAAAACGGCTGAGCCATTACAAAGAACGGCTCCTTGGCAAGAGAAATTAGAGGGTGGCATCGATTACTTGAAACAAGTAATTTGTGAGGACTCTCTTGGAATCGGCGAACAATTGGAAAATGACATGAAGATCTTAATTGCTCATTACACTTGCGAGTGGAAAGCAGCAATCAATGATCCTGAAATGAGAAAGAGATTTACTCACTTCAGTAACGATGATTCTCATGATCCAACGCAAAAATTCAAGAGAGAAAGAGGTCAACGTTTCCCAGTTGCTTGGTAAGTAAGTTGACAAAACAAAAGAAGTGCATTATTCTTTGAAATACTGCACTTCTATTTCCCATTCCTTAAAAATTGATTACTATGACATTCGAACATAATACATTAGATCAGGTTACTACATGGGTCAAAGCAGGACATGTAAGTGACTTTCCAGAAGACGGAGGTTCATCTATACTTTATAAAGATCAACAAATAGCCGTTTTCAACTTCACTACCATTAATAAATGGTTCGCTACACAAAATTTATGCCCTCACAAAAAGCAGATGATCCTTGCAAGAGGTATCATCGGTACGCAAGGTGAGGAGCAAACACCTAAAGTGGCATGCCCTTATCACAAAAAGACTTTTTCTCTGGAGACAGGTGAAAACCTGAACGGATGCGAGGATTCTATCACTACATTTCCGATAAAGATAGAAGATGATACCGTATTCGTAGGTCTTGTAGAGGAAAAATAGGTGAAAAGTAAATAATTGAAAACACTTCCGTGTGGGGGTGTTTTCTCTCTTTTTCTGATTAAATTAAAAAGCTCTTATTGAAAATCTAAGAGTAAATTCAGATAGTAAAAATAAAGCGGAACTTCAATTTTTGAGGTTCCGCTTTTTTATTGTTTTATGCAGTGATCATCCCTGCCGCTACTGTTTCATTTGATTCTTCATCAATCAGAATCAAACTTCCCGTAGCCCTATTCTTAGTATAAGCATCAATCATTACTGGTGAAGAAGTCTTGATTGTTACTTTACCAATTTCGTTCATCTTAAGATCTTCTACATCGTTTACGCTTTCCATTGTATTGATGTCTAATTTGTCATCAATTGATACAACTTCTGCAGTGACTTCATTGGAAGTATGTCTTAAAATGTATTTATTTCCTACAGATAATGCATTCTTGTTCATCCAGCATAAAGTAGCTGTAAACTCAGTCGCACTTTCTGGTTGAGCATCAGTCTTTGCTAACAATTCACCTCTCGAAAGATCTAAATCGTCATTTAGAGTCACAACTACTGACATTGGAGGGAAAGCTTCTTCGATCTTACCGTCCATTGTTTCAATAGTCTTGATCGTAGTTTTAGCACCTGAGGGTAAAGCAACTACTTCATCTCCAACTTTAATAATACCACCATCTACTCTACCACCGAATCCTTTGAAACCTTCCGCTTCAATTACTCTTTGGATTGGGAAACGACCATTTTCTAAATCATGATCATTGCTGATTTCTACAGTTTCAAGGTTGCTCAATAAAGCACCACCTGTATACCAAGGTGTTCTTTCAGAGTCATCCACTACGTTATCCCCTTTCAATGCTGAAATAGGAATAAAACGGATATCTTCAATGCCAATCTTTGAAGACATTTCTAAGAAATCCTTCTTGATCTTATTGAATTGCTCTTCTGAGTAATCCACCAAGTCCATCTTGTTTACAGCAACAATGATGTGCTTAATCTTCAATAAAGAAGCAATATAGGTGTGACGTCTTGTTTGCTCGATCACACCATTACGAGCATCCACCAATACGATCGCTAAGTTCGCAGTGGAAGCACCCGTTACCATATTTCTTGTGTATTGAATATGACCAGGAGTATCCGCAATGATAAACTTACGTTTTGGAGTCGCAAAGTAACGGTAAGCCACATCAATAGTGATACCTTGTTCTCTCTCTGCTTTCAAACCGTCTGTCAACAACGCAAGGTTTACGTTTTCGTCACCTCTTGTTTTACTTGATTTTTCGATTGCCTCTAACTGATCTTCGAAGATTGACTTTGTGTCATACATCAAACGACCAATTAAAGTACTCTTACCATCATCCACACTACCCGCAGTAGTGAAACGAAGTAAGTCCATATTCATATAAGATTGATCTACTGCTGAAGCAGAATCTTCTCTTTTAATACTTGGATTGTTTAATACTGTTTCGCTCATTGTTTTAGTAGAATAATAGTTTAGAAATAACCTTGTAATTTTCTTTCCTCCATCGCCGCTTCAGATCTCTTATCATCCGAACGGTTTCCTCTTTCCGTAGTTCTAGAAGAAGCTACTTCTTGGATAATTCCTGCTAAATCATCTGCATCAGACAATACAGCACCTGTACAAGTCATGTCTCCTAAAGTACGGTAACGAATCAATTTCTCTTCGTATACCTCATCTTTAAGAAGCGTATTCCATGGAGATTCAGCTAATAAAATTCCATTTCTATTGACTACCTTTCTTTTATGAGCAAAGTAGATAGAAGGTAAAGCAATTCGCTCTTGAGCGATATATTGCCATACGTCCATTTCTGTCCAGTTTGAGATAGGGAAAATACGGAAGTGCTCATAGTCATTGTAGCGACCATTGTAAAGCGTCCATAATTCCGGACGTTGGTTCTTAGGGTTCCACTGTCCAAACTCATCTCTGTGAGAGAAGAAACGCTCTTTTGCTCTCGCTTTTTCTTCGTCTCTACGACCACCACCAAAAGCGGCATCTACATTGTACTCTTCTAATGTTTCTAAAAGAGTAATCGCCTGTAGACCGTTTCTACTTGGGTTAGTCCCTGTTTCTTCAACTGCAGTTCCTTTATCAATTGATCCTTGAACAGACCCAACGATAAGATCCAAGTCATATTCTTCTACCAGCCAATCTCTGTAATCGATGGCCTCAGGGAAGTTGTGTCCAGTATCTACGTGAATTAACGGGAAAGGTACTTTTCCTGGCCAGAATGCTTTTCTTGCAAGGTGCAACATGACAATAGAGTCCTTGCCACCAGAAAATAGCATTGCTGGTCTTTCAAACTGAGATACTACCTCTCTAAATACATAGATAGCCTCCGACTCGAGTTGTTTTAAGTGGGTCAGTGTATAAGACTGCATTCTAAAGTTATTTGATGTTTGATAATTTAATGACAGGAAGAACAGCATCCAGTAGTTGCTTTAAACTTTCTTCCAAAGTTTGAGTATGCGTTGGGATTCTTACAAATGGGTCAGCAGGAATTTCAAAAGGAGAATCCAAACCCGTAAAGTTTTTAATCTCACCAGCTAATGCTTTTTTATAAAGCCCCTTCACATCTCTTTCCGCACACACCTCAAAAGGTGCATCTATATGTACTTGGTAAAAATCTTCTTCACCAATAATATCTCTTGCCTGAGCTCTAATTTCCTCTGTTGGGCTGATTAGAGAACAAATGGTAACTAATCCTGAACTAACAAAAAGCTTTGATACCTCAGCTGATCTTCTTACATTTTCGGTACGATCTTCCTCTGAGAAACCTAAGTTGCTATTAATGCCTGTTCTTAAGTTATCACCATCTAAAAGCATAGTATGATAACCTAAATCATGTAAAGCAAATTCTAATGCTCTTGCTAATGTACTTTTGCCAGAGCCTGATAGACCTGTCATCCAAAGAACAATGCCTTTTTGTTTTAATGATTCTTGTTTTTTCTCTCTTGATAAAAGAGAATTAAAAATCGGATGTATATTTGTTGCTTCGCTCATACGTTTTTTGAATAAGAGTAAAATTAATAATTCTATTACCCTATATATTTAATAGGCAAATATAGAGTATGTCCATTTTATAACAAACAAATCTGCAAAAATTTAACCTTTCCGCAATATTAATCTCAAAAAAAGCACCTTTACATTGCATAATTTTCATACGTTAACAGGAGAAATGAATAATCAAAAACAGAATACCGAAAAAAATATTAGAGCTATTCTACAACCTCTACTCTGCTATCTTGAAGAAAATAATATTCTTTATAGTATTGATTATTACAGTAGTATCTCTCCCTATTCATTTATTTCGATTCCAGACATCAACACAAAGTTCCACTTTATAAACCCAATTAAAACACTAAAAAAGTGGCATTCAAGGCATGCTATTACTACTATTAATACTCACTTTAAAAAAGAACGAATTATACATCTATGGGCAGATACTTGGCAAACAAAACAAAGTGCTGTCCTGTCTCGTGTATCAGGACTACTTGGTAATACAACTCGAATCCACGCAAGAACATTAAAAGTAGAAAGAATCGACATCCATACTTTAAATGAATTTGTAGAACTCAACCATATCAGTGGGTCACCTAACTCAAAAATCAAATTGGGATTATTTAAAGGGAAAAAATTAGTTGCTATTGCTTCTTTCAGTGGGAAAAGAAAAATAAATGACAGAAACGGTCTTCCACATCAATCCTATGAATTAATTCGTTATTGTAACCTTATTGATCATACAGTTGTTGGAGGGCTAAGTAAGCTGTTAAAATACTTTATCAAAGAATATTCACCAGATGATATTATGACATACACTGACTCTGATTGGTCTGCAGGTGAGAGCTTTACAAAATTAGGTTTTGAAAAAATGGATCACTCTGCACCCATTATATTCAACTGGAATGAGACATTAAAAATTAGAGAAAAAAGTAATAATAACACAGACCCTGAATTCCCTGTTTTCAATGCCGGAAGCAATAAATATATCCTGAACTTAAACAGGATTAACAATTAAAATTTAATGGATATGAAAATGTTTATTAACTTATCGTTTAATAACATCGTTTTAAGATAGAATTATTAAGCGTTTCTATCTATTTTACATGTCATATGAAGAACTTTTTAGGCATTATTTTTATTTTCTCTCTGTTGCAATCGCCAATTATAGAAGCTCAGAACACAAAAATTGAGCAATTGGAACAAGAGCTACCAAATCTCTCTAAAGATCAAAAATGGACCGCCATGATTGACCTTATGTGGGAGTACAGAGACATTGCACCGGAAAAAACTATTACACTTGGCAACAAATTACTTCATAAAACAAAAGCTGATGTAAAATTTAAAAATACTGCGAAAGTGCTCAACCTTATGGGGGTGGCACATCGGAACTTAGGAAATTATACTGAAGCATTAGATTTTTATAAACAAGCTTTACTCCAATCAGATATTTTAAACGATACTCCTCAAAAAGGATATGCTTACATCAATATTGGTAATCTATTTTATTTCCAAGGAAACCAATATGAGGCTTTGAAAAATATGAAAGAAGCTCTCATCATCAGTACCAAGGAAGAAAATGATCATATGATTGGCTATTGCTATATGAATCTTGGGGATATACAACTGTCTTCGGGAAAATATGATGTCGCTTTAGAAAATTACAAAAAAGCTAGAAAGGCAAGACTTGCAATCAGCGATACAAATGGTATTGCCGTGGCTGAGTTTAGTATAGGCAAAGCACTTTTAAGTGGTGGAAAACCACATTTAGCACGTACTAAATTCTTGGCTGCTCTAGAAGAAGCTAAAAAAACAGATTACAAATCATTGCAATACAAGTGCTATGAACAAATAGGGATTACCTACGCCTCAAGTTTAGATAGTTTATCATGGGCAGTTCAAAACTATGATAAAGCGTATGAAGGTTTCTTAACCCTACAGCAGCCTCTTGGACAGGCAAGGGTACTCATTAGAAAAGCTGAGGTAGAGTATCAGCTGGAAAATTATAATCAATGTATTGCTTACGCTGGGAATGGTTTAACTATAGCTGAAAAATTACCTGCTGTATTAGAGGCTTTGCAACTCTCTGAACTTTTGGTAAAAGCTTACCATAATAAAGGTGATTTAATTAAAGAGAATATTGCTCTAAAAGATAACATTAAATACCTCCAACTTTTTAATGATACAGAAAAGCTCAGAAGAGCACAGATGCTTGATAACTCTATTCAACTTTCGAACAAGGAAAAAGAAATAGACAAACTTAATTTCGAGCGTCAAATCTCCAATGATCAAATCAAAAATCAGCAATATTTTATCATCTTTCTATTTGTTGTTTTTGTTCTTTTTGCCGTCATTCTTTATCTACTCAATCTAAAATCTAAACGATTTAGACAGTTTAGTGTACAACTCACCGAAAAAGCGAAAGAGATACAAAAACAAAAGGTGATCATTGATCAGAAAGCTTTAGAAGAACATGAGCTTAATGAAAAACTTCTAGAAAAAAATATTGAGTTGATGGAAGCACTCGAACAATCTAAAAGGATGTTTGAGCAGCTTGAAAAGAATGACAAACTCGCTTTATTGGGTCAAATGATGGCAGTTGTTGCACACGAGATTAATAACCCTACCAATTTCATTTACAATAATGTTGTTCCAATTCAAGAAACCCTTGATGAGCTTCTTGTTTTCATCAAAGAAATCGAAAACGTAGATGAAGAAAAAATAGAGGATGTGGAAGAGTGTAAGCTCTTATTGGACGGTATTCAAGATGGGGTAAAAAGGATTATGGACATTTCTGCTGAATTGAAAAATGTAGTAAAAAGTAATCATGGATTCCCTAAACCTTATCTTATTCACGAGAATCTTGATACCACTTTAAACTTACTCCATAAAAAATATAAATACGATGAAATTGAAATCATTAAAGATTATGACCTTAAGGTGGGTGAAATCATCTGTCTTGGAGGTAAAGTTTCGCAAGTGTTCATCAACCTCATTGACAATGCCTTCCAAGCTATAAAGGAACATACTCCTGAAGGTGGTCAAATTACCATTAGAACCAATCTTCTAAAAGATAAAATTGGAGTAAGTATTATTGATAATGGTGGCGGGATCAAAGATTTAGACCATTTGTTTGAGACCTTCTTTACTACAAAAAAAGATGGTTTGGGATTGGGCTTGATGATTTGTAAAGACATTATCAAACAACATAGAGGAGAAATCAATGCCTTTAACAACAAAGAAGGAGGTGCAACTTTTACGATACAACTCCCTCTTCAATTTGATAATCCGGAGGCTTAGTCCTCCTCGTTTTATTTTTAATATCCTAGCTTCTTTTCAATAAGCTGGATGATGATATGAATAACTTTAATGTGGATTTCTTGAATACGGTCAGCAAATCCAAAATGAGGAACTCTGATTTCAACATCTGCTAGATTTGCCATTTTCCCTCCATCTTTCCCTGTTAATGCAATCACTTTAATGCCTTTTTGTTGAGCCGTATTGATCGCATTGACAATATTCTGGGAGTTTCCGCTAGTACTTAGTGCAAAAAGCACATCTCCTTTCCTACCGACTCCTTCCAAATATCTAGAAAAAACATATTCATATCCATAATCATTACTTACACAAGAGATATGACTAGGGTCAGAAATCGCTATTGCACCAATAGAAGGCCTATCTTCTCTGTATCTCCCTGTTAACTCTTCTGCAAAGTGCATCGCATCACAATGTGAACCTCCATTCCCGCATGAAATCACTTTCCCTTCATTTTGGAAAGAATTTACGAGAAGGTCTGCTGCAGCTTCAATTGCATTTATATTATTTGTATCTGATAAAAAACGAGCTAAAACTTCTTGTGCTTCTTTTAACTCCTCAATTACCAAGTTTGTGTAATCTGACATGTAATCTTTGTTTTAATTGAAAAAAGCAATGTTTTTTCTTTTTACAATTACAATATTCAGAAAAATAATTTTAATTTTATACAAACTAAGTATCTAAGTATACAGGTTATATTAATTTATATTTCATTTAACTAAATATCCCTTTCTGAAAACTACACATCGGTTGTACTTTCCGTCAATTTTTAAAAGAACTATAAATATTGATATCTCATGTAACAATTAGATACAATAGTATTTTTCAATCTATTCTTTAATAATACCTTACAAATGGAAGAAATTTCTCAATATCAGGACGTACTTGTCCTCTCTACAGTGAATTTCGTTAACCAATATGCTTTTAAATTATTAGGAGCTTTAGCGATTTTAATTATTGGTTTTTATGTTGCGAATAAAGCTGGTAATTTTGTTTCCACACAAGTCAAAAAGAAATATTCTGAAAACCAAGCATTAGTTGACTTTTTAGTTGCTATCACAAAAATCATCATTAAAGTCATTATTGTTGTTGCTGCCATAGGACAAGCAGGAGTCGAAACAACTTCATTCATTGCAATGTTGGGTTCTGCAGGTTTAGCAATTGGTTTAGCACTTCAGGGATCACTAGCCAACGTTGCAGGTGGTGCTTTAATTCTCACTCTAAGACCATTCAAAAAAGGTGAATTGATTGATGCTCAAGGACACTTAGGTGTCGTTCTCGACATTGGTTTATTTGCAACTACTATTGTTACACCACACCGTAGACATGTTTTCATTCCTAATGGTGCATTAGCAGGTGGTGTAATTAAAAACTACACTCGTGAAGGTTTTGCCAGATGTGACATTCCTATTGGTATCTCTTATGGTGCTAATATTCAAAAAGCAAGAGAGATTTTACTTGATCTTGCAAATAACGACAAAAGAGTGCTAGACAATCCCGAGAAGCCTGTAGTTTGGGTAACAAACCTTGGCGATAGCTCTGTAGATTTACAATTAAGAGTTCACGTAAGTGTGGATGATTATTGGGGCGTTCTTTTTGAAACGACTGAAGCGGCTAAAATCGCCTTTGATAATGCTGACATCGAGATTCCATTCCCTCAACGAGTGGTACACATGCAGCAATCAGAAGATTAATCGAAATTGAATCAAAAACGATATAAATAAGAAAGAGCATACGAATAAAAAGTATGCTCTTTTTGTTTTCTCTTCCTTTTTATTTCACCTATCAATCCGTTGAAATCAAAATAGTAAGTAAAATCACAAAAGTGTGAGTAAAATCAACTTGTGTCATACCTATGAAATCGTAATTTTGTGACTTGAAGCGAAAAGCTTCTATTTTCTTAGAAATTAATAATACACAAAAGCAGATATAACATGTTGAAAACAGTAAATCCGACTTCAACAAACGCTTGGAAAGCACTTGAAGCTCATTATGCTGAGATGAAAGACGTACATATGAATGATTTATTCTGTGCGGATGCAGATAGAGCAGAAAAATTTTCATTGACGTTCGAAGATATTTTTGTTGATTTTTCAAAAAACATCATCGACGAGAAAACATTTAGCCTACTTCTTGACCTCGCAAAAGAGACTGGTGTAGCTGAAGGTATTCAATCAATGTTCGCTGGAGAGCATATCAACCAAACAGAAGATCGTGCTGTTTATCACGTAGCATTACGTAATCAGTCAAACACTCCAATGTCTGTAGACGGAGAGGACGTGATGACTGAAGTGAACCACGTAAAACGCCAAATGAAAGAATTTACTGATAAAGTAGTTTCTGGAAACTGGAAAGGTTATACAGGTAAAGCTATTACTGATGTTGTAAATATTGGTATTGGTGGTTCTGACTTAGGTCCTTACATGGTGACTGAAGCTTTAAAACCATACAAGACTAACATTGATATTCACTTTGTTTCTAATGTTGACGGAACTCATATCTCTGAGACATTAAAAGGTTTAAATCCTGAAACAACTTTATTTATCATTGCTTCTAAGACGTTTACTACGCAAGAAACAATGACTAACGCTAACTCAGCAAGAGACTGGTTCTTGGAAGCTGCGAAAAGCGAAAATCATATCATGATGCACTTTGTTGCTCTTTCTACAAATGAAGAAAAAGTAAGAGAGTTCGGTATCGCCCCTGAAAACATGTTCCGTTTCTGGGACTGGGTAGGTGGTCGTTACTCATTATGGTCGGCAATTGGTCTTTCTATCGCTTGCAGCATCGGTTATGATAACTTCGAGGAGTTATTAGAAGGTGCTCACGCAATGGACAACCACTTCAAATCAGCTGAATTCGGTGAAAACCTTCCGGTAATCTTAGCAGTGTTAGGCATCTGGTACAACAACTTCTTCGGTGCTGAAAGCCACGCTTTACTTCCTTACGATCAGTATATGCACCGTTTTGCTGCGTATTTCCAACAAGGTGATATGGAGTCAAATGGTAAGTATGTAGACAGAGCGGGTAATCCTGTAGACTACCAAACTGGTCCAATCATCTGGGGTGAGCCAGGTACAAATGGTCAACACGCATTCTATCAATTGATCCACCAAGGTACTAAATTGATTCCTGCGGACTTTATTGCTCCTGCAGTTTCACAAAACCCTATCGGTGATCACCATCCAAAGTTATTATCTAATTTCTTTGCTCAAACTGAAGCATTGATGACAGGTAAATCTGAGGAAACTGTAGTTGCTGAATTCAAAGCGGCTGGTAAATCTGATGAGGAGATTGAGAAATTAAAGACATTCAAAGTGTTTGAAGGTAACCGTCCTACAAACTCAATCTTATTCAAGAAGTTAACGCCATTTACATTGGGTGCGATGATCGCAATGTACGAGCACAAAATCTTCGTACAAGGTGTAATGTGGAACATCTTCAGTTTTGACCAATGGGGTGTAGAATTAGGTAAGCAATTAGCGAACAAAATTCTTCCTGAATTACAAAGCGATGACAAAGTTGCTTCTCACGATTCATCTACGAATCAATTGATCAACAAATACAAGGAGATGAGATAATTCATCTTTAAGAATACAATATTAAGCATCACATTACTGCAATGTGATGCTTTTTTTATGACTTTTTGAACACAATTTTTCAAGAAATAAAGAATCACAAACGAAAATCAACTTTTCATAGTTGTGAAGGTAGCTAATAACTTAAATCAGAGATCTTAATAATAAAAACAGGTAAAAGTTTTTGATCTATTTTTCTTTACCCCATGTCTTACCCTTTAGAATTAGGGTAAGACATTTTTTGTTTCTATCATTCCTTATCTCGAAGAATAAATTCTTATATTGATGCAACTATTCAAATTAACTTTTGTCTTTAAAAGAAAAACTTTCATCATGATGAACAAATTACTATTATTTACTAGTGCATTATTAATTGCTTTCTCACCTGCATTCGCTCAAAAAAACGTAAGCACCGAAAAACTAGATGTCAAAGACTTTACTTCACTCGAAGTAAATGGTGAGTTTGACTTAGTCCTCAAACAAGGTGATGTTCCCAAGGCTTTTATTGAAGGTACTGAAGCACAACTCAAAGAAATCACTTTTACTCAAAAAGGTGATCATATCGAATTTAGAAACCGTGAGGATGGAGAAGAAAAAAAATCTACCAAGTGGAAAAAAAATAGACCTGTTATTTATGTTCAATTTGTCGATTTGACTAAAATTGAAACTGCAATGGTTGGAGAAATGACTAGTGATAATGATCTAAAATTCAACACTCTGGACTTTAATTATTCAGGTGTGGGCGATAATGAATTAGTACTTTCTGCTAATGAATTTAACCTTGAATTTGATGGTGTTGGTCAGATCACATTAAAAGGAAAAGCCAATAAAGCCACTATGGAATGTAATGGTATAGGCAAAGTGATGGCTAAAGATTTTGTAGTTAGAGATCTCGAAGCAGAATGTAATGGTATAGGAAGTATGCACGTAAACGCAGAACAATACATTAAAATGGAAGCTTCAGGTATTGGTTCAGTGAAAAATCACGGAAATGCGAAAGAACCTGCCAATTAAAATTTAGTTGAACATTGACTTAGATGAAAGGGAGTGATAGAAAAATATCGCTCCCTTTTTTTTTGTCTTCTGTTTTTTTCTTAGCTTAAGATTAGTACTAATGAAAACATGAGCCTTTCATCTGCTCTATTGATCACAGTACACTACACAAACCAAAAAACACTAGAAATAAACAACATGAAGGATAAGCTTCAGCAATTAGAAGAAATGAACCGCTTAGCCGAACTTGGTGGCGGAGAAAGAAGAATAGAAGCTCAACACAAAAAGGGTAAACTAACCGCCCGAGAAAGAATAGAGTTACTCTTAGATGAAAATACTTTCCATGAAGTAGGCAAATTCGTCAGACACCGTGAGGTACAATTCGGTCTTGATAAAGAACATTATCTTGGTGATGGTGTGATTACCGGTTATGGTAAAATTTCAGGTCGTTTGGTCTATGTTTACTCTCAAGACTTCACTGTATTTGGTGGTTCTCTCTCAGAATCTCACGCAGAGAAAATCTGTAAGATTATGGACATGGCCATGAAAAATGGTGCTCCAATAATCGGGTTGAATGACTCTGGTGGTGCTAGAATTCAAGAAGGTGTGAAATCACTAGGCGGCTATGCAGACATTTTTTACAAAAACACTCGTGCATCAGGTGTAATCCCTCAAATCTCTTGTATTATGGGGCCTTGTGCCGGTGGTGCTGTTTACTCCCCTGCCATCACGGATTTTATTATGATGGTGGAGCAAACATCCTATATGTTCGTAACAGGTCCCAATGTTGTAAAAACAGTGACACATGAGGAAGTTACTTCAGAAGAACTTGGTGGAGCTACTGCTCATAGTACAAAAAGTGGGGTTACCCATTTTACAGCTGCAAATGAGGCAATCGCGTTACAAAATATCAGAAAACTTTTAAGCTATATTCCTCAAAACTGTGAGCAGGATTCTCCTCGCTATGAATATTCTAATATCAATTCTGAAGTCAGAACAGAATTGAAAGATATCATACCTGACAACCCGAATACTCCCTATGACATTCGCGATGTCATTCACGGTACTATTGATAAGGATACTTTCTTTGAAGTGCATGAGGCTTACGCTGAAAATATAGTTGTTGGCTTTGCTCGATTAGGCGGTAAAAGTATTGGTATTGTAGGAAATCAACCTGCAGTACTTGCCGGAGTATTGGATAATGACGCTTCAAAGAAAGCTGCCCGTTTTGTACGTTTCTGTGATGCTTTCAATATCCCATTACTTGTATTTGAAGACGTACCTGGCTTCCTTCCTGGTACCGACCAAGAATGGAATGGAATCATTGCCAACGGAGCCAAATTACTTTATGCTTTTTGTGAAGCTACAGTACCTAGAATTACAGTCATTACTCGCAAAGCCTACGGTGGTGCTTATGATGTGATGAACTCCAAACATATCGGTGCTGACTTGAATTACGCTTGGCCAACAGCCGAAATTGCAGTGATGGGTGCACAAGGTGCAGCGGAAATTATCTTTAGAAAGGAAATTCAAAATGCGGAAGATCCTGAAGCTAAATTACAAGAGAAAATTGATGAGTATACTGCAGAATTTGCCAATCCTTATCGTGCAGCATATAGAGGTTATATTGATGAAGTGATCAAACCTGAAAATACAAGAGAACGCCTGATTGCAGCCTTTAATATGCTTCGAAATAAAGTAGACCATAATCCTAGAAAGAGACATGGAAATATTCCTTTGTAAGGAAAATCCTAAAAAGAAGAAAGTAGAGTATAGGAAAAACCTATCTCTACTTTTTTTCTCATGAATAAATGCGTGTGGTTTCAAGCGTTTCCAAAAGTTGGCACCGCTTAATTACCAATAAAAACATCGTAAAAACACTATTATTTTTACTTAATCTATCCACACGTCATTCTTCAAATAAAGTGAAACTATAAGACTATTACTTATAATAAGGTAAAGAATACTGATAGTAGGTATATATTCGTCCGTTTTCAAAAAAATACAATTTATATACATGGGCGTCACACTGCAACGCCCATACTTCCTTTTAGTGCGTGATTTTCAAATAGCTTATTGAAACTAAACCATAATCGCTCGTATCTAAAGACTTTCCTTTCATAGATTGCATATAGTTACCCGCTTTAAAATAGTTTGAATCACTGTTACAGCCATTGAAACGGTAGATCTCCATTCTTGAACCATTATTGATTGAATACAACACTACATTGCTGTTTTCAAAGATCAGTTCAAGGTGCATTTCTTGATCCAATGCCCAGTTTCCATCAATAAAATCTCCCGATCCATCATCATTCTCTTCTGTTACCCAACCCATAATTTTCAGTCTTGCCGAACCTGAAGATTGGTTAGGATCTCCTTCGTATTGCACTCGGATGACATCATCATAAGAGCTAGAAGGTCCGTGAATCTGACCAAAACATAGTTTTCCTGAACTTGGTAATTGGTTGACTGTTACTTTCCATTCCATACGGTTTACACCGCTTCCTCCATCCCAATAGATATTATTAGAACCATTGGCTGTTAATTCTCTTAATTCTGTTCTCGGATTACCTGAACCTGACGATGTTGGATACCCTGCATAGCATTTGAAGAAAACTTTTGATCCATCTGTATAGAACCAATTGTCATTAGAATAAGTATCCAAATTCGGAATTTGATCTACAAAAGTAGGGTTGTTCAATGTTCCCGAGAAAGCATTTAATTTCCAGTTTTGTAACCCTAATACATCATAAGGGTAATCTCCTCCTGGTGTTGGATCAGTAGGTTCGGTTGGGTCTGTTGGATCAGTTCCGTTGCCTTCACCATCTGTTCCAAATGCTTCAAACTCTGTGATGCTGTTCCAAGAATTAGAAGTATTGCCATAGCCTATAATTTGGATATAACGACCTGAGACATTGCTCAACGAAACCGTTTCAAGATCCAGTGAGTTACCACTTGATACTCCAGAGTGTACAACACTTAAAGCATCTGTTGCATCTCCTGCCAAGACCTCGAAAGTACTTGCTCTTTGGTCACCTTTAAACCAAGCGATAGACACTGACTCAATGTTTTTCACTGAACCAAAATCATAGCGAATCCATTGCCCGCTACCATTGGCTGACCATCTTGTGCCCAAGTTACCATCAAGTGTGTTTTGAGGAACATTTCCATCATTAGATGAAGCTGCTACTCCACTCACTGCTAATTGTTCTGCTGAAGCAGGAGGATTTGTAGATGAACCATCCAACGCGATCAATTCAAAATCATCATAACGACCTTCACCATTATAATACTCTCCTTTGATGGTCACTGTCGTTGCCGACCCTGAACTAAATGTTACTGTTTCTTTTTTCCAATCCGAAGTATTACCACTTCTTGAAGTTTTGTTGCCATTGACTGTTGCTGAAATTCTCCAACTACCTTTTACGTAAGCTGACACTTCAAAATCAGTATTTGAAGTCACATTTACGTCTTGAGCAAATGATCCTCCACTTCCTGTAATTTTGGCAGCGCTTGATCCTGAGTTTGCATCTCCGGAAATTGCAGATGGATCAGTGTCCGACCAACTACTCCAACTGCTTTCAAAACCGCTGTTACTTATTGCGACTGCTGTTCTGGCATTACTGCTTTGAAGGCTGGTTTCTTCTGCAACAGTAATTTCCTGTTGGTTGTTTGTACAGCTCATTGCGCCTGCAATAAGCATTGTTCCCAAAATAGATTTAGAGAATAGTTTCTCAATTAAAAACTGGTTGTTCATAATTCATTTAATTTGTGTGCATTTTTGCATTTCATTCTGAAGTATTGCTGCTGTTCATTTAGTTTATCTGGTATGCATTTGAAACCAAATACGTACCGCACACTGATAGTAATGTTAGTTAGATATAAGTAAATGGATGTTTCGTACACCATAGTTAAAACTATGGGTAAGTGATAATCCAACCTAATCAAGACTTAAGTCTTGAAGGTTGATAACGTAGACAACACTTTAGTGTTGATGGAGTCAGTATTACTTACCCATGACTTCAGTCGTGGTGCACGCTATTTTATCCCTTTTCTTTTATCTATGTACATCGTAATGTTAGTTAGGATCCTTTTTGACAGTCGTTGAAAAAGTGTTTCACTATATAAAAAACTATGATAATTCTTGGTGATTTTTCTTGATGGTCCGTTGGACATTGCAATGCGACGCCCCTACATTTTTTCCTATCGCAAGTGATAAGCCCTAGGCGTCACTTGTGATTCTATTTTGGCGAAGTCTCATGACTTCGAATATTGATAATGGATTTTTCTCGAAGTCAGGAGACTTCGCCGATGTTCAGTTCCAAGTGACGCTATCGCTTAACACTTGAAACAGAGTAAGTGCAACACCTATACAAACTCTTATTGATGTGTTACCGACAAGTAAGACATTGATACTTGTCCATAATCTTCCAAGTTATAAGGTTTGTTTTGCATGGATTGCATATAAAGTCCTGCTTTGAAGTAGTTTTCAGTACTTCCACATCCTTCAAAACGGTAGATCTCTATTTGTTCTTCACCAAGAATTGAATACAAAATCAGGTTTTCATTTTCGAAAATTAATCGGAAGCGATAAACGGTATCTAAAGCCCAATCTCCTTCTATAAAATCGCCTGAGAAATCTCCATTTTCTTCCGTTACCCATCCCATAATTTTTAGGCGAACATCTCCTTCGCTTTGGTTTTTATCTCCTTGGAATTGTACTCTAATGACATCATCATAGGAATCTGAAGGTCCATGAATCTGTCCGAAACATAGCTTTCCAGAACTTGGTAAATGCTCTACATTCACTTCCCACTCCATTTGATGAGAACCTTTTGTTCCATCCCAATAGCTATTGGTTTTACCATCACTCTCCAACTCCCTTAATTCTGTTCGAGGATTTCCAGAGCCTGATGAAGTTGGAAAACCTGCATAACATTTAAAGGTTACCCAATCTTCTGCGGATGAATAAAACCAATGCTCATTGGAATAATTTGCTAAATCAGAAATTCTATCAACATACTCCAAATTATCTAACTCTCCTTCAAACGCATTTAATTTCCAATTATTTAAATTGAGGATAACGTAAGGAAGATCATAATCAGGAGTAACTATTACAGTATCTTCGTTTGTTGTGTCAGTTGTATCTTTTTCTGTCAGTTCATTGTCTACATCCTCAATTATCTCCTCTTCCTCCTGGGAGGGTTCGACTGCATCCGATTTGCATTGAGCATTCATAAAAAAGAAAGAAAGTAGTGTTAAAGTAAAAAGTCTGTTCATAGTTATTTGAAATTAAGCAAGTACAGTTTCTTTGCCCATCGCTTCTTGTGCTATCTGATAGACATTTTTAATGTGTTCTTCCAAAGCTGTGAAGTTACCTGAGGAAATCATTTTTGAATCCATCAACTGTGAGCCTAGTCCCACGCAATGTACTCCTGCATCGAACCATTTTTTTAATTCATCGAATTGAGGTTGTACTCCACCGGTTGGCATAATGCTCGACCATGGCATTGGTGCTTTCACACCTTTTACAAACTCTGGTCCACCAACTTGAAGTCCTGGGAAAATCTTCACTACTTCAGCACCCAATTCTTCTGCATAAGAAATCTCTGTAACAGATCCACAACCCGGCATCCAAGCTACTTTTCTACGGTTACAAACCTTTCCTATACTTGGGTTTAATAGAGGTGAAACGATAAAATCTGCTCCATTTTGAATGTATAATCCGGCTGTAACGTCATCGACAATTGACCCCACACCCATTTTCATTTCAGGAGCTTCTTTGATCACTTTCTTCAATACCTCATCAAAAACTTTGTGGGCATTATCTCCTCGGTTTGTGAATTCAAAAACTCGGATTCCAGCATTATAACATGCTTTTACCACTTCCCAACACACTGTGGCATCGGCATGATAAAAGACGGGAACAATCCCACCTTCTTTCATGCTCAAGGCTACTTCAATTCTACTGAATCTTGCCATTTTATCGATTGATTTTTTTGATACTGTTTTTATCCATGATCTGGAATACTTCCTCTTCCGTAGCAATGTTATAATCGCCCGGTATGGAAAGTTTATAAGCCGAAGCCGCTAATGCGAAATCCAAGGCTTCTTTGTCGACCACAAATTTTCTTTTTCCATGGATATAAGCCGCCATAAATGAATCGCCTCCTCCTACTCTATCAATGATGGAAGGAATTTCATGGACTTCGCCTTTGACAAAGTTTTCTCCATCATAACTCACTCCCGACCATCTGTTGTGAGAAGCGTTGATGGTTTGTCTTAAAGTAGTGATCACATAATCCAAGTTTGGAAACGCTTTCATCACTTCTCGGCTGATAAACTTATAACAACGCTTATCAAAACCTTCTACTTCTTCGTAATCTGATTCTTGAGGAACAATGCCTAAGTATTTGGCTACGTCTTCTTCGTTGGCTAAACATATTGTCGTATTCTCCAATAGTTTAGGCATGATGTGTTTCGGGTCCACACCGTACTTCCAAAGCTTGCTTCTGTAATTCAGATCACATGACACTGGAATTCCTTTTTTAAAAGCGACTTCTACAGCGGCAAGGTTGGCAGCTGCAGCACCTTTTGACAAGGCTGGCGTGATGCCTGACCAGTGAAACCAATCTGCATCTTCCAATATTTTATCCCAATCAAATGTATTCGCATCCACTTCTGTGATGCTGGCTCCTGCTCTATCATAAATGACATTTCCTCCTCTCAGAGAACCTCCTTTTTCAAGGAAGTACATACCCATTTTATCTCCTCCAAATTGGACACCTTCAACTCCCGCTCCCCATTTTTTTACTTCGCGTACTGCAAACTGTCCCAATGCATTATCAGGAACAATACTTACGTACTCCACTTCACTTCCGTACTGTGCCAGAGAAATAGCGATGTTGGCTTCAGCACCTCCTACAGTTGCTTCGTATTGGTTGGCTTGAGAGAATCGAAGGTTGCCAATTGGCGAAAAACGGTAAAGTAATTCGCCAAATGTTACGACCTTCTTCATACTATGAGAACATTAATCCTCCGTTGATATCGATATTTGTACCCGTTACAAATGAAGACTGATTTGAGGCTAAACATGCTACAAAATCAGCTACTTCTTCTGCTCTACCTTCTCTACCTAGTGGTGTAGAAACGGCTACTTTTTCACGTACTGCTGTTGCTGTAAATGTATCGTGGAAAGTTGTTGCAATCATACCTGGGCAAAGTGAATTCACTCTGATACCTTTTGGTCCTAATTCTTTTGCCATCGAACGTGTGAAAGTCATCAATGCACCTTTTGCTGTAGCGTAAGCACTTGCACCTGGTCCACCACCGTCTTTACCCGCTTGTGATGCGAAGTTGACAATTGAGCTACCTTTTGGCATTAATGGAGCCACTGCTTGCGTCATTAAGAATGCTGTATTTAAGTTCAATTGGATCACGAAGTTGAAGAAATCAAGATCCATTTCGTCGATTTTCTTTCTAGCTACTAAACCACCTGCTACGTTTACTAAGATGTCTACTTGATCGCCGTAAGCTGCTTTTGTTTGAGCTACTACGTTATCTACGTCTTCTTTCTTTGTCATATCACCTTGAACGATGATTGCATCTCCACCTGCCGCTTTAATCTCTATTAAAGTTTGTGTGGCTTGTGCTTCATTGTCAAAATAGTTGATCACTACTTTTGCTCCTTCACTTGCTAATTTTAATGAAACTGCTTTTCCGATGTCTCTTGCTCCGCCAGTAACGATGGCTACTTTGTTTTCTAATAACATAATGATTTTGTTTGTTCTCACTTATTCTGAAATGAAATAAATTAGCTACCCTACCTTTTGATAACTGAGAATGAATAAGTGAGAGGTTGATTTTTAATTAATTGATTTGATTTCTTTAGCAAACAGGTAGATCGCCCCTACTCCTAATGGTACAAACGCTGCGATCATCACGAAGATGGGCACGTAAGAGTAGCTTGAAATAACTGGTACTAAAAAATTCATAATGATGACCGAAAATACGCCTACCGTACCTCCAAGTCCTGCCAATGACCCTACTGATTTACCTGTAAATAAATCGCTTGGTATAGTTTGAATGTTGCTGATTACAAACTGGAAACCATACAATACCATGGCTACAATCAGTACAAATTTCAATGCACTATCTGCCAAAAATATAGTTGCCAATAGACCAACAAACATGATGATTCCACCGATTAAAATGGTTCTTTTTCTGGCTTGATCCACCGATGCTCCTGCTTGCATCAATTTCCCTGAGAAGTAACCTCCTGATAAACTTCCTAATGCTGCACCTACATAGGGTACCCACGCGAAGTAACCAATTTCTTTGACATTGAATCCGTACGTATCTGAAAGATATAACGGCATCCAACCTACAAATAACCACCAGATAGGTTCAATGAAGAAACGAGACATTAATACCGACCATGAGGCCTTGTGAGAAAGTATCGTCTTCATACTTAAGCCCGGCTTTTCCTCTTTCTTTTCCTCTTGATCACCTTGGATAAATTCCTTCTCCGCTTTTGTGATCCAAGGGTGCTTTGCGGGAATTCCTTTATTGATGATTAACCAAGGAATAATCCATATCAAACCTAATCCACCAAGGAACAAGAAGGTCTTTTCCCAACCGTAAGTCGCCCAAACAATGGCAATCAAAGGCGGTGCGATTACAGAACCTAATGCCGCTCCTGAGTTGAAAATCCCTTGTGCTAAAGCTCTTTCTTTCACGGGGAACCACTCTGCATTGTTCTTTGCTGCTCCTGGCCAGTTACCTGCCTCGCCCATTCCCAGCATTATTCTAAACCCTGCAAATGAAGTAACACCTCTTGCCACTGCGTGAAGCATTGTAGCAATACCCCAGACGGTGATCGAAACCACAAAGCCTAAGCGTGTCCCGATCTTGTCAAACATCTTTCCTGAGACTGACTGACCAATTGCATAAGCAATCATAAAGACGTTCAAGATCAATGCGTAATCGTTCTTTGTCATGTTCAGATCTTGGGCGATATCCGGCCACATCATCGCCATTGCCAAACGGTCAATGTAGTTGATCACTGTTGCCAAACATACCAACCCGATGATCCACCAACGGAGACCTTTCAGCTTAAAGGCTCCGGAAGAAGAGGAGGATTTCCCCCCTACCTCTTCTTCTGGTAATTTTATTCCTGTAGCCATTACTTTTGATCGAAAAAGTCTTCACGAATAGGACTAAATACATCGATCAACTCGCCTGCTTCCAAGCAAACAGCACCATGATCAACGTGAGGAGGAATGTAGAATCCGTCTCCAGGACCGATTACTTTTTTCTCATCACCCACTTGCAATTCAAATTGACCTGATACTACATAAGTAGCTTGACTGTGGTGATGCTCATGTACAGTACCAATTGCTCCTTTTTCAAAAAGTACTCTTGCCATCAGAATTTTATCATCATACCCCATGATCTGACGTTTCAAACCTGGTCCTACTTCTTCCCAAGGTAGTTCGCTTGAAAATAAAAATTCTTTGCTTGCTTTTAATGCTTCCATCTTACTTAATATTTTATGTTTTACTGTTTTAAATCATTTTGAAATAGGGCGAATGGACCGCCCCATTTATATTGTCTATCCTCGATTGTAATCTCATGTGTTGTCTGACTAGATTTGTCAACCGTTGAAATGATGAAGGTCCATTCTTCATCTTGTTTGTTAGTAAAGCTTACCGCTGAATATTCGTCTGTATGAAATGAAATTGTTACACTATTTATATTTCCGTATGAATTTCTTGATGCTTCTGTGACTGTAGAATAACTACCGTGAGTTTCCAGTACTGAAGCCATCAAATTATTTCCTTTTTGTCCTTTTCTTTTCAGAATAAAGCATGGATCGTTTCTCAAATTAAAGTTGGGATCATTGGCACCTAATCTTGCCATGATCAATTGATCTCCTTTGTTTGAAGCGACATTGAGTGTGTAGAAACGTGTTTTATCAAACCAATTGATCTGCTCATATTCCTGATCCGCTTCTCCTTCGGCAACCTTCCATAAGTGCTGATATCCGTCGTCCTCACCTAGTGGACTTAAAGTCTGATTCCTTGTCAAAGCAATGCTTGATGACATAAATTGACCGTGAAAATGATACGGCAATTCGATTTCCGCATCTTCAGAAAGCTTCACATTGTAAAGGTCAATGACCAATGGATTTTCAAAGCTTTCATCCGTTACCAAAGCCAATGTTCTGAATAATTCTACGCCTTCATATGCATTGTTTTCTTTGGCACTTACCACTTGGACTTTTTGATTTTCTGCTGAAAAAACAAACTCGTCTGGAGCAATTCGGTCGGCTACTTTTACCTTTCCTTCGAACTGTGATTGACCATCGATCACCACTGTGTTATGTGCAATGGTCTGCTTTGCCCATGTTTTGTTTTCCTTTAAATATCCTCCACCATCTTTTTGATGAATGTTGACATATCTCGCAGCACCGTAATCTTGAAGGATCTCATGTCCGTCATAGTTCAAGCTGTATGAAAGTCGATCAAAGTGACCGTGTCCCATTCCATGTTGCGTAAACTTCATGATCAACTCATGTTCATTACTTCTCAACACTCCAATTCCACCTTTTTCACCTTTAGGACCATCACTTAAATAGATTGATCGCTTTTCAAATTTCTTTCCTTTTCCTTTGGCTAAATCAATGGCTGATTTCCATCCAGAATAAGTCAACGGCACTCTATTTTGCTTTTGAATCAGGGATAATAATCCTTCATCTTGATTACCATAATAGTATCCTAAAGCCAATGACAGTTGTAATTCTCTAGAGTAATATGACATCCCTTTTTGAGCATCATTTAATGGGAAAAACTCTCCATCATCATCCGTTTGTTGCAATAATGCATCAATCGCTTTCAGTAATACCCCATCTCTATATTCGAAGATTTTTAACTCCTTCTTTTGATGTTCCAATGATAGTGCGAAAATCAAGAAAGGGTACATCGCATAACGTTGGTAATAAGGACCTTCCGTATAGTAACCGTCAGGGGAAAAAGAGTGATCAATTTGAGCAAGGAAACCTGCTTTCGTTTGTCCTTCTTTCTGAATGCTTCCGCCGTCATTATCCGTAGCAGTTTTGGTATCTAATGGCAATCCGTATAATGCTTTTTGAATCAAATCTTCATTTTGCATTACAAGACCGATCATTCCTACACCTGCATTTGCCCAAGTACTGTGGTTGTGTAATCGGTTAAAAAAGTGAGGCGTTTCAAGGGATAAGAAGTTGGCCATTGGTACAAAAAGCTTCTCGTTGAATTGCTTTCTTTCCTTTTCACTTAACCAATTATATATACTACCATACGCTTGGCTCGTGTATACCAACCAATTGGCATCATTCAAACATTGCCAGAAGATTTTCCCTCTTGCATACGACTTCTCTGAAGGGTGTCTACCCCAAGTCGGGTATTGTTTCAAATACTTTTCTAAAGTCGTTTTGATCAGTTTGGCGTAAGCTTCTTTTCCTGTAATCTGGAAAAGTAACCCTGCCTTCTGCATCGTAAAGTAATTGACTTTATGTTGCGTATGCGTGTAACCTCCAGCTAAATCTTTGGGAGTTGGAACGTCCAAACCGCTTTCCAAATAAGGAGCTAATTCCTTTTCTGCTTGAGAGAGTGATGCACCAAATAGATTCCCTTGATTGTCTACCGAAATGATCTCCTCAACTTCTCCTTCAGTCAGCGTTACTGACTGAGCGAAGAGAGTTGAAACACACATTATAAAGCAAACTACTGTATATAATTTCTTCATCAACATTACTTATTGATCATTTTCACGTTTTCTAAACTGTACTGATCCGAGTTGGCGACTACCTTTTCAGTTTCATCAAATGTGCAGTCTTTGATGATGGAAATCGGCTCACCGTTTGTCAAGAATAGTTTCAGAGGAGCACTCTTTTTCCAAAGGCAATCTTCTACCACCAAATGCTGTACTCCATGGAAAGTCAGAGATGACATCTCCTTATTTCTCTTGTCTTTTCCTACCGCTTCAAAAGTGGAATTTGTTACGCTTACATTTGGACCAAAAGTACTTTCATCCGTTCCGCCTCTGTACACATCTGCAATCGTATTTCCGATGTTTTTGAAGTTGGATTGATCAATGATTACATACTCTGCATTGTACATTCCCAAGTCATCCACTTCTTTATCCAAGGCTAAAATTGCCCCTGTTACATCCTCAAAATCTGTGTTTTGGATCTGAATGGTATCCGCCATTGTAGAAGGATAAATCTTTAAGAAATTGAAGGTATGGTTGATGTTCAAATTCTTCACTGTACAATCAATCGTCTTGAAAATGTAGTTGTCGTTCATTGAGTATTTACTTGTACTCACAATGGTATTTCCTGATTGATCGGGAGCATCAGAAGCATCGATCAATAAGTTGTTTAATTCTAGATCTCCACCGTTTTCGATTTTAATTGCGACTGTTTTTTCCGACTTTACAATGGCCTTTGCATCACTCTTGATTGTGATTGGATGTTTTACAAATAAGGTCTTTGTCATAATGTATTCTTGACCACCTTTCAACTGTAATATATCTCCTGCATTTGACTTGCTATACGCTTCAATGATTGTATTCATTCCAGGTGCTACCTCGATTACCTTTCCTTCATTCAAGCCCAATTTATTTTGGTCTTTTTGGTAAAATGATGGACCAACTTCTGCTTTCGTCACTGGTAATTTTACCTCTCCTTCAAAACCAATTTTCTTTAGGATCTTCTTTGATGGAACTTTTAACCCGTTTTCGTTTTCAGTTAAAGCATATTCTACTTTTTTGAAACCTTCTTCCTTTGGTGTGTTTTCCTCTTGGTTGATGTAATTTCCATTAAAGCTGATGCCTGAAATGTCATCGTAAACCGTGAATAACTTAGGATTAGTCGTCGTCATTAAGACGTTTTGATCAAAGTGAGAATCTACTGGTGTTGCTGATCTTTCCTCATCGCTACCTGCACACAACTGAATGTGATCGCTATCAATAATGATGTTGTTGGTGATATTCGCTCCTACCACTTGATTGTAGCGGTTCAAAGGTGAATTAGGGACGCCGTTCATCACAACTAATGCTCCTCTAAAACGGTAGCCTGTCAATCCACTTAAGTAGTTATTCTTTACTGTTTGATACTCATTGATGACTCTGATTCCTCCTGTATTGTGCTTTCTATTTCCCAAGAAATAGTTGTTCTCTACCAATGTTCTCTCTCCATGACGCATCGTCAACGTTCCTTTGCATTCATCAAAAACATTGTTTCGATAAGTGTTACCACATGATTTGTTGGAGATGATTTCCAATTCTCCATCACATGCTTCGAAGTAGTTGTTTCTTACAATTGAATTAGAGTTTTTTCTAGAGTAATGGCTTGTTCCGATTCTTAACGTTTCGCCTCCATTTGAACCCAAATTCTGTCTTTTACCGAAGTAATTGTATTCAATGATGTGGTTGTTTTCTAGGCTTTCGGCACTGTTCAATCGCACTGTAAATGTCACCCCTTTGTTACGCTTATCTACTAATGCATTGTGATCAAAGGTGTTGTTTTTTCCATACATCTCCACCCACTTGTCTGCATCGTATCTTTCTGGATTACTGTAGCTTTCTACTACACACTGCGTCACTCTACAGTGGTAAGCCAATTCTTTACTGCTTGTTCTATAACTAATTACTGCATTGGTTGGTGTATAGCCATTTCTGAATGTCAGTCCTTCCACTTGAAGGTATTTTCCTGAAATACCGATGTACGACTGTCCTTCTAAGTATACACTACCGTTCGTTTCTGCTTTTAAAATAATAGGTTGTTGTTCGGTTCCTTCTCCTTTAAATTTGATTTCGGCATCTTTCCAAACGCCATTTTTCATTAGAATAATATCTCCTGCTTTTGCTGCTTTGATCGCCTCTTTTAGTTCTGTTACATCGTTCACAAGCTTTTGACCGTGAGAGACCAAAGAGATAAAAAGTAAGAGCGGTAAGAGTAGTTTTATTTTAGTTGAAGTATTCATTATCAATTCATTTATGCTTCTTTGAATGATTTGAGAGGTGCCACCCAGTCGAAACTGGATGGCGGTTGTCTGTTTATGTTTACCTGTGGTAATTTGGACCAACACGGTGGTTTGTCGTTATTATTTTGACAAATACGGTTTGTGGTGGTCACGTGGACAAACCGTTGGTTTGTCGTGGTACCGCGGGCAAACACATAGGTATGCCCCTACTCTACTTTTTTGATTTCTACTAAATCGAATCTTGCTTCAGTGTCAACATAATTCAAACTGAAACGTAATTGTGAGGTGTTATTGGTGGTCTCAACAATATAACTTATGTATACATATTCAGAAGAATTGTCTGTCATTGGAATGTTTTCGTCAACGAATTTAATTCCGTTATCAGGATCTTCTAAAAGTAATGCTCCTGCACTTGTTCCGCTGTTTTTACTTACATAATGGAAACTTACATTGTAAGTCACTCCACCTGTTACAGCAATGGTCTGATCTAAGTATTGAGAGCTATTTCCAAGTTTTGCTCCTGTAGATTCATCTGGAGGAGTTGGTGACCCAGAACCTGAGAAGCTACCCCAAACACTTCTGTCTGAACATTCGAAACTTTTACATTGGAATTCAGGAACTAACTCATCTACCACTTCTACTGTAATAGTCGTATCAGATGTAAGGTTGTTACCGTCTCTTGCTACTAATTTTACAGTGAAAGATCCTTCTCCTGAGTAAATATGTGTTGGGTTTCTTTCATCAGAAGTTGATCCGTCACCAAAATCCCATTCGAAGATACCTGCTGAGATGGAGTTGTTTGTAAATAGAATTTCTTTGAAACTTTCTGTACTTGATTTGTAAGTAAAATCTGCTGAAGGTGGTGTTAAATCCTCAATTGAACCCACACCTGGCAATTCCTCAGTACAAGCAAATAATGCTGCACTTAAAGCTCCTGCCAATCCTATATATTTTAAAAATGATTTCATGATTTGCTTATTGAATTGTTCTTCAAAAAATTTAAGAGTAGGTTGGGAACGATGGTTCAAATTTCACGTGCGTTTCCCTTATTTTAATAAATCATTCCCAACACTACTTCAAAAAGTATTAATAACCTGGATTCTGCTTTAAGGCTCCGTAGCTTGTATCTATTTCTCTTTGAGGAATAGGAAGTAATAATTTTGTTCCGTTGAATGTAAATCCATTGTCCGATGCGAACGCACCCATTACTTCTTCTGCTACTCCAAATCTCACCAAGTCATAAAGTCTGTGGTTTTCGAAGCCCAATTCAATTCTTCTTTCCAATAACAAAGCTTGCTTTGTCAATGTACTTCCTGCGTCTAAAGTAGGCATTCCTACTCTAGCTCTGACCATATTGTAAGCATCAACGGCTCCTGCATCAGTAGTCGATTCTCCACCTGCTAAAATTGCTTCTGAATACATTAAGTAAACATCTGCCATTCTTAATACCACCCAGTCATTACCACAAAGTCTGTTGTCAGATGAAGAAGTGATAAACTTACCATTCTCTTTGTCATCTTCAGGATTATAAAGTACTGCTGTTCTTTCAGTATCTGCTGCATCTACATTGGCTTTAAAATCATCTGTTACATAATTCAAACCACTATTTCTACCCAATTTTGTGAATTCATAAGAGAAGTCTTGTGATTCTTCAGCATTATCATTGAGAAACTGAATTGCGAAGATAATTTCAGAGTTTAATTCAGTATAAAATACATCTGTATAGTTTTCCTCAAGACCATAATCAGCATTATTCATTACAGTTTCTAATAAGCCTTTTGCACCTGTATAATCCCCCGTTGTCAACTTTACTTTTGCTAGAAGTGCTTGTGCTGCCGCTTTTGTTGCTCTTCCTTCTTCAATACCTCCTCTATCAGGAAGACCCGCAATTGCTTCTGTCAAATCCTGATCAATTTGTTGGTACACTGTATTTACAGCGATTCGCTCAGTAGTTGTCAAATCGCCTGGTACTACCACCTTAGTCACTAATGGCACGTCACCAAAACCTCGGGTAAGATTAAAATACATCAATGCTCTCACAAATTTTGCTTCACTTTCAAAAATTGTTTTTGAAGCGTCATCTGTTACCACATCTAGTGAGGCAAGTACTTTATTCGCTCTGAAAATCACATTGTAACAATCGCTCCAATACGTTGATAAAGTACCATTTGTAGGTGATACGTTCATGTGCTCAAATTGTGCCCATTCCCCTTCACTGTTTTTTGATTTTGAGTTATCAGAGCGCATTTCTGTCAATGCAAATTCTCTTAAAACTGTACTCTGAAGACCGTCATACATCGCAAATGTTGCCGCTTGTACTTCTGAAGTGTTTTGGTAGAATCCATTATCCCCTATCGCTGAAAGAGGCTGAAGGTTCAATTGGCTCTCACAAGATGTTAATGTTGCTGCACCTAACATCAAAGCTGAGATAATATTTAAATATTTCTTTTTCATGTTTCTTAGAATGATAAGTTAACGCCTGCTGAGAATGTTCTGTTGATTGGTGCTGCACCTCTCTGATAACCGTAAGTTAAAGGAGAATCCAACCCTTGGTTAATACCTTCTGGGTTGTAACCTCTATAGTCATTACCCATGATGTACAATAAGTTTTGTGCTGCAACATAAATTCTCATCTTGTTGATACCTACTTTGCTAATTGCAGCTTTCGGTAGAGTATATCCAATATTCAGGTTACGTAAAGCGATATAAGAAGCATCCATGACAATATCATCCGTAAATATTCTTTGTACCACTTTGTCTGCATCTGGGAAGAAGTTCGGATCTTCTTCGTCTGTAATGTAATCTTGGTTTGAGCTAAACTGATTATTTACATACTGAGGGTCCATGTTTCTTACTTTTGCACCATGTGAACCTTGGAACATAATACTCAAATCAAAGTTTTTGTAGTTGAAAGTATTTGATACTGACCAAATCATTTTTGGATATGGAGAACCTAATATTGTTCTATCATCTGGATCAATAATACCGTCACCATTCAAATCTTTTACATAAATGTCTTGTGATTCACCGTTGATTGGGAAGAAAGGATTTTTGATGTAATTCAATGGAATCTCTTTCTCTACCACATAACCATAAAAAGATGACACCGGATGACCTTCTTTTGCAATCCATTCTGCTGGTCTTTTTGAATCTACGATAGAGATCAAACCATCAGCTCCGGCCATGCTGACCAACTTATTTTCGTTTAACGATAAGTTACCGGTTGTAGACCATTTGAAACCACCTTTATCTATATTGGTTGTTCTTAATTCAAACTCAATACCTCTGTTTTCAACTTCACCTAAGTTGACAATGGCATCACTAAATCCTGTAGCTGAAGGGATGGGTCTGTTCAATAATAAGTCTTGGCTATTTTTCTTATAAAGATCAATACTAAATCCAAAACGATCTTGTAAGAAGCCTACATCAATACCTGGGTTGATCTCGATTGATTTCTCCCATCTTAATTGTGGATTTGACAACGTAGACTGATTAAAACCTGTATAAGTATTTCCGTTGAAAACCGCTCCTACTGGCTCTACTAGACCTATTGATGGATAACGACCAACAATTCTATCATCACCATCATTACCAGTTACACCATAACTTGCCCTTACTTTAAGGTTACTGATAATTTCACTGTCTCTTAGGAAGTTCTCTTCTGATATTCTCCAACCCACTGAAGCTGCTGGGAATACACCAAATTTATTATTTTCACCAAACTTAGAACTACCATCCGTTCTGAAACTTAGTGTCACAAAGTATTTGTCTTCATAACCATAGTTTACACGACCTAAGTAAGATACCAAAGACTTCTGATCAGCTGAAGTGGCTGCCCCTGTAACATTGTTGGCTGGTATTGTATTGATGTAATCAAAGTTATAACCATTGGCCTCAATTGAGCTATAATTTCTATCCCAGAATTCAAAAGCGAAACCAACAACTGCATTTAAAGAGTGTTTATCTGCAAATCTCTTGTTGTAAGACAACGTATGCTCTGTTATTATATGAAACTGATTTTCCGTGTTATCATAAGCTGAAGTACCGGCTTCCTCATTTCTACTTGCCCTTACGCCTGTATAACGATGGTTTCTTGTATTCTTATAGTCGCCACCTACTGTAGATCTGAAGTTTAATCCATCAGCAATTTTATATTTTAAATAAAGACTTGTGAAAAGCTTTGTTTGGTATTTTCTATACTCTCTTTCTAAAATCTTAGCAATTGGTGATGCATTTGATGTTGTACTGATATCTGTTCCTCCTGATTCTACTGGCATTCCAGCGTCTAGATCGTAATCATCAAACATTCTTTCCATGGTATAATCACCAATTTGAGTATCTGCCCAACGACCAGATTCACGCTCACGGTTGATGTACTGTTCGTTGTTTTCATCCACATATTGAGGTAACCAAGGCGACTGACGAAGGGCATCGTGTACACCAATTGGGAATCTTCTTTGATTACTGTATGAAGGGTTTAATTTCAGACCAAATGACAAACGCTTGTTGACTTTAGTATCTACACTCAAACGGAAATTGATTCTCTCATAGCTGTCTGTTAATAACACCCCTTCATCTTTTAGGTAGTTACCTGAAGCTGAATACTGTGTTTTTTCTGAACCACCTCTTGCTGAAAGTGAGTGACTTTGGATTGTACCACCGTCCATGATTACATCTTGCCAATCGGTCTCCGTTCCCAACTCATTGATGTAACGCATCTTGTCCGTTAACTCTCCCTCGTTATTTTCTCTTACAAAAGCATTCCATTCTCCAACAGTTTTTAAAACGTCGTTACCAGGAACTTGCTTTACACCGAAGAAACCATTGTAATTAAAAGTTGCTTTTCCTTCTTTACCTTTTTTGTTAGTGATCAAAATAACACCATTCGAGCCTCTTGAACCATAGATTGCTGCAGAAGAGGCATCTTTTAAGACCTCAATCGATTCCACATCATTCATATCCAATGTACTCATATAATCCTGATCCACTACAACTCCATCTACTACAATCAGTGGATTAGGGAATGACGTAATTGAACCCACACCACGAACACGGATAGTTGGTGCTTCACCGGCAGCAGGGTTAGTCATTTGAATATTTACACCCGAAACTTGACCTGATAATGCGTCATCTAAACGAGCTGCTGGAATTTCATCCATTTTATCACTCGTTACTTTTGAAACTGCACCCGTTAAGTGTGATTTCTGTATAGCACCATATCCTACCACCACAATTTCTTCCAATTGACTTGCTTCCTCTTCTAAAGTAATGTTCAATTCTGTCTGTGAAGTAATCGTGACACTTTTAGGCTTACATCCAATAAAAGAATAAGTGACAACGTCTGATGTTTTGACCATCAATTTATAAATACCATCAAAATCAGTAATTGTACCTTTTGCGGATTCGTTACCGTTAACCACAATTGTAACACCCGGCAGAGGCATTCCTTCTTGATCAACGACCTGTCCTTTGAGCATGTAAGCCTCCTGAGCATAAGTTTCTGAAGTGCATAAAAAAGCCGTCAGACTTATTACAGTTAGTAATATTCTAGATAAATAATTCATTTTATTTCATATAAGAGAGATAGCGATAGATGTTATTTCACGATTGTAGCTAACGAATAGTTAAATACATACGCCATTCATCTATTTGCTTAAAATTTTAATAATTAGTTAGGATGCAGGTTGTGTAGTAGGTTAGATAAAAATTTGTGTTTACATAATTGAAATATTATCTTTGAACCCTAAGATGTTTCTAATGCGGATGATTTTGCCGATGACCCTGCTTATGAAAATCTTAACCTGCATGGATTAGCATTATTTATATTGTTAATCCATTTTTTTTGTGTCTTTGTTCATATCATAGGCATTTTTAAAGTTTAGTGTCAAGAATTTCCTTTAAGTGATTATACATTGCCAACTCTGCTTTTTCAGGCTCTCTGTTGGAAATATGTTCTAAAATTTCATAGTGTTCTTCCAATGCTTTTGAAGGTTTTGTTCCTGTACAGATATCATTTTCCTTGAAGAAAGTGATAATGTCTGGTGCTACAATCAACATCAACGATTTCAAAACATTGTTTTTACTTGCTTCCGCAATTTTAAGATGGAACATTAAGTCGTGTTCCACTGTATCATTCCCTTCTTTTACCGCTTTCTCATAGGCTGCTAATGCACTTGATATAGAAACAATATCTTTTTCATCACGACGCATTGCCGCAAAACGGGCTGTATTCTGTTCCAAAATCACCCTAGTTTCCACTAATGATTTAAAATCATTCCCTTCTAAATCAAGCACATCGGTAATGAGACCTTCCAAAGCTGTAATGCCAAAACCTGCCACTACAGTGCCACTTTGAGGTAGCGTCTTTAGAATGCCATAAAATTCTAATTTTCTAATAGCATCTCTAACGTGTGTACGTCCGATTCCAAAATGTTCGCTCAATTTTCTTTCAGATGGTAATTTATCACCTGGCTTCAATTGACCTGAAGATATTAATGTCTTGATCTGCTTGATGATTTTATCAACAGGCTTTTCAATTTGAATTTTTTTGAATGTATTGAATACTGTCTGCTCCATTTTTGTTTTACTTATAAACTGGTAGACCAATTTACAAACATTTACATTTCACTTCCAAATCAAAAGACAATTTTATTTTAAAAATCATCAAAATCAGCCTTAAAACACTTGTTTTCTACATTTTAGTAGGCTTATATAGACAATGATCAAAGAGTGCTATAATAGTTCGTTTTTCTACCTTAATTAATTTATTGAATAATTCATTTCATTTTTTAACCTTGCTTTGGTAGTGTTTTAACTGCTCTACCACAAACTGGTTGACCAATTTTACGGCGATTAAATTTCAAAAGCAAATATTTATTAAAAAAATGTTCAAAACACACTTATTTTTTAACAAAAAAGAGAATTGATGATGAAAAACATTCCATAATTCATCGACAAAGGGTAGTTTTAAATCATGAAAAAAATTGTACTACTCCTATCACTTTTTACACTTTGTTATCACAGTTTTGCTCAATATAAATTCAAACCAACGGATTACACTTCTAAAACTTTTCATCAAAGTAGAAGAGATAGCCTCCGAGCTAAAATGCCTGACAATAGCGTAGCAATATTTTTTGCCAACCCTGTTCGTAATAGAGCCAATGATGTGAACTATATCTATCATCAAGATCCTGATTTTTTTTACTTGACAGGCTACAGGGAACCTAACGCTGTATTGATCATTTTCAAAACCCCTTTCACATTAGAGAATGGAGAGACGTGTACTGACCTTATTTATGTACAACCCAAAGATGAATATGATGAGATGTGGAATGGTGGTCGTTTGGGGGTACAAGGTGTTTATGATCAATTGGGACTTCAAAATGTAAGGTCTAATCAAGAGTTTAGAAAAATTGAAATTGACTTTCAAAACTTTCAGCATATACTTACTTTCGATCCTCCAAGAGATGTACGCGACAATATTTATGATCCTTATGAGCTTTTCGACTTCATAAAAATCTTCAAAAAGAAAAGTCAGTATCCCACCTACCTCAATACTGCTACTGAGGACTTATATAATATGATGAGAAAAGTAACGCTTCAAGATCAAGCCGATATTGCTCAAATCATTGGTGGTGAATTGGTAGATGCAGCAGTTTTAAGATTAGATCAAAATATAATTTCATTTCTCACCGCCCCATCTCCAGAACAAAGGGTTTCTGTGGGAGAAAGTCTTCCTACCACCAATATTCAAATAAGAGTCTTGGATAGTTTGATGAAAGACTTGAGACAAATCAAGCAAGAAGAGGAAATAAAATTATTGAAGAAAGCCATTTTTATATCATGTGTTGGTCAAAAAGAAGTCATGAAAGCCATAAAGCCTGGAATGTCTGAGACAGAAATTCAAGGGATTCATGAATTTGTCTATAAAAAATACGGTGCAGAATACGAAGGCTACCCAAGTATTGTTGGAGCGGGAGAAAATGCCTGTATGTTGCATTATATCTCCAATAATAAGCCTAAAATGGAAGATGGAGAGTTGATATTAATGGATTGTGGTGCTGAATATAGAGGCTACACTGCAGATGTTACAAGGACGATTCCGGTAAACGGTACTTTCACAAAAGAACAAAAGCTGCTTTATAACATTGTACTCGAAGCACAAACTAAAGCAATTGAAGAATGTCAGGCAGGTAAAACCTTTGAAGAGGTATATGAAGTTGCGACTGAGATTATTGGAAAAGGTTTGACGAAACTGAAAATTATCGAATTCCCTGAAGACTATGCCCGATATTTCCCACATGGTTTGATGCATCACATTGGATTAGATGTACATGACAAAGGACATTATGAAACGCTTTTACCCAATATGGTTGTAACGGTTGAGCCTGGCATTTACATTCCAGAACAGAGTGAGTGTGATGAAAAATGGTGGGGAATAGGTATCAGAATTGAAGACGATATTCTGATTACGGAGGAGGGACCGGTTAACTTATCGGCTACTGCTCCTAGAACTATTTCAGAAATTGAAACGTTAATGGAGCAGGAAAGTGCATTTGATAAAATAATTCTCCCTAACTTTGAATAAATCTTTATTTCCCATACAATAATCTTATTGTTTACTAGGTTTAAAAAGTAGATAATAAAGTATATGAGGCTTATTACTATTTTTTTTGTTCTTTTTATCAGTACATCTTTTCAGATTCCTACAAATGTGCTGAATACCACCCTTCCTCTCAATGCACTTGAAATTGAGAAGCAGGGCTTTAATAAATTGAACTCTTCTCTTCATTATGAACTCAATATCAGCTACCCTTTTGTTCACTACAAGGATAAGTTTGATATAGAACATAAAATCAACATTGATATCCAAAGTATCATGGCTTTTGCTATTTCTGATTTTATGAAAAAGATGTACCATACCAAAAATGAGAAGGGGGCTATAGGTCTAAGTTTTTTAAATTTAGATTACCAAGTTCATTTCCAAGAACATGGCATATTGAGTATTGCCTTCGCCAAAGAGACGTATTATAATGGTTTGGAAGATGTCAGAAATATCAAATTGTCATACAATTACGATTATATCCATAAAAGAAATATCCAACTCAACGATTTGTTCCTTCCTGAGTCTGATTATAAGACAAGATTACATCAGCTTATCAAAGAAAAAGTAGGGAGTGATGGTAAAGTCAAAAAAGAAAGCTACAGCATTTTTTGTATCAATAAAGATGGGTTGTTATTCCCGTTAGATTACAATCGATGTAAGGGTAAAAACTGTCCGCATGAAGTTTTGATTAAATGGACAGAGATTGAGGACATTACCTCTGATTTTATAAGATCAATTGAACTGCTTTAATGCTTTTCATTTTGTCTTATTACTCACGGTGTATAAAAGCATAAAAAAGGCTTAGGGGTAATTCTCCTAAGCCTTTCATATTCTAATAACAAATAGGTTTAATACTCTGTAAACTAAATTTCTGAATATTTATAATATTTAGAAATCGGGAGATTTCTGATGATCTGCAGGACACCAATGACGCTATCGCTTAACATTCGCTCCAGTGAAATTACCACTCTTTTAATTTGATAGTTCTACCCCGGCCTTGAAGTAGTCCCTATAAAGTCTAGTAGAAATAGGAATCAAAATCTAACGAAAACTTAGTTTACAAAACCTATTAATACCCATTATTTTGTTGCAATTCTGGATGCACATCCAATTCCACAATCGGAATAGGTAAAAAACCTCTCTGCTCCACTTTGAAATCAATTTCATAATCCTCGCTTTTACCCGCTTCACCATATCGGTCAATTTCATTGGATTCTGGTGTGTAGTTTTTCACATCCAAAATCGTTTTCACTGTCGCTAACCTACTTTGACCATATCTTCTAAGTAAATCGTGGTACCTTACTCCTTCAAGGGCTAACTCTCTGTTTCTTTCTGCAAACAACGTTTCTTCGTCAATCGCAGCTAAAGCTGCTGCATTCGCTCTTGTTCTTACAAGGTTAACATATTCTAGTGCTTTCCCGGTATTTCCTTTTCTTAGATACAGTTCCCCTGCCATCAAAATAACATCAGCAAAACGGATGGCATGATGGTTCATTCCATAATTGAGATTAATGGCAATGGAAGGTTGAATAGAGGCAAAAGTGCTATACTTCTTATTGTATAAACCCGTGTGTTGCCACCCTATTTTAATGGGGAATTGGGCATTTTCTGGATCAAAACCATCTTCATTCTGTCCTTCTTCCACTTCCTCTGCTGTTAAGATAGTTGCCATTTTGCGCTCGTCATTAGGATCATCCCAAATTGACAGTAACTTTCTTCTTGGAACTCCGTTTGCCCAGCCGTCAGCGTAAGTTGCATCAAAAGCTTTGCCTTTACCACCCCATGGTCCTGAGGCTCTACACATAATATTTCCTGATTTAATGCCTGTCCAACCTGGTAAACCAGAATCTACATGTGGTATTTCTAATAAAACCTCATCATTCCAATTACTTGTCAAAGGATCAAAATTATCTGCATATTTAGGTAATAGGCGTTTTCCGCTGTTAAGGTAGATATCATCTGCTAGTGCAATGGCATTGTCTAAAGTAAACGTACTTCCATCTGTTCTTGGTAAAGCCTCTTTTTCATAATACCCCGTATAGAAAAGGAACATTTTCAATAACTCTGCTTTTGATGCATACATTGACATTCTACCTCTTTCAGGATCCGTTTCTGCCATCAACTCAAAACTCTTTAAATAATCATCTGTCGCTTGAGCATATACTTTTTCAGGATCTTCCTGCTTAAAACTTCTCCAACTTGTACCATCGATAGGTTCAGTTGTCAAGATTACGTTTTCATACATTCTGAGCAATTCAAAATAATAATGTGCTCTTAGAAAATATGCTTCTCCAAGGATATTATTGGCTCTTGCCTCTTCGCCTTGTTTGATGGTAATATTCTCCCAATTGTGAAATAAGGAATTGACTCTTGAAATACCATTATAAGACCTTCTCCAGAATGCTTCTGATCGAATTGGACTCATTTCAAACTGATTTGCTTCCTGATAAGGATTGTTGGTCTGTTTTTTATTTGCTCCGCCATTTACATTGTCAGACATACATTCGCTAAACAAAGCAATAGAAAATAATGGGAACGGATCCACATAATTCATTTTCATGGTACGTATTGGTTCATACGCACCAAGGAGTGCTTGATAAGCTTCGTCTACAGAATTATAATATTGAGAAGATGGAATTCTGTCGTTAGGTTGGATATCTAAATAATCACACCCCATCAATAGAAGAAAAATTAAATATATTTTTTTCATTGGATTACAGTTTAGAATGATACATTAAGCCCCATTAGGTAAGTTCTTGCTTGAGGATAAGAACCGTTATCAAGACCATATCGAAGGAGGTTACTGTCACTAAATTCTGGATCAGCTCCTGAGTAATTCGTGATTGTAAACAAGTTTTGAACTGAGCCATAAATTCTTAATCGCTCCATTCCAATCTTACTTGAAGTTCTTGTTGGAATGGTAAATCCTAATTGAAGGTTTCTAAGTCTTAAGTAGCTTGCATCCTCAATATGAATCATATCGTTGATCTTAGTGAAGTTACCATTTGCATCCTCATGTGTCATTGCAGGCCATTCATTGGTTGATCCTTCGCCAGTCCAGTAACCTAGATGTCTTGCATTTAAGTTTTGGTAAGTTTCATTAGGACCATATGCCACATTGGCAATATCATAATGCGTTTGTGCTTGTAAGAACATGCTTAAATCCCAGTTTTTATAACCAAGATTAATCGTCAAACCATAATTGAATTTAGGAATAGCATTACCAATGTTCGTTCTGTCTTCATCTGAGATTTTACCATCACCATTGATGTCTACAAATCGGATATCACCAGGTTTGGCATTGGGTTGAATCAAATTTTCCTCTTCATTGACATAGCTGTTGACCTCTTCCTCATTCTGGAAAATACCATCGGTTTTGTAGGCAAAGAAGAATGGCATTGGGTACCCCTCCTGCACTCTCATGTTACCATCCAATGTTCCTAAATTTCTTCCATTGAAGTATCCCTCAGCATTTTCTAGTTTTGTCATGTTATTATGGTTGTATGACATATTGCCTAGGATATCAATCTTAAAATCTCTGATTTCGCCAGTGTAACGTAAATCAATTTCAAAACCTTTGTTAGAAACAGTTCCAATATTTGCGAGAGGGCCCATTCTCCCTGTAAAAGCAGGAATAGGAAGTTCATATAAAAGGTCTTTCGTCAATTTATCATAGTATTCAGCTGTTAGTGTAAGCTTATTGTTCAAGAAGCCGAGATCAATACCGATGTTCAATGTTTCTGACGTTTCCCATTTCAAATCGGGGTTTGCGGCTCTTAAAGGTGCAAAACCTTGAATCAGGCGACCATCCACAATATAATGATCACTTCGCTCCATAATGGACATGTGACCCCAGTTACCAATTCTGTCATTTCCTACCTGTCCCCAAGATCCTCTTAGTTTAATCAAGCTGATTTTGTTGTGATCCACTTGGAAAAATTCTTCGTTAGAAATAGTCCAACCTGCAGATATGGAAGGGAAAATACCGTATTTATTATTATCCCCAAATCTTGTCGACCCATCTCTTCTAATGGTTGCATTCAGCATGTATTTTTCATCATAGTTATAACTCACTCTACCAAAGAATGAAACTAACCTTGACTCATTCAACATCGCTTCAGCCAACATATTTTCTTGTCCTCCATTAGACGGCCATCCATAATGCCATGTACTTGGATAAATATCAGAGTTGGTACTGTTTGTATTTCTATATTGATCACTGATTAACGACTGACCAAGTATTGCGGAGATGTTTTGCTTTCCAAATGATTTGGTATAGCTCAATACATTTTCAAATTGAATGGATGTATTTCGGTTGGTGATGACTTGAGCCGTGCTTGTTCCATTTTGAAAAGGGCCTTGTGCTGAAATATAAAAAGCCGGTGTAAATACTCTGTTATGACTATCATAATTATTCAGACCAAAACTTGATTTAAATTTCAGTCCCTCAACAAGGGATGATAAATTAAAATCCAAGTATACATTTCCTCTTAAAGTATTGGCGAGCTGTTCTCTGTTTTGAGTCTCCAAAATGGCCATTGGGTTACCTGCATAACCATCCAATTCTTCACTGATTGCATAGTATCTTCCATCTGCATTGGTTACAGCATTTTTGTGATAACCTGTTGGGTCATCTGTAAAAACAGGTGTCAGAGGATCATGCAAATACATACTAGAGAGCGTAGATACCTGCTGTTTTTCATTAAAACCTCTTGTCTTTGAATACGAATAAGAAAGGTTTTGTCCAAATGTAACCACATCATTGATTTCATGTGTGGAGTTAATTCTAAATGTATAACGATCAAAATTAGATTTCGCACTTCCTCCCACTATACCATCTTGTGAGAAATAAGACAAAGAGCTGCTAAAACTAGACTTTTTACCACCTCCAGAAAAACTTAATGCGTGGTTGGTGATAGGGGCTTTTTGATACATTTCATCTTGCCAATCTGTATCTATAGTGTTTTGTTGAATTCTGTCTTCTGTATAACGTGGCTCCGTATTGTCCCACTCACTAGCGGCATTATGAATTCTCATATATTGGTCAGCATTCAACATCTCAACCTTATTCGCTGCTTCCTGAATACCATAGTAACCATCATAAGTAATTTTATACTTCCCTTTTTCACCTTGCTTTGTGGTGACTAATACTACTCCGTTAGCACCCCGTGCTCCAAAAATGGCTGCTGATGCCGCATCTTTCAACACTTCTATGGAAGCAATATCGTTAGGTGATAAATTATTGATATTCCCCACTTGAAGACCATCTACAATGTAAAGTGGAGCTGAGTTACCATTACTACTCACCCCTCTGATTTTTATGCTGACTGCCCCACCTGGAGCTCCCGAATTACTCTGTACAATCACACCGGAAGTTCTACCTTGAAGAGCCTGAGAAGCATTGGCAATAGGAGTCGACTCTACATCCTCCGACTTGATAGAAGAAATGGCACCCGTTACCACGCTTTTCTTTTGTACACCATAACCTACGACTACAATTTCTTCCAATTGTTTCGCATCCAAATCTAACTGTATTTCTAGAGTGTTTTGTCCTTTTACCGCGATCTCTTTTGTCTGATAACCAATATAAGAGAACACTAAAATATCATTCTCATTTGTTGATAAAGAGAACTCTCCGTCCATATTAGTCACTGTACCTTGTGTGGTGCCTTTAATGAGGATGTTGGCACCTGGGATTGGTGATTCTTTTTCATCAAGAACCACTCCTTTAATGATATTTTGAGCAAATACATTGAAGGATAGAAGAGATAATAGACTTACTGTCAATATCTCCGAAAATGTAATTTTAAACATACTTTAAATTCAAATTCATTTCAAAAAAAGAGCATAACCTTTCAACATTAAGAAGACGTTCCATCTTAATTAAATAATAAGCATTACATAATATATAGTATACCAATAGTTAGAATTCCCTTGCTATTCACTCAAAAGAAGTGACGTATTTTGATAAAAAACGAGTAGACATCGTTTTCACTATCAATGGTTTAGTCTTAAGATTTTGATGTGTAATTCTTAATGCTTACATCAATGAGGCATTCCATTTTTTATAGTTTTAATTTTATAGACCTACCACCTCATTGATTAAAGGTTGTTGTTTACTGTTTACGATTAACTCAACGAATGCAATCATCATCAAGTACCTTCTTTCTATGAAGAGAGATAGAAAGATCATTTCATTTTGTAGTTTACTTTTAATACCTAATTCATTTCATGTATTAATTACTTCTTGGGATCATTTGAAAAATAATTATAGTCCAAAATTAGGTGATTTAAAGTGCAGACAGGGATAGTATTAGTAAAAAACAAGTGACTGTTAGTTTGAAAAAATGTTGCTATGAGTGAAAAAAATGTTACCGCTTTGAGAACGTTATTACCGTAAACTTTCAATCAATTATTCTGCAAGCTTTTATGTCCTACTTTCAAGCTTCCTTCTTCTTCTTTTTTCCATTGATGAAAAACGAAGCAAAAAATCTAGGTTTAGAAGTCAAAAGCTAAATTCCATTTCACTTGCCTAAATGATTTTAAACTCGCTAAAGCTCAAACAAGAAAATCATTTTTAACGGCTCCATACATGAAATTCTTCACGCTTTTCCCTTCAAGGCCGAGGGAAGAAGTAGCAAATGAATTGGGTAGAAAGTCCACTGGCGCGAATGTTAAGCGATAGCGTTAAAGATCAGCAGAAATCTCCTGATTTCTAAATACTTTAAATATTCGAAAACTTAGTTAACAATGTAGCAATTCTAAAAAAAACTGCCCATACGAACTCTTTTCATATAGGCAGTCAATTCTTATTTGCATTTAAATTGAAGATTTATTTTGCTTCTTCAGCTTCTTCTTTCTTTCTGAAAATTAAGTCATTTAGGCCTTCTACTTCGCTTCTATCAAAGTCCTCAAACCAATTTTCCATTTTTTGTAAGGCCAATTCCTTATGTTCTTGTTTTAAGCAAACCGAAACATAACCAATTGCAGCAAATACTACCGAAAAATCATCGGCAAAGCCTACGACTGGAATAAAATCGGGAATTAAATCCATTGGTACTAACAAGTACCCTAAAGCTCCCGCAATAGCGACCTTCGCTTTACTTGGTGTTTCTTCATCGATATACATAAAGAAAAGTAACAAGGCAACATATACTACTTTTTCACCTGCTTTTTTGGCCATTTTAAAAAGAGCATTCATAAACTTACTCTCCTTAAATGCATTGACATATTTTGCCGTTTCAATATTTTTTAGTTCCATATTTTAGTTTTATTTATTGTATTTATAAATGGGATACCTTAGGTGTGACTTTTCCTTGTGATCGGAATGTTCATAAATAAATTCCAATTGCTCATAAGCGGAATTTCTAAAATGCTTGTCTTCTTTTTTCTTCTGTTCCAATGCTTCTTTAAGTTCGGGATTTTTTGCTAAAATCTCTATCGCTTTATCTTCAAAAACATAAGATGAAAAATGTTCTTTTTGTTGTAAAATAGGATCAAAGTAATTCCAAGCGAAAAAACTGTCCTTTGCTTCAGGAGTAAGCGTTTCCATTAAAAACCGAACCCCTCTTTGTGCTGTTGGAATCAAATAGTCTCCTTTTCTAAATTGAACTTCCTCACTTTTGGTTACTGTGGCAATATCATAATGTAAATAATGCCCTTCATAAGGACTTTTTACCGTTTGATAGTGGTCTATGTATTTTACGTCTACTTTCATTTTTTGATCAGCTTCCAACTGTGTCATCTTAATATGATTGTGTTCCAAAGCGGCAATCACATTACCCCACGCCCTTGGAATGACAAAAAAGTCTGGTTTCTTTTCTTCCTTTGTCACTTGTAAGCCAGAGTAAAAAGGGATCTTTTTTTCATAAGGTTTTGATCGATCATAAAATAAGCGTGGCAAGCCACTCACCTCACTTGCTTTGTAAGACCCTTCATATCCTTTAAACGTAATTTGATCTACTTTGGATGAATCCAAGCTCCAATTAACCGCAAATGACTCTGCTTTCAAATCTGCTGCCATCTTATCTTCTTTGGCCTTTGAAAGTGCATCACCATGTTGTTCTAAAAACATAATGGCTTTCTTCAGAAAAGCATAAGTCGCTAATGTTCTTTGCTGATAAGGCTTGAGCATATGGGTTTCAATCACATAGCTTGGCGTATTAAAAAGAGCAGTGTAACCCGAAGAGTAACGAGGTGAATCAAAAAATTGTACATAACCTTTATCAGGTGTAGTGCCCCAAACGTTGACATAAGGGACAATATCCCATCCTTCTTTTTTCATTTCAGCTTCCATAAAAGGATTCATTTTCTCTTTCATAAAAGCTCCTATTTCACCACCCAATTTTTCCTCATGAGTAGCTAAATAGGTTAAAACATGCTGATAGTCTGCTCCATTACTTACATGTGTATCAATAAACAACTCAGGTTCATAGAGATGGAATATTTCTGCAAAAGAACGCATATTTTCAGAATCCATTTTGATAAAATCTCTGTTCAAGTCAAGGTTTTTAGCATTACCTCTAAAACCATATTCGTGTGGACCATCTTGATTTGCTCTTGTCGATGAGTTTCTGTTGAGTGCTCCCCCAATATTATAAAAAGGGATAATGGCAACAATGGTATTTTCATTCTCAATATTTACTTTTCCTTGTAACAGATCACGCATCAACATCATTGACGCATCCACTCCATCTGGCTCCCCTGGGTGAATAGCGTTATTGATCAATAACACGTTTTTCTTTTTTATATCAGAAGGTATAAACGTACTTTCCTTGGAGTAAATACCTACATGTAAAGGATAACCACTGTCGGTTTTGCCATACTCCACCACTCTAAATGCTTCATAGCTATCACCTAATTGATGAAAATAAGCCATACCTTCTTCATAAGTGAAGGTTTCTGTTCCGTTGGATTTCTCAAACGGTGTTTGCCAATCGATGTCTTCTTCAGTTTGCTGTTTTGAACATGAAAAAATAAAGGTGAATAAGCCTATTATTAAAAAAGTACTGCGTAGTTGTATCACTATTTTGATATATTTATGGTCAATATTATCTATTAATATCTATAATTAATTTGATTCAACAAAGATTAAGTACTAGGACAAAAGAAATGAGACAAAAATAGGATGTACCGCCGTGGAGTAGTCATTGAAAAATCTATTTTCTTTTCACTTAGCCAATTTTTTGTTCAAAAATATTTCATTCCAATCTCCTTATAAACCAATATTAATGAAACTATCTTTTAAAAAATTAAGTATCCGTTTATCTATTTTTATTGTACTTCTCTATGCTGTCGTATCATTGATAACGTATGATCAATCGTGTTTGATACAGACACATCAAGGGAGTAGCCGTTTGCAAATTGAAAAAGAAAATGGCTCGTTCGATACATTATGGTTAGACAAAGTAAGCAGAGAAGATTTTGAAGTCACCTCACCACAAGGCTACACCTTAAGCGGATCCTACCTCAAAGCTCCTACAGATTCAGTAAATCTTACTGCTGTAATGGTGCATGGCGTTACACATGATCGATGGAGAATGATGCGTTACGCTCAAATTTATCTAAAACGAGGTATTGATGTTGTATTGTATGATCACAGAAAACATGGACTCAGTGGTGGTGACCAAGTGAGTTTCAGTTATTTTGAACATCAAGATTTAGAAAAAGTAGTTCAGTGGACTAAAAAAAGGAAACCAAATGACTTGATCTTAGCCCATGGAGAATCACTGGGGGCTGCTACTGTAACTTCTCACTCTGGACTCAATGAGACCACTCATTCTGTTGATTTTTATATCGCTGATTGTCCTTTTTCAGATACCAAAGAACTTCTTGCTTTAAGAGCCTATGAAGATTTTCATCTTCCTGACTTTGGTTTTATGGATACTGCGAGTTTGTTGACTAAAATGCTCGCAGACTTCTACCTTGGTGATGCATCTCCTATTCAAAACGTGAAAATTAGTAAGGTACCTTTCCTGTTTATTCACGGACAAGAAGACAAATACATTCCAATGCAAATGTCTAAGGATTTATTTGAAGCGAAGAAGTTTGGAGAAAAATATATTTGGTTTGTTCCTGATGCTACACATGCCAAATCCATTACCGTTGCACCTGTCATGTATGAGATTACCGTAATGAATTATATCAATACAGTGCTTTCCCAGCTTTCTAAATAATTTGCAGAATATACAATAATGTATGTATATTCACTCATTCATAATCAACACAATACACCTTTACTTATGACAAAACAAACAGATACAACAACAGGTAGAATAAGCAAAACGACAATTAAAGTAAGAAATTATCATATTGATAGTTTCCAACATGTAAACAATATGAGATACATGGAGTTTCTTGAAGAAGCAAGGTGGTGTCACTTTGAAAACAATGAAACGTTATTATTGGCAAGTCAAGAAGATACAACATTTGTAATCGCCAATTATAATATCAACTTCAAGTACCCTGCTTCTATTCATCAAGAATTAGAATTGCACTCTCAAGTCGTTAAAGTGGGCAGTTCGAGCGTAACTTTCCATCAAATTATTTATATTAAAGGAACAGAACTTGTTGCACTGGAGGCGGATGTAGTTTTAGTTGCTTTTGACATCAAGACACAAAAACCTAAGAAAATTTCACCCATCATAAAAGATGAATTATTCAAATAATTAACCTTATCATCAATGTCATCATTTCAGCATAGGATATTAAAAATGGGATTAAACCTATCCTCTACTTTATTTCCTACCAAAGATATCAACCTTACATTATTAAGAGAAACCACAGAAATCATATCGCTTGTGGCTCTTTTGCCGTGGGGCGTAAAATCATCTAAGTTTAAAATCGGTCAGATGGAGGCTGAAATCATCAAGCCCGTAAGTACCACTGAAAAAAGGAAAGCATTACTTTACCTTCATGGTGGTGGTTTTGCGATCGGTTCTAATCAAACGCACCGTCATATGGTTGGGAAAATTGTAAAAGACACTTCAACAGAAGCTTTGTTGATCAATTACAGAAAAATTCCTAATCATGCTTGCCCTGCCCCTATTGAAGATGCTTATGAGGCTTATCAATTTTTACTGAAAGAAGGATATCAAGAAAATGAAATTATTGTAGCAGGTGACTCCGCAGGTGGAGGTTTAGTCTGTACTTTATTTTTTATGCTGAAAGAAAAAGGGGATCAACTGCCCAAAGCGGGGATTTGTCTTTCTCCTTGGTTAGACTTAATGCATACAGGAGAGACCGTAGAAGATAATAAATACACTGATCCTTTTGTGAAAATTGATGAAATGAAAAGGTGGGCTGAAGTATATGCTGGCGCAAAGCCTTTGGACGATCCCTATGTTTCTCCACTCTACGGCGATTTCACGGATTTTCCTCCAATGTTGATTCAGACTTCTAAAAATGAAGTGTTACATGATGATAGCGTCAGGCTCAAAAAGGCACTTGAAGACAAAGGAATTGAAGTCACTTATCAAGAATGGGATGATTTGATACATTGGTGGCAACTGTTTTGGCGTTTTATCCCCGAATCAGATGAAGCACTTATAAAAGTTTCAAGTTATATTCATCAACAATTCAAGTAAACCGCTCTTTTAGTTAAGAGGTAAAAATTATCCTTTTCTTCTGCCCTAGTACTTAGTAATTTCAATCACTTATCTCTATCTTTATCAAGAGATTATCCTTAAATCAAAATTTTTCTTAAAATATAGAATAGTCTCAATAATGATTGTTCATTCATTTATTTTTACTACCTTTGTAAAAACAATAACTCAAGGTGATTGAACAGTTGAAGTTTAACCACAAAATAAAAAATAAGCACCATGGAAGAACTATTAAAAAAGCTAGTATATACTGGTGTCGGTATTACAGCATTTACTATCGAGAAAATTCAAGAAGTTGTTGACAAATTAGTAGCAGAAGAAAAATTAACCGTTGAAGAAGGGAAGAAAATAGTAGATGAATTTGTTGATAGCACTGAAGCGAAGAAAAGCGAATTTGAAGAGCAACTCAAAACATTAGCTGAAAAATTTACATCATCATTAAACTTTGATTTCGACAAGATCACTTCAATGTTTAAAGGTGGAGACTCTGAAGAGGTAGAGATCTTAAAAGCAAGAATTGAAGCTTTGGAAGCTGCTCAAGCAAAGACAGCTACACCAAAAAAAGCTCCAGCTAAGAAAACTACTACGTCTTCAGAAGCGTCGAAAGCGTAAGCCTTTTGGTACTTTTGTGATGTGTGTGGGCCGACAGTACTGTATGTTGTACAGAATTGTCGGTCTTTTTTTTATACTTACTGCAATCGATTGCAACAAATCAGAAATAATTACCTAATTTTATCCAACCAATATAAGACAACGAAAAACACAAAAATTATTCACCAAAAATTATGATGGATAAACTTACTGCTTCAGTCGGTACAGCGCTAGATCGTTTTATCGCTCAAAAGCAAGAACAATTTCCTTATGCTACAGGAGAACTATCTCAGCTACTTCGTGATATCGCTTTAGCTTCAAAAATCATCAACAGAGAAATCAATAGAGCCGGATTGGCTGGAATTGAAGGAGGTGCAGGAGCAGAAAACGTGCAGGGAGAAGCACAACAAAAACTAGACATGATTGCAGACATTCGTTTTACAAGAGCACTTTCAAAAGGTGGAGAAACATGTGGAATCATTTCTGAAGAGGTAGACGGAATTATCGACACGGGTAATCATCATGCAAAATACATCGTTACTATAGATCCTCTAGATGGTTCTTCGAACATTGATGTAAATGTACTTGTAGGTACAATCTTTTCGATTTATCGAAGAAGATCACCTATCGGAAGACCCCCTACCAAAGAAGACATGTTGCAACAAGGTACTGAGCAGGTTGCTGCTGGCTATGTACTTTACGGGTCTTCTACTATGCTTGTCTACAGTACTGGTTATGGCGTAAATGGATTTACATATGAACCTTCTTTAGGTGAATACTTCTTATCTCATCCTAATATGCAATGCAAAGAGGATGGTCAAATTTATTCTATCAATGAAGGTGGTTATAATACTTTCGACGAAGGTTTAAAAGATTATATCACAAAATGTAAGGATAGAGAATACTCTAGCCGTTATATCGGTTCATTAGTTGGGGATTTTCATAGAAACTTATTGAAAGGTGGGATTTATATCTACCCATCTACTTCAAAGTATAAAAACGGTAAACTACGTTTGCTTTATGAATGTAATGCATTGGCATTCTTAGCAGAACAATCTGGGGCAATGGCAACGGATGGTTATCAACGAATTTTAGACATCAAGCCCACCGAATTTCATCAGAGAACTCCTTTTTATGTGGGTTCCCCAAAAATGGTGGAAGAAGCAATGGCATGCTTACAAGGTAAAAAACACGAAACGGTTGCTACACCTCCCGTCAATGGTGTAGAAGTCAAATAAGAAAAAGTACAAGAATGAGATAGTTTGTATTCACCAATACATTCAACTCCTTCCTCAATCATATCATACTTTAATGGTCAGCTAATCAATATTTTAGCTGACCATTTTTTTATGACAACACATTAATTCCTTTTAAGTAGTTGCACATTTGAAATTGGGATAAGTTGGATTATTATTTTTTAGTCTAATCAAGGCAGAATAGAAGAGCATAGCCAAAGCTACGTGATGATATTCTAACGAAGAGTAGGATAAAAAAGAAAATCCAAAACTTCCGATTTTAATTGTACAACTGCTTATAACCTGATTAACACAGATTTATCATAATAAAAGTTTAGTGATGCAAGTTTTTATTGTTTTAACTCTAACTTTACAAATGTGTGTACTTAACTATAGACTGACAATTCATAGAAGGCGAACTTCTACCTAAACAATTTCCCGTATGATCTCATTAAATAAAAAAGAGAAAGTAACGCTCTATATGCTTGCCGCAGTGAGCTTTACGAATATCTTAGACTTCGTTGTATTGATGCCTTTAGGACATACTCTACAAGAAACTTTCGATATGACACCTATACAATGGAGTGCAGTGGTATCTTCTTACACACTAGCCGCCTCAATATCCGGACTTTTATCCATTTTCTTTATTGATAAATTCGAACGAAAAAAGATGTTCTTATTCATCTACGCCTTTTTCACCTTCGGAACTGTATTGTGTGGAGTCGCAAATTCTTACGATTTTCTACTCTTCGCTAGGTTGTTTACAGGGATTTTCGGTGGATTGATCAATGCCACTTTGTTTACGATTGTCGGTGATATGCTTCCAGAAGAAAAAAGAGGAACTGGTATTGGAATTTTAATGACAGGTTTTGCCGTTTCTTCCGCCGTAGGTGTACCTATTGGTTTATATCTAGGCGTTACTATTGATTGGCATGCTCCATTTATCATTATTGCAGTTGTATCCGCTATTCTTTGGTTTGTATGTTATTATAGATTAGAGGAAATGAAAGGACACTTGAATGACACCCCAACTAAAGGGAAGAAGGCTTTCTTTTCTCCATTATTGAATGTTCTAAAAAACACAAAACAACTGAAAGGCTTATTTGCCTTATTTTTAGTGTTTTTCGGTCATTTCCTACTCATTCCCTTCTTCTCACCTTATATGGTGAAAAATATTGGATTTTTAGATCAACAACTCACATGGATTTACTTGTGTGGAGGTCTAGCCACGTTATATTTCTCTCCAAAAATTGGTAAGTGGTCTGATAATCATGGTAAGTATCATGTATTTGTAATCATTTCTTTTATTACAATCATTCCAGCGTTAGTACTCACCAATGTCCCCTCAATGAGTATTCCTGTAGTGCTAGTGTTTTCTTCTTTGTTCTTTATTTGTGGAGCAAGATCTATCCCTGCCAATGCATTAATACTAGGTACTGCCAATCCAAAACAAAGAGGAAGTTTTATGAGTATTCGCTCTGCGGTACAAAATTTATCACAAGGATTAGCATCGTTTGCTTCTGGTCTGATAATAATTGATAATCCAGTAACAGATAAGCTTGAAAATTATAACATAGTCGGTATTTGTAGCGTAATTGCAACTATGTTAGGCGTTTTTATGTTCAAACACATCAGTGATACTAAAGCTCATAAAGAACGTATGAAAAATTTAGTCACAAAATAAAGTAATAACCATTCAGAAGTCATGAACTTTCAATCTAGAAGGTATTTCCCCTACTCTCAGCAATTAAAAAGTAAATACGGTGGACGTATTCAAAAAGTCTCTATCCATGCGGAATTTACTTGTCCCAATAGAGATGGATCTTTGGGATATGGTGGCTGTACTTTTTGTAATAATGATAGCTTCGTTCCAAATTATCTTCATGACGGAATGATGAGTATCACAAAACAGATTGATCATGGAATGGAGTTTTTGCCAGGTAGATACCATAGTGCAAAAGCTTTTGTAGGCTATTTTCAGGCGTATTCCAATACTTATGGTACTTTGGAATACTTAAAAGAAATTTATACAGAAGCATTAAATCACCCCAAAATTGATGGTTTAGTGATTGGTACAAGACCTGACTGTCTTTCCGATGAGCAGTTGGATTATCTTGAAGAACTCTCTAAAGAACATTTAATTTTTATAGAGTTTGGAATAGAATCTTGTTATAATAAAACATTGGATAGGGTCAACAGAGGACACTCTTTTGAAGATTCTGTAGAAGCAATCCAAAAAGTTGTTGACAGAGGAATTTCGGTCGCAGGTCACATGCTATTTGGGTTACCCGGAGAGACAAGAGAAGAGACCTTAGCACAAGCTGAAATCTTGAATAAATTGCCTTTAGAATCACTAAAATTCCATCAGCTGCAAATTGTCAAAGGGACAATTATGGCCAAGCAATTCAAAGAAGATCCTACTCAATTTCCATTATTCCAACCCGATGAATATGTTGATTTTATGGTGGATTTCTTAGAAAGATTACGCCCTGATATTGCTATCCAACGTTTCAGCAGCGACACGCCTATCAATCTAAGAATTGCTCCTAACTGGGGAATTAGACCCAACCAAATTCAATTGATGATTGAGAAAAGGTTGAAAGAAAGAGATACGTACCAAGGGGCACTTTATAAAGGGTAAATCAAATCTATATTGGTTTTAATAGAAGCATTCTGCAAAATGATTATCTGATGATTCATCAATAGACAACTGTTTTATTATGACCTTCTACAATGTAATCTCTAAGGATGTTGAATGTCTTTGAGAACTACGCAATAACTTTGTCATTTCACAAAAGAAATAAAGATTTTGTAAATATTTCTCAATTTCTATTAAACATAATATCTTTCTTACGTATTATATTATGTAGGATAAAATGTATCCCAATTATTGGTGCGACTAGAGTTACGGTTAAAAGCGATCTGAATTAAAAACTTTCTCCTTAAATTTTTAGTAAAAATGGTTACTATAACTTTATATTCGTGATCCAATAAAGGGAAAAGAAGAGTATAAAGCACTCTTCAAGTAGAATACACCCTTTATAAATATGTCAAATTAGAAACGATCAGAAAGAATTAACATGGAATATATAGATTATTATAAAGTGCTTGGAGTGGATAAAAATGCCTCTCAAAGCGAAATTAAAAAAGCATATAGAAAGTTAGCTCGTCAATATCACCCTGATAAAAATCCTGATGATGAGGTGGCAAAAAAGAAGTTTCAAGAGATTAATGAAGCGAATGAAGTATTGGGTGACGAGGATAATAGAAAAAAATACGATAAGTACGGAAAGGATTGGGAACACGCTGATCAATTTGAATCACAAGGCTTCGGTGGCGGAGGCTTTGGTGGATTTGGAGGAGGCGGTTTCGGTGGAGGCGGCTTTGGTGGCTTCGGAGGAGGCCAAGGCGGTGCTGACTTCTCAGATTTCTTCAATTCAATGTTTGGAGGTGCCTCATCACCAAGACCCAAGAAAGGTGGAGATTATAAGGTAAATGTAACGTTAGATCTTAGAGACATTTACAAAACAGAGAAGCGTACTTATAAGATCAATAATAAAAATATTAGAGTTACTGTTCCAGCCGGCATAGCAGATGGTCAAGTCATCAAAATCCCTGGTCATGGTAAAGCGGGTATAAATGGTGGTCAAAATGGTGACCTTTTAATTGCTTTCAATATTACCAACAATACTGAATTTGAACGTAAAGAAAGTGATCTTTACAAAACAGTTGATCTTGATTTATATACTGCTTTATTGGGTGGAGAAATCACCATTGATACTTTTGACAGCAAAGTTAAGTTAAAAGTGAAAGAGGGTACTCAAAATGGTATGAAGGTGAAACTCAGAGGTAAAGGTTTCCCTAAGTATAAGCAAGACGAAGTGCACGGAGATTTGTATATCACTTATAATGTGAAAGTTCCATCTTCATTGACGGACGAACAGAAAGCATTGATCCAAAAAGTCAGAGATTTATCAGAATAAAAGAGTGACTAAAATCAGCTCTTTTGTTGGATTAAGAAGTACAATTGTTTATTATTGTGCCGTTAAAAACCGAATTACATTCTCTTAATTCCAACGACAATGATAGCAACAGCATACTTAGAATATGCAGCAATGGGCTTTATGGTGCCTCCATTAGTAGGTGCGATTGCTTATGCTCTTATCACGTTAAAGAAAGACAAAGTTTAGTCTTTTGCGTTAAACGAAATAAAGGCGTTTGAACTTCATGTTTCAAACGCCTTTATTTTTTCTTCTCATTTTTATGCCTCTACATTAAAACATTATCGTGAGGCTTTACTTTTTCTGGTAATTCTTCTTTACCCAGCATCTCCTTTAAATCAATCTCAATAGTATTACAAAGACTTGTCATTGGCGTATCAAATGCTAATCCCTCAAATGGGTTTTCAGCAAAGTCTCCCACAAATTCCATGATAAAATAAATACTCCCAACTATGGTCGTAAATGGAATTGTCAACCAAACTAACCCCTGCCCCATTGCACTGAATTGAGACACCATCCCAAAAGGTAATAGTATCACAATCAATACCGTCAATACAAAAGAGGTGTTTGCATATTGACGAGGTAATGGAAAGTTTTTAATACGCTCACATTTTCCTTGTTGGATATAAAAGTCTTTGAGTAACTTCTGCATTTCCATATGTCTGAAATCATCGATCAACCCTTTTTCTCTTAACTCTAATATCTTCTGGGATTGATTACTGATGATCTGTGTGCAAACATTTCTCTTTTTCAATAAATCATTTGCCTCTTGTTCTTCAATAAACAATTTCAGTTCTTCTTCTTCTGACAATGAAGCAAAAGTATCTCCCAACCTCTTCCTCATTTCATTCGATAACTGATGTGAGTGTTCCCAAGGCTGAGGTTTCCAAAGTTGTCTACGTAAACGGTATGCCCAACCGATATGTCTTAAAATTAAATCTTTATGAATCTGATACAATTCATTTTCATCCAATGGCTTATCTACAAATAGATTTGAAGTAAAATCCCTCGCAAAGATTCCCCAAGAACGGCTGCTATTGATAATCGCTCCCCAAATTTTTCGAGCTTCCCATGTTCTTGCGTAGGCAGAGTTATTTTTAAAACCTACATAAAAAGCGACTGCTGTACCAACGATGGAGAGAATAGACCATGGTAATTTGATCCAAGTCATGTGAAAGTATTCGTAGAGCACAACAATCAAAGCTCCGTAAAGGGCTAAAAAAAGTAATGGCTTATACGCTTTTTGAAGAAAAACCTTGAAGTTTATGTTTCTGTTTATGTACATCTTTGATAATTAGTTTTGAATATCACAAATAAGTTAAGAAATCAATGTATTGGGGCAAAGCGTTCATCGATATTTTATTGGGTAAGCTATTTTGACACAAAAAATGCCATTGCAGTTTGTGATATTTTAAACTACAATGACATTATAATACGTACTTTATCTATTCTATTATTTTTGAATTAGAATAGGATGAACTCCATAATCATACTTTTCAGAATAAACGTCTATAAAGTATTGACCATTTGTCACTTTATTAAGTTTAATGTCTTTGGGTTCACCGGTATATTTTTTGACTATTCTTCCGTTAATATCTCGAATTATAACTGAAACTGTATTTTCGTTCATACCATTTAGAGATATTTTATCCTTAGTAGGATTAGGGTAAGCTATAATAGAATCCGACAACTCATTCTCTAAAGATAATGGGTTAAATTCTATACGAATGACCGCTGTAGTAATCGAAGAGGCACCACAACTATTGGAGGCTTGTACTCCAACATTATGATCTCCTAAATCACATTCTCGAACTGTAAATTGAATTGTTGGCTCATTCTCTGCTCCTAATACAACCGCCCCTTCAGGTAAATTCCAAGTACAATTCATTTCACTAGAAACATTTGAAGCCGTCATCGTAACGGTATCTTCTGGATGGACGATATTGCTAGAAATATCGATTCCTGAAATTGACGGCATACCTGGTACAGCCACTTGTAAAGAATCAGAAATATTGACATTGCATGAATTATCTACTGATATAGTGACTAATACAGAATCAGTGGTAATATCAGACATATCAAGGGTGATTAGTTTCGTTCCTTGACCTGAAATAAGAATGGCGTCATTAGGAAAAGTCCATTGATAACTTTCTGCTCCATCCACATCTGCAATAAATGAAATAATATCATCATCACAGCTTAACGCTCTATTAGCTGTTAAACTATTAATAATAGGAATAGTATGAATATCTACTGAGGCTGTATCTGTAAGGTTGACATTACAAGAAGCTTGAACTGATGCTATTACTTGATAAGTACCTTGAGCAACCCCTGAGAAATCTACTTCTACAGATGTAGCATTTTGATTATTGGCACCTACAATAAATGCACCACTAGGTAAAGTCCAATTAATTGTTTGTCCACTTACTGGAGGAGTTACTGAAAAAGTCAAATTTCCGTCGGTACAAGTAGAACTTGCAGAACTAGTTAATTGAATGTCATAATTTGGATCAACTAATTCAAAAGAAAGTGTATCTGAAACTTGTTCACCGCAACCATTGAATGCATGACAGATAATTTGATGCATCCCATAATCTTCTCTACTAAGATCAATTTGTACCTCATCATGGTTATTGACGCTAGTCAAAGCAATAATATCTGTTGGAATTTCCCAATAGAAAGAATCAACATGGGCATAGGAATTTAACGTAAGACGGGCATGCTGTACAGGACAATGCAAATCTACAGATGAAACAATATCACCGATACTTGGCTGTACGTATTGATGCACATTCCATGATAAAGTGTCTCCATACTGATAAGCTGATGCTGCATTTGGATTATAAGCAGCAACACTAATAGTTGTTGTTTGCTCTAAATTTACAGGCACACTGCTGAAGTCAAATGTTGCACTATCAGCATTTGTCATCGAAGGTACTAAGGTCACATTTGAATTAGATGACCACCACTGAAGACTACCTCGACCATGACCATACACTTTGAAAGTCCTTGTCGTAATTGCACAGCCTAAAGTATCCGCATTCAACTTATTTCCTGAAATAGGTGCCAACTGAATAATATCAGTTGAAGTTAATAATGGATTTATACCTGTGCTTTCCTCTAAAGTATAAAGTAACTCGAATGCATTAGCGTTAGTCCTGTCAATACTCCAAAAAGTACCATTAAAAGCGGCTGTTCCTCTTTCTGCTCCATGGTCAGCATTAGATGTATAACTACCTACATTTCCACCTTTCGTAAAACCATAGATTTTATTATTGTAATAGGCCAAATCAGCCATCGGGAACCATCCGTCTGTACTATCATTTGCTGATGAATTCAAATCTGGATCAAAACCTGTTTCTGGGAACTCTTTAATAATATGTGAAGTACCAATTCTATTTCCGTTCTCTCCCATTGGGTAGGCTAAAATACATCCGAATGTTGTAGGGCTATTGTATTCTGATGCCATCACTAAAGTATCCGGATCAGCATTTGCACCTGGAAGAATAAGCATACGGCCTTTCACTCCAACTTCACCTTTTCCAGAAGCTCTTACTGCAATTCTTGATCTATAGCCACTGATAGATGTAAGAGGGTCAATAGTATACTCATGCGTAATAGTCCATGGTGAAGTAGATACATCTAATTTGATGATAGTACCACCATGTGTATTTGGTATACTTTCGCCTGATCCTTGGGTAGCATAATAGTAAGTGTTATCATCCTTTTTAGTCACTGCTGTTGAGAATAAATATCCCCAATCCCAAGCTGCATCACTATTATCAGCATGCCTTTTCGTTATTAAATCAAATAATTTAGTGGTTTGACCAGTGGCTAAATCATGAGTAAAAATTGAATTGGTATAGGTAAAAACCAGCTTACCTTGAATTTCTATTATTTCTCCAATGATATTATACGGGGCTTTCTCATTGGCTTCATATAATCTATTGGCCAATCTATTTGTAAGGACCGTAACAGAATCTAGGTCATCATTAAATTCAACTAATCGATCTCTGTAGAACAATGAATCTACTTTTATATCATAAGCTGTTGCTCCTGTTCTTTCAATGGCATAGTATTTCCCATTGGATGCCAAGAATGCACCGTTGGAGTAGCCTTGTTTTGCTAATGAATTATTACCCGTTGAATACAAGTGACCGATTGAACCTGTCGATGGATCAAAAGTAGCTAATGTACCATAATTTTGAATGCCTCCATCTCGGTTAGAAAATGTATATTTTCCATCTTTGAACGGGGTTAATCTTGTTTCAGGAATAAAACCTGTATCTGATCCAAAACTAGCGATCACTTCCATTTTATTCGTTCCTATTTCATATTTAAAAATAGCCCCCTGTTCACTTCTACCACCAAATTCTGCAATACCCCAAACGGTTCCTCCATTGTCATTGGTGATAATAAAAAATTCTGATGGATAGGACATGTTTTTAAAGTGATAGAGTTCTTTATAGTTTCCATGCCTATCAACTTGATAGATAACACCTCTATCGGGACTAGAAAATGAAATTGTAGCAGGTTGTGTCATACCAATTAAGTCATGTCCATTGGGCACTAACCCAGATATTGCTGTTCCGTTGGCATGACTAAAAGTAAACTCTTTCGTCACTTTCTTATCATCCGGTAAGATACTCACTAAAGTACCTACTCCAGCACCACCATCAGCAAAAGACCTAGAATAAAAATCACCTGAAGAGTTTCTAAATACACCTGAGAATTTTGAGCCTTTAAATGCTCGATCTCTTACTACACTAATTTCATGGATAAAACCACTTTCAGCATCCACTTCATAAAAACCACCTGCTCCAAATTGTGAAGCAGAGTTGGCTACAATTAATCGATCTCTCCCTTGAACGTTTCGATGGGCAAGAGCACCTGAAGCATATTCATATCCATATGGGTTTCTACATAATATTCTATCGTTGCCTGTGGCTAAATCATACTCGTATACACCTCCAACTTGTACATTCGACCCTGATTCACCATCAAATATTGTAGCATATAGTTTATTATTCAACTTATAAAAACCTCCGCCCATTCGTCTAATCTTGAAAATGCTATTCAAATTGGTTAAAGGTATTATGTGGGTCGGATCACTTAATTTAATAGCAAAAACAACATCCTCTTTGCTTCGTCTTCTCATTATACCATACAAAATTTGGTTATGCTCCACCATATTATAAATGGGATAATGATAATTATAGTCAAAAGAAAATAATTGAGTTACAGTATTGGTAGCTGGGTCTATTTTAAAGAAGATACCGCTATTATGTTCCCCACCTTCCTCGGTATGACCATAGATATAGCCATCAGAGGCTAAAATCAATGAACTAAAGTCACCTGGACGACCTGTAAAGGATTCTCCATGATCATAAAATTCGGGAGGTGTCCCTGCAGGAGATGATAAATTGTAAATTGAAATACCACCAGCATTTTGAATTCCACCGCTAGAGTTTGTATTCATCAAATAAGGCTGAGCATTCGTTGAAAGGGTTGTAATCAACAATAATAGAAAGGGATACAATATCAATTGATACACCTTCAAAAAGTAGTTTACTTTCATAAGTATAGATCAATAATCGGTTTTAGATTTTTATAATTAGTTTTTGGTATCACTACATAGAGTGATTTTACACCTTATAATTTAATAATAAGTCTATAGTTCTCATTGAATCTATCAGAATAAAGCAATTATTTCATGATAATGCTCTATGTAATTCACAAACAGCCGGTAGGTATCATTGCAATAGTTATAAATTTGTGATCATTGTTATTAGAATAAAAAAATGATCCATACTGTGGTTCAGCGGACGTTGTAGTACAACGTCCGCTGAACCACCATAAAAAACACTTTTAAAAACCACAACACGGCCCATTTACATTCTTAATTTTTCTCTAACTATGTTTTTTTAATAGAAGTCAAAGACTTCTTAAGACCTTTAAAGCACAAGAGACGCTAGCGCTTAACTCTTGCGCTATGGACCTGCCCATGACTTTAGTCGTGGTGCACGCTATATTTATCATTTTTGCTTGAAGAAAAATTGTATCTTAATACAACAATTCTAATCAACCTGAAAACGTATGGAATATCAACTCACAAACAATGAAGATAAAAAGCGGTATGAATTTGATATCGATGGACAAATCGCTTATATAGATTATATGCTTGCAAGAGGTAATATCTATCTCACACACACCGAAGTTCCACCATCGCTCGGAGGACAAGGAATAGGTTCTAAGTTAGTACATAGTGTTTTGACAGATATAAAAGAAAATACAGACTATAAACTTTTTCCACTTTGTCCTTTTGTTGCCGCATATATAAAGAAACATCCGGAATGGAAATCCATATTATCGGAGCTTGTAAATATTGAATAGCAAACACGCAGTCAAAAAATACAACATTCAACAAATTGAATTATAGAAGAGAGTAAGTTCTCTTCTTTTTTTTGATCAAATTTCTCAAAAAATCATTTTCTATAACAAACAATACATTTTAACCTTTAATCTAAAAGTAAACGATTTGAAGAAGGACTACATCTTGCCAAATTTGTTTTAATTTCTCCGCTTCAACAGAAAGTACAATACTAAGATTTGAGTTATTTAAGTCTTTTTGCGTCAATTAGTTACTATAAAATGCAAATTCATTACATCTAAAATAAAATTACACAAAACTCAATTTATTAGATATATACAATATTAATATTCCAAAAACTCAATTTAAAACCAAATAATACAATTAAAACCCATTTTAGGCAGCTAAAAATAATCACATTATAAGCAAAATCTCACGCACCTGCTTTATCTAAAATATATCCTAAATAAAAGTTAAATCGTTAGACAGACCAAACCTAATTTACACCATTACTCGCTGAAAAAATGAAAAAGATTTTATTATTGTTACTCCTAATTTTAATCGTAAAAATTAATATTAACGCTACAACTTACTCGGTATCAGATGACGTTTCAGGATACGTTTATATAGGAACTAGAGGAAGTTTATCAGATTTTGTGGATGAAGATGGAAATTCATTACCATCATGGGGTGGAAATTATAATATTAGAATTCAATCCGGTCAAAACGTTTATATAGGAAATCAGCTTTTCGATCCTGATGTAGTAATTGATACATTATTTGTAGACGGGACGATCAATAATACTGCTTACAGAACTACGTGTCACTTTGGGACCATTATCGTTTCAGGTTCAGGAAATTTTAATGCGGATAATCACTCTAGTGGACGTTTATATGTAAATGTGCAAGATATTGTTCTTGAAGAGGGAGCTGAATTTTCGGTACCATCTGTTGGTTCAAATAGTTATAGTGGATTAAACTGGACAGGTAGTATTGCTGTGGAAGATAATGTATCATTGTCTACATCAGGAGCATCAAACAACCTAATTACATTAGCTCAAATCAATAGTTTACCGGGGAATAACCCCAAAATTGTTGCTCAAGGTACTTTAGAAGGAGTAGGCACCAATATCAATTCGGTGATCCTTAATGGAAACACCGCGATCACTGCTGACCTTTCTTCTTCTGACGTTAATATATATACTGAAGGAAACGACTTAGTTATTGCTAATACCATCAATGAGAATGTGACTATTTTTGCGGATTTGGCTTCAAACACCAATCCATCGGTAGATCTTTCGTTTGCAGGAACAGCATCTGGTACTGTAACGTTAGCACCTACCAACAATGTAGTAAGATCTGTTACCATGAATACAACTTCAACTGCAGGGGTTACGTTGGGATACAAAGTTGACGTTGTGAACTCATCCTATAACTTAGCTGCTTTAACACTTATCAATGGGAAATTAATTACATCTGAAACCAATACCTTAGCCCTGGATGAGTTTTCTTTTGTAACCAATGCAGTGTATTCATGGTCGGGTCATGCTTCTGGAGGGTCTAGTAATTCTTATATCGAAGGTCCTCTGACTAAAGAAATTGAGTTTAGTGCCGCAACAAAAGCTGCCTTGGGAATTTCGGGAAATGACTTTTTCTTAATGTTCCCTGTAGGAAAGAATAGCACGCTTAGAGAAGCTGGAATTGGTATTCCAACGGCTGATAGTAAAACAACATTTAGAGTGGAGTATTTCAATACTACTCACCCCAATTATAGAAATATTGATCTTTCATCTACTGTAGATATTGTAAGTGAATTTGAATATTGGAACGTAGATAGAATTTCAGGTTCTGCTGGTGCAGCGGTTATTCTTACTTATAATTCAAATAGTGGATTACAAAACACACATATTTTAGATGCACAAGTGATGCACTACAATGGTTCAGTTTGGGAAGATCAAGGAAATCAATCACAACATACTGTTGGTGATGATGAAGGTACATTGATGTCAGGCTTAGCTTCAAGTTTCTCTCCTTTTACCTTCGGCGGATCTAATAATCATGATTTACCAGTAGAGTTAACTTATTTTGAAGGAGAAAAAAATTCAAATGGATCTATCTCATTATACTGGGAAACAGCCTCAGAAATCAATAACAGTCACTTTATCATACAAGCCTCTAGAAATGGTCGTAGTTTCGATAACATCGGTAAAGTAGATGGAAATGGTAACGCAAATGTCTCAATAGAGTATGCTTTTGATGCCTCAGAAAGAAAAGTTAGAGGTTATAAGTGGTATAGATTAAAGCAAGTAGATTTTGATGGTGACTTTGAGTACTCTAACATTATCAAAATTCAAGCAAATGAAATCAAAATTCAAGAATTAAACATCTACCCTGTTCCTGCTCACGGAATGATTCATACTGAAATTGTTACAAGCGAGGAAGTACAAGTTGCGACAGCATTTATTTATAATTCGTACGGGATGATGGTCAAAGAAATCGATACACATCACATGGAAGATATTAATATCTCGAACCTATTAGATGGGGTCTATTTCTTAAAAGTTACAACCGCAAAAGGAAGTAAGGATGTGAAAAGATTTATAGTAAGAAATTAGTTGCATAGAAGTAAAAATTAGTTTTTCAGTTGAGTTAAAAAGACTACTATATTAGTAGTCTTTTTTATTTTTGTTTCAATACAAACTTAATAAATCATGATGAAAATGGTTCTAAAACTCATCAAAACCAATCTAAATTAGCTTTGTATCTAAATTTAAGTTAAATAAAACAGTGTTTTACTTTCATTATCTTACCATTTCTTAAACGTCAAAACTTGTTCAATATCAAACAACGTATATTTGAAATGTAATAACAAGTACTCAACTCTATTGATATAGAGTCATAATTATATTTACAACTATACATTGATATGAAAAATATATTACTAACAACCTTGGCCGTTTTATTCGGCTTAACAGGGTCGACCGCTTTTGCCAAAAAAGCACCAGAAAAACCAAATTTCTTAATCCTTTGGGGTGATGATATTGGGATGTATAATCTTTCTTACTGGAACAGAGGTATGATGGGTTATAAGACGCCAAATATTGATAGAATTGGTGAAGAGGGAATTGCTTTTACAGACTACATGGCAGAACAATCGTGTACAGCGGGTCGTTCATCATTTATCACAGGACAATCGGGTATTCGTACAGGTATGACTAAAGTAGGTCTTCCTGGTGCAGAAAAGGGCCTTACTGATGACACTCCTACTTTAGCGGAGTTGATGAAAGCGCAAGGTTACGCTACAGGACAATTTGGTAAAAACCACTTTGGTGACAGAGATGTAGACCTTCCTACCAATCACGGTTTCGATGAATTTTTCGGTAACTTATACCACCTTAATGCAGAGGAAGAGCCAGAATTACCTGACTATCCTAAAGACCCTGCTTTCAAGAAAAAATTTGGTCCTAGAGGTGTCATTCACTCTTATGCAGACGGTCGTGTTTCTGATACGGGACCTTTGACAAAGAAAAGAATGGAAACCATCGATACTGAAGTAATGGAAGTGGCTCAGAAGTTTATCAAAACGCAAGTAGACGCCGAAACTCCTTTCTTCGTATGGTTCAACACGACACGTATGCACTTCAGAACGCATATTAATGAAGACGAAAAAGGGTTATCCAACGGTCAAGGTATTTATGCAGACGCGATGGTTTCTCATGACCAAGTGATCGGTCAGATGCTAGATTTTATTGAAGAGTTAGGTGTAGAAGAAAATACATTTGTAATGTACTCTACTGACAATGGCCCTCACTACAACTCATGGCCTGATGCTGCGGTTACTCCATTCCGTGGTGAGAAAAACACAAACTGGGAAGGTGCTTACCGTGTACCTTGTTTCGTAAAATATCCTGGTCACATCCCTGCTGGTCAAGTTTCTAACGGTATGGTTTCTCACTTAGACTGGGTACCTACCATCTTGCACTACGCTGGAAATGAAACAATCAAAGAAGATTTACTTAAAGGTGGTGTGAAAGCCAACGGTAAAGAGTTTAAAGCACACCTTGATGGTTATGATTTAGTAGATCACTTGGCAGGTAAAGAAGAATCGCCTCGTCATGAATTCTTGTACTTCAATGATGATGCACAGTTGACAGCCATCCGTATGGACGACTGGAAAGTAGTTTTCATGGAACAAAGAGCACATCAAATGGCTGTATGGTCAGAGCCTTTCGTTCCTCTAAGATTACCAAAAATATTCAACCTTCGTCGTGATCCTTATGAGAGAGCCGATATCGACTCGAATGCTTACTGGGATTGGTATTTTGATCATGTTCCTTACTTGTACATGGCACAAGATAAAGTGGGTGCTTTCATGAATACTTTAGTGAAATATCCTCCAAAACAAAAAGCAGCTTCCTTCTCTGTAGATCAAATCATTGAAATGATCATGCAGCAAACAGAAGCAACGAAAGCGGCACATAACTAGATCGTTTTTATTACGCTTAGCAATACATTACCCTCTTACGAAATGTTTTTTGTAAGAGGGTTTTTAAGCAGTATTACTATTTATTTCTATTTTTACGGGATGAAAGAAAAAGAAGTTCGTGCCGTTTTCGATCAAGAAACTATTACCGTATATCAGGCTTATCGACCAGAAATTGCAATTCCTGCAGTGAAATATCAAAAGTTTGTTTCTCCTTTCAAACTGGATCGAATGACATGGATCAAACCTTCCTTTCTCTGGATGATGTACCGTTGTGGGTGGACTCTAAAAGAAGGGCAAGAACATGTATTGGCCATCAAAATAAAGCGTGAAGGCTGGGAATGGGCTATACACAATGCCTGTATTTCACATTTTGACCCAAGTATTCATACTTCAAAAGAGGAATGGAAACAAAAACTTCAAAATGCTCCTGTCCGAATTCAGTGGGACCCTGAGAGAAATATTAATTTAGATAAATTAGAGTATAGAGCCATTCAAGTGGGGCTTTCTGGAGAAGCTGTACTTAAATATGTGAATGAATGGATTGTTGAAATTAAGGATATTTCAGAGCAGTGTAGAACAATCCATCAGCTTGTTATGAATAACGAAATTGATACAGCAAAGGCTTTACTTCCTCAAGAGAGCGTTTATGGATACTAGCAAACACTTCAAAAACCTTTGCATAAAAGCATCTAAATACCTTAATATCAAAAACACCTTACAAACAAAATTTGTAAGGTGTATTAATAGCTTAATATAATCTTTTATGCTTCGTGATGATAACCATTTGAAATCACTATTTGTTTTCTATTCAATACCATAAAATTTCTTCAGCCTCCAATTTTTGATTTCTAAGCCTAGATTTTTTGCTTCGTTTTTCATCAATGGAAAAATGAAGAAGAAGGATGCTAGAAAGTAGGACACAAAAGCCTGCAGAATAATTGATTGGAAGTTTGCGGTAAAAATCCATCAATATATAATAATAAAGCCCACCCATTTTGAGATGAGCAGGCCTTGATAGTGAGTTAGTTTTTAATTTGACACTTTGTTTTCTTGATTTGACACTAGTAGAAAACTTATTGTTGTTCGTATTGTTGATATAATTCTGATAGTTCGTTCCAAGAGATGCCTAATAGTTGAATCTTCTTGAAAAATGTAGGTACATCGTCTTTCATAAATGCCGATTTCTCTACGTTTTGAACCATTTTCGATGCTTCTTCTGCTATAAAGTAGCCTATTCCTCTTTTGTTAAAGATAATGCCGTCATCTTGAAGAGAAGAGTAAGATCTTGCCACTGTGTTTGGGTTTACCTCCAACTCTACAGCCAACTGCCTCACTGAAGGAATTTTCTCCCCCTCTCCCCAAGTTCCTTTCAATACCTTTTCGCAAATGAGATCCATTATCTGTAGATAAATTGCCTTATTGCTGGTAAATTCCATATTAAACCTCCTTCTTTTTAAATTTCAAAAATGATAACCCCCATAATCCTAAAATAAAGGAAACAACTACTACTTGAACTACATATCCTAATCGCTCTTGTATCATTTGATCATTAAACTCGAAAGTAAACATGTTTTGATCTGCCGCCGCTCCAACTAATGCTACCAAACCAATTGCCACTACTAGCCAAAATACAAATGCTAAGACAAAGAAGGCTACGGTAGATTTTAAGAATGAATACTTTTTGAATAAAATTGAACCCAAGAAGTAGAATGAGTGCATTGTAAAATAGACCAAGGTTACATTCTTGATTAGGTTTGTATCAGTGATAAGAAAAGGATTGTACATCTGGAACTCTCCTCCTGTCACTGTCCAGCCTAATTTTGCGATAAGCTGACCAATTACAAAAACTAATGTTACACCTAATGGGTAAATTAATGCAGTGCTTAAAAAGATCACTAAAAACTTTTCTTCACGAGAAGCTGGTAGAGATAGATAATTCAAAGCTCCACCTTTTGTGGAAATTCTATGAAATGAAAAACTAGTTACAACTGCTCCACCTAAACCAAAAAGTAGAGGGTATATACTTTCCATTGTACTGACTCTTACCAATCCTTTAGGTTCTACACTGCTTGCCATAGCACTGATGGCTAATATAAAGGCAACAACACCTAAAATTCCTATTAATAAAGGCTGTTTTGATAATACCAACTCATACTTTAAAAGATGAGTGATTCTTCTGATATTTATTTTAGATTCCATGATGATTGTTAGTTTTAATTAATTTGACAACGCTTCTACCATTACTGTTTTTTCACTTAAAACGGCATTGAATAATAATTCAAGGTTTACTCTGCTGACATCACCTGAAGTATTCTTGGCCACCACCTTATCTTCTGCAATACCTTTTTCTAAATAAATAACGTCTTCACTCAACACCTTATCAGCGGTAGTAAAAAGGAGTTTTTCTGTAATGCTATCTAATGTTTCATTGAACACAACTTTTCCACTATCTACAATCACAATAGGATCTATCAAACTCTCCAAATCTCTCACTTGATGGGTAGAAATAAGAAAAACTCTATCATCTGACATATATTTTGCAACTAACTTTCTAAACTGACTTTTCGATGGAATATCTAAACCGTTTGTAGGTTCATCCATCAAAAGCAAACGTGTATTACTTGCTAGGCCTAATGATATTAATGCTTTTTTCTTCTGACCATAAGACATATTATGAAGTGTCATATCTGGTGTTAGACCAAATTCTGAAATCATTTCAAAAAATGCTGTATGGTCAAATTTTGGATAAAAAGGAGCTAAAACCCCTACATAACTTTCTATAGAAATATTGGGGAAGGTCATCTCTTCTGGAATAAAGAAAACCTCTCTTAAAAACTCAGGTGAAGCATCAGAAGCATAATGACCTCCTACTTCCACCGTTCCATAATGTGGTCTTTTTAAACCGGCAATCAACATCAATAAAGTCGATTTACCTGCTCCATTTTCACCTAATAAACCATATATATTTCCTTCTTTTAATTCTAATTCAAGGTTATCGTATAATATTTTTCTTCGAGAATACCCGAATGTTAGATTATTTATGTTGATCATTTTATTAATTATTTAGTGTACTAATTAACTATTACACTACAACATTAGAACATTAATATGATAATTCCAAACTTTGAAGAAAAAAAATACCCTAATTGCAGAACAATTAAGGTATTATAATGATAGATTGTGAATTTCGTTCTAGGTCACATCTAAAGTATTATGATTAATGACCCTACCGATGAGGAGTAGTTAGTTTCTGTAACGTCCATTTGAATTCATTACCTCTGGCTGCCAAGTTCTAGTAAATTTGGCTAAGTTGTCTTGTACTTCTGGTAATAAATCTCCAGCATATTTATCTATTGCACCATCGCCGAGGTAAAGACCAATGTATGCGAGAATATCGTCTGTGGCTAAACCATTTTCTTGACCAAAACCTGTTCTTAACACCTGTCTTGGATCAGATCCTTTAGCTTGGCTAGCCTCGTTTCTTGTCAAGATGCCATCACCATTTGTATCCAAATCTTCAATCAACCATTGTGCTTTCTGTTCACCAATTAATGCTTTAAAGTAAATCTTAGCATCTGCAGCAGTAATAGACGGATTGATTGATGGCACTGTACCTTGATAACCACATTTTTCAATAAACTCATCATCAATATCAATACCCAAGTTCACTTCGATATCAAGGATTGCTAAACGAGCATTTTCTGGATCACTTACCACTCCATCACGAGAAACAAAGTAACCATCTGAATTTAGACAGCCGTCATTTCCATTACCAACAGGTGTAACACAAGTGGTATTATCTGGATTAAGGTTACCACTTCCTTCGTTACCACCATTTGCTGTATCGTCTCCTTCCTGAGGAGTTTCTGTACAGCCGGCACTAAATGCTTGTACTTGATCTGCCCAACATTGTCCACATGCTTCATAAGGGTGAGATGCAGGACAGTTACTTGAAGCTGGAGTAGTATCGTCGGCTGTTGATTCATCTGTTGACCCCGTATCTGTACATCCAGCAGACTGTGCTTGTGCTTGGCTTTCCCAACATTGATCGCACGCTACAAAAGGATGAGAAGGAGGGCAACTTACTCTGTAGTTAGAGGCAGTTTCATCGATTTCGCCTTGGTGGTCAGTTAGACATCCTGTAATCGACATTGAGAATAGTAGTAGTAGAATTAAATTTACTGTTTTCATTTCATTTCAATTTAAGTTTGAGATCAGTAATAACGCTGAATATCAGCCCTAAAACTTATCTCGAAATAAGTAGTCAAAAACAGAGAAACTAAATTTACCGCTACTTCATCATTTTATAGAAACTTCACAAATCAATCTTATTTTCTACTTCATACATACACCCAACAAAAAACAAAACACTGGTTTACAGAATTTTACAAAATAAAATAAGTTATTCATACTTACTCCAAAGAATCTATAATTTATTTTTGGAGTAAAATTTCAAAAATAAATACGTCATCGTTTTGAACAGTATTTATTTGGTCTTTTTTCTTAAAGAATCCTACTAAATTGGGTTGTATGAAAAAGGAATTATTACTAGGATTGACTTCACTTCTCATTTTGGGTTGTCAAGTACAAAAAAACACAATGAAGGAACGCTTGAACGAAGAATGTGTCCTTTCTGAAGAAAAATATAATGCACATCAACAAATTCATTTAAGCGATATTAAACAATGGGTACAGGAGAAGGAAATCTCTTCTGTTGAAGATCTCATGTTAAAACTACCAGAGGTATATCGTAAAAACTTCTCGCTTGTAGAACATACAAAAGCCTTGGGAGAAGCCAACTTAGATTATCCTCGCATCGTCATGTTTGGCAGTGATGGACACCTACTTTTCAATATCAGTTCCAAGTTAGATGACCCCACTTATCAGAAGGTTGATGGGATTGAACTGAATGAGCAAACAGGAAATTGGGAGCTTTTTCAAGTAGATTTTACACAAGCTAAAATCAAAGTACACGATGCTCCTCAAGAATGCTTTAGGTGTCATGGTCAAGCTCACCCTAAGCCACTTTGGGGAACAAGCAATCATTGGGAAGGTGTATTTGGGGACAATGAGGCTAAAGGCCCAAATGGTGAAGCTTTATCGATGAGGTACCTCCGAAAAATGAATGCATTTAAAGATCATGAGACGAATAGTCCAAGACTCAAATTACTACTTTGGGATAAGGAACAAAAGCTGCGTTCTGGGGGAATAAGAAATATAAAAGACAATCGTTTTGGGGCTGAACTGATCACCTCAAACCACTTTATTGGAGCATCTACCGCTAAAGGTATCTATATTAGAATGCGACAAAATGAGAACTACCAAAAGATAGTGCTTCCGTTATTGTTGCTGACTGCTCAAATGGAAAAAGATATCAATATTGGGCAAATCACTCATAAGCATTTTGATTTGAACAACATACCTCACCACATCGATTCACTTTATACTTTGGTTAATATTGATACCAAAACCGATTTTTCGATTAATAATAGCTTGGAAGATGAAAATCCTGATCCGAAATGGAGAATGGGAAAAGGTACACTGTATGAACAAATCGCCTTATTAGCTTTATATGATGAATTGTTGGTCAATGAGGAATTGAAAAATATATTTCTCAGTATACCCGCTCAACTGAGTTGTAAGTCTGAAGATCACACAATGAGCAATTTATTTGACCTGGTACAACACAAAGTGAAATATCATTATTTGCTAAAAGGGAATGGAAAAGTTGAAGCTTCAAAAGTCTATCTGCCTTTGGATGATGATGAGGTATTGACTTCTGTGTTAGCGCCTGCATTCCATTATTTGCAAAACTATTATATCACAGATTATCATCCATTTTTATGAGAAAAGAGTAGGTAATATGTGTTGTGGTTCGCAAGGGCGTTGCAATGCAACGCCCCTACAGCACTGTACCTTAGACTATTATTTGGTGATATTTTCTATAAAATCTGTTAGGTTTTCATGCCTATCCAAATTCAATTTCTTCCTTAAACGATAACGTGATGTTTCAACGCCTCTTAAAGAGATATTTAAGGCTGTTGCCATTTCTTTTGAAGACATATTCATACGGATATAAGCACAAATTTTCAGTTCTTGTGTGTTGAGGTTAGGATGTTGTTGTTTTAATATTTTGAAAAAATCACTGTGTAACAAGTTGAAGTGTTCCTCAAAACGAGACCATTCTTTTTCATCATTGATATCTTTTCCAATTTTTTTGATGATGACCTCCAGTGAATCATAAGTGCGTACTTTTGAGAAGTTGCCTTTATTAATACGTTCAAGAATTTTCTGTAAATCCTCCTTTAAATTACTGAGCAATTCATTACGCTGTGTTAAATGCACCGTACTTAATGCGAGTTCTTTATTCTTATGTTCTAGATCCTGTTGTAATTGCTTTTCTTTTAGCACTTGAATTTCGATATCCTTGTTGTGAAGCTGCAATTGCTTTTCACCTAATACACTTTTTACTTTGTTGAGAAATGACCATCGAGAAGCAAGAAATAAAGCCAACACCAATACACCCACTAATAGTACGTAAAGGATATAAGCGTAAATACTTCTGTTCCAAGGGGGAAGTATCGTGAATTTAATGGCTGTCATTGCACTTTCTTCCCCATAGATGTTTTTACCTTTTACCATCAATGTGTAGTCTCCTTCCTTGAGGTTTGTGTATTTCACTTGGTTTTGACTACTCCACTCATTAGGCTGCTTGTCAAAACCTTGAAGGTAAGTTTCATACTCATTAAAATGCATTCCATCGTAATAGGAGGCTACAAATTCAACTTCAATTGTATTTCTATCATAGGGGATTTCAATGGTCTGTTCCTTGTACTGCGGATTGTACTCATTTTGGGCTTCTAATCCATCTGAACTATTAAATGAGATGATTGAAAGTGGCACTTTTTCTATGAATGATCTTTGATATCTGGGGTTAAAATCAATAAATCCTTCTTTGGCTGTAATGAGCACATGATCCTTATCAATAGGAATAATTTGTTCCAAATCATCGCTTACCAAGTGATTAATTCTTCCAAAAATATTTCTTTCAATGATGGGGGAATTACTTAATATATTTTTGATCATTCCGACCTTTCCTTTTTGAATGAAATAGATATTACCCGCAAAGTCACTGGACATTGCAGATACTCTCTCATTTGTACCTAACAAATTGGTATACAGATCATGAAGTTTGAACCTATCCTGTTCTTCATCATAACTAAAAATGCCTCTTTCGCCACAAAAAACAAGTTCACCATTAATCTTAAATAAATTGATCAGAACATTACTATAAAATCCTTCTGATTGACCATAGTGTTTTAGCTCTGTCATCTTATTCGTCTTGAAATCAATTTTCAGTTTATAAACTCCTTTAAAACCATGGCTTATCCAAAGTGTATTTGTTTTTTTATTGAGCGACATTAACCTCGATGACTCATGAAAATCTTTTAGTTTTTCCCTTTTCCAACCGTTTTTTTCTTTTGTCAAAATAAAGAGACCATTGTATGCCCCTTGTAAATAACGGTTATTGTCTATAGCAATTAGATTCCAAGCCCCTATTCGATCATTGATCAATTGGCTTTTACCGTTTTTAATATTGTATAAGCCTAAATGCTGACCATAAAATACCTCCTCATTAATTTTCTCTACAAAATAAGACTGTCCTCTTCCTCCTTCTACTGAATGATAAGTGATACCATCAGGCTCCTGAATACTTTCATACAAACCGTTGGATGTCCCCAAATAAACCTTTCCATTGTCTTTGAACGCCGTATATCCACCTCCTTCTATTCCCGCATATTTGTTGAGCATTCTGAAAGGAGATTCAAGCTCTATATACGACAAACCATTGCGGTGAGCCACCCATAAATTGTCTTGTTTATCAATGAATAGATCATAAACAATAATATCCGTCAAACCTTGATCGGTCACAATGTGATCTAGTTTTTCGCCTTTCTCATTGATGATAAATATTCCAGCATTTTGAGTACCAATCGCAATTCTGTCTTCTGGTAAAATTAAAGCCGTATTTATCATCGCATTTTTGAGCGCTTCCCATAAGTTTTGAGCAACAGGCGATATGATATTATTTTCCTCTTTATAGATTTCCCCTTCCAAAGTGAAGATTAAACGTTTATTGGAAGAGTAATTCAATACTTTTCGAATATTTTTACCTTTTAAGAAAGAAGCATTCGTTAGTTTTATTCTTTGTTGTGATAAAGGAATAAACTTCTCAATACCAAATTGAGCACTAGAGGAGTAAATAAATTCATCTATAAAAAAAGAATAACGTGTAGCTTCCTTGGTCTGAATAGCCGTTACTCTTGTGTGGTCGTAGTAGAATATGAAGTCGTGCGAGATAAAGTAAATCTCATTTTCCTTTCCGCTGTAAATATTCCAGACTTCATCAAACTCTATGTCTTGTGGTAATACATCTGAAAGAGAATTGTAACGAAGTTCATTAAGGGAATCCGCCTCGAAATATCCAAATTCCTTCTGCCCTCCCAGATAAATTCTTTTACCAATGGCTCTTACACAAAGTAAATTACTATTGGCTTGGTTTAGTTTATAAGTGTTCCAATTTTTCCCATCAAATTCTAATAATCCAAAGTTATTGGCGAAGTACATAAAGCCTTTATTCCCCTGAGTAATAGACCAATTTTGAGACCCGGCTCTATAAACAGAGGATGGAATTTTGGTAATGATAGGTACGCCATCAATAGGGTTTATTGATTTTGAAAAAAGAGGAAGTGAAAAGAAAATAACACTAATTGTTAATAAAAAATATTTCATAGCCAGTGAAGTAAGTTAATCAAATTGGTTCTTATTAGATCACAATGCTTCGAAAAACTTATAATTGATAATCGAAAATCTTGAGTACACAAATAAAAAATTCTTTTTAAGATATAGAGAAAAAACTCTCCATACAAGTGATGAGTATGGAGAGTTCAAGTACTAATTTCATAATCAGTACTTAAAATTTTTCAGTATGTACTTCACAATTGAATTATTCAATTATTACCTTTTTCATCAACTGATCATTGATTTTTAAGACATAAAGTCCTCTAGTCAATTTTGAAACATCCATTGAAAAACCTTCTTTTTCCATCAATAATACCCCTTGTGTAGAGTACAATTGCAGTGTAGGTACTTCATTTAAGCCCTTGATATTTAAAGTGTTTTTTACTGGATTTGGATAAAGAACAACAGTTGTGTTTTGTACTATTTCGTTTTCATCAACGCCTAAAACTCTAGCATTACTTGCTCCATCGTACAAATCATTCGCAATAGATGGACTACCTAATAACCAGAAATCAGAATTTGTTTCCTCTAACCATAATGCTTTAATGGCTGGATTAGACTCAATACGTGTATCACCCCAATAACCTTCATTGTAAGGACTTGCCCATTTGGCTTGAGTGTTCCAATTGGCATTGATATAAGTAACCGATCTAATCACGTCCTCATTATTATGGATATAGTCTAAGAAAGGCGTGAACCATCTATCCCAAGCTTCTTGTGCCTCATAGTTACCAAACCATGTCCCTGGAGCAAACTGTTCTTCTGCCGCACTTAGTCCTTCTGTAAATAAAGTCTTAGCCCCTTCGTAAGTATAACCTGTTGCTGCTCTTGAAATCATACTTGGTGTTGGATCAAACTCTGAAATTTCAAAATCATATCCTTGAGGTGTCGATTCGGCAATCATCACCGGCTTGTTATGCTCTCTTGCAAAAGCTAACATTTCATCTGCTAAATCATCTTGATTTGGTAGATTAGGAACATCATCAAAACCAAAGTAATTAGAAGCTTCTGTTGGAGAAATAAACCATGAGATACCACACCAATCTACATAGTCATCTCCAGGGTACCAACCTGAAATGTCTTCTCTTGCAGCTGCTAGGTCACCATTATTGCCAAAATATCCATCCAATACATCATCAACTGGCGATGTAGACGACTGCCATACATAAGCAACATTGTTTACTCCTCTTGCATTCATCCCGTCTACAATATGACGCCAAGCCGCTTTGTATTCTTCTTGTTTGTGATACCCTGCCGGATAGTTACCACCTGCTGTTTCTTGAGAATTCCAACGTCCATCAAATTCATAACCGATTCTCAGGTAAATCTTCTTCTCAGAGAAAGTATTACAGAATAAAGCCAATTTATCGATATACTGTTCATATTGCCCGCTCGCAATACCTTGTAGACCATTCAAGTTCCAGTTTTCAGTGATGGACATCGCAATAATCAAAGCCGATTGATCCCAACCTAAAGCTGTACTTGATGCGTTTAACGGTCCTGATCCCCAATCTGTATCCACTCCAGTGAAATTGCCATCATTGTCCATGCCAGTCGCACCATAGTTGATACCATAATTATCTTGTGTTAGCATAAAGAAAGAAACATAAGCTACTGCCGCTGCCGGCTCTGGCATCTCCCCTTCTCTGTAACCCGACATTGCTGCTAAATCCTGTCCGATTGCCAACATTGTTTTTCCATTTTTAGGCGTAAACTTACCTTCAATTTTATCGCCTAAAACCGGTGCTGCTTGTGTAGTAGCAGAAGTCTCTGTACCCAGGTCTCCAGAGCCTTCTGCATTAATCGCGTACACATTCACATAATAATTCGTTTCTGCTTGAAGGTTGTTGATTGTTGTTGAAGTGGAAGTAACCGTTAGGGAATCTGTATAATTTCCTGATGAAAGGCCATATTTTACAACGTAGCGCTCAGCGTCAGTTGCTGCTGACCAACTCACTGAAATAGATGAAGATGAATTGCTAGTGGCAGCAATATTTGATGGTACACCTGGCAGCACCCCTTCTACTGGCGGATTATCATCATCTGGAGGTGTATCGTCTCCACAACCGCCAGTGGTTAGAATCTGATATAAATTGGGATCTCCATTTTGGAATTGCCCCGAAGTGATCCAAGTATTCCACTGTTGAGCGATGTAAGGATTTTGTTGTACTCTCGTATCTCCCCAATATCCATTGCCTGCATCTGGCCACATCCATTGCTCTTGTGATTGCCAATCTGCATTGATATACGAAATGGCTCTGATCACATCTTCGTTTCCTTCAATAAAGGGTTTCAATTGATCTTCAAAATACTGTTGCCACATTGCTTCTCCTGTCATTGGTGTTTTTAAGCCAGGATTATCATAAGTCGTAAATGTATTTTCATCAAAATCATAATACTGTGCTGAAACCTCCGCCATCATGATTGGCTTTTGCTTGTTTCTAGCCATATCCAATAGGAATTGAAGGTTTGGCCCATTAAATCCTTCATCATAGAAGAAAAATGATAAACCAATATAATCTACATACTCATCCCCAGGGTACCATGCATCTATTGGGTTAGAATTATAAGTAAACCCATAAGCTGCTGATTGCCATACATAAGCTACATTTTCTACATTTTGAGCATTTAATCGATCCACCAAATAACGGTACGCATTGATGTATTTTGTAGGATCATAGAAGTTCCAAGTTCCATCAAACTCATAACCAATTCTAAGGAAGAAAGGTGTTGTTGGGTTAGCTTTCGCAAAATTGGCGAATTTATCAATTGATGCATCGTAAACCCCATTGACAACGTCCGTTAAACCATTCGGGTGGTCTTCACCTTTTCCATCGTTGTCCTCTACCATGTATAAACCAATTGCTACAGCCGCTGAAGGGTATTTGTCAATACCACATTGGATACACATGTCACCGCTTCCGTAATTATTAATCGATTCTAGACCTGCAAAGTCATAAATGTTAGTATAGTTGGTAAAACCACCAATTGTAGGGAATTGCCCAGAGTTGACATACTCATCTACGGAGTTGTTGTCTTGTCCAAGGAACATCAATACTTTCCCGTTCTTAGGTGTAAATTTCCCTGATACTTTTCCTTGTTCATCTGCTGATCCATTACAGCTTGATCTAATTTTTTGAACTAGATTAGACTGCTTTGAGTCTGTAGCATTCGAAGCGGTCAAAGTATAGATGTAAGTTCTATCTTCAACCGGATTACCCTCTGAATAAGATAAACCTGTAACAATCAGATCGTCATTAGAGAGTTCCGTATTCCCTTCTTTAGTTGTAATGTTCAATGAATAAGAAGTGGCGTTATTCACACTGTTCCATTCAATGACCCAACCATTTCCTTGGTTTCTTGAAGACAATGCAACATTTCCTAATTCATCAGAAGGAATATCTTCCTCTGTTGTGATTTGAAGAGGACTTGTAGCTGAGGACTTCAAGGTTCCATTAAAGGCCAAAACTTCAAATGTATAAGTGGTATTACTTGACAAGTTTTGACTGTTGTAAGAAGTTACATTAGCACCAACAGTAGCCACTAAATTGTTATTTCTGTAAACTTCAAAACCTTCTTCATCTGTACTGTTGTCATTCCACTGAATACTTACTGAAGATGTTGTAACTGAAGTGGACACCAAATTGGACGGTGCATTGGGAGGGGAAGTTGGATCGTTGGTTTCCTCACATCCTCCTGCTTGAGCTTGGGCTGCATTTTCCCAACATCTGCCACATGCTTCATAAGGGTGTGATGGTGGACAGTTTTGAGCATACGATCCCAATACTACAATTGTAGTTAAGATTAGTAACGTTAGTCTTTTCATTTCAATTTTAGTTATTTCATTTCATTTAAAAATCAAATATGAAACCCGGTGAAAGAGGGATTTCAGTATTTCATAGCTAGATGAGCTTCGAGACTCATTTATAACTCAAACTTAGGGAATGCGTATTGAATGCTATAATATTTAAGTACTACTAGAGTTACAGAAAGGTATTCTTCAAATAGAGCACTTTTGACGTAATGAAGTTGTTTCCAAGCTTTAAAATTAAGTTTCTGATACTGCATCAATGCTTCACTAAGAGTATACCGCTCTCATTTTTCATGGAATTGCTGTTACTTCTTTGAAGTGGATTTGAAGTAATTTCACTGTTCTTTTAGGGAAAGATCTAACAAATTGAACTATACTCTCTTTTTACTTTACTCAAAATGTAATTATGATGAGTTGTAATGTTGTCTGGATAATGTTAATTTTAACGCATCAAGCTCTAAATTAAGCTTCAAATACATTATTACTCTATCATTTCTTAATTGATACAATTCCAAAAACCATAAGAAATCGTGACTGTAATTTTGATTTAGAACTTCTATTATTCAAAGAACAAACTAATTAATATTCAATCTTATGAAGGCAAACATTTTGTTTTTCGTTTTCATCTCAATTTTTACTTTAACGGCAGTCGTTACCCTTTTAGGTATTACAAATATCATCAAAGGAATACGTGAAAAATACTTGACACCTTTGTTTTCTGCATTAATTCTTGAAGTTGTAGCCGCAGTTGTTTTACTTTTTAATAATCAAGATTTTTCAGGTGAAAATACTATTCCTGAACTTTTTTATAGTGAAACATCCGTAGAGAAATCAGATCAGACTTTATTAGATCAAAATTCATTTCTTGATTTGATTCATAAAGGTGAAAAGTTAGACAGTTTAATTAATCTGAAGAACTCAAAAATCAAGAAATTAGAAACTGAAATCAATGAACTCTCTGACAATACCCAAAAAGACTTTTACTATTATATACAGCAAATCGAAAAAATAAGGATTGCCTGTAATGGTAGTATTAACCTTAAGAGTGATAAAGAAAATTCAAAAAAAGCCCTCAAAATTGTAGAGCAGATATTATTCTTGAATGGAAGATTGGCTAAAGAAAAAAATACAAAGGAAGAGGTCATTAAGACTTTCACTAAATTTAAAAAAGACAATAATCGAGATAATATTTCACATAAGATCTACTTACAGGATGTTCCTCTTTTCATTAAAGAATACCTTGAAGAAAACTATGAATTGAAGTTTTATATCTCAAATCCAAAGATTCCAAGTGGTGTTTTAGAAAATGAATTAAAACAAAGCAGCACCCTTTAAAGTGAACCTTTGTTACCTTTCAATCTATATTTCTGAAAGACTTTACAGTGGCTATTTCCAAGCTTATTTCTTCTTTTTTCGTTACTGAAAAGGGAACAAAAAAAAAGAGACATCCTAAAAAAGATGCCTCTTTAACGTTCGGATTTTCAATCTGAAAATTCATCTAATTTTTATTTGAGACATAACTACATTGTAAACTAAGTTTTCGTTAAATTTTAAACAACATTTCTACAAACATTTATAGGCTCTACTTTCAAGCTTCTTTCTTCTTCATTTTTCCATTGATGAAAAACGAAGCAAAAAATCTAGGCTTTGAAGGCAAAAGGAAGTACTACCTAACGAATGGAGTAGAAAGACCACTGGCGCGAATGTTAAGCGATAGCCTCATTCGTGTCCTACAGATCAACAGAAATCTCCTGATTTCTAAATGCCATAAATATTCGAAAATATAGTTTACAGCGTACTACACTCAAATAAATTCGTTAATCTTGGTAATCTACAATTACGCGTTTCGAAATTGATCTACCGCTTTTATCAGTGTATAACAATATATAAATACCTGTTGTCAGCTCTAACTTTTGTCCCATCACGAAGGACTTAGACTCTGACACACTAAATTCCTGAATTAAAGTACCAATGGGTGAAAAGAGTTGAATGGTACCACTTAATGGCGTATTACCTTCCACCGTAAAAATTCCATTTTTACTTGGGTTAGGAAAGATATTAACCCCTAGTGAAGGCAAACTTTCCACCAAGTTTTGAGTATTAATTCTTGCATTTGAATTACAACTTGCTGCTGCTTGAGCCTGGGTCTCAAAACATTGATCACAACTTGCTATTGGTCGGCAAGGAGGACATTTCACTGTTATATTTGCTACATTTTGCTGTGCAAATACACCAATACAACTTCCTAAAATGAGTAGTATTGTTGTTACTAATTTCTTCATTTTTATACTTTTTGGAACGAAGAGTAGCTAAGGTGCTACCCTTCATTATTGATTTTAAAGCGTCTTAATAAATTTGACGATGTTACTTTTTTCTTCTTCAGAAAGAGCATTGTATACAGCTCTTACACCCGAAGCATCTCCACCGTGTTTCTGTATCGCTTCTTCAAGAGAACTTGCAGATCCATCATGCATAAATAAAGTTGGATGTCCATTTCTTTCCAGTAAATCAATGTTTCTACCAATTCCCCAAAGTGCTGGTGTTCTGAAATTACCATTGTTGACATTATGTAACTTCATATCAGTATAAGGGCGAATTACAATATCTCTGAATTCCTTAGGAGCATCGCTTCTTGTTTTTTGTGCGACTTGGTGACAAGATGCACAACCTACCTGATTAAAGGCCAATTCACCTTCTACCACCCCTGGTATATTGTAAGAGTTGGCACTACGCGTTGGAACCGTTAGGAATTTGGTGTATGCAATGATTTCTTCTAAGTCTTCTTGAGAAATATCCGTATCAGGGTCAATTCCATGGTCCTCAATCAAGGCATTGCGAGTTTGCTCCTCTACTGTTTCAACTCCTCCATCCCATCTTAATCCAACTTCCGCACCTGCAATCCACTGTAAGAAACCAACACCATAAACCGCTGGTGGTAAACGTGGACCTCTTGGAGTTTGAATCACTTCTGGACCTCTACCATCTCTAAAGTGACATGTACCACAAGTTGTAGACCCGATCTTTGCTTCTCCTAAATCCACCTGATATTGATTATAACCGCCAGCTTCACTTCTATGGACTACACCGTGGAACAAGTGATGCCCCTCTAAGAAATCATCCACATCATCTTCACTTTCTACCGTAATTGAATGTTGTGTGAAAATGGCGTCTCTTTCTAGATTATAGTTTCTTTCATTGAATCCTGCCGTTTGTAAACTTGGTAGTATCATTAAAGTAGATGCCTTACCTGCTGAAGCCAATCGAGGATCTCCAAGCGTATTGAAACCCTGACCAATAAAGTAATTTTGAAGGGTATTATATGTCTGGGCACCACTTCCTCCAGCAACAGCCGTGATTTCATAATTGACCATATTACCATAATTATAGCCTGGGCCAAGGTCAGCATAGGTTGTTCCTGAAACACCTCCAACAGTTGTTGCATATCTTGGTGCTGGAGAATCGCCAATATCTAAAATGTCGATACGAACTACCGTAACGTCAGCTCCTGCATGTGGATGGAAAGTACCATTCGCAGAAGTCAATTGAGGGTCAATTCTTAAATTATCAGGGCCGTCTGTGATGATCGTTTCGTAACGGTCTAAGTAACGTAATTGATCTGCATTGTGTACTGCATCAAAGATAGCTTCAGTGATTCCATCATAAGCATGAGGGTGTCTGAATCGCATCCAATTGGCACCTATGGATGATATCGTTGGACGAGTTCTTGGATCAATTCTCTCCCCTTCGGTTGTAAATAACGAAGAGTACATGTATTGATCACCAGGATCATCTGTCATATAACCTTGTTTCTTATATCTAAAGAAGTAGTAAAAATTACCAGCATCTTTACATTTTGAAGGAACTTCTCCTGTTTCGTTAAGTTTTATTCCTTCAAACTCGATCTGATTACATGAACAGAAAAACTCAAAATCAGGATCTCCTCCAGCTTGAATACCAATAGTTTGACCATAACTTACTGATACCGTAGAATAATCTTCTGCTAAATCAAAAGTATAACCATGAGTACCTGGTGCTACCCCTATCACTGGAGTAGGTAAGGCTGGAGAAGGATACAATACCAATGGAATATCACCACATGGATCGTCACCACATTCTTGACAAGGGCCTCCACAATCCACTCTTGTTTCTCCTTGATTCAAAATACCATCAGAACAAGTTGGTGCTGCACCACCTTCAAGAATTGTGATCTCACCCAAATCAATAGGACAGTCGCCACCGTTCCCCCATCTCACCTTAATTGGGTAAGTACCAGGAGCAAGATCAGCTACCGTAAACCACTCTGAATTATCATTTCTAGCATAAGGATAAGTCTGTCCACCGTCAATTGAAAATTCTAAAACTTCTCTACCTAATACATCTTCATAAACAAAGGTAATCGTACCATCTGCTAAATTCTCAACCGATTCATTGGTCTTTTGAAGTGTTGCATTGGGGTTGGGAGTTCCATTACAAACTTCTTCACATGAAATGCAATTGGCCCCACCACAATCTACACCAGTCTCGTCTCCGTTTTGAATACCATCTTCACACGTTGGGCAATCACCACAACTACCGCCACAGTCAACACCCATTTCATCTCCATTTTGAATACCATCATTACAGGTTGGTACAAAATAACATTGTGCTACCTGAGCTACTTTTTCTTGCTCATTACTTCCTTGAACTTTGATAGTATAATCGGTATTCGTTGAAATAGTTACGAATCGCTTGTAATACCCATCCTCTTGAGCATCTGGCGGGTAACATTGTCCATTTAAACAAAGGTAAGATGCAGAACCTAAATCTTCGTTGTAGTATAAAATACCTTGTCCATCAATGATTGTTAAACCAAAGTCACTACATGATCCTTGTCCAGAACCTGATGAACAAGGTGTACATGAACCGCCACAATCAACCCCTGTCTCATCTCCATTTTGGATACCATCTGAACAAGTATTTGTTGCCACTTCTTTGACGATAAACCACTCATTACCTGCTCCATCTCCGTTCACATCACCTTCAACATTGTCCCCAACATAGTAATACAATGGATTTCCATCAAAAGTTAATTGAAGTTGACCATCACAAGTACCACTTAAACCAAACTCTCCTGTTAAACCTGAAGGCAAAGTAGAGGGTAAAACTACGTTTGCTTTCGTATCAGTAACGACATAAGGCCAGTTTTCAGCACAACCTCCTGTGCAATTTGTAAACTCAGAATTATCATTGGTCCATGTATAAATCGTCATTGGAGGAGCTTCACCATATTGAGCTACAAGATACTCTCCATGTGTAGGAGAAATTGCTACAGAAATTACAAGGTTTTCAGTGGGAAGAGGTTCATCGGTACATGCAGGACAAATACCTCCACAATCTGTTTGCGTTTCATTGCCATCTCTTACTCCATTTTCACATGATCCAACTTTAACAGTTCCCAAATCTGAGGTACAATCTCCATTACTCCATTGAATGGATACAGGGTAATCACCTGCGGCAATATTTTGAATTAAAAGTGTCTGATCACTTAATGCAGTAGTATAAGAAGTACTTCCTAAAATAAAGGTGATGCTATCGTAATCGTTTGTTACATTATCAAAACTAAACGTTACCGTTCCATCAAGTGCTCCATCCGAAGTTTCATTCGTAGTAGCTACTCCATTAAAAATAGAAGATGGACTGTTCAACCCAGTACATGGTAAAGGCTCACCGGCTTCTCCTACAAAATTGACATAATCAACATTGAGTGCTGCATCTCCAGTTTGAAAAATCATTTCAAAGGTAGATCCCTGCTGTATATCAATAGTATAAGTAGCGGTCTGATAAGTACCAACCCAACCACCTGTACTTGTAAAAGGTATATTCCCTTGATCTACACCATCAATAAAAATAGAAATTTCTCCTTCTAATTCGGATGCATAAACGATTTCAACCGAAGAAGCTGACGGGGTATTGGCAATAGAAAAACCTGCTCCTTGCGAAGAGATATAAGCTATTCCTTTTCCATTCGATGCAGATGTATCATCATATATAGACGCTCCACCTAAAACAGTAGCCATTTCTACTTCTACTTTTCTAGAAGTAACCGGTGGTGGTGTGACCTGACATGGTGCACAAGAACCGCCACAATCCACTCCTGTTTCATCTCCATTTTGGATACCATCATCACATGTTGGAATTGGATCGGGGTTAGAAGAATCACCTTTCGCAACAGCCGTAACGGTATATTCAGGTGAAATATACTGTCCGTTTACATTGTCTTGAATCTTTAGTTGGATGGTATAAGTTTGTCCAACTATCAACCCAGGTACTTCTCGCACCCATCTTGAACCTAATTTTTCACCAGCATTACAGTCGCTCCCCAAGCAGATATAATTCCATCCACCAGTCCATCCTTGATCTTCAAAATAGATTGTTCCAGTACCATTTTCAACTTCTACTCCATACTCCTGAGCATTCATTGTAGAAAATGAGAAAAGAAAAGTTAGCACAAGAAATGATAGTTTTTGAGAAAGTTGAATGCTCCGAAATAAAGCAAACAAAGCCCCTATCTTTTTCAAGATAGACCTCCCATTGAAAGTAATTAATTCATTCATTTTTAAAGTTGTAAGTGAATAATTGTTTTTAGTAATAATCCTAAATCATAACTGATTAGCTATCGAAAATTTAGGTATTCACTTTAGCCACTCAAAAAAATGAACTACTTAAATACTACTCGTCAAAGTACACAATCGATACAGGTTCATGTTTCATTATCATTCGACCATCGTCAAAAAAAGTAGTATTGCATATTCTTGTATTAATCCCTATTGCAGTACTTCAATTGCTGTAAATTGAAATTCATATTTCAAACTGAATACAGCAATAACCCATAAAAAAGAACAGCATAGGCTTTTTTCTTCCAAAAAGAAAAATACCTATGCTGTCCATTTCTTAATAGCTTGACGTAATCATTCTTTTAAGAAAATCATCACGAAAGAGTAAGTCACACGCTGAAAATCCAAAAGATTTCTACTTCAAATCAAGAGTTTGGTTTCACACAATATTTGTATAACATTGTTGTAGAAGGTATGTGACCTAGTCGTTCTGCCTCCACCCATGCTTCACATGCTTTGTCTTTTTCACCTATTTTGGAATACATATTTCCTAAAATAAAATGTAGTTTTTCGTTGTTTGGTCTTAATCGTAATGCCCAATTAAGATCTCGAATGACTTCCTTATGTCTTTCCAATTGCATGAGCAGTCGTGCTCTTAAATAATACAGGTTGAAGTGAGTATTTGGAATGTCCTCTCCGTTGAGAATAACAGCATAGGCTGCTCCGTAAGTAGATGCATATTCCTCTGTTGTCACCAATACGCCTTCTGTAAGAATGTCTATTGCCTTTTCAGGTGAATTTAACCCTGATGAATACACTTCAGAATAAGCAGCATAAGCATCATAATTCCATTTATTTTTAGTAATCAATGTTCGAAACGTCTTTGCACTGTTATTGTACTCTTGAATATTGAATTGAGAAAGTGCCAATTGCCATAACATTTGCTCCGTTAACACATTGTTGGAGCTATCTCTTAAGTCAGTTAAAAGATAATGCAGAGAAGTATATTCTTTTTCTTCAAATAACTGTAGAGAGGTATTTTTTAAGACTGAATGCAAACTGTCGTACAACTTTCGATGTTGCGTATAAAGGTATTGCATATCGTACTCGACAGCCTCCAGAATGGTAAAAGCGGTAACATAATCATTGATCTGAGCTGCCCTTTGTGCCTTCTGAAGTAACGAATATTCATATGCGATTTGTTCTTCTACTTTTTTGTCCTTGAGATAATTATTTACCCCAATAAAAGTGATGACTAAGCAAAAGAAACCAATAACGGAAACCATTCCCCAGCGTACCACTTCTCGGTCTTCTTTCTTTTTCGAAGCATTTGAATAAGCAGGTTGGTAGTTTTTAGGGAGAGAAACCCTCCTCTTTTTTGTTTTTGTCCGTTCTTGAAAAAGCCAAGCATCATATAATTCTCTTTGAGACGGATTGGAAAGGTTATTATAAGCCGAAATAATCAACTTAAAATACTCTTCCGCATTTTCATGACTACTTACATCTGGATGGTACTTTTTAGCCATTCGTTTGTAAGCACGTTTAATTTCTTTTTCTGAGGCTTTTTCGTCAATTTCTAGTATCTGATAATAGGTAAACATGTTATGAGTTAAATTCGTTGGTGGGTGTTTGGGTTTATTTCAAACGGTTGTAATATACCAAATTAACATTTTTAAACAATTTTAAAAAGATATTCGAAGGAATTGATATAAATCACCGTAAACATATTATTGTTTTATATTAATTTGCACGCGTATATACCAATCTTATCTTATATATTATAATGGATCAAATAATAAACCAAAACGTACAAGCTTGGTTGGAAGGACCTTTTGACGAAGCAACTAAAACAGAAATTAAACGCTTGCAGACCGAAGACGAACAAGAACTCAAAGAAAGTTTTTATAAGTCACTTGAATTCGGTACAGGTGGATTACGTGGTATTATGGGAGTAGGTACTAACAGAATGAACAAATACACTGTTGGTATGGCTACTCAAGGATTAGCAAATTATGTAAAACAACAAGTAGAAGGTACTCCTAAAGCTGCTATTGCTTATGACTGTAGAAATAACAGTTCATTTTTTGCTGAAGTTGCTGCAAACGTATTAGCAGCCAACGGATTTACAGTTTATTTATTTGATGAACTTCGTGCTACTCCAGAATTATCTTTTGCGATTAGAGAATTAGGTTGTCATACAGGTATTGTACTTACTGCCTCTCACAACCCTAAAGAATACAATGGTTTTAAAGCATATTGGGCAGACGGTGGTCAAGTAGTACCTCCACATGATGGTAATATCGTTGCTGAAGTAAGAAAAATCGAATCTATCGAAGACGTGAAGTGGGAAGGCGGAGCCGGAGAAGTTGTGAAAATCAACAAAGAGGTAGACGAACCTTACTTAGATATGTTAGAAGGTTTGGCTGTTTCTCCTGAAGCAATCAAAGCACAAAAGGATTTGAAAATTGTTTTCACTTCGATTCACGGTACAGGTATCACTATGGTACCACGTATTTTGGAAAGACTTGGATTTGACAACGTCCATATCATCGAAGAACAAGCAGTAGTAGACGGTAACTTCCCTACTGTAGTTTATCCTAACCCAGAAGAAGCGGAAGCATTGAGCATGGCTTTAGCAAAAGCAAAAGAAATTGATGCTGACATCTTATTGGGTACTGACCCTGATGCTGACCGTGTGGGTATTGCGATCAAAAATCACAAAGGAGAGTGGACTTTATTAAACGGTAACCAAACTGCTGCTTTATTATTCAACTACGTGATTTCTGCTCGTAAGAAAGAAGGTAAGGCACAAGACAATGATTTCGTTTGTAAAACAATCGTTACTACTGACCTAATTGATCGTTTTGCAAAAGCAAACGGAATACCTTGCTACAATGTTTTGACTGGTTTCAAATACATTGCTGAAATAATCAAAGAGAAAGAAGGAAAAGAAAACTTCATCGTAGGTGGTGAGGAATCTTATGGCTACTTGATCGGTGATTCTGTAAGAGACAAAGACGCTGTTGCTGCATCTTCAATGATCTGCGAAATGGCTGCTTACTATAAAAATGAAGGTAAATCAATGTTCGACCAATTGATCGACATCTACGTTGAGCACGGTTACTTCAAAGAGAAATTAATCTCAATTACTAAGAAAGGTATGAGCGGTGCTGAGGAAATTGCGAACATGATGAAAGAACTACGTGCTAATCCTCCTGCAACAATCAACGGTTCTACTGTTCTTGAAATGAGAGATTACCAATCTTCAGTAGCTACAGACTTAGTGACAAAAGCAGAGTGTACAATTGATCTTCCTAAATCAAATGTATTACAGTTCTTCTTAGAAGATGGTACTAAGATTTCTGCTCGTCCATCAGGTACTGAGCCTAAAATCAAATTCTACTTTAGCGTAAATACTTCTATCTCATCAGCAGACGAATTTGATGCTGCAGATGCTACTTTAGAAGAAAGAGTTGCTAAAATTATTGAAGACATGAAATTGAAATAAACATCAATTCATTCTCTTTTATTAGCCAATAACCTTTAAAAGGTTATTGGCTATTTTTATATAACGGCAGGGATTCTTTTAAAAACCCTTATAATAAAACAACTTTTCTAAATTCAACTGTCAATTTTCCAACCTCGATTGTTCTACCTCGTTTTAAAAAGCAAAGTTAATTTACAATTCTATTAAACTATGTGTACGTGCAAAAGGTAAAAAAAATAATCGTGAGAGAAGTTCGATACTTCTTTTTCGCCCTTTTCCTAATTGGATCAGGAGCTTTACCTTTTCTAACTGATCATTTCTCAAAAGAGCCAACAACAACAGCAGCTCAAAACTTATCCAATGAAAATATTAGCATTCTGAATGACCGAAAGTTGAACATTGAAAGTGCTCAACTTAGCCAATTGTCTTTTTTCAAGAAGGAATGGAAAAACAAAGGAAATGAAGACCGACAAAGCATGCATCTTTACTTTATGTACTTTGCATATGTTTGTCTTGTTATCTTCTTCATTTACCCCGTAAGGTACAATATTTACATCCTCAATTATCTTTTGGAACAATAACTCCACAAGGTTAAAATAAGTGACATTGAGGTGAAACATTAAATTTCGAGCATCATGGTAAAAACTATGGTGCTCGTTTCCGTTTTTAGGCTATTTCTCCTCTTTTCTATATCATCCTACTATCAAGCCTAGAGATAAAATAAGGCAGGTATACCCTATGATAGATTATAGTAAATGTGCTAACAAGACCTCAATAGCAGGGATTAGACCTACTTTTCATTTCTACCAAAATACATTAAACAGCGTTTTTATGTTGTTTGACTTGAAAAACATGCCTCTCAGCTAAAAGTTTTCTTTCTACACTTATTAAATAATAAATTGCTTATAGAAATAATATCGAATTATGTTTTGGCTGTGCCAAGGAACAATAGAATATACTATAATGAGGACATTCAACTATCTTTTATTCGTGTTATTTTTGGGACTTTTCTCTTGCGTAAGTACAAAAGAAAAAAGCACTAAGGATATCACAATACATTGGAAACAACGAACAAACGATGCGAATGAAAAAAATGAATCATTTGCAGAATTAACCATAAAAAATGTAGGCAAACAAAACCTTGATAAGGATAATTGGGAACTATATTTCAACAATAAACCGTGTACAGATTTAAATGTAGACCTTGCAGGTGAGGATGTCAACATTGAGAGAATTAATGGCGATTTCTTTAAAATTACACCTAAAAAAACATTTAAAGGTTTAACTACAGGTGATAGCATAATTGTTCCTCTTTATACCAACAGTGCAGTTATTAAGTATACAGATAGAGCTCAAGGGTTTTACTTTATTTTCAATAAAAACAATAAGAAAGAGTTTTATACACCAAGTTATTCTTACAGTGACTTAGAGCCTTCAATGGCTAAAATATCTGCTACAGATACTTATGAGGTAGAAACGAAAGAGATCCGATACAAGAAAAATAGCAAGTTATCTGAAATTGAATTAACGACAGCTCAGAAAATAATTCCTTCTCCTTATTCAGTAATTGAAGGAAAATCAAGCATCGATATTACAACTTTAAAGCAAATCGAGGCGGCAGCAAATACAACAAAACAAGCTAAGTTATTACAAAGTTACTTTAAGGATGCTACTGGAGTTGAATTAGAAATCGTTCCAAAGGCAACTGAAAAAGCTATTCATCTAACATTACATAAAGTTAATGATTCTGAGGAGGCTTACACTTTGGATATCAATGAAAACAATATCAAAATTTCTGGTCAAGAAAAAGGAATCGTTTATGGTATTCAAACATTAAGAGGTCTTCTCCCTATCCAAGGAGAAGCAAACAGCATCAAAACAGCTAAAATTAAAGATCAACCTCGTTTCGGTTACAGAGGATTTATGCTAGATGTTGCAAGAAACTTCCAAACCAAAGAAACGGTCTTAAACCTTCTGGATGTAATGTCATTCTACAAAATGAATACTTTACATTTCCACTTAACAGACGATGAAGGTTGGAGAATTGAATTGAAGAAATTCCCAGAATTGACAGAGATTGGTAGTATTCGTAAACACCCTACTTCGGAATACAGTACGTTACCTTCTTACGGTTCTGGTGCTGAAGGTATTGAAAATGTTTCCAACGGTTATTACACGGTGGAAGATTACATTGAAATTATCCGTTATGCTGATGAGAGAAATATCACAATTATCCCTGAAGTAGATCTTCCTGGACATGCTCGTATTGCCATTAATGCAATGAAGTTTAGAGCTGAAAATCTTCGTAAGGTGGAAGAAAATGAAGAAGCTGATAAGTATATTCTTCACGATCCAAATGATGAGTCAGAGTATTCTTCTGTACAAGGCTTCAACGATAATACAATCTGCCCTTGCCAAGAATCTTCGTATACATTTATCAATGATTTGATCGGAGAATTTAAAACGATTTATGCTCAAGCAGGTATTCCATTAGAAACAATGCACCTTGGCGGTGATGAGGTAGCACATGGTGTTTGGGAAAAATCTCCTCTATGTCAAGAGTATATGAAAGAAAATGGCATCAAGAGTATTAACGAATTGAAAGGATTTTATGCAGTAAAACTTGCTGATATTGCAAAAGCAAACCAAATCAAATTACAGTTATGGGATGATATTCTTCATCATGCAGAGGGTATGTCTTCTGAAAACTTGACCTTAAACGCATGGGACAACTCATGGGGTTCTGGTACTGAAGATTTCGGTTATAAGAGAGCAAATGAAGGATATGATGTAATTCTGACAAGCGTTTCAAGCCTTTACTTTGATATGGCTTATACAAAAGAAGTCGATGAACCTGGTTTCTACTGGGGTGATTATAACGATACAAGAAACATTTTCAATTATCTGCCTACTAACTTCTTTGAGGTGAGTCATAAACTACGCTTAGGTGGTGATTTGACCGTAAAGGAAATGAAAGATAAAGAGCGTTTGACGGCTAAAGGCTTATCACATATCAAAGGTATACAAGGGGCATTATGGTCAGAAACTTTAAAGTCTCCTCAAGACACTGAATATTTACTTTATCCTAAGATGATGGCATTAGCTGAAAGAGCATGGTCTAAATCTGTAGTGAAAAAAGGAGATAAAGAAAAAGAGATTTTCAAAAATCTAGATCAAAAATGGAATGTGTTTGCAAATGCCGTTGGACAAAGAGAATTTAACCGATTGGCTTCATGGGGACGTAACTTCAGAATACCTCCTGTAGGAGTTGATTTAGAAAATGATGTATTAAAAGTAAATGTTGCCTACCCTGGCCTACAAATACGCTATGCATCAGTAAAAGAAACTTTAGACATAAATTCAAAAGTGCTTACTTCACCAATGAAAATTGATGGACCTATCAAAGTAGCTGCTTTTGATGCTTACGGCAACTATGGTAGAGTACAAGTCATCTCAAATAATAAGAGTATGGCAGGTTTATAAACATTATAAAATTAACTGACAAACAACCTTTCTAAACCATTCTTTTTGGCAACATTAAGAATGGTTTTGTTTGTTTAATACCTTTTGTACAGTTGTAGTCTATTGTTAAGACAAAAATGAAAAAGAAGGAAGATTGAAAGTAGATTCTATAATTGCTTATAGAGAAGTCGATTAAAAGTTGACGATAACTGAGTTTACAGTGTACGAAACACCATGGTAACAGATGTTAAACAATTTAGGATTACAAAAAAGATGGTAAAAAACACCTACTTCAACACATTAAATCGTTTTCAAAATCTAACCAAAATAAAATTCTGAAAGTTCACTAAATAACAATGTAAACATCAAGCTCAACTTTATTACTTGTACTTGCTACGTCTAATAACTCCCGTACTTTTGTCCTCTAACTTTAAATAATTTTAATTAACCTCTCACATTTTATCAACTAACATAAATGATGAAATACACATTTACTATTCTAATTTCAATTCTATTTCTGAGCATAACGTTTCAATCCAATGCACAAGGAAAATTAGGCCTATACAAAGTCAACAGTGATAATACAGAAGATGTATTAAACGATAAGGACACTATCAACTTTGGTAATCCTGGAGTAGCGTCACCCATTCTATCACAACAAATCATAGTCAGAAATGAGTCTTCAACTGAGTCATTGACAATCAATACAATTACTTTTGATGACACAGGAATTTTTGGTTATTTCCCTGCTTCTGGAGAGATGACTATCCATCCTAATGAAGCTGGGAGTTTTTATATTTATTACTCTGCTGCTTCTAATATTGATTTACATAAAGGATTTCTTACTTTTTCTTCATCAGATCCACAAGCTCCCTCTGTTACCATCAACACGATTGTCAATAAAGATGATGGAGAACTTAAAGTAAGTAGCCCTGAATATCCTATTGTCAATAATCAAATTGACCTTGGAGATGTATTAATTGGAGAAATAAAACGTTTCACTATTGAGATGGAAAATATTGGAGAAGGCTATATGTTTGTCGATAAAACAGAATTTGATTCAGAAACAAACAAGTTTATCTCTACCTACCACACAAAACAAGGCTTCGGGAAAGGTACGACTTACAATAATAATCTTTCATTTAAAGCAATGAAAAAAGGTGCTTTTGAAGCCATCATCAAGAATAAACTTGAAAGAGGGCAAATGGATGAACATCAAATAAAAGTCATAGGAAATGTATTATCACCAGAGGTAGAAATTAGTTATAAAGGTGATCTACTCCAACCTGAAAATACTATTACAGAAAAGCCTCTACCCTATGCAACTCAACAATTCCGTTTCACGGTAGAAAATAAAGGTAATGCCGATTTAACAATCAATGGTGTCACTTTAAACCAAAATAATGATCGTGAGTACCATATGCCCAATAGCGGTATTTTTACCACAATCCAACCAAATGAATCTTTCACGTATACCTTAGAGTTAATTCCTTCTAGTATCGGGAAAAAGAATGTTGAGATTATATTCAATACTACAGATGTAGAGGCTCCAACAATTAAAGTTGATTTTTCAACAGTCATTGAAGCTGCGATGATTCGTTTTGAAGATAAAAATGGACAAGAGATCACTCAAAACCTAGGGTTTGATATGCAATCCACATCAGATAATGCAATGGTGACTGATGAACTTTATATCAAAAATATTGGAAATAAAGTATTAAGTATTACTCAGTTTTCTGAAATCTATGACATCCATAATCAATTCTCTTTTGACTATTCAGGTGGTGATATTGGTATAAATGAACGTCAAAAAATTTCATTCACCTATTCTCCTAATGGGTATAATGCATATAAGAAAAGCTTTCCGATAGATATCGTTTCAAATGCTCATGAAAAAAAAACGATTCGCTTCAATGTTCATGCATTCCATCAATACCATGAAGCTGAATTAAAATACGAAGGTAATTTAGTCTCAGAATCGTACCCTATTGATTTTGGTCGTTTTGATATCAATACAGGCAAAGAAATTACGCTTCTTGTTCAAAACTCAGGTACATTACCTTTGACCATAAAAGGTGTAAGTTTCAAAAATACAGGTCAAAACGATTTCGAAATTAAAGAATTTACTCAAAATGAAATCAAGGCAAATGAAAATGGTAAGGTTGTTATTCAATGTAATTCATCGAAAGCACATCAGCATCTTGAGGAAATACTAAAAGTAGAAACATCAGATTACAAAAATGCTATTCAAACTGTCAGGTTAACAGCAAATCCAGTTAAGTCTGAATTTTATATGAGTAATCCTGAAAATACCATTACCGTATGGAATGGAGATATAGAAGAATATGGTCCTTTGAGTTATGAAAGGGATTTTGAGTACACTTATGTCATTCAAAACAGAGGTGCAGCTCCTTTAACCATAAAAACCATCACAGTAGACCTAAACGATGGTTATACACTGGATTTTTCGGGGTTTGATCTTCCAATTACACTTCAACCCTCTGAAAAACAAAATCTGATCATGCATGCTACTCCACATTTACCAGGAGAGTATAACTCAAAAGTGCATATCACAACAGATGAACCTTCTGCCAATCATTTCAGCTATACCGTAAAAATGACTTCATTACTTCCGGTATTGGAGGTGACACATAATAATGAAGTAATACAACCCAGTACTGTGGATTTTGCAGGTTTTGATGCTTACACGCTAACCATACTCAATAAAGGAACTGACATCCTAGAATTACCCTCAATTCTTGTAAGTGATAATGATGAATTCTCAATTTCTTATGACGAGAATGTGAATTTCTTAAGACCTCAAGAAAGCTTGGATATTACCATTAATTATTCGCCAAAGGATAAAATAAAAGTGGATGGTATTTTCTCTTTAAAAACCAATGACAAAAAAATGGAAGAGTTCTCATTGGTTTTAAAAGAAAGAACGGTAACAAGTATTGATAACCAAGTGGTTAAAGTAGATATTTATCCAAATCCTGCTGAAGACCAACTATATATTAAAGGAATATCTCAACAAGTAAAAGTTAGGATTTTCGATCTCTATGGCGTGCAACATATAGATCAAATATCTAATGGAACGATTGATGTCAGTCGATTACATGCAGGGATTTATGTTTTAGATATTGGTGGTCAAATCACTCGAAAAGTGATCATTAAGTAAAAATTTAATGAGCATTATGATGTTTTTTTGAATAGTAAATGATCATTGTGGTTCGGTAGAACGTTATAACATATTGATTTGTAAAGCTTATTCTCTCAATTTTCGACTGAATAGTTAACTTTACTTTAAGAGATTTGCTTCGATCAATAATACTTTAGAATTTTGTAATTGGGAGTCAATGAAAAATTTGATTCCAAATCAAAGAAAAGATTATGCAGAATACGCCAGAATTAAATAGTCAAGGAAAATACCTTGGTACAATTACAAAAGATTTTATTAAAGTCTATTCCGTACTTCAAGAAGCTTCCTATCAAATCAGAAAAAGAAACTTTTCTCAATACCCTATCTTTCCCGTGAGCAAAACACAAGCGAAAGTAGGGCAATACATTGTAGGGCCTCAACAAAAGGATTTCCTAGAGTGGAATTATAATGTTTCTTTCGCTGAAGAATTCCTTCAAAAGGAACTTATTCTTGCAGAGAAATATGAAGAGTTTAAAAAGAACTATAAAAATGCAGATGAATTTTGTTGTCTTTTCGTAATTGATGAAGACTTCGTCAATTTCGTTTTTATTCCTTATCCAGTGGATGAGGAAGGAAAAGAGGTTTTATAATAGAATATCATCTATTGAAGTAGTTGATCTACTTTATAAATAGGGGCATAGATTTTGAAGTGTAATATTTCGGAATTTATGTCCCTATTTCTTTGATTTACAGACCTCCTGAACTAGGAATGAATACAAAAAGAATAATTTACTCGACTCAATAACATCATCAACTCCCATCTTTCTATAACTAACCATTCATCCTCTAATAAATATCAAAATGAATCAAGAAAAACAAAATGATGCTTTCGGAAAAACTGAATTTGGAAGTTTAATCTTCATCATACTTATTGTTTGCTTTTTGTTTTTAATTCTTCCAGAAATGCATCTTACAGTACTTCACCCTAAATCTCTTTTTTATTTTTTAATCTATAGTTTGATTTTAATTCTATCAGGGTTCACCTTTAATTATTTTCTAAAGACATTAAATCAAATTTTTAGAAAAAAATAGTCTTACTCGCAAGTCGCCTAAAAATAAAAAGGGCATCGAGTAATTAAATACCAGATGCCCTTTTGATCTATATGATTGATAGAAGTAAATTATTTACTTCTCAAAATTCATTACGACTTCTTCAATGATCGCAATACATTCCATTAATTGCTCTTCAGTAATTACTAAAGGAGGTGCAAAACGGATAATATTACCATGCGTTGGCTTTGCTAAAAGACCTTTGTCCATTAAAGCATAGCACAACTTCGTAGCTGTAGAACTTTCCTCCGTATCATTTACTAAAAGTGCATTCAGTAAACCTTTACCTCTTACTCCAATTAGTAAATCCGTTTTTCCGCAAAGTTCTTCCATCTTCGCTCTGAAAATCACACCTAAGTCATACGCATTTTCAGTAAGCTTTTCGTCTTTCAGTACGTTTAAAGCTTCCATCATCACTGCACATGCTAACGGGTTACCACCGTAAGTAGAACCATGTTCACCAGGATTCAATACATCCATTACTTCATTGGAAGATAAAACTGCAGATACAGGATAGAAACCACCTGAAATAGCTTTACCTAAGATGATCATATCCGGCTTGATTTCTTCATAATCTGAAGCCAACAATTTACCTGTTCTACCCACACCTGTTTGAACTTCGTCTACCATAAATAGTACATTATGTTTGTTACAAAGTTCTTGTGCTTTTTTCAAGTAGCCTTCTTCAGGAAGGTAAACACCTGCTTCACCTTGAATTGGTTCTAACCAAAGACCCGCTACATTAGGGTTTTGTAATACCTCTTCTAAAGCGGCAATATCATTATAAGGCACAATTTCGAAACCTGGCATAAACGGACCGAAGTTCGTTGTTGCGACAGGATCTGTTGAAGCTGAGATAATCGTCGTCGTTCTACCGTGGAAGTTTTTCTCTACACCTACAATGATTGCCTCATTTGCAGGAATACCTTTCTTCTCGTAACCCCACTTTCTTGCTAATTTAATAGCAGTTTCATTTCCTTCAGCACCTGTATTCATTAGGATTGCTCTTTCGAAACCAAATGTATCACATAACATTTTTTCGGCAATACCTAGCTGATCTGAATAGAAAGCTCTTGATGTCAAAGTCAACTTTGAAGCTTGTTTGACCATCACATCTAAGATTCTTGGATGAACGTGACCTTGATTCACTGCACTGTAAGCTGAAAGAAAATCATAGTATTTCTTTCCCTCTACATCCCATACAAAAACGCCCTCACCTTTCTCTAATACAACAGGTAGGGGTGCATAGTTGTGTGCACCATATTTCTTCTCCAAAGCGATTGCTTCTTGCGAAGAGATAGACTTTACTTGTTCCATGACAGTTAATCAATTATGAATATTGTGTTTATTATATTATAGTTCGTCAAATATGAAAGTTATTCATCTACTTTCCAAAAATTAGTCATCACTCCACTCAAAATTATCATCTGTTACAGGAACTGAAATTCTATATTCATCTAGGAAAATCTTAAACTCTACCCTTCTATTCAACCGTTTTTCATCTTCGTTCTGAGGATTCACAATGATAGGATCATCGTCCCCTTTGCCATCGGCAATGACACGATTGTCTTCCATCTCACCGTAATTGATCAAGAACCTACGAATGGACTCTGCCCTTTCTTTAGATAATTTCAAATTGGCTTTTGAATTACCATCTGAGTCTGTATGTCCGGTCACCAACAATCTGTAATTTTCATGTTTAACTAAAAAGTCAACCACTAAATGAAGATTGTTTTCCATCTCAGGTTTTAACTTTGAACTACCAGGGTCAAAATCAATGGATGCAAATGAAAGGGAACTATTTACAGAAATAGCAGGTATTTGAACATGTCTATCTCCTTCTACAAAAAATATTTCTTCAATCTGGAAAAAATTATCTCCTTCAATCACCAAGAGGTATTTCTTTTCGTTGACCAATTCAAAATCAAAAGAGCCATCTTCTCTGATTTCCTTTGGAGCTACCTCCACCCTATCCGATAAATCAATGATCGTTACTACACCTTTAAAAACTTCACCTGTTGTAGGTTCTACAACTCTTCCTGAAAAACGGACTGTATTGTTTGGTTTTGCCTCCATGGGAAGAGGGAAAGATTGTAAATCTAGATTTGGATCTCCTTTGACCTTAGATTTTGCGTAATACAGTTGCTTCGCCTCTGAGTCAATTGCAAAATAATACTCATCACCAGGACCATTGACCAAAGGACCCACGTTTTTAGGCTCTGTAAATTCTCCTTTAACGATGTAGGATTTATAAATATCAAAGCCCCCAAAATTGATAATACCTAAAGAAGAACTAAAATATAAAACTGGAAATTTCACATGGGGATGAGGGCTCAATTCACTTCCTCTAGAATTAATAAATGGCCCTATATTTCTAGGTTTACCCCAGCTGCCATCTTTTTTCTTTACACTAAAATAAATATCAGCGTTACCAAAACCGCCCTTACGATCAGATGCAAAATACAAAGTATCCTCGGTCATGGACAGCGAAGGATGAGAATCCCAAGCGTAAGAATTAATGCCCGGACCCATATTTTTAGGTTTACCCCAACTGCCATCTTCATTTTTTTGAGAGACATAAATGTCACAATCTCCAAAACCGTCAGGTGTCATACAACGAATAAAGTAAAGTGTATTTCCATCTTTTGTAAGGTATGGTGACCCTTCATTGTATTTTGTATTGATTTCATCAAATGACTCAGCCGGTCCCCACATATCAAATTCAGTCTTTTCGGATACAAAAATATCCTCGTTAGCATGTGAAGGATTAAACTGTCTGTTGAAAGCTGATGTGTCTCTACCACTTCTATTACTTGTAAAAAGTAACCTGTTTTGAGCTTCGCCACCTAATGTCATTCCATAGTCTGAAAATTGAGAGTTCACATGACCACCCATATCCACCAATACATCTTCAGGGGGTTGAAGTGTATCAATTAATGCTCTTTTATCTACCAACCGATAGTAGTCATCTAGGTTGGCATATAATGGTTTTTCGAATAAAACTAAGTTATCGTAATGTTTCAATGCTTTTGAAAAGTCACCACGATAATGTCTTAGAAGAAGTCTATAGGATTCTTTGGCTAACGCCCTATCACCTGCATGTTCTGACACTTTGGCCAATCGCCAAATCAGATCCATGTCTTCTTTCTTTAAAAAATTTTGAATGCCAAAAGAAGTGACATAAGTATACAATAGTTGTCTGTATTCAGCCCATTGTTTGTTTCTTTCTAGTCTTAAGATTTGAGCTAAAGCTTTGTCGTTTCTGTAATATGGAATACGATTTATATTCGGGAATTTTAATCCTGGTAGCTTGACTACTTTATTGATAGAAGTAGGTTCAAACTCAGAAATTTTCAGTCCGCTGTCTTGTTGTTCCTTATTTTGTGATTCGGCCTTCTTTTTCTTTTTTCTTTGTCCATATATTGGGTTATGCATGAGCAACAATACGATGAATAAAAGACTAAGTCCGCTTCTAATGAAGGTTTTTTCCATAGTTTATCTTATCTCTCTATTCTTTTAAGATAATCAAAGATGTTAATTTAATTGAGTACTTAAACCAAAATTAGTTCATAATTTGATTCTTTGTTGTTTTTTGTAAGCATAACGCTAAAAAAACGCACTAAAAGTGGTACTATTCTACGTTTTTTGAAACCAAAAATTGTAATATAATAATAAGAAGAAGTAGTATAAAGTCATTTTGAGTTAGTACTTTTGTACATTTACCATAAAAGATAATTTCATACCTGAAACATCTCTATATTTATATAACGTAAAAAAAATTGTTTCCGTACAGTCGTAGGGAAATTCAAAATAATATACCGTCCATTGTTGCGCCACTTTTGTCAGTTGAGCATGAAAATATGTCAGCATTTACCATTTAGGTACAATATTGAATAATACTAACCATACTGATTGTGCAGATAGGCATAATAAAGACAAGACAAACTCAATTTATGAGAAAAACAAAAGATACATTAGCCCAAGGGCTTTTATCAAATATAAATAATGATGCTGTGATTTCAGTGATTGCTGAAGATGATAGTAGCGAATATCAATTAGACGGAATTACAGAACTTGAGGTACCCATACTTCCACTAAGAAATATGGTACTCTTCCCTAATGTGATTTTACCCATTACCATCGGAAGAGAAAAATCCTTAAAGCTTGTAGAGGAGGCTTACGATAAAAAACAATTTATCACTGCAATCGCTCAAAAAGATGCCGCTGTTGAAGATCCATCTTTTGACGATATGCATAAATTTGGTACACTTGTTCAGATCGTAAAAATCTTACAATTACCAGACGGTAACTGTACAATCATAGCCCAAGCAAGAAGTAAAGTTGAACTGATTGATGTGACGACACAAACTCCTTATTTAAAAGGAAACGTTGCCATCAAAGAGGAAAACTTTGAAAATATAACGCCAGATCAAGAGAAAGCTTTAGAATCATCTTTGAAAGATTCTGCTTATCACCTTTTGAGCTTAAACCGTGACATTCCTCAAGAAGCTTCTTTAGCTTTAGAGAATATCAAGGGGCTAGAATTTTTAGCCAATTTCATTGCCACAAACATCACGGCAGATGTTAAGGAAAAAGTGAAAATCCTTAAGATCACTGATGGTAAAACCAAAATCGAGAAACTCCTTAAATTGATGAATAAGGAAGTGAACGTTTTGGAAATCAAAAATGAGATTGCTGGAAAGACAAATGTAGATATTGATCAACAGCAACGTGATTACTATTTACGTCAGCAAATGAAAGTACTTCAAGGTGAATTAGGAATGGAGGGTCCTGATCAAGAAATTGAAGAACTTAAAGCTCGTGCTGTTAAAAAAGACTGGCCAGACAACGTTAGGGAACATTTCTTTAAAGAATTAGCAAAACTTCAACGTTCAAATCCTGCTGCAGCTGATTTTGCAGTATCAATGAACTATTGTGAGTTTATGCTTGATCTCCCTTGGAATAAATTAACAGAGGATTCTTTTGACTTGAAAAATGCTCAAAAAATCTTAGATAAAGATCACCAAGGTTTAGAAAAAGTAAAAGAACGTATTTTAGAATACCTTGCTGTTCTTAAACTAAAAAATGACATCAAAGGACCTATCTTATGTTTATATGGCCCTCCAGGTGTAGGTAAAACATCACTTGGTCGCTCTATTGCAAAAGCATTGGGTAGAGAATATAATAGAATCTCATTAGGTGGTTTACATGACGAGACGGAGATCCGTGGTCACCGTAAAACCTATGTAGGAGCTATGCCTGGTAAAATCATTCAAAGTATCAAAAAATCAGGCGTTTCAAACCCTGTATTCATTTTGGATGAGATTGATAAAATCGGCTCAGATTTCAAAGGAGATCCTTCTTCTGCCTTCCTTGAAGTACTGGACCCTGAGCAAAACAGCTCTTTTGTTGACAACTACTTGGAGGTAGAATATGATCTTTCAAAAGTATTGTTTATTGCAACAGCCAACTCTTTAGATACTATACAACCTGCCTTAAGAGACCGTATGGAAATCATTGAGATTACAGGTTATACATTTGAAGAGAAAGAGGAAATTGCTAAAAAACATTTAATTCCTAAGCAAAGAAAGGAACATGGTTTAAAAGCAAAAGATTTTACACTTTCGGCTAAAGGTTTAAAATTCTTAATCGAAAATTACACTAGAGAATCTGGTGTTCGTGGTTTAGAAAGAACTGTGGGTTCTATTGTTCGAAAGGTTGCAAAATCTATCGCACTTGAAGAAGAGTACAAGAAAACAATTGGACCAGATGAAATTGTAAAATTCCTAGGTGCTCCTATCTTTGAAAGAGAAACCTACCAAGACAACGAGTATGCAGGTGTTGTGACTGGTTTAGCTTGGACTTCTGTTGGTGGTGAAATCTTATTTATTGAAAGCTCACTGAATAGAGGTAAAGGTAGATTGACCCTTTCGGGACAGTTAGGTGACGTGATGAAAGAATCTGCGACCACGGCATTGTCTTGGTTAAAAGCAAATGCAGAGGTATATGATATCGATTATAGAATTTTCGAAAACTATGATTTACATATTCACGTACCAGCTGGTGCTGTTCCAAAAGACGGGCCTTCTGCAGGTATCACAATGCTTACTTCTATGGTTTCTATCTTTACACAACGTAAGGTAAAAGCTAAATTGGCGATGACTGGTGAAATCACTTTGAGAGGTAAAGTATTGCCTGTAGGTGGTATTAAAGAAAAGCTACTTGCAGCAAAAAGAGCTGGAATTAAAGAAATCATCTTCTCGGAGAGAAACCAAAGAGATGTGAAAGATATTCCAGAAAAATATACAGATGGTTTAACACTTCATTTTGTTAAAGATGCAAAAGAAGTTTTAGACATTGCACTTCTAAAAGGTAAGGTTGGAGACCCTATTCAATTTCACCTTCCAAAAGAAAATTAGGCTTTAAAAAGCACAAAAAAAGGGGCTATCTTCATTCGCAGAATGTTATAAAGATAGCCTCTTTTTTTTGCATTACATTAAAGTGAATATTCATTCACAATGGTTTATGTTTTATCCTTAATATTAACTCTAAAAAACATCTTTATATAATGATATTTTTTCTTTAATCGAAAAAAATTCTTTTTTTTGCATCGAAGTTTAATTAAAAACAGTACCCCATTGTACTGCTTTTTTTTTCTTCCTTACACACAATTACCATAAAAGTAACCAAACGTATGAGTCCAATAAATGCTGCGATTACCGCTGTAGCAGGCTGGGTTCCTGAAGACAAATTAACAAACCACGATTTAGAGCAAATGGTGGAGACTAGTGATGAATGGATCACTTCTCGAACAGGAATTAAGGAAAGACGTATTTTAAAAGGAGACAATAAAGGTACTTCAACACTTGCGATAAATGCCGTACAAGCATTGCTAGAAAAAACAAATGCTAAAGGAGAAGAGATTGACTTATTGATTTGTGCTACATCAACGCCAGATATGGGATTTATCTCTACTGCCAACATTGTCTGTGACGCAATTCAATCCAATGCTATGAGCTTTGATATTTCTGCAGCTTGTTCAGGATTTATATATGCTTTAGAAATGGCTTCCAACTTTATTAAGTCAGGAAACTATAAAAAAGTTGTAGTAGTAGGTGCTGATAAAATGTCGTCTGTAATGGACTACACTGATAGAAATACATGTATTCTTTTTGGAGATGGAGCAGGTGCTGTTCTACTCGAACCAAGCGAAGAATATGGTCTAATGGATGCTGTATTACACTCGGATGGGTCAGGCAAAGACCTATTAAATGTAAAAAGAGGATCAGCTTATCCACTTTCATTACAACATTTAGCTGAAAACGAACACTTCTTCTACCAAGATGGTAAGTCGGTTTTTAAACATGCAGTAACAAATATGGCTTCTGCCGCTGCTTCTATTTTAGAAAGAAACCAACTTTCTGCAAAAGATGTTGCTTACCTTATCCCACATCAAGCCAACTTGAGAATTATTGATGCAACTGCCAAACGCATGAAACTAGAGAAAGAAAAAGTGTGTATCAACATTGAAAAATATGGAAATACTACTGGTGCCACTATTCCTTTGGTTTTATGGGATTTTGAAAAGAAATTTAAAAAAGGCGATAACCTAGTTTTAGCGGCCTTTGGTGGAGGGTTTACATGGGGTTCCCTTTACATCAAATGGGCTTATGATAGTGAATAAGGCTATGATCTCCTTTTAGACTATAGAAACAGCATTTTTTCTGAATCAAAAGAGAAAATGCTGTTTTTTTTATATATTTATGAAAATAGAAACTTAACCTAAAAAAATGTAATCAAGCTTTACCTTATATTAAGATTACTATTCTACTGGTGGTGTGAAATTTAAGACTATAAAGACTATAAAAATTTGCCGAATTACCTTACAAAATGAACTAAAATTATATCACACCTTATGAATAATAACCTCATAACTGAGGGACTGCTTTGTTATATTCTTTTTTTAATAACTGGTTGATGGTTAAGGACGAGTAATTTTTTAAAATCTTATTTTAAAACAAATTCATCATGCCTAACATAATATTGATTACGAATCCAAAATCTGGGAATGGTTCGTCTATTAAAGCAGCACACCTTGCACAACAAGCATTAGCAAGTAAAAGGATCAACGTACATATTGTCTACACTGAATATCCTGGTCATGCCTCAACGTTAGCAAAATCTCTATTAAATGATTTTGATATCATAGTCGCAATTGGTGGAGACGCTACGGTAAATGAAGTAGCACAATCGTTAGTTGGAACAGATAAGATTTTTGGGATCATTCCTTGTGGATCAAGGAATAGACTAGCCGAGCACTTTGGTATACCTGCACGACTAAAAAAGGCGATAAAAATTATATATCATCAAAAGGTAATTCATATCAATGCTCCACTTATCAATGATCAATACTTTTTTTGTAACGCAGGGATTGGTTTTGATACTTTGATCAACAACAATAGTTTGATGCAATTCAACAGCAAAACTTTAAAGAACTACTTTAAGGTAAAGTTTATGGGATTACAAAATCAAGTACAGAATGAATATACAATTCATATCAATGGTCAGAAAATCACTTCAAAAGCTTTTTCGATAACTGTAGACAAAGGAGCTCAAACTCATCCTATGGACTTGGATACAACATCAAAAAAATTAAATGATGGACTCCTCAAAGCAAAATTTTCAGCTAAGTCCTCCCTTCATAATCTTATCAATTTTGATGTTCAAATTCTCAAAGACAATAATGTATCAAAAGGTACTAACTTAAAATCAAATGATTTTGTGGTGAACTCCACTACTCAGAAAAGTCAGATTCTAGGCCACAAAGATGGAGAGCATAAAAAGTGGTCTACTCCTTTAAATTTTAAGATTAGAAAAGAAGACCACCTTAATGTGATCATTGATTAAACACATTATAAAATCAATTTTCATTAATTAAAGAAGTTCTTTTTATGAAGGATAAATGGTTATGTATTGTGGTTCGCGAGGACGTTGCATTGCAACGACCCTACAGAACTGCTTTTTAAAAGATTATTATAAAATCCTCATTTTTTTTATCTGTAATCAAGCAATCATTTAGGCGAATGGAATGAAATTTAGCTTTTGACTTCAAAGCCTTGACTTTTTTGCTTCGTTTTTGTGTTAAGACAAAAATGAAGAAGAAGGAAGCTTGAAAATCGACCTTATAAAAAAAAGTAGAAAGATTGATTAGAAGTTAACTTCAATTTAGTTTACAATGTATTAAATACATTGTAAACTAAGTTTTCGAATATTTATGATTTTTAGAAATCAGGAGATTTCTGTTGATCTGTAGGACACGAATGCCGCTAACGCTTAACATTCGCGCCAGTGGCATTCTACCCAATTCGTTTGGCAGTACTTTCCTCGGCCTTGAAGGGAAAAGCGTTAAAAATTTCATGGAATGAGCCGTTAAAAATGATTTTCTTGTTTGAGCTTTAGCGAGTTTAAAATCATTTAGG
>NZ_JTAM01000126.1 GCF_000812565.1 Flammeovirga sp. OC4 | reverse complement strand
ATTTTTTCAATTATGAGACAGCCTCTTTATATTGTTTAAGCACTTTTTTTGGCTGACTTTTTCTTAGCCTTTGCTTTGGCTTTTTTCTTTGCAGCTTTCTTTTTAGCTACCTTCTTATCAGCCTTTTTCTTCGCTTTTATTTTTTCTTTTTTCTTCGCTTCTTTTTTGGCCGCTTTTTTCTTCGCCTTGATTTTCTCTTCCTTCTTTTTCGCTTTTAACTTTGCTTCTTTCTTCTTAGCCGTTAGCTTTTTGTTTTTTTTCTTTAAGCTAGAAGCTTTCAGTTTTATTACTTTGGTCTTTTTCTTCTTCTCTTTCTTCATCTTTATTAGTTTTTGTCCGATTGATTTTTTTGAAAAAAAATGAAATATTAGTTCCTATTAATCACGTAAAATTAATTCACAATTAAGAAATACATTTAACATTACGTTAATATATATGTAATTATTAAGAAACACTAGTGCTCATAAAAAATAATGCTTAACTACTCCAATATTTAGTTATTAAGCATTGAAACTAATATATTTTGAAAAAAGGAGATGCTATATTAAATTAATAAAAAGATCCTCTATTGATATTGATGGTAGTATTCTGAAGGTGAACATCCAAACTTTCTCTTAAAAGTGGTTGAAAAATGTTGAACTTGAGTATATCCAAACTCAGAAGCAATTTCAGAAATAGATTGATGATTATTTAAAATTGCGATTCTAATTAATTCCATTTTATAATTAGAATAATAATTTGACATCGATTGACCAAAAACAACTTCAAACAATTTCTCGATTTCTTCCAAAGTACTTTTTTGTATGATTTGATCAAATTCAGGCTTTTCTTTCCAATTACTAATTAGTTTGTTTCTGACTTTAAATAATTCTTTGAGTTTATCATCACTTAACCCTAAATCATGTTGTGTTACCGTTATCTTACCAAGAGCGTTTAAAAATAAGAAATACAATTCTTGAATCTTTACAGGAAGAATTTTTGCTTTCAGTTTCTCTGAATAATTATTGATTTCTTGAAGACTATTCTTAAACAACATCACATCTCGATTTTCATCAAAGAAATTAAAAAAATGAGATCTATTTAAATAAAAATCGCTGACTTCTTTATTATCTATTTCATTGAATGTTGCCTCAGAAAAATAGATATTGATATTATATAATTTCTCTCCTTTAGAAACTTTATTGACAATACCTATCTGCTTTGAGCAAGTATAAAAACCGTTTGCAGTTAATTCTTGAACCTCATCATTTTCCTTAACACAAATTGTATCGTTAAAAAAAGAAGCATAGTACTTAAAATAAGATGAACTACTGTAATTGAGATCTATTGTTATATCTTCTTTGGCTATGATATGATTGTAAATAAAATAGATACCCGGATGTATTTTATAAAAAAAGATAAACCCTTCTCCTTTATCACTGTCTACTTTCAATAAGTTAGGATGGATAAATTCTCCCTCAAAAAAATCTTTCAGCCATTGTTTATGCTGATTGTAGTCGTGAATAATATTAGTATACATGATGATAAAGTTTGAATTGTTAACCTCCGAAATTAAAGATAATATGTACGAAATCAAAATAACTTTCAATCCATAAATTTTAGTATTTAGTTATCAACTTTAGCTTTTTCTTTTCTTTAATCTATGCCTTCTCCAGCTTAAAAATTGTGATCTCAGGTCGTACATTAAAACGAACTTGTCTTACAAAACCAAGTGCTCTATTTATATATAGCTTTCTACCATCATATAAATCAAATTCTCCTTGTGTATATCTTTTATTTTCAACGGGTAAAATAGGTGGATCGAATAATGGAGGTTTACACTGTCCACCATGTGTATGTCCAGATAGAATCCACCCTTGATAACCATTCCAAACGTCTAAATCACATACATCTGGATTGTGACATAAAACAATATTGGCTTTAGATGAATCATAATTTTTCATTACTAATTCAGGGTTGAAATTTGGTCCAGAATAATCATCAAAACCAATAAAATTCAATCCATCAGACTCTATTTGAGCATTACTTAAAACATGAATTCCTCTCTCTGAAAGTATAGTAGATATCTTTAGGCCAAAGTCTTTGTCTTTATAAGCTTTCCCATAGTCGTGATTCCCAAGAATTCCAAAAGTTGAAATCTTACCAAAAACCGCATGTTGGAGTACGTCTTTCAGAAAAATAAACTGCTTTTTATTCCTATTGGTAACATAATCTCCAGTGTAAACAACAAAATCAGGTTTAAACTTTTTCGCTTTTTTAAAAGCGTCAATGATGTAATTGTAATCTCCAGTATGGTCAATGTGTATATCACTAATCTGCATTACAGTTTTACCAATAAGTTTTTCGGGTAAATTGGCAACAGGCATATTTCTTTTTACAAATTCAAGCCAGAAAGGTTCAATCTGCCAGCTGTATACACCTGTAAATAACCCGGTACCAAGGGTACTAAGAAGACTTGTTTTTATAAATTTTCTCCTGTTCATTAAAGACGCAATAAGTTACTTTAGTCGTAATAAGTTTTTCTCAAAGATTATTGCAAATGTATTTAAAATAATAATCTACTTACACAAAAATCTAATAATTATCACTTGCTTTTGAGAATTGTGATTTGGATTTGCAATAAAAAACTGGACAAACAATTAAGCTCTGTTCAACATTTTGTAATAGTGGTAAAAATAAGGACTCATGCAGCCTAATTTGAATGTGGTCGTTTTCTATTATACCATATTTCTATGAGTAATAAATCCATTCTTCAAGGGTATTTCTGGCTATATCGTTAAATTGTTTTACTTTTATGATATAATATTCAGGAAGTAATACTATCAATAGTGATATCTTCCGGCATTAATTCTGAAAGAAATCCTTCTAAAATAACGTGATACGCCTAATTTCTTAAGAGGCGTTTGATCGCCCAATCAAAACGTATTAAATTATTTTTCATTATTGTACTTTTTATGAAGAAAATAATGGTATTTCAGTAAGTAAACTTATGAAGAAAATCATTTCTTATACTTGTTAAAAAAAATATTATTTGAAGGAAATAAGGAAAGAGTTTTTAATATAAACAAAGGACAGTAAAGTATATCTTTGGTTTTACATGTTCTGTTTTACTTCTAATTTTTGAACAACGACTTTTTTTTACTCATAGGTTATAAGTTAAAAACTTATTCAAAAAACAAGTTCGCAGTGACGCTTTCGCTTAACACTACGAACAGCGGGGAGAAGGGGGAAGAATTAATACTGTATTATACTATTTTTTTCCAACTATTTCCTTTACTTCCTCAATAGTTAGACCTGAATATAATGCTACTTTTTCTACACTTAATCCATCTTGAAGCATTGATTTTGCATTTTCTAGTGCTTGCTCTTTTTTTCCTTCTATGAGACCTTCTTCTTTACCTATTTCCTTACCTATTTCCTTACCTATTTCTCTCTCCTTAATAATCGCCTCCATCTCTAAAGTACGCTCCCTGCTTGCTTCTTCCATAAGGTTGACAATATGTTTTTTATAGCTTACTTGTTCGGATTTTGACATTTTATCTACTTTTAAAATTTCTTTGGCTTGTTCCAGTCCTTTTGCTTTAAAATTATCTTTGATTTCGTTGTTTTTAAAGTAGTAAATCCATTCATCAAGGGTATTTCTGGCTATATCATCAAATTGGTTTACTTTTATGATATAATATTCAGGAAATAAATCAGATGGGGTTTTATCTTCTCCTAAGAATACTTTTTGTTTGCCTGATAGTTCTAAGTCATCATTTTGATAAATACCTTGGAAATTAGTCTTCCCATGATAAACGTAATCGGCTCCTTGTCCTAAATCAAAATACACAATATTTACGGAGTAAATTTTCTTGACATGATGATAAGCTTCTCCAACTGATATGTATTCTGTCAAAACTTTTGAAGTACCATAAAGCATACGTTGAAAATAATTGTACTCTAGCTGGTTTTGGACTTCAATGATAACGTATTCACCTTTTTGATTCTTTACTAAAATATCAACACGATTGAATTTATCTGAAGCTGTTTCTTGATTTCCTTCACTTTCTAAAATACTATCAATGGTGATATCTTCCTGCATTAATTCTGAAAGAAATCCCTCTAAAATAACATGGTCTGCCTTATTTCTTAAGAGGCGTTTGATCGCCCAATCAAAACGTATTAAATTATTTTTCATTATTGTACTTTTTTTGTGAAGAAAATAATGGTTTTTCAGTAAGTAAAGTTAAGAAGAAAATCATTTCTTATACTTGTTAAAAAAATATTATTTGAAGGAAATAAGGAAAGTGTTTTTAGTCTAAACTCAGAACAGTAAAGTACATCTTTGGTTTTACATGTTCTGTTTTCTTTCTAATTTTTGAACAACGACTTTTTTTACTCATAGGTTATAAGTTGAAAACTTATTCAAAAAACAAGTTCGCAGTGACGCTATCGCTTAACACTACGAACAGTGGAGGAAAATCATTTCTTATACTTGTTAAAAAAATATCATTTGAAGGAAATAAGGAAAGTGATTTTAGTCTAAACTCAGAACAGTAAAGGTCGAGCTGTTTTAGACCTCCATGTTTATAATAGGTGTAGCGTGCCTGTAGGTTACTGTTTAGTGTGGGTAAAACCCTTCATTTTTCTGATTTTAAGGTTTCTGCTTTTTAAGTGATCAGTTGAAAACTTATTCAAATACAAGTTCTGGGTGACGCTATCGCTTAACACTACGAACAGTGGGGCACTTTAGTGCTTCAATTTTGCAATGAAAATTTGAGGAACCCGCGGTAGCGAGAGGTAATATCAAAATCTTAGAAAAATTATATGAATTTTCTTGACTTTTAAGACAGTACCTTAGAGTAGGTGGGGTGTCCTATGGTTCCAATACTTGATTTGAAAACCAGTGAGGGTTAAAAAGATATAGAAGTATGATAATAATACATGTTATAAAAAACTGAATAAAATTATACCAAATAACATTTTTCTCTTTTCTGAGAAAAAAATATGGAAATGGGACATATGTTACTATAAATAATATTGTCGTCTTAAAAAAAGATTCAAATGAATTGATATTCAAAAAATAATATTCTTTAAATGTTGGTCTGTTTACAATTTTTAACAAAAATAACACTTTCCAAAAAAGAAATGATCTTAGCATTAATAAACCGCCAAAAAATCCAATAAACAATAAAATTAGTATCATTTAATTATTAAAATCAATATTTATTCCAAAAAAACCTTCAACTTTAACTCCTAAGCCTTTATAACTTTGAGACCAATCTTCTTGTACCCCAGCTCTAATTGAGCTTATTTTTTTATGTAAATTGTATGCTTTCAATTCTAACCCTGGGTATCCAACACCTATGTTTGACAGTGTTGTATAATTATGAGCATCTCTCATAAATTCAATAATATTATCTTTATTGACACCTCTAGGATTAAGATTTTTGAAGTTTGATACAAACCCTATTTTATAATCACCATAATAAGACTCAAGTTTTGCACCATGATTGACATTAAAAGACAAGTCGTTTTGAATTAAATCGGAAGACTTATATATTCCATTCTCGTTACTTGGCATTGTATGTCTATTTAAATCAGTTCTAGTTCTGTATCCAATTGTATAATAATCTACAGAGGCAGCATCTAAAGTAAACCCCTTATCCAAATTATCTTTATATGTTAAGGCTCCAAATGAAAGAGTCATTTTTACATTAGCATCTAGTGATATTTTAATTGGGTCTCTGGAAATAAACTCATGACCATAACCATGATCTGTTTTACCGTATGAACTGATATAAGCCCAACCTCCATCTCCAGCAACTTCAATGATACCTTCCCCTCCAAAAACCAGATTTCTCCAGGTAGCTCCCCATTTTGAATATCTCCCATCAGGATCCACCCCCATCACAGGATTATTCCCCATCCCCACATAACCACTAGCAAACTGCCTAGCAGGGTCCACACTCAACCATCTACCAATCACAGGATCATACATCCTAGCCTCAAAACTATTGAAGCCTGTTTCCTCCGTTTCGTCATCAGCAAACTCTCCTTGATAGCCGTAGCGGTATTTTCCATCTGTTTGATGTCCAATTTTCATACCGAAGGGATAGGAATCACTGTAGTTATTGATATTGCGGTTGGCTCCGCTCCATTGTACAGTCGCTCTTACGTTACCAAGGTGGTCTGAAAGTTGGTAGCTTGTCAGGTCATTATTAAAGTAAATGCCTAGACGACTGGCACCGTAGATCGGAACTTCTGCTTGGGTGCCGTCACTGTTGTAGATGGCAAGTACCTTACCGGAAGCATCACGGACGTAATAATTTGTAGAAGTTCCTGCTTCTGGATTTGCAACATTTTTTCGGATAAAA
>NZ_JTAM01000125.1 GCF_000812565.1 Flammeovirga sp. OC4 | reverse complement strand
GTAACCTCAACGCATCAACTGACAATCACACCTTATATTCCAGAAGAGGAACCGTTGTTGGATTTTGCTTTTTCAGAAAATGTTTATGATCCCGCTTTCATCAATACAGGCGTACGATCAGAGGTAAGTTTATCAGCCAATGAATCAGGCGGAGCAGAGATTGCTTTAGGTGTATTTGATGAAGATAAAGGTCAAGTATTGGGTGTAAGTATGGAGCAAGGAACCGGAAGTTTGATCTTTAAGGAAAATGGAGGGAATTATTCGGGGGTAACAGGAACAGCCGCAAGGACCTATTCTGCTTGGATTAAACCCAATGACTTATCAGAGTTCAATACTATTTTTTACGCGGGTATCGATGAAGGCGAGAAAACCTCTTTAAGTGTTCAAGTATTACCGACAGGTGCTATAAAATTAGTTGCTGGAGGAAATATAGTCACAAGCGAAGCGTATCATTTTATTGAAAATCAATGGAATCATATTGTAGTTTCTATTCCTAATGAATCGATGTTGTCTGATATTCAGCTTTATATTAATGGAACGCTTGCCGAAACGGTGGTCACCAATGATCGCTTATTCAATACAGCTCCTGCAACGTTGGCGATCGCCAATAAATTTTGGGGATTATTCAGTGATTTCAAATATTACGAACGAGCGATAAGTGATGAGGAAGCCATGGATTTATATGCTTCAACGGTTTTTATGCATCGTATTAATTTCAATTTGCCGACAACGTTAGCCGTCAGAGAGTCGGTTGAATTTTTGATTAGTACTACCTCTAATTTAGATTTTGAATATAGTATTTCAGATCCTTCAAAAATAAAAATTGAAGAGGGGAAATTGATTGCTTTGGAAGAAGGTGAGGTGATCATTGAAGCCACATCTTTTGGAGTAACCTCAACGCATCAACTGACAATCACACCTTATATTCCAGAAGAGGAACCGTTGTTGGATTTTGCTTTTTCAGAAAATGTTTATGATCCCGCTTTCATCAATACAGGCGTACGATCAGAGGTAAGTTTATCAGCCAATGAATCAGGCGGAGCAGAGATTGCTTTAGGTGTATTTGATGAAGATAAAGGTCAAGTATTGGGTGTAAGTATGGAGCAAGGAACCGGAAGTTTGATCTTTAAGGAAAATGGAGGGAATTATTCGGGGGTAACAGGAACAGCCGCAAGGACCTATTCTGCTTGGATTAAACCCAATGATTTATCAGAGTTCAATACTATTTTTTATGCGGGTATTGATGAAGGTGAGAAGACCTCTTTAAGTGTTCAAGTATTGTCAACGGGTGCTATAAAATTAGTTGCTGGAGGAAATATAGTCACAACCGAAGCGTATCATTTTATTGAAAATCAATGGAATCATATTGTAGTTTCTATCCCTAATGAAGCAATGTTGTCTGATATTCAGCTTTATATTAATGGAACGCTTGCTGAAACAGTTGTCACCAATGATCGCTTATTCAATACAGCTCCTGCAACGTTGGCGATCGCCAATAAATTCTGGGGATTATTCAGTGATTTCAAATATTACGAACGAGCGATAAGTGATGAGGAAGCCATGGATTTATATGCTTCAACGGTTTTTATGCATCGTATTGTTTTTGAAATGCCTTCTGAGATAAATGTGGGAGAATCTATTGATATTAATGTATCAACAAGTTCTAACTTACCCGTTGATTATTCGATCGATAATGAAGAGGTTGCCTTTTTGTTGGAAGGCCAACTTACGGGTATGATGGAAGGAGAAGTCATCATAACGGCGTCTTCATTTGGAGTGGTGGAAGAGAAGGTAATTCTTGTAAAAGAAGCCATTAAGGAGATTGCCCCTGCGGAAGAACCAATTTTATGGTTTGCTTTCGATGAGGCACAAGGAGAAAACACTTTTACAAACCAAGGTATGCTGAAAGAGGTATCATTAGAGGTTGAAGTAGAAGAAGAAGCAGTTGTATTGATTGGTGCTACTGATGAAGAAAGAGAGAATGTCCTATTTACTGATATTCCAAATCAAAGTGGACGTTTGATGTTTAAAGAAGGTAATACCAATTTTCCGGGTGTAGTAGGAACTGCTGCCCGAACTTATTCCATGTGGATCAAACCTACAGATTTAACGGAGCAAAAAACACTTCTCTATCAAGGCATCACAATCGAAAAGGAAGAAGCAACCAATATTTCATTACAAGTGTTACCTAGTGGTCAAGTTAGATTTGTTGCTGGAGGAAATATTACGACATCCCTCCATGATCAAATTCAAGAAAATCAGTGGAATCTCCTTCAAGTCGTTATAGAAGAGAATAGTTCACTTGAAGACGTTAAAATCTACATTAACACAAACCTAGCAACAACTACCCTTTCAGGAAATAATAATATAGTTAATACTGGAGCTGCAACTTTTTCTTTAGCGAATAAATATACGGGCTATTATAGTGACTTTAGGCTTTATAATAGAGCTCTGGATGATGAAGAGATAAAATCTTTTATCCCAAAACAAGAGCAGTGGATTACTTTTCAACCTATTGAAGATAAGACCTATGGAGAACCGGAATTTCGATTAGAAGCCACTTCCACTTCTGGTTTGGAGGTTAGTTTCAAGTCATCAGATGAGGGTATTATTCAGATTGATGGAAGCATTGCAAAAATTGTAGGGTATGGAAAAGTAAGTATTACAGCAACGCAATGGGGCGATTTGAATTACAACCCGGCAGAGCCAGTTTCTATGCATTTTATTGTAGACATTGGGAAATATAAGGAAAAACCTGAGTTACAAGTCAATTACCGATTTGATGAACCGACTGATCTGCCTGGCGATCCCTATGATTATTCGGATTACCATAGGACTGCGATTATGAAAGGTTCTTATACCAAAGGTTATGTGGATCAAGAAAGAGGGGAAGTGATGAATTTTAAAGTAGGGACTTTAGAAATAGAAGATTATGAAGGGGTTTTAGGAAGTCAAAAACGTTCGATGGCGACTTGGTTTAAAGCCAATGAAACAAAGCAGTCTATTTTAACCAGCTATGGAGAGGCTGGAACGGGACAATTCAATATCGTTTATAGAGCCAATAATAAAATCAGAGTCTCTTTATTTTACAACAGTTATGAAGATGCGGATGGAAGCCCTGTTTATGAATCAAGTTATGTGGAGACAGAGAAAGCTTTTGATTTTATAAGTGAATGGCATCACGTAGCAGTGGTCACTGAAGGAGAGACATTGAATGACATAAAAATATACATTGACGGTAAGCCTGAAAATGTAATTATTTCCCCATGGGAAGGATTTGAAAAAGTGAATACAGTAAAGGGGGCAAACTTTAAAGTAGCACTCAATTCAGATCTAAAGATGAGTGATTACAGGTGGTTTAAAGGAGCACTAAATGCTCAAGAAGTGAAAGATATTTTTGAAGGAAATAAAAATGTAGAGGAGGAAATAGTAGTAGAAGATAGAGTCATGACGGGTGGGTTTGGGACTGCTTTTATTGAGATGTCTGACTTTTTTCCAGTTGAAAATCAGAGCGTAATTTACAATGTAACATCTAGCAATATCAATGTTGTCAAAGCACAAGTAGAGGGATCAATTTTACTATTAAATGAAGTAGGAAATGGCGTTTCAGAAATTACGGTTGAAGTGTATTCAAGTGAGTATGAACTTTTAGGAACACAAAAATTCAAAGTAACAGTAAGCGGTTCATCAGAGGAGCTACCCAATGATACATTTACTTTCAGAGAATTACCTGAATTTTTTAGAAAAAAACGAAACAAACCACTCCTTTCATTCTCAACGGTTACTACCATTGATGTTGCTGATTTTGGGGCTCAAGCAGATGATGATCGTAATGATTTCGAAGCGATCAATGAAGCTCTAAAAACAGCTGTAGCAGTCGCTTCAGCCGACAACCCTGTCAGAGTAAAATTCGGTAAGGGGACGTATGATCTCCTGCCTGAAAATGAAGAAGCTGTTCATCTTTTCAACCTCTCTGATCTGTCTCATATTATCCTTGATGGAACTGGTACTAATATCAATATTTTATCCCCAACAGTAGGTTTTCTTGCATTGAAAAATGCCCAAAATGTTGTAGTGCAAGGCTTTGACGTAGACTATGAAATCTTACCTTTTGTACAGGGAAAAGTAATCACAATTGCCGATGACTATATCGAAATGGAGGTGGATAAAGGGTTCCCATCATTGATGGAATATTTTATGAAAACAGCCAATCAATCTTGGGGGTATATAAGAAATGAAGAGGGTTTTCTAAAAGAGGGTGTTGAAAATTTGATTAAAACAGACCCCAACGGTTGGAATGCTTTGGGCAATTCTGTTTACTCTATTAGGATGTCTTCTTCTCAAATCGATAATTTTGAGATCGGCGATTATTTCATACAAATGGCTCGAAATAATGGGAGGACGATTACAAAAACAACCGAATGTAAAGATGTAACCTTCTTAAACATGACTACCTATGCGAGTCCCGCAGGAGCCTATAGTATGTCTAAAAACGAAGAAGTGAATTTGATCAACTGTCAGGTACTCCTCAAAGAAGGTAGAGTACACAGTACAAATGCAGATGTGATTCATGTTGTGGGGAATAAAATAGGGCCTTGGGTACAGGGTTGTGTTTTTGAAGGATACGCAGATGATGCAGTCAATATGAAGCACGGTCAAGCCAATATCTTAGAAGTATTGAGTCCAATTGAATTGAAAGTAAATTCACAATTTGAGATAGGTAATCATTTAGTAGCTTTTAATCCGAGAGAAGGAAAAGTGATGGAAAGAGTGACTGTTCTATCTGTGATTGACAATGATGATGGTACCTATAATATAACTCTCTCTAACCCTATCAGTGTTCAAAAGACAGGAACACATCAAAGTGCAGATCATTTATACAATGAAGATTTTGCCACGGAATCCTTTGTTTTTAGAGACAATATTTTCAGAAATGCGAGAAGGTACGGAATGCTGATTCAAAGTGCATTTGGTGTTGTTGAAAACAATATTTTTGAAGACCTATCAACAGGTGGTATAGTGATGGAAAATGCAGTGGATTGGGGAGAAGGTTTCTTAGCACATAATATTCTGATTCAACAAAATACCTTTGCAAATTGTGGGTTTGATCAAACTTTTATTGAGGATGATTACGCCGCTACTATTAAAATGTTAGTCATGAAATTGGCCAACGAAAACTGTAATGAAAATGATGAATGGTGTGGTACTTCACCGGCTGTATGTGATGCTCAAGGACTAAAAAATATTTGGTTAAAACAAAATACCATCCATTACAATAAGGTGGGCATTTTAGCGAATTGTGTTGAGGAGGGGAGTATCATAGACAATCAAATCATACACAATGAAGATGACCCTACTCTAAAAGAGGGAGAGAAAGGAGAAGCTATGAATATTCTACAATCCACTTTTGATTTTGATGAAATACTGTCCATTGATAATGAATTTCTTCATTCAGATTGGGAGGTGACAATTTCAAAAGAGGGACTTCATATTCGCTATAAAGGTACAACATTACCTATTGCAACGTTGACACTTTATGATGCAATGGCACGAAAACTATTGACGGCCAATATCAACCAACACCAATCAACAATTTCAACATCGACTTATAAAAACCAATTGTATATCATTCGAATTGTAGATCAAAATGGAAATGTATTTACAAGTAAACTAATGTATTTATAAAATGAGATCACTACTACTACTAACACTCCTGTTCCTACCTTTTCTTATGAAGGGACAAGGTTTTCATCAACCTGATTTTTTTAGAAAAAAGAGGCAATTACCTTTTGTGGAGCTGAAAGATAGAAAAGTGATACCTCTTTCTAAGTTTGGAGCTCATCCTGACGATGGAGAAGATGATTTGAAAGCCTTCAGAAAAGCATTTGCAAAAGCAGCTTCTATGGCTGATGCGGGTAAAAATATAGAAATCCTTTTTGAAAAAGGAACTTATGACTTGTGGGGAAAATCAGGAGGTACACATGCTTTGACACTTTTTAGAAATAAGAACCTTTTGATTAACGGAAACGGTGCGACTATCATTATGCATTCTCCAATGCTGGGTTTTTTGAAAATGATGAATGTTAAAAATGTCATTATCAAAGATCTTTACATTGATTACGATCCTTTACCTTTTACACAAGGAAAAATAATCGCCTTAAATCCAGCATCAAATACATTTGACCTACAAATAGACGAAGGATTCCCTGAACTATCCGCTCCCTATTTTACTGCATCAGCTGAAAGATGGGGTATGTTGATGGATACAAATATCCCAGGCAAATTAAAAGATGGCGTAGGACATCTATACCCTTACAAAGGTTGGGAAAAGATAGGTGAAAGAACCTATAGAATTCAGCAACCTCAACAACGTTTTATTGATGACATGGAAGTGGGGGATGTTTTTGTTCAGATTGCGAGAAACAATGGGAAAACGATCTTTACCTCTTTTGGAGGGGAGAATTTGACGTATATGAATATCACAAGTTATGCTTCCCCGGCTGGAAGTTATGCCGCTTTTGGGCATAAGGAATGGAATATTTTGAATTGTAACGTCAAGTTGAAAAAAGGGAGATATCATTCTGCAAATGCGGATTGTATACATGTGAGTGGTTCTATGTTTGGGCCTTGGGTAGAGAATTGTTTATTTGAAGGAGCCTCAGATGATGCTGTAAACCTTAAAGCTGTTAGGAAATACATCCTTGAACAACCTCAAAAAAATCAAATTTTAACCGCTGGTAATGGTGTTTTAAAAGGTGATATAATACGATTTTACAATCCTAGAGAAGGAGTATTATTGGATGAAGCTTATGTGATTAATGTTGAGCACCGAAAGGAGAAAAACTTTTTGATTACTTTCAATAAAGACATAAAAGGACTTACGAGTTTTGGCACTGATAAAAGGAACGATATTGCTTATATTGATACACAAGCTTGCGAATCCTTTATTTTTAGAAATAATACATTTAGAAACGCAAGAAGATTCGGTATGCTCTTGCAAAGTAACTACGGAATAATAGAAAATAATACTTTCGAAAATCTAAGTCAATGTGCCATTTCAATGAACAATGGAGCAGATTGGGGAGAGGGGTTTGTTGCTCATGATATTTTGATCAAAAATAATCTTTTTAAAAACATTGGTTACGACAAAACTTTCCTTTCGCAATATAATGCAGCATCAATTCGAATGTGGGTGACAAAGTTGAAAAATCCTGAAGCAAAAGGGAGATGGTGTGGTCTTGCAGCAGCGAAATGGCAAGGATTAAATACAATTGCTATAGAAGGAAATCATTTTATTTACAATAAAAGGGCACTTTCCATTGAATGTGCTCAAAATATATTCATCAATAAAAATACCTTCATTAGAAACCCCAACGATCCTTTTTCTAAAGAACTAGATCCCGTCTTTCAGGACAATGTAAGCAACGTATTGTCAGAGTAAGAATGTTAGAAATTGAGTACATTGTAAACTAAATTATCGTCAAC
>NZ_JTAM01000124.1 GCF_000812565.1 Flammeovirga sp. OC4 | reverse complement strand
AAACAAAATCAAGTTCGCAGTGACGCCTGTCGGCTTGGCACCACGAACAGAGGAGGATCATTTCAAAATGGTAGATCTGTATGGTATAAAATTGTATGAATCAGAGTAAATTTAAAAATGGATAACAACTTTCAAATCTATATAGAGAACTTCATCCCTGAAGAGCAAATTATCATATTCCTAACTCAATCCTTTAAAAATAATACAGTAATGCATTTAGAAGCTGTTGGGGAGTATAATAAGGAGACAATTTTTTATCAATTGTGTTACGAAGAAAAAGGATTCAGAACACAATTGCAGTTAGTGGTCACCAATGAACTGAAAGGAAGAGAAAAGATGATTCCTTTTTTGAAGAGTTTAAGTGAAAAATTTCAATCGAAGGTTCTTTTTGATTTAGGTTATCCAGATTGGTATTATTATTTGATCAAGAACGAAAGTTTATTCTTTGTGTACTTAGAAGATTCAATTGACGATAGTGTAAATTATATTAAAGACAGTCTCATTGAGGTAAATGAACAATTATTATTGGAAGGCTATTATGATCAATTGTAATCATATGAGTATCTTTATAACATACACTAAGAACTTCATTCTAGCTTAAAATCAATAGATAAACAAAACAAAGATCTACAAATGAAGAAAAAAACCATCACAAATGATTTGATTCTTAATCGATTCGTATTACATTAAAAGAGCCTAACGAATTAATAAAACTGACTGTTTAACGAATCTCATGAAAAACCTTCAACTCTATCAGAGAAAAGTCATCCAACGTCTTATTGAAGACAAAAGATTTACCGTAGCAAAAATTGCGGAAGGTTTAGAGGTGTCCCTGTCTACGATTTATCGTGAGTTAAAAAGAAATACCAATCCAAAAACCCAAAAGTATGATGCAGAATATGCACACAAATTATTTTTAGCACGAAAGAAATACGCAGGTTCCAAAAAGAAAAATCCATTCATACATCATACAAGGAGGAAAAATGATTACGAGCTTTATGCTGAAAGAAAATATATCTATTGGTACTCTGATCAGTACTATGATCTAAAATTTAAAGGCAAGAACTACGATGCTGTCTACCTCAAAAAATGGTACGCCTACCGCATTGGTAAAAAGTATCATCACCATCAAGACGATTGGGAATACTACGATCTTTGGATGGAACATCTCCAACTCCTCAGAACACAGCAAGCACAACCCGGTCCGAAATATTATTGGATGCGTGAACTGATCAAAGATCAACCACAATTCAAACTTTGGAAGAACCCAATCGCTGTATCGGAACACAAAAAATGCGTCTAATCTATTCCTTTTTCATGAAAATTCATCTCAACTCACCAATTTCCCCTCACTTCACTCCACAATTTATCACAAGACTCCCTCTTCAGGGATTTTTTTATGCCCAAATTTTCCGATGCCACATCAAAAATCAACAACTACCCAGACTTTAAGAGATAATTTGCATTTGCTCACGAATTGATTTGAAAAAAAAAAAATTAAAAGACGATTGGTTGCTTAAAAAAATCAATTCTTGTTTTGTAATACATAAACATGTAAATTCAGATTATCTTTCAACAACCTACTAGCAAACTGATTTTCAATGGGAAGTTGGGAGTGTTTTTATTAATGGATATATACCATATGGCGTATGTCCGTGAAATTTTTGGGATAAACGCCATTGTGCTTATCTAATTTTAGAAGCAAATTATATAAACACCATGTACAGATATAATAGTAGATCAAGGATTTTTAGTTCGGGCAGAATTTTGGACAAATTCACATCAGTTCTCGAGAGTATAAAAAGAATTGTAGAAAATGAAACAGAAGATTATATTCTAAATGTGAATGAAACGGAATATATAAATCATCTTACAGAAAAGTATTCTATGGATGTACCTGAAATAGTATTTGATGATGTTTATGCCGACAATTACGAAGAAGATATACCTGCAGAATACTTTCCAAGGACTTTTCACGTCTATGAAGGGAAAAAGTATAAAAAAGAGATAATACAATTTATAATACCAGTAAATGGTAACACTGATTTATTATTGAACTGTCCAGCTTCTTCGATTTCATCGAGTGGTGGTGGGAATTTTCATATCAAAGGAAACACGATTGTTGCAGAGTTCATTAATTTTAGCAATGACCCTAAGAAAATAAAACAAGAATATGATAATGAAGTAAGGGGAGTTCATCGAAACTATGAAACTCTTAGAAATGATATCATCAATTTTAACAACTCTCTTGCCTCAACTATTAAATCATTATTCTCTCAAAGAAAACAAAAACTGTTAGCTAAAAATAACTTAATGTCTTCATTAGGTGTTCCTCTCAAGAAAAAGCCAAATACTTCAAATACTTTTTCTATACCTCAGCCAAAGTTTAGAGAAAAGCTCTCAATTAGACCATCAGTTGTTGAAAAAGGATTTAAGCCAGAACCAACACTTGATGAAAATAATTATCACCACATATTGAAATTAATTAACGATGTTGGAAAAAACTTTGAAAGAATGCCAAGTGTATATAAAGGAAAGGAAGAAGAGGATTTAAGAGACCATATCCTTATGATTCTTGACCCCAATTTTGAATTTGGTAGTGCTAGTGGAGAAACATTTAACAAATCGGGTAAGACAGACATACAATTAAGGTATGATAGTTCTGTCATTTTTATCTCAGAATGTAAATTTTGGTCTGGTGAAAAAGGATATTTAAAAACTATCTCTCAACTATTGAATTACTTAACTTGGCGAGACACAAAAGCCTCAGTTATTATGTTTGTTAGGCAAAAAGATTTTTCTTCAATATTAGAAAAAGTTAAAAAATCGACTACGGAGCATCCAAACTATTTAAGCTTTGTAAATAAACCTGATGAAAATTGGTTTAACTATCGATTCCATTTAAATGGAGATAAGAACAGAGAATTAAAATTGGCAGTGCAGTTATATCATTTACCAAAATAAAATCTACTGTTAAAAATGTGTAAAAATCATAGCTTTTGTCGTAGGCACAACACAAAAGCTACTCTTCTTACACCAACTGTTATACGAGATTAATAATATGTATCGAAAATCATTTCCAAAATGTGAAATTCAAGGCGATAGAAGCCCTTCAAAGAAAAAGCAAATTATGGGATCAATTTCAGCTTTGCCGAATAAATGTTTGAGTTGTGAATTCCTATTTGAAGGAGAATGTTTAAGAGCAGAAGAATTAGCTGAAGATTACTTAAGATTGGACTATGGTAGTTGTGGTATCGAAGGCAATACTGAACCTAAAGTGATTAAAGTGTCAAAAACGGGTATAGAAATTTTCGTACCTAATAAATGTATTGATTGTGAATTCCTTATTTACAATAGCACATTGCGATATGTTTGTAGTAAAGATCAAGAAATATGGGGAGATGGATTTCGTGAATTAGATTGGGGAGATTGGCAACCAAAATTTCCGAATGTTGGGTTAAGGAAATTTGGAAGAGATGATTTGGATTTAGGCAATGTTGCAATAACTAATAAAGTAATTCAACATATTTTAGATGGCCATAAAACAAAAGCTTTGAAAGTCTATAAAGACTTAAATAACATCTCAACAATTAAAGAAGCTAGAGAAGATATTGAGCAAATAGAAATAAAATTAAAAAAAGCACAAAACAAGGTGTAATTGACCATAACTTGAGACTGCTTGGTTACTAGCAATTACATGGAATGTAATGCTTTATATAGTCATTAATCAAAAACTGTTTAGTCCAAGAAATAACCAATAATGAGTAACTTTGAATTATTTAGCTTTGGAAGCTCAGATTGTTTCAATCTAGAAGAGTTTAGTCCAAAAAATGAATTCTTTATCTCAGTTGAATTTGATTTGAAGAAGCGAAACGAAGAAGGGATAATGACCTTTTTCTTTTTTTAGCTACAAAGGAAGGTTATTGTAATCAACCATATCACGATGAATTAGAACATATTGTAATTGTCGAAAAATATTCATTTGAGTTTGTAAGAAGAATGCTTGACAAAAAGGTAGTGAATAAAATTACTGAGCTATCAGATAAACAATTACTAGAATACCTTCACTCTAATTTTAATTTTGACGATGATTAAAAGGTTTAAAAGAATACGGTTTTCTATTGAATTGTAATTCTGAACGAATGTTATAGAATTCCTTAAAACGATAGAATTTTCATCTTCATAAAAAAACAGTGTTTAGCTTTTAACAGCTGAAAAATTAAAAAAAGAATTAGGTTATTGGTAGAATTGGTAGGGTATAGCGTGTTAGTATGCCCACCACAAATTGAAAAAATTTTAAAAGGCTTGTGGCTATTTAGTAAATGGGGGGAACTTCTTTGAAATACTTTTTAGCCAAGTTATTAGGCTAAATAATCGTAATTACATCCAATTATGATTATTGTAACTTTAATTAAACAAACTAAGGTTGTTAAAATGAAATATAACTTTTCAAATATACTCAAAATCATAAGCTTCCTTATTATTTCTTTAATTGGATGTCTTTTCTTAAAGATTAATATTCCTGGTTTAGGAGCAATTTGTGACGGGGATGCAATTTTTATAGCATTAATAGTTTCAACAGGAATAATCTGCTTAATCATATTATTAATTACATTTATTGTAGATTTCTTTTTTCTAAAAACTAATAAAAGGCTCAATTTAAAATTAATGGGTTTTTTATTATTTCAATTGGTTCTAATTTTAACAATAAACCCTATATATTCATTACTAAGATTAGGTACGACTTATGAAAGCTTTGAATACGAATATCCAATAATCACTTTAAATTTATATGAAAATGGGAGATTTTATTATGAAAGTTATAATGGTTCTTGTACTGAAGAAACAATAGGTAATTACAAAATTATCAAGAATGATGTTTTATTAACTTTTGAAAATGATTTACAGTTTTTATCAAAAAATTATCAGTTAAAAAATGACTCATTGATATCAAAAAGCACTAACCATTATACCTTAAAACTTAAAAGTAAACCTGATTTTAGTACAATGAGTTTTTTTAAAAAAGTACTAATTAAATTATATACATAGCCCAACAATAGCTAATCTCCATCCACCGGATTATACACCCACTGACCGTATCTTAATCATTACTTTGTACACAATAACCCTAAAAATATAAGATGAAAGAAAACATAAATATGGCTGTCTTAATTGACGGTGACAATATACCATCTGCCAATGTAAAGGACATGATGGAAGAAATAGCCAAATATGGCAATCCAACTATTAAGAGAATTTATGGAGATTGGACCAGCCCCGGGTTGACAAAATGGAAAAACTTGCTTTTAGAGAATGCAATTACTCCTATTCAACAGTATGGATATACTACTGGGAAAAACGCAACCGACTCCGCCATGATTATTGACGCTATGGACATTTTATATAGTGAGAAAGTTGAAGGTTTTTGTCTTGTCTCTAGTGATAGTGATTTTACCCGATTAGCGACCCGTTTGAGAGAAGCAGGAATGTTAGTAATCGGAATAGGAGAAAAAAAGACTCCCAATCCATTCATTGTCGCTTGTGATAAGTTTATATACATAGAAATTCTGAGGAAACAATCTGAAGATAAAACTGACACAAAAGAAACAGCTAAACCTTCAGTAGATAGAATTACAAACAAAGAGATTCACCTTATTTCTTCCTCAATTAATGATTTATCGGATGATGAAGGATGGGCTTTCCTTGGAGACGTTGGAAGTTTAATCCAGAAAAAACGCCCCAATTTCGACTCTAGAAATTACGGGTTTGAAAAACTCACACCACTTATTAGATCAATTAACAAGTTCGAAATAGAACAACGAGAAAACCCAAAAGGAAGAAGTAAATTGATTTATGTTAGAATAAAAGAAAAGCATTTTACAAGGGGAAGAAAATCATAGTCATCCTCCTTACTGTTTTTAGTGTCAAGCCGATAGGTGTCACTAAGAACAATAGCATAGTTTTAGTCTTTGATTTATAACTTTATAAAACTAACGGGAAATATTTGATAAAAAGAGAATTGTTATAAGTTACAAGCTTAAATAAAAGTCAGGTTCGAAGTGACATCTTCCGGCTAAAAACTATTAAAAAGTTAGGGGGGTATACTTGAAAATATTTTTGTACCGAACCTAGATTATATCTTCCCTAAGGCAGTACTATTTTGAATTAATTGCGAAAAGCTTTTTTAAAAAATTAACATAATGTATCTTTGTTGAGTGTAAGGTGATCTTAGGGAAAGTTAACATTGTCTTCAGTTACTACATACATACTTTCTTAAGAAACCTAGTATACATGTACTTAATAAATGTTGATTAGCAAACTATCCTACAAGCCAATTCTTGATAATATCAATTTAATATTATCCTAACCTTGAAAAGGAGCGTATGCAATGTGTTAAAGTGTATATATTCTAAACTATAACAAGCAAAAAATGAGAGCTAGGCTATTCTATCTATTATTGATTTTTACATCAATCGTCTTTAATGAAATCAAATCTCAAGACTTTTCTCTTAATTTTCAAACAGCATCTCTTCCAGGAGAAAGAGTGATAGCGACTATTGATGCAGGTAATATAGGTACTTATGAAGGGCTTCAAATTGTTGGTAATATAGTAGACTGTAATGGAAATTGGGGTTTTGCACTCCCTAATAGTTCAAACTTTATGCTATATGTTAAATTCTCTGGAGGGTTGGCTTATGGAATACAACAAGATGTGAAATTATCAAATATCACTCTTCGACTAAGGAAGGTAAATGACTCAGTAATACATTTAACAGCTAATACACCCAAAACCCACAAGGCATTTGTGATAAATTTCACTAACCTCAAATTAACAATAGTTAGTCCTGAAATTACTCTTGGAAACCCTAAAATTCTAAATGATGAAGGAGAACTGATTGTGGAAGAGCCAGTATATGGTACAAATGTGCTTGGTAATAATGGTATTCTTCCCGCACCCGTTATCATAGACTACAATGAAGGTGAAAAACAGTTAGCCTTAACAAATAAAGGTGATAGTGTTCTATTTCATCAAATGATAAACGATGACAATAATATTGTTTTTGAAAATAATTCAAGTAATGGTGGTTATAATTTCACATCGAATGTAGGAGGAAACGGTTCAAAATCTGTTGTTTTTATCGATGGAAATCAAGGAAATGTAGGTATTGGAACTAAAACACCTGAGTTTGAATTAGATGTAAGAGGATACCTTTGTGTTGGAGAAGGGAATAGAGCTGGAGCTATACATTTTAAAAGCCCTGTAGCTTCTAATGCAGGTTTTGTTGGATTTGAAAACAGTGAAGAAGGGCATAACTTTGCAATTGGTTCTAAACATGGTGGTGGATATTTAACTTTTTGGACAAACCAAGGAGTACATGGATATGGAGAAAGGATGAGAATTACCAAAGATGGTTTTGTTGGAATAGGCACTGACGAACCTGACTCAAAGCTAACCGTAAAGGGTAAAATACATGCTCAAGAGGTAAAAGTAACAACTTCAGCAGGTACAGTACCAGACTATGTTTTCAAAGAAGATTATGC
>NZ_JTAM01000123.1 GCF_000812565.1 Flammeovirga sp. OC4 | reverse complement strand
TCGCCCAATAGCTTTTTCTTTTACGGTTGGTATCCTAGCGATAGGATACCAGCAAAGTTTTTCCTTTTCGCTGTCAATGAAGTTACAATACAACTTCATGATAGTGATTAAATTCTAACTCATTAGATCATTAAGACATTGATGGTGCCAATGACGTAGGTGTTCACCTCTTCCCATTCCGAACAGAGCAGTTAAGCCCTACCGTGCTGATGGTACTGGGTTAACCCCCGGGAGAGTAAGTCGGCGCCACATTCATTAAATACAGAAGGTTAGTTAACACAAGATGTTGACTAACCTTTTTTTGTGTTGATATATTTTATGCAATCAGTCAATCAATCTAAAATCTACCCAACTAACCGATTACTAATACTTAATAATATAATTGCGAATACAATAATTATTTAAGTACTTAGAACACAATGTGATTGCAAATATTTTGAGGTCATATTACTACGAGGAATTCAATTAACACTATAAAAATAAAGTAGGTATTCGTTTATGATATCACTTTATTTCTCAACTCATACTAGATTAATAAAACATATAAATGAAACATTTCGAAGAATTTTGTGCTGCTTTTAGCTCAGCGGCCTGGGGTACTCCCTTGTTACTTTTACTGTTAGGAGGAGGGTTATTTTTTACGATTTATTCAAGGTTTTTACCATTCCGATATTTTAAACATGCGATTGATGTATTAAGAGGAAAGTACGATGATCCAGATGCTGAAGGAGATATTGATCACTATGAGGCATTGTCTGGGGCAATTGCAGCCACTGTGGGTATGGGAAATATCAGTGGAGTGGCAGTAGCACTTGTAACAGGTGGACCAGGTGCATTATTCTGGATGTGGATTAGTGCATTGTTGGGTATGGCGACTAAATTTTTTACTTGTACATTATCCGTAATGTATAGAGGTCATGATTCTCATGGTCATGCAGAGGGAGGACCAATGTATTATATCGAAGAAGGTTTAGGAAAAAAATGGAAGCCATTAGCGATGTTCTTTGCATTAGCAGGTTTATTTGGTGTCACACCTATGTTTCAGGCTAATCAATTAACAGAGGTAGTTAGAACAGTTGTATTACCGGAGAGTGTGTCATCTACGTTAAGCGTTGATGTGATGAATTTCATTATTGGTATCTGTATTATGATTATAGTATCATTTGTGATTTTTGGAGGGATTGAAAGAATTGGTAAAGTTGCAGGGAAATTAGTACCTGTAATGGTTGTAATTTATGTAGTAGCTGTACTTTCAATGATAGGATTAAATATTGAAAAATTACCTGGCATTATCACAAGTATTTTTACGGACGCTTTTGATTTTGAATCAGTAGCAGGAGGAGCGTTAGGTGCTGTGATAATCATAGGAGCCAAGAGGGCTGCATTCTCTAACGAAGCAGGAATTGGTACAGCACCAATGATGCATGGGGCAGCAAAGACAGAAGAACCAATTCGTGAAGGTTTGGTGGCTATGATTGGTCCATTTATCGATACTATTGTAGTTTGTACAATGACGGCATTAGCCATTTTAGCATCTGGCGTATATGACTCTGCTGCAGAAGATGTCAATGGAGTTTTACTAACAACAGAAGCTTTCAAAGCTGTTTTCCCCACAATGGGACCCATTATTTTATCACTTTGTGTCTTGTTTTTTGCATTAACAACACTGTTCTCATTTTCTTATTATGGAACAAAATGCTTAGGCTATTTAATTGGAGCAGATAAGAAACATTACTTCAATTATTATTATGTTATATTGATTGTAGTCGGGTCTGTAATTAAGCTAGATGCTATTATTAATTTAATTGATGGAGTATACGCGACAATGGCTATCCCAACGATGTTAGGAGCATTATTATTATCTCCTAAAGTAAGAGCTGCAGCTTTAGATTACTTTGAAAGAATGGAAACAGAAAAAAAATAGTAACGTTAAAATATTTTTTTAAAAAGGTGATAATCAAATTTATTCTTGTTTGATTATCACTTTTTTGTATCAAAACTTACAACTTAAAATAATGAGAATTTTGTCTTTTATGATTTAATACTCTAATTTGACTAAGAACCAAATCAACAATAGATTTTGATTTGATATAAAAGAGCGTGATTGAAATAGGCTCTAAAGGGAAAATAAACCTAAATGCTTTTGTAACAATCCTCTAAATTAGCGGCAACAAAACCTTACTATGTTTTTCATTAAAAAAAATAGCTATTCATCCAAGCAGATAATAGAAAACATCAAAAACCGAAAAAATTATGAGAAAACGATTAGAGAACTATATAAACTGTATTATGATAAGGTAAAAGTTTTAATCATAAAGATGAACGGTACAAATGAAGATGCTGAGGATATTTTTCAAGATGCTATAGCAAAAGTCATTTGGAGTATCGATAAAGATCAATTTAAAGGGGAAGCTCATATCTCAACTTATTTATTTACGATTTCTAAAAACATGTGGTTATCTACTTTAAAAAAGAGAAATCGCTATGATGTTTCTTATGATAATGTGACTGTAGATGGTAAACGAGATGAAGATATAGACTTCACTGATGAACTACCTTTATCCGACGGAGATGACCTTGATACCAAGCATAGGTTTAGAGAACTTTTAAACAAAATTGGAGAGGATTGTCAACGGCTTTTAACCTACTTTTATTTTCAGCAACTCACTTATGAAGAGATACTTACGAAGTTTGAAGGTAAGTATACTTCAGAGAAATTTATAAGAAATAAAAAGAGTAGATGCATCAATTATTTACGTAAAGGATTAGAAAATTCAACAGAGAAAATTAGTGATTTATTAGACAATATTTCAGAGTGTCTTGATAAAAAATAATCATATAAATGGTGACAAATCAAGGATTTGGAGTCTAATAAGTAGAACTAAAAATATCGAAGTATGTTGTCAGAAAAAACTATAGAAGAACGACTTTATCTTGAGAAAATCTCTCAAGACGTAAAAGGCGTGAGGGCTCAGATGAAGAAAGAAGACAACCTTGTGACACTTAGCGTAAGGTGGTCTTCAGCGGCTGCAATACTTCTCTTCTCCTTTTTCTCGATTTACCTTGTACAACTGGATACAAGGTCAATTATAGAAGAGAAGTGTTACACTAACTACACTAGGAGTTCTCAGTCTGAAAACGAGAAAGACCCACCTCGTTTAGAAGCTGCATTGCAGCAAATCAACTCAGAAAACTATGAAGAGGCAGTAGAAATTTTAAACGATCTTCCTGAGTCAGATCACAAGGATTGGTTTCTTTTGAATGCCAGTCTAGGTTTAGAAGATTATGATCAGGTTGATCAGTTAATGGTAAAAATACAAAATGACGAGGAACATTTGTATTTCAATCAAATTGATAATTATCTCCTATATGATATTTATTTACTAAAAATCAAAAGGAAGATATTCAATTAAAGTTTTTTGAAGACTTGATGAAGATATTGGGTCAGAGTCTCCAAATAAAACAATGTTACCCCAATAAATGGGGTTGATTTTAAGGGAAGGATTGTCACTCCAAAAATCCTTTTTCGCTTTTTGAAGTGCAACATCCTTTTCCCAGCCTTGTTTTATATAGTCATAAAAACTAGCCATAATAATTGAAGATACCTCATCATTAACATCCCATTTACTTGCTAATATGGAGTGTACACTGGCATAGGCAAAAGCCCTTTGTAAACTAAGGATTCCCTCACCATCAATGTAGGGACCGTCTGCCGAGTGACAACTACTCAAAGATACTAGCTGTAAATGGGATAAATTTTTGTTGGCTACTTCATTAAAGCTCAATGAATACTTTTGCGTTTTATCTCCCGGATAAAACTCTATATTCGAATCTTTTGCGGTTTTACTAATTGTGGTGTGAGTAGCAAGGTGTAGAATATTAATATCATTGATTCTTTGAAGCGTATTTTCCATACTTGCTTCTTTATCACTTAATATGTTGTCTGTAAATGCCTTTAACTCATCCAATGAGAAAGGAAGATTGATCTTATTGTAAGGAGCAACACCAAGAATTTCTATTGGATCATAATCTTCATCAATAGGTCTTTGAATAGAATATTCATGATGTAGTGAAAAGCTATAAGAAATAGCCCATTGCTCTAAATAATATCCTTTTCCCGTTTTTAGGATCTCAAAAGGAATAAAAGTAAGGTTACCCGATGGGGAAAAAACAACCCTTTTATCCTCTGCATTTTTTAATTTATCTGGAACTAAAAACTCTCCAATTTCTAAAAGTTGATGATTAAATGATCGGTCGATAAAGAGATTACTTTCACTTAGCTCTTTGTGTACACTCTTAATCAAGTCATTCCAAACATCTGGAAGACATTTGGTTTCTAAAAAGAAATTCCCATCAATATACCCAACCATAATTAACCCTTCCTTTAAAGGGTAGTAAGAAACAAAAGACTTTCCATCGTAATATTCTTTAAAATACTTTTGTATTTCTTGACTGCTGAGTAAAGGTGGACTATTGATTTTATTTCTGAGATTATCGAGATCAGGGGTTTTGATATATTGCTCAAAGGTTAGATTCTCCAAACCTTGACTTCTTTTATAGAGAATATTTGATTTTGAGTTTTCTATAATTTCTAAAACCTTATATAAATCTTCTTTACTTTGTGATTCCTTGTATAAACGGGTGAAAAAGATGACTAATTGATCTTGAATCTCTCTCAGGTTTTTAAATTGATACAATTGATCATCATCATTATACTGATTACCGACAAATTTTTTGAGCATTAAATAAGATTGCCAATAATACTTTTCCTGTTCAACAATATTCCCTGAAAATTCGGCCTTATAGAAATTTTGGAGTATCAATTGATTTAATAAAACCTGATTGGTATCCTTTTCATGTAGCAATAATTGCTTCTCAATCAGTGACTGAGCAGAATCTATATAGCTGATACTTGTGAGTATTTCATGTTCATGATGATAAATATCTAAAGCTCTATAGATTTCAGAAGCCATGACATTCATATCTTGAGTAGGAAAGGAAAGCCCTTTTTGGATTTCTCTTTTCGCTTTAAGGAGGTATTCTAACCTTTTACTGTCATTTTGGAGTCCTCTATAGCACTGAGAGATTTGTAGATAAGTACGTGCAATATAATAGTGTCTTGTTTTTATTTCATCTGTACTATATACAAAGTTGAACTTCTTAGTATTATGAAAAAAGTATTTAAACTGTTTGATAAATGATTGATAATGTTGTATTGCTTGATCAAAATGCCCCCCATTAAGGGCTAGTTCACCCAAATAGAAGTAGTGAATGCCATCACGGATATTATCTAATTGATCAATTTTTTCAACAGTATTTTCAATACCTATAGAATCATTAATTTGAATACATAAGCTGAGATAATTGCTTAGTACGTTATAATTTTTAACATCCTTTTCAATTAAATTATTTAAAATTTCTTTACTAAGGTTATATTCTTTTCTCCTATAGAAAAAGTTATTTAACCTATTAAGAATATAATATTTCTCCTTGTACTTTTCTTTGTCATTAAAATAGGTAAGGCAACCTTTCTTTAAATAATATTCTGAGGAATCCCTTTTTCCTTGGTATTGATAGTAACTACTTATTAGTTGTAGTGATAAAATGTAAGTAAAATGCATATTTCTACTTGTATCTTCTTCAATAGTACTAATGTTTTTCTTTAACCAATAGATTCCTTCACTCAGATCTAGCTTTTCTTTACCATAGATATGCCCTAATGCGTGTTGGCTATAAATCTTATTATTTAAGTTTTGGGATTGATTTTCAATCAACTTGAAATAATGTATAGAAGTATCATACTCTTTATTACTGAAAGCCTTAAAAGCTTTTTTCTTAAGAGTAGAATCATCATCATTTTGAGCATTGACGGAAAGAAATAATAAGTAATTAAATGTTAAAAAAATAAAAAATTTCATTTTTTTGAAATTAGGTGGTGGCATTTCAAGAATACCGAGTCTAATAGATAGAAAGTAAGTCAAGTAACTATCATTAGAAGCATCAATTATGTTAAAGTTAAAATTTTTTAGTGTAGTATCCATATTTATTTTAATTCTTTCATCATGTGAATTTGTTGAGGATGAAAGTATTACGCCTATTGATGAAACATCAATTCCAAGCGAATATCAATTTACACAAGATAGTGTAATAGATGCTAATGATATAAACTTTACACAGTTGCCTGATGAAAATAGTACAGGAGACTATGAGGCAAAGAACTAGAAGATACTTTAGATAAATATATACAATGAAATTCTTCAGTAATATAAAAAGATATTGAAAATACGATTTGTATTCTGAAAAATATTATAAGTGATAAAGCAGTAATTTAATTGAAATGAGTCGCTAAAACTAACCAATTAAAAATGGAAAGGGGCTACTCTTTGTAGTAGCCCTCTTTTTTAAAAGCTAAAACCACCGACATTAAAAATTTTATAATACCTAAAACTATCTATGAAGTAAACACACAATTAGTATTTATAACAATAGTAGACTATCACAGAAAGCAAGAAAGTACTAACATCTTACAACTGCTAATAAATCTTTGTCCTATAAAAAGGCGAGTTGAAACGGGATTTATTATACTCTAATGAGAGCAGATGTTTTGTAGTAATAGTGCTGAGAAAATGATTCTAGTATAGTAAGCTCACCTAAAGATTTGGGTGAGCTTTACTTTTGTCTTAATCTGTGTGATATCAACACCATTCTTAAATTTTACTCTCCAATTTTTTGAGGAAAATAGTACATGTATTTATAATAACCTCTTAATAATGTTTAAGTACAAACTAAAAAATTGTTGTGTTATGGTTGATGTTAAACTAAATAAATATATTTGTTTCTAATTCATATACAACGAATTTAATTAGAAATGAAAACTAAAATACTATCCTTATTATTAACATTGAACCTTTTCATTTTTGATAGGGTTCAAGCTTTTACTTCTTCTGATACTACGAGTAACATTACAATTGATGAGAGTACTAAAGAAAAAAAGAAAGCTAAAAACGAAGATGAAACACCACAAAAGGGAAAAGTTTATGCTGCACCTTTACCAATTGTAGCATCCAACCCTACATTTGGTGTACTATATGGTTTTGCAGGATCATTTAATATGTTCTTGGGCGATCCGTCCAATACACGTATGTCGACATCATTAGGAACTTTGACCTATTCTACCAAAAATCAGTTGATGTTTACTTATAAGAGTAACATTTATACGCCAGAGGATAAAATGATCTTCTTGGGAGATTGGAGAATGTTTGATACATCACAACCTACTTTTGGACTTGGTACTGGCCCAGCGGATGATAAATCCTTAGCAGGAAGTTATGGTGAAGGTTTCGCTCCAGGACAAGACCCTCAACTATTGGAATTTAAATATTTCAGGTTCCATGAGACGGCATTGTTTAAAGTCAAAAAGAACTTTTATGCGGGTGTAGGGTATCATATGGATTATCACTATGATATCAAAGATGTTTACTATGAAGAGCATGGTTATTCAAGCCACAAGGCATACTCTGACCACTATGGTATCAATGATGAAGAGTATGTACTTTCTGGTGTTTCATTGAACTTAATGTATGACAGTAGAGATAATGCTGCTAACCCTTATACAGGGAGGTACGCATTGTTAACCTACCGAATAAATCCAGAATGGATGGGAAGTACGAAGTCTTCTAGTTCATTGTGGCTAGAGTATAGAGACTATTTTGCTCTTGGTAAAAAGAAATCAGGTTTACAGCCTAATCATATGTTGGCCTTTTGGGGATATGGTAATTTTGTAACTTCTGGTGTTACCCCTTATATGAATTTACCAGCTCTTGGTTGGGATCAATTTGGTCGATCAGGAAGAGCATATACTCAAGGTAGATTCAGAGGAGAAAATATTGTTTACACTGAATTAGAATATAGAGCACATCTATTTGGAACACACAAGAATCCTAATTTATTAGGTGCTGTAGCGTTTGCTAATGCAACAACAGCAAGTAGTGCTCATGCTGATATTGACCTTTTCCAAAACTACAACTTTGGTTACGGAGTAGGTTTAAGATGTATGCTCAATAAAAAGTCAAGAACCAATATTACCCTTGATTATGCTTGGGGAGATTATGGTGCAAAAGGACTTTTCTTGAGCTTGAATGAGACATTCTAAAGCGATTGAGATTTATAAATTAAAGGCTATGATGCATGTTCATTATAGCCTTTTTTAATATCTGATTTACAGTAGTATAGAAATGAAATTGTGCCTAACAAAATTGGATATACATTAATTGAAAAAAATCTAAAGTATGAAAACAGTTGGCCTTTTACTGTATCTTGAATGCTTTTTTATCTAACTATATTGTAAAGTAAATTATCGTCAACTTTTAGTTGATCTTTTAGCAAGAATTTATTGGGTCTACTTTCAAACTTCCTTCTTCTTC
>NZ_JTAM01000122.1 GCF_000812565.1 Flammeovirga sp. OC4 | reverse complement strand
AAAATCTAGTAGAAATATAGATTAAAAGTCGAAGCTACTCTTGGTTTTTGATTTTAAGGTATATCATAATGCAAATCATTTTCATCATGCGTGAAAAAGTAAGCATAGTTTGAACGTAACTCTTCCCAACCTTCTTTGGTTTTATACTTTTCATTGAAAACATCCTCCCAAGCTATTCTCATTTGTCTAGCACATAACAAAGGCGGAACTTGCCCTACGCCTGTTCCAAGTCCAGGAATGGCTACTGAAGAAATTCTCTCTTTTAAAGGTGTTCCATCTTCAAACTTTCCATATTGAAGTAAAGTCAAGATCGCTTTGGTGGCTAGATAAATATTGGGAGAACGTAATATTGTCATTGGGGTTCTCATAGTAGGTGCTGAAATCAAATAAGGAAATTGCTTATTCTCTGTTTCCACAATCGTAGCTTGCCCTACTAATAATTCACCAAAATAGTCCTCTCGTAATTTTTGTTGAAGTTTTTTTTCGATGTGCCAACCTAATGTTTTGGAAATTGCAAAGTCTATTCCGCCATTCATAAAACCAAAACTATTTGCTGAACTGATAATCACATCACATGATAGATCAAAAATTGATTGATTTTTAACTTCTACATTTTCAACTCCTTCAAAAACTTTATGCCATGCTTCAGTCAATTTAGGATTGATGTCTACTAAATAAAATTTCATATTGCTTATAATGCTAGAGGAAGTTTAGAAGAAAAATTGTAGCTTCAGCTGAGATTTAGAGCTAAACTGATGTTCTAAGTTATGTTTAACTGTAAAAAAAATTCTCAATATTATCAATGTAAAAAGGCTCAAGATATTCTTTTAGTTTATTTAAAAATACAGGTCGAACAACTTCATATTGATAATCTAGATATGCCTCAAAGTCTTCCATTAATCAATTTTCCAATTAAAGTTCAATGCTTTACACTTTGGGCAGTCTGTATATTCAGAATCAAGGTCTTTATAATTACACCTGTTACATTGCCCATAGTTTGTATTAATGTGTAAAACAATAAATTTTGAATCTGCATGTGATAACTTATAAGATTCCATCAGCATTTTTACTGTCTTTAAGGGCGAATGAACTTTAGAAGTTAATAACTCTTTTTTTTGAGTTGCATTAAAGTTAGGGACCTCAAATAATTGATGTTTGTTACATCTTTTACAAGCTCTTTTCATTTTATTATCAATAACATACAAAAAACACCACGTTTACTTTATTTCAATATTGTAACGGTAGCATATGAATAAAAACTCTTACTCCCATACACCAAGTTTTTACGAGTATAAAATAGTTTGCTTGCTGTTTTAGCTTTTGTAAGAGATGCTTGAAGTTAAATATTTTATGAATAACATAAAATAAAACCGAAGTGAATTTCTTTTTCAAGAAGGTAGTTTTCTACTCTTTGATTTCTTTTCTTAATCGACTGATTGTAACGGGGGAAACACCCAAATAGGAGGCTATGGCCTTTAATGGTACTCTTGATCTGACGTTGGGTTTATGCTTGATCAGTTCTTGGTATCTTTCCTTGGCGGTTCTGGACTTGTATTCGTCCATTTCTTTGATGATACTGGCAAAATTGTGCTCAATAAAACTCCTTCCCCAGTTGGCCCAATCGGTATGGTTTTGATACAATGCTTTGATGTGACTGATTTTTACTCTGTAAAACTGACAGTCTTCAAGAAGTACAATGGTCTCTGGGAGATAGGCTACGTCAATATAAGCACTGATGGAAAAACAAATATCACTTTCAAAACCAAACCACACGACTTTTTTATTGCCCTTTTCATCAATATAGGAAGTGGCTACAGCTCCGTTTTCTATAAAAAACATGTACGGTGATTTTTCCAACTCATGTATAAGCACATCTCCTTTTTTCAGACGAAATGCTTCCATTTCATTGATGATAAGTGCTTTGCTTTCGTCTGATAATGAATAATACTTCTCAAGTGCTGACAATACATTTCTCATAAAACAAAAAATTTTGAAAATGACTTTACAAATGTAAAGTAGTATGCCAATAGTATAAAATATATTTGTGGTTATGGAAATAAGAGAAAAAAACGAGAACGTGAAGACTATTGCCTTCTTTGATATTGATGGTACATTAAGGACAGTAGTGGACCCTTGGATGTTGCTGCACAATCACCTTGGAACTGGGGAACAAGGTGGGAAATATTATGAGGCATGGAGGGAGCATAAAATATCTTATACCGAAATGACAGAATTGGACGCTGCACTTTGGAAAGGTGTCGCGCTAGATAAAATGACGGCCATTTTACAATCGAATCCGATACGTAAGGGAGCCAAAGCATTGGTGCATTGGTTTAAAAAACAAGGGATTCCTTGTATTGGGATCAGTACGGGGATGTCCTTTTTGAATGCCATCACCGCCAAAGAACTTGGGCTAGATGAAGTCATCTCCAATGAAATCCTATTTGAAGATGATGTCTGCACCGGTGAAGTTTTGATCCATGTAGAAGAAGATTCAAAGGCTCAGGTAGTACAATCCGTTTTGAAACGCTATGCGACCCCATTTGACAATATCATCTCTTTCGGAGATGGACCTGCGGATATTGCAATGTTCAAATTGTCAACGTTCTCTGTAGCCACTTTTCCACGTAACGAAGAAGTCAGTAATCATGCTGACCTGACTATTAACGAAGAACCTATTGATCTGCTTATTGAGCACCTTGAGCATTTGGTGTAGTTGTTTTATAGAAAGCTCCTCTTTTAGGGTGTGTGGGGGATGGGCTGAGTTTCTGACGGCTCGCGTATGAGTAGTGCGGAATTTACCCCCACAACTTCTTCAAATTGCTAAGTAGCCAAATCAACAATTTTACAGTTTATTTCCAAATTTGAAATCGCTTGTCAAATCGTTGATTTGGCGGGGGTTAAAAATCGCACAACCTCTAATAAACAGTGCGTTCCCTGCATTACTTATTACGCATTGTTGCCTGCTGTGCTTATTCTGATTTAATAATCATCTCAGGCTGAAACTGTCCTGATTTTAATTCATTGTTTAAAAACCATTCACATATAACCGTACCTTCTTCAACTCCATGAATCTTATAAGCTTTATTTTCCATTCTTGACAAAGTTTGCACTGAATCGCCTACAATTCCTTTAACGGTCATTTTAGGTCCACCAGACTTAAGTTGTACAATATCTCCTTTTGAAAATTCCATAAATTTATTTTTAATTATTAATCAGGCATTTCATCTTCAAAACTATCAGTCAAAGCAACCATTTCAACCCAATGCAAAGTCAAATCAATCAACTTTTTCATATCTGTTAAGTTTTTACCTTCCCATTTTCTTACATAATGAGTTTCATCATTCCCTAACCAGACAGCTCTTTTGGAAACACTTTTTATTCTATTATCGTCTATGTAATCATTTATACATTTACCTAATAGCTTCTTTTCTATTTCATCCTTTTTATCTGGAAAGTTTCTAATAGCATAATCCTTTATCAGAAATTCTAAGGCTTTTCTATAACCAACTCCACAAATTTCAGATAGATTTTGTTGTTCTGCAGCGAAAGATTGATTGTATATAATTGTAAAGGAAGGTGATATTTCATTGATTGTATCACTAAATTCTCTCCCAATAATTTCTCCCTTCGAAGTCACCCCATTAAATGTCCAATAACTACCAGAATTATTGTAATATGCAACAAATGATTTTGCACAGTCATGGTCTGGACAAGTTGCAAAGACTTCAAGAATTTGCCCATTCTTATGTCCAAAAAGGAAATTTGGAGTTATCGCTTTATGACAAAATGGACATTCATTAGGACTACCATTTATACTTTCTTTTTTACCAACTATTGTTACTTGTCTCATTGTATCTAATCTTTTCTACCAGTTGCACCTTGCATTGCAGGCAACATTCGATAAACACCACATTCACTTTTTCCAATAATGTGACAATGGCATATATTCATTATAAAAATAACTCTTACACCAATACACCAAGTCTTTAGCTAAATCTTCAAAGTATGTTTGCTTGCTGTTTTAGTTTTCTTGTAAGAGATGCTTGAAGTTAAATAATTATTCAATAACAAGAAATAAAACAAACTTAAAATTTGTATTTCGTTTTCATTTCGTGAGCAAATGCAATTTTTAATTAAAACGGGGAAGTGATCTATAAAAAAGTTCTCAACGAAAAAAGACTTCCCGAGTAATCGAAAAGTCCTTCCTAATTTCCATATAGCTGAGTGCATGAAAAAACCACCGCCTTTGTTCAACTAGGGCTTAATTTTTGGGTCTGAAGACCAAATAATTGTTGTATGCAGGCTTTTATTTTTCCCAATCTATATACATTATCATATCCGCATTTCTAAATTCTCCGCCTTCTCTTAAATCAACACTGCCTTCTAAAATTCGGGGAGTTGGAATTTCTGAATAAGTTTCAGATAACTTTATTTGCAAAAATTTCGCTCTAAGATTTGGAAGTTCACGGTTTGTGTATGATTGAGTTACCTGCATTTTCAACAATGTATCAGCAAACAGGCTTTTTTGATTTGATAATTTAGGTAGATATTCAATTGTTGAAAATCCTAAACTGTCTAAAAAGTATGAATTGATTGAGGTATGGAATGTATTATTTCCAGAAATATCTGCACTTCCTTTAACAAAAAGTTCTAATGAATTATTGGTGCCTAATACCATATAGACTTCACTCATAAAGTGATTGAGTGTAGTCAAGAACTCATCATTTAGGTCTTGAATAATAAATTCTCCAGGTTGAAAGAAAACTCTTTCATTCATTAAAGTGTTACTCAAATCAACAATATAATATGTACCTCTTTTCCCTTTAATAACTTCGTTATTTGGGATTTTTTGTACTTCGTAAAATTCAGTCTCAGTTTTTATTCTCAGCTTGACTTTTAACTCCTTATATTCAGCGGTATATTCGGTTTCTTTTTTTTCATTTTTAGGATTACCGTTATTTCTAAATATGTAAGGCGCAAATATAATTGCGAAGGGAATAAGTGAAAGACAAATAATAATAATGATGGCTATTATCATTATTCCTTTATTGAATATCTTTTTTGCCTTGTTTTTTAAATTCATCTTGTAAGTTTGGAAAAAGGTTGTTTGTCATGATTGCATTCACTCGGTGTTTTTTTCTATTAGGACACAATTCTGACAATCAAGTTAATGTTTTCGTCGAAGGCATGAAAATTTTAATAACTAAAATGGATAAAGACACTTTCTAAGTGTCGTTAACTAAATAATAATATTTTTTTCTCCTATCATTTTTTACTTGTATACAATATTCAATAAGAACCACATTCACTTAATTCCAATAATGTAACAGCAGCGTATATCAATTTTAAAAAACCTCTTACTCCACCACACCAAGTCTTAAGCTAAATTTCAAAGTTAGTTCGCTTGCTGTTTTAGTTTTTTTGTAAGAGATTCTTGAATTTAAAAAATTATTAAATAACAAGAAACAAAACGAACTTAAAATTTGTATTTCGTTTCAATTCGTGAGCAAATGCAATCTATTTTGAAAACGGGGAAGTGATCTATAAAAAAGTTCTCAACGAAAAAAGACTTCCCGAATAATCGAAAAGTCCTTCCTAATTTCCATATAGCTGAGTGCATGAAAAATCCACCGCCTTTGTTCAACTAGGGCTTAATTTTTCAAAGCCAATGCGATTAAATTTCTAACACATTTCTAATACTTTCTTTTGATAAATTTTCAAAAGAATCGAGGTTTAGGAACTTTATTTTCACACCTTTAGCATCAAAATTTCCATTTAACAATTTTTCAAAATCTTTAATATTACTTGCGAAATAATTTAATGAATTAGATTCATATATATCATTATGGATGAAGATTATTAAATATCCATTAGCATTTTCTTTAATATTTGATTTATACAATTCTAATTTTATTGATAACTGATTCAGTAATTCGGTTGAATAATGATAACTTACTTTGCTTTTGAAATATTTAATTTCTAATATTTTATCATTAATTGAGTTCATTGGCGAGTTCAAAATAAAATCATATTCAAATGAATCTAACCTTTGATTATTTTTCACTCTATATTCTTCAAAAAAAAACTTTTGTAAGAGTTCATTAAATTTCCTTTCAACTTCTAACATTTGTGAAACATAACTTTGTTTCTGTTTTTCATGATTTTCAATTTCTTGTACATTATTTTTAGTATTATTTTTAATACTTTCTTCCCCTGTCTCAATAATCTTATTAAAACTATAATCCTGTTCTATCTTCCTTCTTTTTTCTTCTAGAGCATAATCATCCATTAAATCTAACTTCACTTGTTTAATATTCCACTTCATAAATCCCTTATAAAAAAGAAAGATTCCTAATAAGAGAATTAACAAGGATATTAACGGAACTATATATCGAAGACTTATTACTATATCATATTTGATATCAATCAAATCTTTTGAAAAGTCAGCTAATAAATTGTAATCATTACTACTAATTATCAATCCAAAAGAATTAGTTAAATACAAAAAGGGGATGTAAACCGATATTGATATCAAGACAATTCCAAGTGAAACAAGAAACTTACTTATATCACTATAATCAATATTTTTCATACTGCCTAAATATTAGTGTTAGGTATATTACAACCATTAAGTACAACGGTAAATTGTATGAGTAGTGGCAGATTGCGAGGTAATTTCCTGTCAAACCACTACGCAGTTTTAGCGAGCTACTAACCTTCATATTTATCTCTTTACCTGCCATTACTTATTCGAAATATTATGCACTTTTATTCTATTAGTTTTTTTCTAAGGAATGTGATAATCTTATTTAAATCTTTTTTCTGATTGTCTTCTACGTGTCTAATAACCACCTCAATAATATCATTTCGAGATTTGTTTCTATTCCTTAACTCTGAATCAATACGGTTATAAAGTTTTTTACCATTGTTGTCTTTTAGTGATTCTCCTGAATTTTTATATTCTTCAATAATTGTTCTTAGGCTTACCTGATGAAAAATGTAATCCTCCAGGGTTCGATAAAGTTTATGATCAACTGTTTTAAACAAGTTGTCTCTTAAGAATTTTTCCAAACTTTCGACTGGTAAAAAATTTATTGGAATATTGTTTGAAATCCCATTTTTTGAAATATAACTTGCAGCCTCTGTTTTAACATCTGCATCAAGGATTATCATTATTGTAGCATTTCTCCCCATTAAATTACTTACGACAACATCTTGGGCCAAGTCAATAACATTTGAATAACCACCACAAGGAAGTACATGAATTAGTTTATTGTTTAACAAAGAATTGTTCCTCAATAGTCGATTAATCATTATAGAAGCCAAATCATCTTCAACAAGTATTACGTAATCATACCCTGATTGGTCATAAAGAATTTTAGTCGCATAGGCAGGATAACATGGGTTTATTATTTCAAGAGAGTTGTCTATATGTCTATCTATGAAAAAAATATTGTCGGGATTTATGGAACTTATTATCTCTAATGAATGTGTTGAAAAATAAATTGCATAATTGAAATTATCAGACATCTTTCTGAGAAAAACGACCAAACGCTTAAGTGAAGAAGGGTGTAAAGCAAGTTCTATCTCATCTAACATAAGCAGACAAGGAATATCAATTGTTGTTCTGTCAGAATTTCTAATATTTAAAGAATTTAAGATACTAATCAATAAATTCTCACCTGTTGACATATGAAATTGACTTATCTTCTTACCCGATTTTTCATAATAAAAAATATCTCCGTTAATATGTATATTGTGAGGTAAATCTTCATTTTTTACAGTAAATAGTTTAGGGTAGAAGTTAATGTCATTATGTAAAATTTCTCCCAAATTTGTTCTAATAAACTCTGGAGCTTCTTTTAAATGTTTTTCATCAATAAATTCTAACTTTCGTAACGTGTTATAATTTGTATTTCTAAACCTATTACCATAAATTAAACTTCCTTCAAAAAATCCTTTGATTTTAAAATCGCCCTCAGTTTTTCTTGTCCATTTCCATTTATCACGGTCTCTTTCATAGAATTTCTTATAATATCTTTTTCCACCATTCAACTCAAAACTGATACTTGCATCATTATCTGTATGACCAAAAAAGTCTGTCATTTTCATGTAGAAAAAGACACTTGAAGCACAAGAGCTTATCGTGCTTTTCCCTGACCCATTTTGACCAGTGAAAGCATACAAACCTTTACCAATAGGAAGTTCTAATTCAATAGAGTCAATTGACTTAATTTTATTGATTGACATTTTTAATTTCATATGGCATATATACTAATTTTGTTGATTTTTAATTGCACCTAACATTTAACAAACACCACATTCACTTTATTCCAATAATGTGACAATGGCATATATTCATTATAAAAATAACTCTTACACCAATACACCAAGTCTTTAGCTAAATTTTCAAAGTAAGTTTGCTTGCTGTTTTAGTTTTCTTGTAAGAGATGCTTGAAGTTAAAAAAATTACTAAATAACAAGAAACAAAACGAACTGAAATTTGTATTTCGTTTTCATTTCGTAAGCAATTGCAATTTTTTTTTAAAACGGGGAAGTGATCTATAAAAAAGTTCTCAATGAAAAAAGACTTCCCGAATAATCGAAAAGTCCTTCCTAATTTCCATACAGTTGAGTGCATGAAAAATCCACCGTCTTTGTTCAACTAGGGCTTAATTTTTG
>NZ_JTAM01000121.1 GCF_000812565.1 Flammeovirga sp. OC4 | reverse complement strand
CATAACTGATGAGTTATGAGACAGCCTCTCTTAGCACTAATTTATAGATTGATTATATTTTCATCTCCTTTTTTAATTACAAATGATTTTTGAATCTCGCTTGATAGATCATTTTGCTTTACAAATTCAAGTAGTAATCTACCCAGAATTTCATGATCGTCACCGTGCATTTCATGGATAAAACCTGTTTTGCCTTTTTTTCCGAAAAGATCATAGAAATGATTGTCTTTTTTACCGTTTACAACTTGATTATCTGCATTAAAAATTGTCTTTAAAGACATAATGGCTTTCTCGAGATTATCATCTCTAAAGTTATGCCATCTTACAAAATTTAGAATCTTATTGTTTTTACCTACAGGTTTAAATCTATTCTTTATCTTTCTCTTCCATTTAGGATCATATTGGCTAAAAGCATCTTCCAGAAGAGTTAAATCTATCTTTTTCTGTGGGTTTAACCTACTAAATAATGTTCCATAAAATGCTCCTCGCATATTGGCAATATAAGACTCTGGAATATCCTCAAAAGGCTCCTCTGCTATACCCAACAACCTCCAATAATTATCTTTAGCATAATTTGCACTAATTTTTGGTACTATCAATCGAAGTAATTTATTAGGAAAACGGAGTACTAATTCAGAAGTCACTCCCTCAAAATCATCAATCTTAGTACATGCCTCATCAAGTGTTTTTTCGTATTTTTCATCTTTGAGTAATTCAAAAATTGAAGCACTATTGAAATCCCATCTTAAATGCTTTTTGGCCTTCTTGAATTTACTTCCGAAAGTCGATTTCATTTTAATGGTGATTGAATGTTCTAGATCAGAATACTTTAGTACTTCTTGAGGTTCAGTAGTGATAACATCATAATCAAAAATAACGCTTCTTGAGTAATCCTTATGATATTTCTCTTGCGTAAAATTCTTGGTAACGCCAAAGTCAATTTCCCTAAGGTCTTTATCTCCCTTATATATTGTTTCTTTGACGTCAATTTCAGTTGAACGACTTCTTCCAACTCCCCACTTTCCTAGTCTTAAAGAGAAATTAAATTGATGAAGTTTATTTTCTCTTTCTATTCCCAAGAACTCTTTCACATTCACAACGTCTTCTAAATCTGAATGCTGAAAATGATCGATTTTAAAGGTCAGCAACTCTTTTAAATTATTAGAAATCGTGGCTTTATCCGTTTCAAAAGTAATAAGTGATTGAGAAGATTTTAACTTTCTAATTGCATAGGACATTTCCGCCACTAAAGTTTCGTTCAGTGTTTCAGAGATACTTTCCTTATGATCAGAAACGGTCTTTTTTATTTCTTCATATTTATCCTTGATCTCATCGAGGTACTCAATATCATCTGTACCTAATAATCGCTCACCTAATTTTTTAAGTTTTTCAATATTATCATCATTAACATATTGATCTATATTGTCAAAAGTATCTCCCAAATAACCTTCATAGTACTCGTTGATTAACTTTTCTACAGCATTCTTACTTTCAGATGTCAAACTAAAGGACAGTTTTCCAGCCAATTTCCCTTCGACAACTTTTTCCTTCAATTTAGAGATTTGAACTATTACCTTTCCATCAGGTTTAACTCTTAAACACGTTTCATAATCTCCAAGCCTCTTCATTTCAAAAGAAAGCTTTAAATCTGTATTTACCTTAAAAAGAAAGTTGTTATCAATTAGAGTTGTTGAAGGATTGAGAATTGTTGACATCAACTCAACAACATCAACACTAAAGTTTAGTCCTACACCAGCATCAAAAGCAAAACGAACGCCTTCATTTTCCCCTAAATTTTGAATGTAATCATTCGTTAGAATGTGTTTAAAATTAGCTAAATCATTACTTACAGCCTCCTTGGTTGTTACATTGAGGTCGTGCCATTTTAAAAAGGATAATTTTGCACTTGCAGAAGTGTTTGCTTTTAATGTAAAAATATCTTTAATCGAAGTAGAACCTTTAGCCTTTAGGTTGGCTGCCAATTGATATTCTATCATTGAAGATGAATTCAATAATGTACTGATATCTTCTCCACACCCTACATTTTTCAAACTTAAAGATTTTTTACCCTCCTCATCAAAATCATCCTTATCATTATAAACATTGATTTTTAATCCAGCATCAGTTGTCAGTTCTAAATTTACTGCATTGTTAAAAACAGACAATGGAAATTGTTGTGTGTCATCAAAAGAAATGTCTTCTAAAGAAAATTCCTTTTTGTCTAACAATGTGTCGTCACTAAATACCTTTAAGGTTGATGGCAAAATTGATTTTAAATCCATGGATCTAATGTTGTTAAATGAAAAATATTTTGGTACAATTTCCCTATTTGGTCTAGTTACTTCGTAGTCTACTTTGCTAATTATATACACCTACAAACCCAGTCATCAAAGAGTGAAGATGATAAAAACGTATCGTTCTGAACACATTTTCAAGAGATTAAAAGAGTGGAATTTGTGGAAGTAGTTTGATTAGAAAAAGCTGGTCTCATAATTAATTTGTTTTAGTCAATATAAGACTTTGGTTTAAGTAAATTGAAGTAGCATACATAGGGGTTGCTAAACATACAATGAAAATTAGCTTGTCATTTGCTGTTTATTTCTCTTTCAATTTAAATACTTTTTTTGATTATAAAAATGTAATACTAATTATTAATTGCTATAACATTTTGCATACATTAAAATGACAGGAATGGTATTCAGCTCACAATGTATTAATAATAAAACCTCAACGGCTAAATCACTTTATTCAAACAATTTAATCGTTGAGGTTATTAAATAGAAAACCGTATTGTTTAGCAAATTACTCTAGTTCGCTAAAACGGGAGTTTCTTTTGGTGATACAGATCTGATATCAATGATATCGTTCACAACTTGAGTGGTCAATGCTTTGATGCCTTCAAAATCTATATTCCCTAAAGCATCCTTTACAATAAGATTTGATCCAATTCCCACACAATGTGCTCCGGCTTTCAACCAAGAGGCAATGTTCTCTTTCTCAGTCGTCACTCCTCCTGTAGGCATGATGGTAGACCAAGGGCATGGTGCTTTCACTCCTTTTATAAAACCTGGACCGCCTACTTGTGCTGCTGGGAATACTTTTACTAACTCTACGCCTAACTCTTCTGCTCTACCTATCTCTGATACCGATCCGCATCCTGGGCTTACTGCCACTTTTCTGCGGTTACAAATCTTAATTACTTCTTCATTTAAAAGAGGGCAAACGATAAAATCCGCACCCATCTGAATGTATAAGCCTGCAGTGGTTGGGTCTACAATAGAGCCAATTCCTAACATCATTTCAGGAAGTTCTTCTCTAACATAATCCAATAAGGCTTGAAAGATGATATGTGCTCCATCTCCTCTATTGGTAAATTCAAAAACTCTACATCCACCTTCATACGTAGCCTTCAAAACTTGTTGGGCGACCTCTATATCTTTATGAAAGAAAACGGGAACCATACCAATTTCACCCATTTTCTGTATTACTTCAATTCTTGAAAACTTTGCCATTTGTTACTACTTTTATGTCTTTATTGTAAAGGGCTTCTCTCCGTCAAACACACACAAAACAAGACAGAGATTAGCCCTTACATTCAATCTTTTATTGTTTTATATGAATAAGGACTAGGGAATAAAAATGCTTTATATTTATAGTTCTGAAAATGTTTTTTAGGTGGTTCGTGAGACGCAAGGCATTGCGTCTCTACAGAGGGTAAACTTTCAATTTGATGAATTACCAAATTGAAAAAATACTATACCTCATACCTCTTCCCTCTCACCTGTTACCTCTTACCTAAAACACCTCTTCCATTATAATTCTAGATCTGAGAAAGCATATTGCTTGATATTGTTATAGCAAATGTCTTGCACCAAGCTACCGACCCAATTGATGTCATTAGGGATCAACCCTTTCTCAATATCATTCCCTAATAGGTTGCAAAGTGTTCTTCTGAAATACTCATGCCTTGGGAAAGAAAGGAAACTTCTTGAATCAGTGAGCATTCCTACGAATTTGCTTAGCAAGCCAATGTTAGAAAGCGTGTTGATTTGCCATTCCATGGCTTCCTTCTGATCTAAAAACCACCAACCAGAACCCAGTTGAATTTTACCTGGAGTGATCCCGTCTTGGAAATTCCCCACTAATGTTCCCATTGGATAGTTGTCAGCTGGGTTAAGATTGTAAATGATGGTTTTCGGCAATTGTCCTTTTAAATCCATATCACTCAAAATCTTTGAAAGTGGAATCACATGATTGCTATCAGAAATGGAATCGAAACCTGTATCTGGACCTAAATTTTTAAATTGTCTTTCAGAATTATTTCTTAATGCTCCAACGTGTAACTGCATTACCCAACCTAAACGGTGGTACTCTTTACCCATTTCGATCAATAAATGCTTTTTGTATGCATTTTGATCTTCTTTGGTCAACGTTATTCCTTTTAATGACTTCTTAAAAATACCTTCCACCTCTTCAATTTCAGCCTCACCCGTGGGTACTTCTGATAAACTATGATCAGACATTTTACAACCCACCGCATTGAAGTGAGCCATTCTATCTTTCAATACTTCCAGTAAGATTTCATATGAAGTAATCTCTTTGCCTGCCACTTCTTCCAAGCGACTAACATAGTTTAGAAAGTCTTTCCCTTTTTCAATTCCTAATATATTATCAGGTCGCCATGTCGGGCATACCATGGTCACTTTGTTTTCCTTGTTATTTTTCTGGTGGTCCTCTAAAGTATCTAAAGGATCATCTGTAGTCCCTACTAACTTTACATTTTTTTGAGCTAATAGATTTCTACAACTGTTTTCCGGAAGTTGTAATAAATTGGAAGTTTGATCATACACTTCATTCGCTGAAGATGAAGAAAGTAAAGTATCAAGATTGAAATAAGTCTTCAGTTCTAAATGCGTCCAGTGAAATAACGGGTTTCTTAGTGTATGTGGGACAGTTGCCGCCCATTTCATAAATTTCTCCTTTTCAGATTTATTTCCCGTTATGTATTCTTCACTGACACCATTCGCTCTCATCGCTCTCCACTTGTAGTGATCTCCTTCCAACCACGCTTGCGTGATGTTCTGATATTGTCTATCCTCTGCAATGTCTTTCGTTGAAAGATGATTATGGTAGTCTATGATGGGCATATCCTTCGCATAATCGTGGAAAAGCTGTTTAGCGTATTGATTTTCAAGAATGAAATCTTCGTGTATAAATGGTTTCATGTTAGTATTTTCTTATACGACACGATCAAATTTCACGAGTGTATGTCTGTAATGTTTGAGTAAGAATTACGAAAAGTGGTTTTTG
>NZ_JTAM01000120.1 GCF_000812565.1 Flammeovirga sp. OC4 | reverse complement strand
GTGAGACGCAAAGCATTGCGTCTCTACAGAAACCTTTTCAATCAAAATTATACTTCAATTGAAAAGGCACAGCCATGTAGAGCCACAATGCCTTGTGGCTCACGGACCATAATAAACCATTTTATGGACTATAACACGATCCATTTTTTCTTGACTCAAAACGTGAAAATGATCAGTATCAGAAAATAGAATACACCTTAACTCTTCATTCTAACCTCTTCCCTCTTATCAAATGTTTTCCTTCGTTACCAATGATGGAGGCAATAGTGTTTCTATTTTCTTGTGTTGTTTACTTTTTACTATTTTGTATAGATTTTCCAACACCTCTCTACCCTGCCTTGCAGAGTCTTGAGTGATTAGAAAATCAATTTTCTCTGATTTCAAAAGCTCTTTATTATCTTCCAACAGATCATGGCCAATAAAGACCGTTTCTTTATCTTCAAAATGTTGAACTTCTTTCATCAGAGCATAAGTTTCTGCTACTCTAGAGTTGGTAACATAGATTGCTTTTGGACTATCCTTACCTTCAAAAAAAGAAGATGCATTTTTATCTTTTAAAGGAAGATCAATAATGACAATATTAGATCGATCCTGTCCTCTTTTTGTTAAGAAATTCACTACTGCTCTTTCCCTTTGAAAAGAGATGGGTAAACGTTCATCGTGATAAGGATTGACCACCCAAATATCTTCTTTTTCTCTAGTAGAAATCTCTATTAATCTTCCCACTAAAGCACCGCAAGCATCAATGTTTTGGCCGATGAAATAATCAGGTTCAATTTCCATGACATTCATATCAATAAATGCCAATTTCATTTCCTCCTGTTCTGCTCTTCGGATCAGCTCAAAAGTAGCCTCCTTGTATTTGGGGTGAACAATCATCCCCTCCAACTTTGCGTCCAACAACTGATGTCCATTTTGTAGGTAATCGTTTTCGTTGTTGTAATCAAAAAGCTGAAGATGGATGGATAAGCCTGTATCATTCAAAAGATCTGCGGCCTGTACTATCCCTTCCAATGGTTTTTCCCAATATGAATTAGTATTCGGATCAGGAAGTAAAACACCTATCTCGATTTTTCGGTCAATGGTTTTAGGGACAGCGTAGCCTAGTTCAGCAGCAATTTTCATTACAGTATCTTTGGTTTTTTGCGCCACTCTCCCTCTGTCATGAAGAGCACGGTCTACCGTACCTACTGAAACACCTGCCTTTTCTGCGATCTCTTGAATTCTTATAGACTTTCTTCTATGCACAATACTTCTTTTTGTTCAGATAAAATTATTCCATGCATCAGTCCTCTCAACTCCGCCAATCCTCTCAGTCTACCAATACCAGAATAACCTGGGTTTGTCTTTTTCACCAAATCATCCAACATTTTATGTCCATGATCAGGGCGCATTGGCATTCTCACTTCTCCTTTCCCCTCATTGATTCTTCTGGATTGTTCTTCTAAAAGTGCTTTCATCACACCAAACATATCCACATCTCCCTCTAAGTGATTGGCTTCGTAGAAGTTACCGATATCATCTCTTTTTGTGCTTCTAAGATGGATAAAATTGATTCTATCAGCAAATTGTTTCACCATTTCCACCAAATCATTATCTGATCTTACACCAAAAGAACCTGTACAGAAGGTCAAGCCATTATGTAATGAAGGCACTTGCTCAAACAACCATGCTACATCTTGTGCAGTACTTACCACTCTTGGCAATCCCAAAATCTGATAAGGAGGGTCATCTGGGTGAATGGTTAAATACACGCCTTGCTCTTCGGCTACTGGAACAATTTCAGCCAAGAAATCCCTTAAATTCTCTCTTAGTTTTTGAGCATCAATACCTTTGTAACTATCTAATACAGACTGGAATTGCTCCAAAGTATATCCTTCTTCTGCACCTGGAAGACCAGCAATGATGTTCTTCACCAACTCTGCTTTCTTATCTTCTGACATTTGATCAAAAACAGCTTTGGCTTTCTTTTGATCCTCTACTGAATATACTTTTTCTGCCCCTTCTCTTTTTAATAAAAATAACTCAAAAGCGGCAAATTCATACACATCAAAACGTAATGCCTCCGAACCATCTTCTACTTTATAAGACAAATCTGTTCTTGTCCAGTCTAAAACCGGCATGAAGTTGTAGCAAACCGTATCAATACCACAAGCCGATAAGTTCTTGATCGACTGTTTATAGTTTTCGATATACAGTATGTAATCTCCCGTCTGCTTTTTGATGTCTTCATGAACAGGTACACTTTCTACCACTGACCAAGTCAATCCTACTGCTTCAATCACCTCTTTTCTTTTAGTGATCTCCTCCACTGTCCATACTTCTCCATTAGGGATGTGATGCAATGCTGAAACAATACCCGTGGCTCCTGCTTGCTTGATATCCAATAACGATACAGGATCATTTGGCCCGTACCATCTCCATGTTTGTTCTAATCCTAAATTTTTCATTATACTCCACTATATGCGTTATAACCACCATCAATTGGAATGCAAATTCCGGTCACGAAAGAAGAAATATCAGAGCATAAATAAAGGACTGCTCCTTGAATATCTTCTGGTTCCCCAAATTTTGCCATTGGTGTTCCATTTACAATTTTCTGACCTCTTGCAGTGTAAGAACCGTCTTCATTGGTCACTAAGAATCTGTTTTGATCTGTGATAAAGAACCCTGGTGCAATGGCATTTACTCTAATTTCTTGAGGTGCCAAATGCATTGCCAACCATTCCGTAAAATTATTAATCGACGATTTTGCTGCTGAGTAAGCAGGGATCTTTGTCAAAGGTTTATATGCATTCATTGAAGAGATATTCAAAACTACACCTTTGTTGTCTTTTCCGATCATATCTTTGGTAAATACCATAGAAGGAAGTAATGTACCTTTGAAATTTAAGTCAAAAACAAAATCAAACCCTTCCAAATCAAGATCATAGAAAGTTCCTTCTTCATCATCTTCCACCATCTGCTCCACTTGCGTTGTCGCTTTAGGATGATTACCTCCAGCTCCATTGACTAAAATGTCAATGCTTCCTAGTTCATTATTGATAATATCTTTTGCATCAAGCAAAGATTGTTTGTTTAATACATTGGCTGATAAACCAATATTAACGTTGCCAAACTCTTCTCTAATCTCCGCAGCCATTTTTTCTGCTTTCTCTTGATTGAGGTCTACAATAGCCAACTTCGCTCCATGTGTCGCAAATGCTTTACAAATGCTTAACCCCAAAACACCTGCCCCTCCAGTCACAACAACTACTTTATCTTTTAAGTCAGTAAATGCTAGTTCCGTCATTTTATGTGTTTTTAATTATATATAAATGATGTATTACATCATAAATGTACGCGCTATTTATTTTAAATACCAAAAAAATGAGAAATTAAAGATCAATTTACGCTTATAAATGATGTATTACACGCTTTATAATGTTTTTACACTTTACTTATTGAAAAATGATTTACATTAAAAAACTTAAACTCGTTCATGTCTCAAGCTGAAAGCGTGACTTGGACCTATAGCTGAAAAAAGTCTGTAGACTTTTAGTGATAAATAGATTTATTGTAATGCTACAGCTATAAGTCTTCAGACTTATAACAAATACAAGCACAAATGACGCTTTGCTGAACACTTGCGTGCTAGTGGATTTACAATAAAAAAGGCCCCAAAAAAGCTATATCACTCTTTTGAGGCCAATATTTGTTTGTTGTAGTAAGTACATTGTAAACTAAATTAT
>NZ_JTAM01000119.1 GCF_000812565.1 Flammeovirga sp. OC4 | reverse complement strand
AAAGCGTTAAGAATTTCATATATCGAGCCGTTAAAAATGATTTTCTTGTTTGAGCTTTAGCGAGTTTAAAATCATTTAGGTGAGAGAAATGGAATTTAGCTTTTGACTTCTAAGTTTTTTGCTTCGTTTTTGTGTTAAGACAAAAATGAAGAGGAAGGAAGTTTGGAAGTGACTCTATAAAGTCTTGTATAAAGATCAATTGAAAGTTGAGGATAGTTTAATATGTATTAGTCAGAAATCTATTATCGTAATGCAAAAAAGCACAATCTTCTATTGAGGATTAGTGCCTTTTTAATTGTTTGTTGTATATGTTTAGTTGTAAAGCTTTATTTGAATTAATGAGTCAATGTCATTTCTATTTTATTACCATTTACAAAACAACGGTGTACATCTATATCTTGAACATCGTCTGTCACAATTGGAGATCTTTTATCTTCTTTAGTAGTAAAGAGTTTTACACTTTCCATAAACACACCTTCCATATGTCTTAAATAAATTCCTGATGCAGGCAATGTCCCACCAAGTCTTCTAAATTCTGGCCACCACCCTTCCAGTACATCTGGAGTTAATTCTTTTACTTCTGCTTTTGATAAGTATGCTGATGCTTCCTCTCCTGCAATATGCATGTTGATGTTCTTCAAAGTGATATTTTTGATACGACCTTCTGGTAAACCTGTCATTGCAATTACAGCGTTCTTTTCTACCATACGATTATCAATTTGGAAGTTTTCAAAAGTCATATCTCCCATATAATTCATTGGAGACAACTCAGCTGGTGCATCTACATGTGCTCTTTGCTTACAAAATGTCATAAAGATCGGTCGAGGTACATTGGTCATCGTCATATTTGAAAAAGTCATATTTTTCATTGCACCGCCTTCATTCATTTGAATTTTCAAGCCACTATCTTTGATGTTTTTAAAAGTACAGTTGGTTACATTCACTCTTTCAAAATCTCCCCTTGACAACAAACCAATACGTATACCTGCCCATTTACTTTCAAAAATACAGTTATTGATCACTATATCACTGCATGATCCATTCGGGTCTGAGGCTTGTAAGCAGATCGAATCGTCACTAGTATCAAAAGAACAGTTCGATACCATCACATTTTTGCAACCATCAAAGTCTAAACCATCCCCGTTGTGATTCACTCGGCTTTTAATACGAATCCCTTCTACTACTATTTCATTACAATTGATCCAAGCTGAAGTCCAAGCCGCAGGGTTGATGAGCTGAATGGATCTCATTTGAATATTAGAACAGTTAAGGAAACGTATCAGCATTGGTCTCCCTGTTTTTCGATTAAAAAATTTAGGATGACCATTCCCGTCTATTGTCCCTCTACCTTCAATACCGAAATATTTTGCATTTTCAGCATAAATAAGGCAACGGTCCATGTGGGGTTCATTTTTATATCTGTTTTTATGTGTGTCTTTAGTATAATCATTTATATCTGGGCTTCCCTTCAATATTGCTCCATTTTCCACAAAAAGTGTGACATAATCTTTGAGATAAATAGTACCTATTAGCACTACTTTTCCTGAAGGAATAATCACTCTACCTCCACCGCTTTCACTACATTTATTGATAGCATTTTGTACAGCTTTGGTATCATTAGAAGTACCGTCTGCCAAGGCACCATAATCCAAAACTGAATAATCTCGTCCAAAAAGTGGGGAAGTCAAAAAAGTGCCTAATACCATCAGTACAAGCAGGCAATAGGTAGTATTCAAAGATTTCATTAACTAAATCTAATTATGATTTATTTCATTCATTTCATAGAAAATAAATACTCAAGTCGGTCTCACTTCAACAATTATCTTCCATAACAAACATACCGTTTTCAGTTAATTTACCTCTGAAAAAAAACTACTGATAAAAGGGGAGTTTTTTACTATAATGCTATAATGAAGTGTTTTTGGGGGGGTAATCAAGAAAATGAATAAAAAAAGAGAGCCACCGTAATGACTCTCTCTTCAATTATCTAATGACAGTTACATTGGAGACATCTCTATGATGCGTTCCAAAAAACTCACTATCATATTCTATCACTATGGTATAAACAGAACCTGGTACTAACTTATTTTGATAGGTTCCATCCCAACCTCTACCCTCTTGGTTCGCGGCATTTGAATTTTCATAACTGTCATGGAATATAATTTCACCCCAACTATTATAAACAGTTAGTTTGATATTGACTACATATTTAGATCGTATCAAAAACTCATCGTTTATGCCATCACCATTAGGTGTAAATGCTGTTGGGTTGAAGAAAATAGGAGGACAACCTCTAGTTACATTCATTGAAGTTACAGTTTCACAATTGTCTTCCGTGGAAGTATCTATAATTTTCACTGTATATTCTCCTCCATCATACCTTGTCACTGCAGATGTGGTTTCTCCTGAATCTTCCCACAAATAAACATAACCTGGCGCTTCTGCTGCTTGAATAACAATTTCACCCAACTCTTCAAAGCAAAATAATGTATCTTGCACTGCAAATCCAGGGGGAAGTGGTCGGTGTATAAACTCGTATTCATGCGTAATCAGACATTCTACACCAGAAATATCATGCGTTACGAGATTGGTCAATGTATAAATCCCCGGTTCACTGACAGTCACCTTCGGGCCTACTGTACCATTGGACCATTGATACTCACCAAGCGTTCCTTCAAAGCCTTCAATAGTACCATCCATTTCTACATCATCCCCCTCACAAGCATAGTAAAGTGTTTGAGTAGGCTTTGGTAATTTAATAATGAAAATCTTTACACTTGCTTCTGTAAAGCACCCTGTATCGTTCCAGGCCTTCACTGTGTATTCAGTAACATCCTCTGTTGGAGTCACTGTGATTTCGGAAGTTGTTTCCCCTGTACTCCATTCAAATACGGTTCCTCCTTCTACTGAAAGTGTGGTCGAAGAGCCTTCACATACATAAAAATCTTCTTTTTGTACCAAATAAGGATAATCACTAACATAGACTTCTTGTATTATTTCTTTAGTACAGCCTTTCAACGATTCGATGATTAATTTTACTTTATAAGTACCTGGTTCAGCATAGGTAAATGTTGGTGAAACAGCGGTTGAACTGACTGTTGTCGAATCATTTTCCCAATCAAAATACCATACAAAACCTTTTACTAAGTTGGGATTATTACTTATACTTACACCCTCATAGGTCGAAGTATTAGTATAAAGTGTAGGTTCCCCAACACAAACATCTTCAGCCTCAAAACTCACATCGGGCAATGCATAAATCAAAATAGAAGAGGACGTGGTCACGGGTGTACAAGTATTGTCTGAAGAAACAGTCAAGTTAACAGTATAAGTACCCGGTGCATCAAATTTATAATGCGATATTGGATCTGTAGTTGTATAACTATCCACAACACTTCCATCCAATAAGAACTCCCAAGTATAATCTACAATTTCTCCTGTAGTATAGGGTGTAAAATTCGACTGACTACCATCAAAAGTAGCTGAATCAAGCATACAAACTGGAACAAGGTCACCAATTACTGGTACTGGAGATGGCGTAAACTTCACATTAAACGTTCTTGTTGAATAACCTACACGTGTATCTGTATGGTTATTTTCACTGTCAATAAAATCAATGTATTCGGCATCCACCCAAATTTCGAGGGTGTAATCTCTGCCTTCTTCATCATTTGGATCCACTTCAAAATAACCTCCAGAAGATCCATAGGTAAATGAAGCTAATGCGTCTATTCCTCCACTAGAGGCCGGAATATTTTCTCCATCCACACTCCACTGATATTTAGTGACGCCTTTGTAACTGAATTTGTCGGGTACAACGAGGTTCGCTACTTCAAAATTCTTATCGTAACCTTCAACTGTATAAGGTGATTCCGTGATACACACCACTACATCATCTATCTCAAGCTCAGGTTTCTTGAAAATGGTGATGGATTCATCCGTGATAGCATCATAATTACAAGAGGCTTTACCTTGATCCCCAAGGTCTAGTGTTGATTCAAAGACCAGTTTAGGAGTATAAATGATATTAGAATCAAGTTCGTAAGTAAAAGTCTGCAAAGAGTCTACCCCATTATAGCCGTCGCCTGACGCCCAGTTATAAGCGATATCAATTACCTCACTTGATACATAAGCGGGAAGAGCCACCATATCGGTTGTTAGAGGTGCGTATCCCGCTTTTTTATTAATATAAAATGAGCCTGTCACACCTTTTACGTTGATGGCTATGGGTGATGACATGGCTGTACAATATTGCACATCGGTGGTCTCCAAATAGACTTCATAATCTCCTGATATAAAATAATATTCGAGTTCACCAGTACTACTTTCGATCGTATTGATCACCAAATCATCTTGCATGATGATCCACTTCCAACTGTAAATAGGAACATCAGAACCATCAGCATATTTTCTTGGAATTGAATTCCCTTCTGTTCCATCGGCTTTATCCGTAAAGGTTATAGCACCCGGACAATTTAAAACTGAATCTGTGGCTGTAAATCCAGCAACAGCTTTTGGTAATTCAGGCACTTCAAAATAGATAGTATCTTTCTCAGAATATCCATTTCGGTCTTTAATTGTTAATTCCAAAGTGTACGTCCCTTCCGTAAAGGAATTAAATTGGAAGATATAGTTGTCTCGGTTATAGCTTGTGATGGATGACCATTGTTGTTCTGGTTCCTTTTTTATTCTCCACCTATACTCTGCGTAATAAGGTGAATAGACAGTAGTATCAGAAACTTTAGGATCAATATAAGTTTCTAAATAATCACACTGAAAATTAAAACTTATGTGTCGAGCTATTCCAGTGTCATCACCTGCCTCAGGAAAATCAAGAATAGGTTTTGTAACCAAAGTATAAGTATAATTGGAGTAAACCTCACAACTAGTAAGATCAGCAGTCACTTTTAAGTAAACATAATTGCTGATATACTGAGGTTTATTTAACTCATCATACGTTATTACAAAATCCTCAACGACAGTGCCCGTACCACTTTTTACCAGTACATCATTATGATACCACTCCCATTTTGGGTTAGGAGCCTCAATCTTGTATCCTGGCCTTACAGAATAAGTAACTTCATCTCCTAATGTGGCCACTGATACGTTTGAGGTGACATCAAATTCCATGGCACGAACCGTTATCTCACCTTGTTCCACTACTTCAGAACACCCATTATAATATTGAGCGTTTAACTCTGCCACCCAAACACCAGATTGACTGAATGTCATTTCGGTGGTTCTTGAACTGTAAGAGGGATAAATTCTCTTGTTTGTTCCTTTCTTTTTAAATGACCAACTATAATATCCTCCGTCTGTTACTTTGGGATCAAAATATAAAGTAGTTCCTTGGCAGATTTCGGAAGGCTGAGTATAACTCTCAATATTTTCATGATACGTAAAATCCCAATGAATATCGATCGGTTCAGGTTTTTGAGCAATATTAATGTAGGAGGTTACACTATGCACACAATAAACTGGCGGTTCTTCGGGTGTTTTTGAAGGTAAAGCACTCGAATTTTCTACAGTTAATGTCACACTTACTTCATCACCATAATCAATAGCTAAAGCTTGAAAATCGGGATGATTGACAATGTCTTCATTAATATCCTTGGTAATAATTTGAGCGGTCCTGAATCCTACTTCAATATCCCATATATAATCACTTCCTTCACCTGCTCCTATTGACTCATTCTCAATGTAAATTTTATCAGGATCACACAGTTCAGTTACACCTAATTCAAATTTAGCGAGTGGCTCTAAAATCGTGATTTTTTTATAAACAGGCTGCCCTTCACAACCATCTTGTACCGCTTTCAAACCTACTGAATACTCTCCTGGCTCAAGGTGATCATACGTTTGTATGCCATTGCGTCCAAATGAAGAAGTCCAAACATCAGTACCAAAATAATCCCATAAAAAAGTGACATCGCCCTCACTTCCTGTACCCAAATCGGTGGTATTATTAAACTCAATAAGTGAACCATTACAATAATCAGGTCCATCAAGTACCTCGAAATCTACTTTTACCGCTTCTCCCACTTTCAACTCATCTGATGCTGTTACTGTACATCCAGCTGCAAAGTCAATCTGAACTATAATATCATAAACTCCAGCTTCCAAGGATTTCAATTCAAAATTCTTGCTAGTACTTGTATATACTTTACCTGTTGACCTTTCTTCTGCTTCCCACCTTCTACTTGTTGAATTGTCTTTGATTAATGCGTCATCTTGAATCAATTCATAACCAATCGTCAATGTGTGGGGTGCACAAGAACTATACAAACCCATAATTTCTGCTTCAATGGGATATGACGAAATTTCGATTTCATTAATGACACATTCACCTGCATCATTCGCCACCAATTCAATGATATGCTCTCCGTACCCTGTTAACGGAATGGTGGGATTATCTTCATTCTCAAATAACCTCTCATCGACTCCTTTTCGCCTCCAGAAAAAATTGGTAATTCTTCCATTCAAATTTTGGATGGATAACACCACATTAAAATTATTTGTACAAAAAGTAGAACGATTGGCTTTAATACTAATGTCTGAGAGTTCCATCGGTGGAACATCTACATATAATGTATAACTACAACTACCCACCTTGGCTGTTACGGTTTTTGTTACCGTATAACTTCGGGTATTTGTAAAATTATGACGCATTTTTTCAGGATAAACAGAAGTATACTTCACACCATCTCCAAAATCCCAAGTGATCGTTTGGCCATCGAGATTATCGGGCAATGAGGGCGTAAATGTTACAGGATAAATCGCACAATATGTATCCGGTAATTCGTAGGTAAACATATCAGCATCTACGCCTAAAGCCACTGGAATCGATGCCGTTTGAGAACATCCTCCATAAGTTGCCGTGATCGTTAAAGTGTAATGGTCTCCTTTTGCAATATCATAGTTGTTACTTACTCTGCTACCTTGAGCCGTATTACCATCACCAAAATCCCACTCATAAGTTACTCCTGAAGACACCTTCGCTCCAGTTTCTTCAAATATTGTTGAAGCATTGAAGGTTTGAGTAACCTGAGTAGCACAGGTAATCAAAGATGAAGGAGAAATACTCGGAACAATCAACTCTGAAATTGTAATGTATTCATTCGTCGTTTTAATAGCACAGTCGTTATCTGTTGTTCCGTAAATAGTTGCGGTATAAGGTTGTTCTCTTGCTGGCAAAGGATTTGACAATTCATTTTCGGCTAACACTTGTCCATTAACGGTAAACTTCACATCCTTTAGGCTAATGGACGATTCTATCGTAAAAAATACTTGAGTACCATCACATCCTTCAGTGGTACTTACTGAAAAGTCAACTTCTGGAGCTGTAGAAATTTTAATGACCGTTTCTAAAGTTTTAGATTGCCCACCTTGTGTGAAAGTCACTTTTAGATTGAACGATTTATCTTCATCCGTCTGAAAAATATGATACGGGTTGTTCTCTACTGAAGTGTTCCCATCGCCAAAATCCCAAGAAAGATTAGAAACACTTCCCTTTCCATCTTCATCAATATAAAAATAAGAACTGTAGGTCAAGCAACGTTCTACTGGAGTAGCAATAATATCTTCTCCTCCTGATAAACCCTGACTTGCGTTAGCCATTATCTTCTGAGCAAATGATACAGAAGGTAAACAGAAAAAGGCAAGTAGCAGTACTACTAAATATAAAAGTTTGTTTTTCATTGTGTTAGTTTGCTTTATTTAAATGGATGGAACTGGGCAGTTAGCATGACTTGGAATTTCCTTTTTCAAGTTCCTCTTTTTATAATAATTAGGATAGAAATTCAAATCGTATCGTATGGATATTTCATGAGAATTTCCTTCGCCTAAAGTGAGTCCACCAATCGGAAAATCAAAACTATACCCGATCACAAATCGGTTGAATTTAACACCCGACATCACAACCACTGCATCATGATTGAGTTGTGTTGGGTGATCATTCGCTTTGATCGGCAACCCTCTGTACCATACACCAAAAATGATGGGGTTGTAATTAACACTTGCTCCTAAACTCAATTGATCTCCAGTTCCTTGAGACTGATAGTGCATCATCAGGCTAATCGTTTTATCATCGTAGTCTGCAATCGCTCCTTTCCATTTATAAGTCAATGGAATCCTATAGCCCATATTTACACTAAATCTCAATGGTAAAATATCTACACTATTGACCAACCTTGAAATGTTGGGTTGATTGATATGATAAACCGAGGCACCTACCCAAAGTTGTTTTGAATAAAACATCAAACCCGATGAAATGTCGGGGTAGATTTTATTTTGATCTGTCAATTGATCTGCTGTTGAGCCACTTATATTTCCATCATTATCTATTTGATCGTTAAAAGTGAAGCTATTAAAGCCTAAAGATGATTGCTCAAAGCCCCCCTGTATACCAAAACTCAAATTATATTTTTTATTGATTTTTAAATGATAGGCACCCGTCATATTAATCGACAACCGAGTCATAGATGTACCCGATGATACCGCCAAAATATCTTGATGTGCTAAAAAGCCTACACCAAAATTCTTTTTCGGAATCGGCGTATCAAATGAGGCCATAAATGTATTGTAATTCAATGGGATTCCTACCCATTGGTTACGGTAATTAATAGTTGCTCTTCCATCTCCACTTGTTCCAGCTAATGAAGGATTCAGATACAAAGGCGAAGCGTAATATTGTGATAATTGAGCGTCTTGAGCCTGTATTTTAGTAACTGTTGAAAAAAATAAGAGCACAAAACAGATGTACACATTCACGCTGAATAGTTTAACACACATAGTTTTGCTTAAGTACTTAATAATAGTCGTTGATTACTCAAATCTAATTATTAATTTTCATATTCTACCCAAGAATTGTAGTTTTTATGTTTTTGTCACCGTTCGTCCCCTTTTTTATACATCATTTAGGGAAGTGCCATGAATGAAAAATGGATCAAGTTGTAGTCCATAAAGTAGTTTTTAGAAATCAGGAGATTTCTGCTGATCT
>NZ_JTAM01000118.1 GCF_000812565.1 Flammeovirga sp. OC4 | reverse complement strand
AATATTCGAAAACTTAGTTTACAATGTACAGACAAAATAAAAAAGCCACCTTTATTAAAGTGGCTTCGTTATTTCTTTGAAGGATCTAATTACTCTATTTTATTGCACGTCATAGACTGTGATATTAACAGAACCTAAAACGCTAATTCCCTCTAAGATTAAATGGCAATTTACTTTGTCTGTCACTGTAGGGACAGCATCTTCTTTTGAAGAACTAAAAGCATTATATATTTTATTTTTCCACGTTTTACTTTTTAAAACATGAGAATATTCACTTAAAATTTTCTTGGTACGATCTTCTACAACAGTACCTGGCAAAACTTTGATATTTACCTCTCCTACAATTTTTGTCATACGTAGTTTAACAACCGCCCCCTCTAAACATTGGTTTCTTAAGTCCACATTCGTCTCCCCAACAATAGTAACTACTTCATAATCAGATTTTGTATTTTTTAAATTAGGGTCATTAAACTTAATATTTTGCTCACCAATAATTGTAAAAATCCTAGATGAACTTGTATTCACATTATCAATAACAAGGCTTTTCCCTCCTAAGATATTTAATGACAACTTATCATGATCTTGTGGTGCAATACTTTCGGGAGCAATCACACTAGAAGATTTGATATTGGAACCTAATTCTTTTACATAATGTTCGGGAAAATCAGACAAAACTAGATCTAATTTATCTATTGAATCGGCCTGCATCACTATATCTAATCTATTTTCATAATCATGAGGGTCGAGATTTCCTTCTGTAAATGCTTTTTCAAGAATATCTAAAGTTTGTTTTCGTTTCTTCGGTAAACCAAATTGAGAGACATGTTTCATTGCGTATCTTTAAAGTTTTGTACTAAAGTAACAAAAAAAACCTATTGAGTAAAAACCCAATAGGCTAAAGTGTTAAGTATATTATATGTCTTTATTGGTTAAGGTATTTATCTATAGTGAAACCGCTAGAGCGATTGCGAATCCTACCGCGATAACCACTGTTGCTATTGTGAAATTTTTCATGTCTATAGTGTTTATATATGATTAAACTAATGCTCTTACTTTGTACTTCAAATGTATATCTTACCCTTATTATTACCAAACTTTTTTTAAAGTATTTTTTACACTTATAAAAGTAAGGATTTATGATTTTTCAAAGGATAGGCCTATTTTTTAAAATCTTAAAAATAACCCTTCAAATTCTTTTCAATAACACATAAAATAAAGTGTAAATAATACAGAAAAAATAATTTCAAAAAAGTAAAAAATAGTTACTCTAAAACTAAAAAGAGCTTCTTTCGACAAACTCTTTTTATGAATAAATATAGATGCCATCAATTATTTATTCTTTTATCAAATAATGCAATCCATTTTTTTGTTTTTAAGAAAAAAAGACCGCAATTTGTTTGACCATATTTTTTAATGATTGAAAATTTAGTCTAGGATATTCTTTTTCAATCAAAAGAACGGTTCATAACGATGAACGAACCATATTCTATTAATATCGTAAGCAATTTTACAGTGCATCACCTGATTGGATGCCTTATGAATGCTTAATAGACTTCGAAAATTTTATGAATAAAAACTCAATTATTCCATTTGGTAAAACTAACCTATATGTTTCTAGAGTTGGATTGGGGTTAGCTGCATTAGGAAGACCCGGATATATAAACCTAGGACATGGAGATGACCTTAACAATAACTACGACATTGAAGTAATGCAAAAGAATGCTGCACAAGTAATGGATGTGGCACTTCAGAATGGTATCCGATATTTTGATACAGCTAGAAGCTACGGAAAAGGAGAACTGTTTTTGAAAAGTTGGCTAAACCAACAAGAAGACACTTCAAAACTTGTAGTAGGCTCGAAATGGGGATATGAATACACTGCGGAATGGAATGTAAAAGCTGAACACCACGAAATTAAGAGTCATACCTTGGATCTACTTAAAAAACAGTGGATGGAAAGTGTTAGTTTACTGGATGAAAACCTTAATATTTATCATATTCATTCGGCTACATTAGAAAGTGGTGTACTGGATAACGAGGAAGTATTGCAACAACTATGGGATATTAAATCTACTGGTACTATTATAGGTCTTTCTCTTAGTGGAGAGAAACAAAGTGAAACACTTGAAAAGGCTTTAAAAATACAAAGAGAAAGTGAGCACCTATTCCAATCAGTGCAAGCAACTTACAATATATTAGAAAGGTCGGCTTCAAAAATGTTAGAAGAAGCGGCCTATCAAGGATGGGGTGTCATCATTAAAGAAGTGGTGGCCAATGGTCGCTTAACTGGTAGAAATGAAGAGGAGGACTTTCAACCTTTCAAACAAAAATTAAATGCTATTGCACAAAAACACGATGTAGGTATTGATGCGATTGCTATGGCATTTGTACTCTCTCAACCTTGGGTTTCAGTGGCTTTGAGTGGTGCTTCTACCGCTGATATGCTTCAAGAAAACCTAAAAGGAGCCGAAGTACAGCTTGATATGTTTGATCTCCAGATGTTAGATGAAATATATGAAGAAAACGAAATCTACTGGCAGAAAAGAAAAGAACTTGATTGGAATTAATTGATAATGTTCTAACTTTAAGTACCTATTAATAATTGTTTTAGTAGGTACTTATTTATTTATAAGTAGCTGATCATAATTAAATATAGTTTATAAATGTAGAATGAATTGATCTCAGGTAAGGCAAAATTTACAGTCCTAGCCATAGTTAAGACGAAAAATTTTAACGAAACATGAGTTTAATTCAAATGCATTTAAGCTATAGATAATTTTGAACATTTACTTAAGTACCTATTGAATTCAAAACAGCTAATTATTAACTCAAAGGAAACCTAAGAAGGCAAAAACGACAACTTATTTAACATAAGTCACTATTTCTATATATTAAGACCATTAAACTATGAGAAAATTACTTTTCTTTTTATCACTATTGCTCATCGCATTTTCAACCAATGCACAAAAGAAAAATAAAAACAAGAAACCCAATATCTTAGTCATTTGGGGTGATGATATTGGTTGGGCCAATATTAGTAAATACAACCACGGTATGATGGGATATAAAACCCCAAACATTGACCGAATTGCCAACGAAGGGGCAATGTTTACCGATTGGTATGCTCAACAATCCTGTACAGCAGGAAGAGCTGCGTTTATTTTAGGGCAACATCCATTTAGAACGGGTTTGTTGACGATCGGTATGCCTGGTTCAAAACAGGGAATCAAAGACAATCAACCTACCATTGCTGAATTATTGAGACCTTTAGGTTATACTTCTGGTCAATTTGGCAAAAACCACTTAGGGGATCAAGATGAACATCTACCCACCAATCACGGTTTCGATGAGTTTTTCGGCAATCTTTACCACTTAAATGCGGAAGAAGAGCCCGAAACGTACTATTATCCTAAAGACCCAGAGTTCCATAAAAAGTTTGGTCCTCGTGGCGTTATTCACTCTTACGCTGACGGTCGTGTTCAAGATACAGGTCCATTGACTCGTAAAAGAATGGAGACTGTGGATGATGAATTTACACAAGCGGCATTGCAGTTTATTGAAAAAGCACATAATGATGGGAAACCATTTTTTGTATGGCTAAGTGCCACTAGAATGCACGTTTGGACTCACCTTAAAGAAGAAAGTAGAGGAGTAACAGGTATCGGTTTATACCCTGATGGTATGGTAGAACATGATAAAAACATTGGTATTGTATTGGCAAAGCTAGAAGAACTCGGCATTATTGACAATACTATGATTATGTACTCTACTGACAATGGTGCAGAGAAATTCTCATGGCCTGATGGCGGTTCTACTCCATTTGCTGGTGAAAAAGGAACTACTTGGGAAGGTGGTTTCAGAGTACCTTGTGCTATCCGTTGGCCTGGTGTGATCAAACCTGGTACTATAGACAATAGCATCTATTCTCATGAAGATATGATGCCAACTATTTTGGCCGCTGCAGGTGTTTCTGATGTGAAAGAAAAGCTTCTGACTGGATATAAAGCTGGTGACAAAACATTCAAGGTACACTTAGACGGCTACAATCAGATGAGTTTCTGGAAAGGAGACATCAAAGAGGCTCCTCGTAATGAGATCTTTTATTTTGATGCAGCAGGCAATTTAAATGCTTTAAGATACAAAGATTGGAAATTACACTTTGCCATCATGGAAGGCGCCATCAATACGGCTTACAGAAAAACGCCTTCATGGCCTATTCTTATCAACCTCAGAGCTGACCCGTATGAAGTTTCTTATAAATCTGCTTTGTACATTCGTTGGTTTGCTGACAATATGTGGACTTTCGTTCCTGCACAAGCCTATACAGGTAAATTCTTAGCCACATTTAAAGAGTTTCCACCAGTGCAAGGCTCTTCTTTAGGTATTGATAAGGTATTACAGTCCTTACAGACTACTCCGAAAAATTAATACATAAAGTAAACATGACAAGAAGCCTCTACTATTTACTAGTAGAGGTTTTTTATTTCCCCTTACCAAGTTCAAAAATTGAAGGACACCTTGGTATTTGAATTAAAATATGGAATACATCAAATAGAAAATTGGGTATAAAAAGTGTTAAATCAACGTTGATTCAAAACAAATGTGAACCATACCACATTTCTTGTGTAGATACTTCCGTAAAATTGTATTCATAAAATAATACAAACCTAAATTAAACATTATGAAAAGGATACTCGGATTACTTACATTATTATTAGCATTACATAGCGTTACATTAAGCCAAGATATGGATAAGAATACAAAATTCAACCCGCTTACAGATTTTGAGAAATATGTTATTGTACATAAAGGAACTGAACGTCCAGGCACCGGGATATATAATGCTCATTTTGAAGATGGTACTTATACCTGTAAACGATGTGACACTCCACTTTATAAATCAGATGATAAATTTGATTCTCATTGTGGATGGCCAAGTTTTGATGATGAGATAGAAGGTGCTGTTAAAAGAGAAACGGATGCTGACGGTAGAAGAACAGAAATCTTATGTGCTAATTGCGATGCTCACTTAGGTCATGTATTTATTGGTGAAGGATTAACTGCAAAAAATACAAGACACTGTGTAAACTCTGCATCTTTGAACTTCACACCTGCTGAAGAAAAGAAAGTAGCAGAAACGAATGTTGCTATTTTTGCTGGCGGATGTTTCTGGGGTGTAGAATATTACTTTGCTAAATTACCTGGTGTAATCAGTACTCAAGTAGGTTACACTGGTGGACAAAAAAACAACCCTTCTTACAAAGAAGTTTGTTACACTGATACTGGGCATGCTGAAGCTTTGGAGATCAAATATGATCCAAACAAAGTGTCTTATGAAGAGTTAGCAAGGTTATTTTTTGAAATTCATGACCCTACTCAAGTCAATAGACAAGGGCCAGACGTTGGTAAACAATATAGATCAGAGGTTTTTTATACTTCAAATTATCAAAAAGAAATTGCCGAAAAGCTAATCAAAGAATTAGAGGATAAAGGATATGATGTAGCAACAAGAGTTACAAAAGCCTCTACTTTCTGGGATGCTGAAGAATACCATCAAATGTATTACTTCAAGAAAAAGGCAAAACCGTATTGTCATATTAAAACAGAACGCTTTTAATAATTGATACTACAACACTAGCCCATGGAACTTTTTATTCCATGGGCTTTTTTATATCTTGATGGTAAACACATTGCAAACTAGGTTTTCGTTAATTGTGATGATTCCTTCTATGAAGAATAAATGTTCATATATTGTGGTACGCGAGGACGTTGCAATACAACGTCCCTACAGCACTGCTTTTTAGAAGATAATTATAAGACCTTTCTCTTTTGTTTTGTAATTAGGCAATCATTTAGTAGCATCTCTCTCGGCCTTGATTTTTGCTTCTTTTGTTTCAAGACAAAAACGAAGAAGAAGGAAGTTTGAAAGTTGACGATAATTTAGTTTACAGTGCATTAAGTACATTATAAACTAAATAAATTTCTAGTGGAAATACAGCATTTAATCGTTAACTGTGGAAGCGTAAAAACAAAGCATTTTGGTGAGATCCTAACACAAGAAAATTTAAACTATTCTATCGTTACGATAGAATCTCTTACTGAAGAACACTTGATAAATGCTGATAAAATCATCATCAGTGGAGCACCTATTTTACTGACAGAGGTAGATTCTGTACCCTATTTGAAAAAATTTGAAATATTAAAAACTATAGACACTCCAGTATTAGGAGTTTGTTTTGGACATCAGATTTTAGGAATGTTGGAAGGTGGTGAAATTAAAAGAACAACAGAAGCTAGAAGTTTAGAAACCATAAAACAGACTTCCCCTTCTCCTCTTTTCCACGCAATTCCTCAAAACAGTGTCTTTGAAGAAGATCATTGCGAAAGCGTTACTTTAAGCGACAGCTTTCAATTATTAGCTCACTCACAATCTTGCGAAAATGAAGCAATGCAGCATAAAACTTTGAATTGGTGGGGAGTACAATTTCATCCAGAGGTCTCTGAAGATTATGGTACTTTATTGCTACAAAATTGGTTAAATCTTTGCACTACGAAAGGTTAAACCTGTTATAAAAAATAATTAAACCATCATAATAATAAAGAAGTGCAAACTAGATATAGATTAGTCACATTGGCACTTGGGTTAGTAGTATGCTTCAATTTAATGGCAGCAGATACTAATACTACTCCTATTAGTATTGAACAAGGAATGAAAATGGAAGACAATGCCAAAAAAGTTGAAACACTTACGGCAATGGCTTTAATGGCTGTGGAAAGAAATCCATCTTCTCAAAAAGAGCCTTTTCAACTTGTTAATCAAGCAATACGAACAGCAAAGAAAATATCCAATAATGAGGCACTCGCCATGGCTTACAACACCAAGGCTATTGTTTTTAGGGAATTCTCTACTTTTCCTCAAGCCGTTAACTTTCACCAAAAAGCCTTAAAGCTTTCAGAAAGGTCAACGCAAAAATCAGATAAAGTCAACTTTTTACTTGATCTAGGTGCGACCTATAGGGTCAGTCTTGATTTTGAGAATGCTAAATCATCGTTTTTAGAAGCACAACTTCTTTCCAACGAACTGCAGTTATCTACACTAGAAGTGATCGCTTATTTGAATATTGGCTTCTTGTACACCTCATTGGAGATTCAGGATGAAGCTTTGCCTTACTTTGAAAAAGCAGAAGAAATAGCCAATAAGAATAATATCAAAGACGCCTATGTTCTTTCAATTATTGGAAAGGGAACAAATCAATTGCTTGGAGAAAATCCAAAATTTTCAAAAGCACGAAAATACTTTGTGGAGGCAATAACTGAAAGTAAGCAAAATGAGAATAGATACTTTGAGGGAATATCAAAAATATTTCTAGGTAGAACTTACCTAAGAATGAACAAGATTAGTGATGCTTACCGACAACTCAACTCTTCTGTAAAATTATTAGAGAAATATAAATACAAGCCTGTTCTAAAATCAGAATACAGAAGTCTTGACGATGTGATGAAGTTTAGAAATTACTACTCTCAAGCATTATCCTACCTCAACAGTATTAAATATTATAGAGGAGAAATTTCTCAAAGTCAATATAACCTAGCCGTTAAAGAAGAATTAGAACTCTTTGGAAATCCAGACCAAGATGAATTAGAACAATTGAGGGAAGCACTCACTGAACTCAAAAATCATTACTCATTCTTGGACAGTATCAATCAATTGGACGATGAAGAGGCTGTTTATTTATTGAAAAGTTATCTTGATCAACAAAATGCCAAGGTAAACGACTTAGAAACTGATCGTTCTTATTTGAAGAAATTATTGATAGAAACCGAGAAAGCTGCAAAACAGAAAATTGAGATTCTAGAGCAAAAAAATCAACTTCAAAAAGCATTGATCGCTAAGCAATATTGGGCTGCTGCCACTTTATTGTTATTAATAGTTTCACTCGGTGTGGTCGGAAGCTTACAGTATAAAAATGCGGTACAAAGAAAAAGAACCAATCTTGAATTAGAAGCGAGGAATGAAAGAATTTCTGAGCAAAACATTGAGATTCGATCTACAGCCAACCAATTAGAAGAGGCACTCACCTCTTTACAAATACAAAGTAAAAAGACAGAAGAAAGTATTCATGCTGGTTGGCGCATCCAAAACGCTATGCTTCCAGCAGAACAGCATTTTACTGAATTTTTCTCTTCACATTTTGTGATGTACCAACCAAGAGACATTGTATCAGGTGATTTTTACTGGGTCGGGCAACAACATGAACAAACCATTATTGCAGCGCTAGACTGTACAGGACACGGTATTCCAGGTGCATTTATGTCTATGATGGGAAATGCATTGATGAATCAGGTTGTCAATATCGAAGGACTTACTTCTCCTGCTGAAATATTAGCGAAAATTGATAAATACATTGCTCTAACACTACATCAAGAAGAAAATGAATGGTCGCGTGAAGGAATGGATGTTGCCATTTGTACTATTGCCAAAGATAAAAAGTCCTTACAATATGCAGGGGCGAAAAATCCACTTTTAATTGTAAAAGATAAAAGTGAATACGACCTCTACAAGGGCACGAACCGTCATGTTGGAGGTAACAGAATGAAGAATAAGCAGAAAACGTACGAAGAGCATACCATTGCCATTCAAAAAACAGATACTTTCTATATTTATTCAGATGGTATTCAAGATCAGTTTGGAGGGAAAGAGAATAAGAAATACATGAGAAAACAGCTCATTGAAGATCTTTGCAGTTGGAATACACTTCCTTTGGAAAAGCAGAAAGAAAAGATGACTCAAAAGTTTGACGCTTGGAAAAATGGCAGTAAACAAATTGATGATATTCTTTTAATTGGGTTTAAATGTTAGCATTAATTCAATATTATATTTGGACTCTACAACGATTAACATAATAATCTTTCAGTAATCGAATTTTTTATTTTTTCTTGTGTTTAGTAATTAAAGCACATAGAAAATTTACTTTCGATTCATAATTAAAATGTGAGGCATTTCAACTAATATTGATTTGCCTCTTTTTTATTGCACCGTAAACTTCCAATCAATTATTCTTCATGCTTTTATGTCCTACTTTCAAGTTTCCTTCTTCTTCATTTTTCCATTGATGAAAAACGAAGCAAAAAAGTCAAGGCTTTGAACGCAAAAGCTAAATTTCATTCCTTTCACCTAAATGATTGCCTGATTACATGTCAAAAGACTAAGGTTTTATACTCACCTTCTAAAAGCAGTTCTGTAGGGTCGTTACATTGCAACGACTTCGCGAACCACTATACACTACCATTTCTCCTTCACAAAAGG
>NZ_JTAM01000117.1 GCF_000812565.1 Flammeovirga sp. OC4 | reverse complement strand
TCTCCTGATTTCTAAACACTTTAAATATTTGAAAACTTAGTTTACAATGTACTCACTTCTTGTGCATCACCATGTTTCAAGTGTTAAGCGATAGCGTCACTTGGAACTGCTCATTGTCTCCCGACTTCGAAAAACATCACATTTTCATTCATTTCGAAGTCGGGAGACAATGTACATCACAAGTGGCGCCTATCGGCTTAACACTTGCGATATAAAAGGAGCTAATAGCATAGTTGTGGTAGTTAGAAATCAGTAGATTTCTATTGATCTTTTAAACACGAATGCCGCTATCGCTTAACATTCGCGCTAGTGGAGTTCAAGAGCAGTTGAAAAAATGAAGCAGAAGAAAGATTGAAAGTAGAGCATGAAAGACTTGTAGGAGTATCTATTTATCAAACTACTTTGTGATTCTTATTTCTATACTGCAAAGGCGTTACCCCAAATTTCTTTTTAAACACACGGAAAAAATAACTATGGTTTTCAAAACCAGCATTAGTATATATACTTTTTATGGGGGCGTTGGTCATAGCAAGCTGATGTGCCGCAAAGTTCAGACGTTCCTCTAAGATAAGCTCAGTAAGCGTTTTTTTGAAAGCCTTTTTGATTACTCTATTGATGTAGTCGCCAGAACGTTGAGAGAGCTGAATAAAACCATCAATTCCCATTTTGAGGTAATAAGGAGAGCGAAACTCTTGAAGGGTATAGTTGAGCCAAGGTGGTAGTTGACCATTCTGGTAGGCTCTCTTTTGTAATAATGCAAAGAGGTGGAGCAGTAAGAGGTCTAAGGTGAGTAGGGAGTTTTCACTGATGCTCATCTGTTCCAAATGCCCCAATAAGGTTTGAAGTTGACTTTCGTTGAAATTATAAGAAAAGGGAAGTGGAGTATCGTTCCAAAAAAACTGTTCAGGAGCCTCAAAATAGCGTTGCTGATAGTGGGGAATACAATGAGCTTTAATGGCTAAATTATTAATGACCAATTCCTCTTTAGAGGTTTTCTTAAAAGTATGTACATCACTAGGGCGTATAAAATAAGCCGTTCCTTTTTGGATCGGAAACTCCTCGTTGTTGATAATATGAATCCCTTCACCTTCGGATATTACAAAAAACTCATAGTAATCGTGGTAGTGCATAATCAGGTCCTCATGATGATCAATACTTGTACGTGCAAGATGAAAAATATCGTTAGGCTGTAGTGCAAACGTCTCAAATAAGAATTTTTTGGTGATCCTTTGGTCCATACTTCTTGTTGCTGAATTGAAACATCAAATTACTCTTATCTTTCAATAAATGTCAATTATCTTATAAAATTATAATTCTGAAACATTCTTCTTTGTTTACCCGTTTTTGTAATTTAAATTTCTTTATTGATATGATTTAGTGAAATGAACAACGATTGAAAATGAAAAATATCAAAATAATGCTTGGCACTACATTGTGGTCAATTGTAATGCTTATTTGTATTCCTATCGTCTTATTATCGTTTAAAGTAGAAGAAGAAGAGGAAGTGAAAGAAGAAGTGAAAATTGAACAACAAGTAGAAGAGCAGCAATCTGAAAAGGAGGAGCTGGAAAATTTGACTCCCAATCAAAAATATTAATCTATAGGTTACCGTGATGGTAGCCTTTTTTGTTGTCTTAATTTCTTTTTACCCGTTTTTTAGGATCTACTTTCAAGCATCTTTCTTCTTCTTTTTTGTCTTGAAACAAAAAGAAGCAAAAAATTCAAGGCTTAGAAGTCAAAAAGCTAAATTTCATTCCTCTCGCCTCAATGATTTTAAACTCGCTAAAGCTCAAACAAGAAAATCATTTTTAACGGCTCATTCCATGAAATTCTTCATGCTTTTCCCTTCAAGGCCGAGGTTAGAACTACAAAACGAAATAGAGTAGAATGCCTACTGGCGCGAATGTTAAGCGTCAGCATCATTCGTGTTCTACAGATCAAAAGACAAATGTTTTATGATAATCTTCTAAAGTGCAGTTCTGTAGGGTCGTTGCATTGCAACGACCTCACGAGCCACCACAGTAACCACTCACCATGTCGCGAGTGTTAAGCCGATAGGCATCACTTGTGATTACATATTGTCTCCCGACTTCGAAATGAATGAAAATGTGGTATTTACTTCGAAGTCAGGAGACTTCACCAATGATCAGTTCCAAGTGACGCTAGCGCTTAACACTTGAAACATGTTGGTTTTTCAACACTATAAAGGGTTTTGCAACGACCTCACGAGCCACCACAGTAACCACTTCTTCCATCGGCTATAAATATTTAGGAATTTTGTTTATAGCATAATGCGTATTCAAAGTATTAGTTTACAGTGTTTTATTGTCACTTTTAGCAAAAGAATATGTAAATTATAGAGATACTTTAAGTATAGGATATAGGAACAATTTAAGAACTACTTAATCACCCAAAAACAACACAATGAAAAAAGTAAAGCTTACCGAAATAGCAGGGCTTCCGGAAAAGGAACCCGTAGGATTTCAAGTCAATGGATTGGACTTGGTGGTTGTACGATACGGAGAAGAAATTTCCGTTTTGTATGGTCGATGCTTGCATAGAGGAGCATTAATGGCCGATGGAAGTATCAGTGGACACAATCTGATTTGTGGCCTTCACGGTTGGGACTACCGGTACGATACAGGTGTAAGTGAATACAATAATGAAGAAGCTTTGCATAAATTTCAAACGAGTATTGAAGAGGGGGTTTTGTATGTAGATGAGGACGAAATCAATGCCTATTTAGAGCAGTTTCCTCAGCCTTTTAACAGAGAGGATTACTTAGGGCAATACGCCGATACACATCCCGAAGAAACGGAACCCTACACTGCCTATATTCAACAATTGGCTAAAAGTGGTTTAAAGCAAGTGGGGAAGCATGGTCCATCGTCGTCTATGGGGGTCGACCGTACCACTCTGCCGAGGTGGGAACAAATACAGTTTCTACCAGCTCAACTTTCACGAAGACCTTTGTTGGATGAAGAGGAGGTGACCACGTCTACCGTGATAGGAAAAAATGCGAAGAAGCCTTTACAATTAGACATTCCCATTTTTGTATCAGATATGAGTTTTGGAGCATTGTCGAAGGAAGCAAAGATTGCATTGTCTATGGGAGCCGAAAAAGCAGGAACGGGAATTTGTAGTGGAGAAGGTGGGATGTTGCCCGAAGAGCAAGAAGCCAACTCAAGGTATTTTTATGAATTGGCATCGGGTAAGTTTGGCTTCTCATGGGACAAAGTAAAGAAAGCACAAGCGTTTCATTTTAAAGCAGGGCAGGGGGCTAAGACCGGTACAGGAGGTCACTTGCCAGGCACAAAGGTGACGGAAGAAATTGCAAAAGTAAGAGGTTTGGAAAAAGGACAATCTGCGATTTCGCCTGCTACATTTCCTGATTTTCATGGCGTAGAGGATTATAAAACCTTTGCCAATGAAGTCAGAGCACAAACAGGTGGAATTCCAATTGGTTTTAAAATGGCGGCATCAAGAATTGAAGACGATATTGATTTTGCGTTGGCCGTTAGTGTAGATTATATTATTCTTGATGGAAGAGGTGGAGGAACAGGTTCTGCCCCTAACATTTTAAAAGATAATATCAATGTGCCTACTATTCCAGCATTGGCTAGAGCAAGAAGGCATTTGGATAAAATGGGAGCGAAGGACGTTTCTTTAATTATTACAGGAGGCTTGAGAGTCGCAGATGATTTTGTAAAAGCATTGATGTTAGGTGCTGATGCAATTGCCGTTTCCAATTCTGCCATGCAAGCCATTGGTTGTTTGGGGATGAGAGCATGTTCAACTAATAATTGTCCTGTTGGAATTGCTACACAGAAGGATCATTTAAGAGCTCGGTTGGAAATGCAGAAGTCTGCACAGCAATTGTCCAACTTCTTTGAAGCTACTACGGGGTTGATGAAAGTGGTGGCAAGGGCTTGTGGTCATCGAGACTTCACGGAATTCAATTTCTCTGATTTATCTACGATGGATTATAAAATACATCAATTGACACAGATCCGGTTTGCAGGACATTGATGATTCAAGACAAAAAAATAGCCTGCAATTTTAGTTGTAGGCTATTTTTTATATTGTTACATCACTTTTACCCCTTTCCAGAAAGCTACATAATCCTTGATTTCACTGGCCTTTTCTTTAGGCTGTTTATAAAACCAAGCTGCATCTACATTTTTCTGACCATCTACTTCAATGGTATAATAAGACGCTTCCCCTTTCCAAGGACATGTAGTGTGTGTGGCTGTCTCTGAGAAATATTCTTTTTTCACAGAAGAAGGAGGGAAGTATTGGTTTCCTTCAATAACGATGGTTTCATCACTTTCCGCTAGAACGACATCGTTCCAAATTGCTTTTTTCATAGCTTTTAAATAATTAGTTTGAGAGTTCTTTATAGATATAATAATTCAAAATAGTGCCGATTGTTTTTATCTACAAGAAAATAGAGAGAATATATTAGACATAAGTACATTGTAAACTAAGTTATCGTCAACTTTCAATCAGCCTTTCTGCCAGCATTTATAGGATCAACTTTCAAACTTCTTTCTTCTTCATTTTTGTCTTAACACAAAAACGAAGCAAAAAAGTCAAGGCTTAGAAGTCAAAAGCTAAATTCCATTTCTCTCGCCTAAATGATTTTAAACTCGCTTTGCTCAAACAACAAAATCATTTTTAACGACTCAATACATGGAATTCTTAACGCTTTTCCCTTCAAGGCCGAGGGAGATACTACTAAATGATTGTCTAATTACAGGTCAAAAGAAAAGGGTTTTATAATCCTCTTCTATAGTGTAGTACTGTAGGGACGTTTTAGTAAAACGTCCTCGCGAACCACAATACACTACCATTTACCTTTTATAAAAGTAATTATATTAGTTAGCGAAAATTTAGTTTACAATGTAATAAGTACAAACTCAAAATTATTTATGACTTAGTGCTTATTTGAAACATACTCTAAAAAGTCCAGTCAAGGATTTTCAACCCATTATTTTATTAGTGCCTCCGTCGGCCTTGAAGATACTTCAACTCTTTCTTCAATATGTTTCTCTATTGCTTCAATATGTATACTTTTTCCATTTTTCATCACGCTACCTTTGTAATATCAAGAAGGTAAAAAAGCATTTTCCTGCCATCTTGATTTTCTATTTTCCTATTAAGAACACTAAAACGAACGATGATGATTGCTAGAATGCTGATGAAAAGAATAGTTCCTATGATTGCAACTGTTCGACGTTCTCCGATATTGAGAAGACCAGATGAATACGGAATGCACTTTGAAGATATTTCTTTTACTTCCACAGATGGAATTGTATTGGAAGGGTGGTATATGCCGGCCAAAAATGCATCAAACAAAATAGTGATATGTAATCACTTTTCTCCAGGTAACCGATATGGTTATGCAGGGCATATAAAGCCTTGGACTAATGCAGGAGGATTTGAGGTAAACTTCTTACCTAAATATAAAGCACTGACAGATGCAGGATACAATGTTTTGGCATATGATTTAAGAAATCATGGGTTTAGTGCACCAGCTCAAAGCAATGCCTATAATCCAAGTCTTTTTGAATATAAAGATGTAGTGGGTTCTTTGAATTATGTAAAACAACGTGAGGATACGAAAGGGATGGATATCCACCTGCATAGTATGTGTCTTGGAGGTAACTCTACATTAGTAGCTATGAAAAAACATCCAGAAGCTTTTGAAGGTGTAAAATCGATGATGTTGATCCAGCCTATTTCGGGAGAAGCTATTGTCAAAAAATTGTCTAAGAATATGTATTTGGGGAAAAGTGGAGAGAAAGCTTTCGAAGAAGTTTATCGTGAGCAGTTCGGTTTTAGAATTGAGGACTCATCACCAATTATTGATGCCAAGTATATCAAGATACCTACGTTTGTCACCCAAGTGAAAGCCGATAAAATGACGTTTCCGGAGGATGTTCAAGCCATTTATGATGCAATACCAGTAGGGGACAAGAAGCTTTTCTGGATTGAAGGGACATCGCAGCGTTTCCATGGTTATACCTACTACTCTGAGCATCCCGGACAGATGCTTGATTGGTATGATAGACATTAATGCAGAATCCGGTTTTTAAACTTTCAAATCAGAAAAAATGGCGAACAAAAATGTAATATGGTGTGATGAAAAAACACTCCAAAAAGATATAAGTGGTAAAATATATATAGTCACTGGAGCTAATTCAGGTGTTGGACTTGAAACTTCAAAACAGCTGATGAAGCAAGGTGGTCATGTGATCATGGCATGTCGAAGAGTAGATGCTGGAAAGGAAGGAGCGAAAGCCTTTGGTAATTTAAAAGGCAGTTATGAAGTAATGAAGGTGGACTTTGCCGACTTACAATCAGTAAGAGATTTTGCAGAAAAGTTTAAGGCAAAATATGACCGACTGGATGGCTTGATGTGTAATGCTGGCGCTCTGTTTTCAGGAGATAAGGCACAATACACCAAAGATGGTATTGAGATGTCAATTGGAGTAAGTTACTTTGGTCACTTTCTTTTGACAGAACTTCTATTGGAACAACTGAAGAAAAGTGCACCTGCTAGAGTGGGCATTCTATCTTCAGTGGGACATGCAGGAAGTGCTAAAAACCGCTACAAGATACATTTCGATGATATCAATTGGAAAAATAGAAAATACAATGGTGTAGACGCTTATTGTGAAGCTAAAGTAGCGGTCAATTTATATGCTTTGGAACTCGGTGAACGTTTGAAAGGTACAGGTGTGAGTACAGCCTCTGTCCATCCGGGATGGGCAAGAAGTAACTTTGGAGGGAATGGAGTGATGATGAAAATAGTGAGATTTTTATTATATCCCTTCAGGCATTCAATCACAAATAGTAATGAGGAGTCAGCACAAACCTCTCTTCATGTATTATTATCTGATGATGCGCCTAACTATTCTGGAGCTTATTTCAGTCAACACAGTGTACTGTATAGAGATAAAGAATGTAAAAAAGGAGGTTGGCCTATGACCTCACCTAATCCGAATGCCAACGATAGAGCAGCAGCAAAGCAATTGGTAGAACTTAGTAAGAAAATGGTGGCTTTGTAGACATTCCGTTTTTTATTACCCAAGCTTTGAAATTTAATACCTATCAATCAACTATCATCACTTCTATTGAATTAGAGAGTGTAATTTAAATTCAAATCCTATTTGAAACAGATCTTTGCAAAGTCTCCTAATTTTATAATCATCTTCTAAAAGGTAGTTCTGTAGGGGCCGTTGCATTGCAACGTCCTCGCGAACCACAACACACTACCATTAATCCTTCATAAAAAGTAGTTGTATTAATTAACGAAAATTTATAATATTTAGAAATTGGGAGATTTCTGCTGATCAGTAGGGCCTAACGCTTAACATTCGTGCCAGTGGAATTTCTACTCAATTCGTTTGGTAGTGCTTTTCTCTTCAAAGCCTAGCCTTTTTTTGAATACAAATCACTAGTTTTATATCTTCATGTATTAAATGATCTAAAAACTATAACATGAGTTATAAATACGAACCTTACTCTTATCAAACAGACTTCAACCCACAAAAGAAATTTTCATGGAAAAAAGCAGTACTGAAATTCTTTCTGTGGACTATTTTTTCCCTTTTTTTATGTGTATTACCCTTTACCATGATGATCAGAAGTGGCATTTATATGTATCACGAATATGCAGCTTCTGTTTGGTTAGGTTTAGTTGTGGGGATCGTGGTACTGTCGTTTATTTTGTTACTTTATCTCTCGATCGGCTACTTATTATTTTTCAGAAAATACAAGGTCAGTTTCCTTGCAATTAAGAGAATCACACTATTTGTATTTTTATTCGTAATAACCTACACAATTTTTTCGTTATTTTCTTTTACTGGAAAAAATGCCAAAAGTGATCAAATCAAACAGGAATATACACAGCTTCATCCCTACTTGAAAATCAGTTTGAGAACACTTTTATTCTTTGATAAAGATGTATTAATCACCTCTTTAAGTAGAGAACCTGAAGACTATAAGAAAATGGGTTTACCATCCAAATCAAGCTCTTTACACTTTAAGCAAAACACGGGATATGTACACGCTATGGACCTCAGAACGAAGGGAAGACCTTTCTGGATGATTTGGTTTAGTCAGATTTATTTTAATACTTTAGGGTTTAATATCATAAGACATCATGGGACGGGGGATCATTTACATGTCTCATTGTCTACTTACGAACGACAACAATCTTGGTAAGATTACCTAAATTAAATTGATGTGATTTTACAATTAACACTATCTATACTAAATCTTAGAAGGAAACAGATTAGCAGAATTTTAGCTGATTTAGGAATTTTGAGATTACTAATGCTATTTATATTCTATAGTTTTTTTCAATTTTTCTTGATTCATATTAAAGAACTTCATGCTTTTTTTGTGGATGCGGCACTGCTTTCACTTCTCTCGGCAGCACAAGCCAATAGAAAAGATGAGAAAATTTTGTTGCAACTCATGAAGTTCCCAATCTTGTATTATTTACTTGAAAACCTGATTTGGGTGCTCCTGTTTACTTGGGGAATCGCTTTTTCTCCCTCTAATTATCTCTATCCCATCCTTCTTTTTTTACCATTAATCACCAGCTTTTTACCTACCAATAGGTCTATTGAAAGTCAGGGATTTGTACTTCCTATTCCTTTTTCTGCCTCAGCTTATGACTGGCGTTCAGGAATGAGAAATGGAGGAGCGTGGGGGATTATTGTGGCCATTGTTTTGACAGTAATCGGACTTTTCCGTTTTGAGTTTTTATTAATTGGGATCGTAGTTTCAAGTATCTCTATCTTCGGTTTTTATACACAAAACGAACCAAGACAAATTCTTTATGCAGTAGCCGATACTTCAACCTCTTTCTTGAAGAAAAAAATTAAACAGATGGCTTTGCTTTTTCTGCTCATCAATAGTTTTGCATTGCTTATTGGCTTAGTTTTTTACTTCCAAGTTTTTTATGTGGTCGCTTATTTATTTTTAGGTTCATTTTTTGTTCTCTTTTTGATGATACTTCAGAAGTATATTACCTATGAACCGAACACTAATTTTAGAGCAAATACCTTTATCATTGCGTTCTACTACATAAGTATTTTTATTCCTTTCCTTATTCCATTGCCTTTGATTGTGGGAATAAGGTCATGGAAAAGAGCCAATCGTCAATTATCCTATTATTTTTAATGCATATAGTATGTTAGAGTTAAAAAATATTTCTTTCGCTTACGGAGAAAAGCAGGTACTTCAAAACATCAATATATCCATTGAAAAAGGAAAAATTATCGGTGTATTAGGAAAAAATGGCGTAGGAAAAACGACCTTATTTGAGATCATAGCACAGTGGAAAAAGAATTTTAATGGCGAAACGCTACTGGAGAATGAGACGCTTTTAAGAGCTCAAGTAGGCTATTTAGAAGCGAAACCCACTTTCTATTCTATGATTACAGGGCGAGAACATCTCAATGTTTTTAAAGTGAGGTTTCCTGATTTTGACATAGATGGTTGGAATAGCATTTTTGAGCTTCCTTTGGATGAGATCGTAGATTACTATTCTACAGGAATGAAGAAAAGGTTAGCCCTAATGATGTTATTGAGTGCCGATGCTCCCGTGATTCTTCTGGATGAACCTTTCCTCGGTTTAGATGTAGAGGCGTCTATTGATCTTGAAAAAATCATCAATACCTTAAAAGAAAGAGGAAAAATTATATTAATAGCTTCTCATACTTTGAGTGCTCTTCAAAAACTTTCAGACAAAATCTACCACTTCTCAGGAGGAAAAGTGGAACAAACTTTCGATAAGGAAAGCTTTGATGAGCTTGATGGTTATATGAAAGAATATTTTAGTAACAATCATCAAGATATTGTTGATAAGTTGCTCTAATTAAAGGAGATTTGAATTTTGTACTACTATATTCTAAACTAAACTTTCGTTAACTTTCCATCCATCTTCCTATAAGATTTTATAAGGCCTACTTTCAAGTGCTCTTCTTCTTCGTTGTTATCTTGAAACAAAAAGAAGTAAAAAATTCAAGGCTTAGAAGTCAAAAGCTAAATTTTTTTCCCCTTCAAGACCGAGGGAATTACTATCCAATTAATTGAGTAGAAAGTGCAATAGTACGAATGTTAAGCGACAGCGTCATTCGTGACCTATCAATCATCAGAAATCTCCTGATTTCTAAAGACCATAAATATTCGAAAATTAGTTTAAAGTATTACATCAAAAAAATAGGGTATAAGTTTGACGATATTAATTTCCCTCATCCCTCATCCCTCATCCCTCATCCCTCATCCCTCATCCCTCATCCCTCATCCCTCATCCGGTTGACTTTCCAATATAATTTTTCCATATTGTAGTAAAATATTTAGTATGCATGCATACTATTTTCAACCAATACAACACACACTATGGAAAAAATTTCCACACCACTAACTGAAATGTTGGGTATTGATTACCCGATGATTATGGCTCCTATGTTTTTAGTTTCCAATGCGGAGATGCTGATAGCAGCAGCAAAAAGCGGTATAACAGGGACTGTTCCAGCCTTAAACTATAGAACTGACAAAGAATTTAGAGCAGCGATACACGAAATACGCACTGCCATAGGTGATAAACCTTTTGGAGTGAATTTGATTGCCAATAAATCGAATGTCCGACTACAAGAACAACTGAATACATGCGTTGAGCTGGGAGTTGATTTTATCATTACCTCTTTGGGATCTCCACGTAAAATCATAGAAAAATGTAAGCCTGCTGGCATTAAAGTTTTTTGTGATGTGGTGGATACCAAGTACGCTTTGAAGGTACAAGAATTAGGAGCAGATGCGGTCATTGCGGTCAATAAAGAGGCAGGAGGACACGCTGGTCCAACTTCTGCTAGTGAATTAGTACCGGCTTTGGTAAAAGCATGTGATATTCCTGTTATTTCTGCAGGAGGAGTGGGTAATGGCACGCAATGGAAAGAAAAAATTGACCTTGGAGCCGTTGGGATTTCAATGGGAAGCCCTTTTATTGCCACACACGAAGGAGGTGTCAATGAAGCTTACAAACAAGCTTGTGTAGATTATGGGGCAGATGATATTGTGATGACCACCAAGCTTTCAGGGACTCCATGTACGGTAATCAATACTCCTTATATGAAGGAAATTGGTACAAAACAGAATTGGCTTGAATCCCTTCTGAATAAGAATAAACGATTGAAGAAATTTGCCAAGATGCTCACCTTTTACAAAGGGATGAAAATGTTAGAAAAATCAGCATTTGGTGCTACGTACAAAACCGTTTGGTGTGCAGGACCGTCTATCGAATATGTAAAATCGATTCGCTCAGTAAAAGAAGTGGTCGAAAGTATGGTAGAAGAATATGTAGCTACAGCAAAATTAATTGAAAAGTAAATGAAGTATGTGTCATACTACTACGCTGTAAACTAAATTTTCGAATATTTACAGCATTTAGAAATCAGGAGATTTCTAATGATCTGAAGGACACGAATGACGCTATCGCTTAACATTCGCGCCAGTGGTCTTTCTACTCAATTCGTTAGGTAGTACTTCCCTCGGCCTTGAAG
>NZ_JTAM01000116.1 GCF_000812565.1 Flammeovirga sp. OC4 | reverse complement strand
ATTGAGCCGTTAAAAATGATTTTCTTGTTTGAGCAAAGCGAGTTTAAAATCATTTAGGCGAGAGGAATGAAATTTAGCTTTTGACTTCTAAGCCTAGATTTTTTGCTTCGTTTTTCATCAATGGAAAAATGAAGAAGAAAGAAGTTTGAAAGTAGATCCTATAAATGCTGGCAGACAGGTTGATTGAAAGTTGACGATAATTTAGTTTACAATGTACTGCCATACTGCAAAATAAGTTTTCGGCTTTTGTGGTTTTTAGAAATCGGAAGATTTCTGATGATCTATAGGACACGAAT
>NZ_JTAM01000115.1 GCF_000812565.1 Flammeovirga sp. OC4 | reverse complement strand
ACAGTCCAAACTAATGGGGTAACTATAGAGCTCCATTAATAATTTGAGGATATTCTATTCTGACAGAACTATTATTTTCTCTAAATTTAAAACTAGAAGAAGTTATAGTAATACCATTATTATAAAAGTAAAAATTTTGCTTATCCTATAAAGCTGACTTTACAATCGTTTTATTAATTTTATTATTACCGAGGCTAAAACGTAAGTTTTTATCAAATAATTTATATTTAAATTCATTTCTTAGATTAATAATCTCATCTCCAGTAATTAATGAAATAAGTGTATGGTGCTTTCCAATCTTCTTTTCTATCTTTTCAGGATTATTATCATAAGACAACTTTATATTAATATTTTTTGGTTCTATTGAAGAAGTTTTACTTAGATACTCTAAATATTGGTCTTTAATTTCATTAAAATCATAATATTTTAAATCCTGATAGATTTCTATTAATTCCTTATTAGGATTATAACCTAAATGAAAAAAATGAAATTTAATCTCATATTTATTTCTTCTAACTGCAAATTCTGTTGCAATATCTTTAATTTTAGGGTTTGTATGATTTTGAATATAATCATAATCATCAAGTTTATCAGGAACTGTAATAAGGTAAGAAATCCATTCCTTCTTTAAAGCACTCATATTTTCAAGAGAATATGCAGATTTAAATTGAGAAATATGTATTTCTTTTCTGTCTTCATTTATATAGAATGAATCAATAGAATCGTCATTTCCATTTAACCCAAATATTGAATTATCAATATCATCCTCTGTCATTTCTGGAAAATAAATTTTTAAGCAAAAACTGCAAAACCCGTCTTCTATTTTATCTGAATACTCTTTTGTTTCTTTCTTTAATTGTTTGAAAAATTCTTTATCTTCCATTGTGAATTTAAATTAAGTTATATTTTAGTTGGTCTTACTGGTAACGTAATGGCTAAACTACGACCAGCGGGCGTGTCGACCGGTGGATGGAGGTTAGCTATTGTTGGCAACTTTATTAGTTAAATTTTCTTGTAAATATATAGTTTAAACCAATTTTCTTTATTGATAAAAAGAAACATTACATATGATATTATTTGAATAGAGATTACAAAAAGTAAAGGCACTGAAATAAGTGTGTAATTACTTTCATGAAAACTTCTTGGATAAGTTATTCCAATTAGAGTCAGTGTAACTAATGTTCCTATCATTAAAGAATAATAATTCACTTTTAGTGATAATTTAAATGAGTTATCGTTATTCACTTTTAGGAATATTCTTGGTGATATTAACCCAAAACCTCTAGCATCATTAATAATGAGCCTATAATTTTCTGAATCAATACGAATACACTTGAGGTCATTTAAATTATCATTCTTGTAAAGTTTTGAGTCTCTTACGGGAATAGATTTCAACTCTTTGATTAACAACCTGTTACTCTTATTATATTTATCATCTTTTTCTTTATCTTTCTTTTCTATTAATTCAATCTCATTTTCATGAGCTTTTGTCAATTGAGTAGGAGATCTCTTTTTTAAAATATAAAAAGCTTCCAACCTTGCCTCTTCTAGATAATCTTTATTTGTTATTATCTTGAGGAGTTCTGAATCGGTTTTATTCTGATATATTTTTGAAAATTTATTCATCCTACTTTTATGGTTGCCAACATTGTATAAACACCATGGCGTTTATCCCTTTAAATTTACGGCTATAAACCATGGCGTATAGCTATTACTAAAAAATGCTTCCAACTTTCTAAAAACGTTTGCTATCAGATCATTGAAATGATCTTCTACAAGATAATTGTTAATGTATTACGGAACAAAAAATATTTTTCAAAACTAATCCGTAAGCAAATGTAATTCTCCCACATCATCATCAAAGAAATGAAAACAAAAAGTCCTCCGCTGACTTTATTTTTTTGCTCCGTTTTTGTTATGGCAAAAATGAAGAATAGAAAGCTTGAAAAATTTATAAAATATGTGTGAAAACCTCGATTGAAAGTTGACAATAACAGCCTCTACTTAATAGCCTTCACCCTGCCTGTAGTATCGAGTAGAAATGGGTAGTTTACCTGTTGTTTTTGCTCCTAATAATGCATCAAATACCGCTTGTTGCTGATACTTACCATCTTGATAGGCTACAAAAATATGGTCTACTTTTTCTATTCCTTCCAATTCATCCAACGCATACGCATTCCCAAAGTGCAGGAGCGTTATTTCTGTATCTCCTAATCCACTGACAAGGCTTTTTCTCACCACTCGATGAATATCAAAATGATTGAAAGGCTTAATATTTATACCATGAATAGAAACATAAACTTCTCTGTATGAATTTAATTTGCAAAGCAGATCATAAAGATCATTTTCATCCTGATCGGAATTCCATTGGTAAAAATCACCATATTCAGCACATGCGTTCTTTAAAAAGTCTTCTTCTTCCACGTTGATTTGTTTCAGGTGATGTGCTACTTTATCTCTTTCTGAAATCGTTTTCGTTTGATTTTTTATTTGAAGAAAAGCGATCTCCTTTTTGCCTACTAATTTTGTATGAGGTGATAGTCCAATTTGTGTAATGGTTGCCTTCACTAATTTTTCATTCAAGGCATAAGAGGCTTTTGAATGCAAATCCTTTTCTAGACCTTCCAGTTGAATTGGCTGATATTGATCCAAACCCACCCATTTTTTCATTGCTAAAAGTTTGGTCACTGCTTGATCCAATTGTTCCTCTGACCAAATACCTTTCTCTATTGCTTCTTTTATTTTTTGAAAACCTAATGGAACACTCTCGCTATTGGTAATAATATGATTGCCAGCAAGGATTGCTTTTAAATCTGCATCTCCATTTTTAAAAGTATTGGTAATACCCTGCATATCCATTGCATCCGTGATCACCAATCCTTCAAACCCTAAATCATCAAATAAAATATTGCTCAATACCTTTTCAGATAAAGTGGTGGGTATCCCTTCTTTTTCCTCCCAAGCAGGTACTGATAAATGAGCGGTCATCACACTGCTCAATCCCTCTTCCATCAACTTCTGAAAGGGATAGAGTTCCAAGGATTTAAGTCGAGCATCAGTCTGTGATAAGATGGGCAATGAAAGATGAGAATCTATGCTAGTGTCTCCATGTCCGGGGAAGTGTTTGGCATTATCCAACACTTTTTCAGATTGTAGACCTTTCATATACGCCAAGCCTTTCTCTGCTACCAATTCTTTATTTTCTCCAAAAGAACGGTAATTGATTACTGGGTTTTTGGGGTTATTATTAACATCTACCACAGGTGCCAATGGTGAACAAACTCCTAAACGCTTACAATCTTGGGCGATCTGTTTGCCCATTTGATAAATCAAATCATCATCTTGTATTGCTCCCAATGCCATTTGATAAGGGAATGTTGTACAACCCGTCAGACGCATTCCTAGTCCCCATTCTGCATCAATATTGATAAAAAGTGGCACCTTAGAAGCCGCTTGGTATTGATTAGTCAAATTAGCTTGAGTAACAGCATTACCTTGAAAAAAAGTTAAACCTCCTAAATGGTAATTTTTGATCAATTCTAGTACTTCAATCGTATGGCTTTCATCACGGTTAGAAAAACAAGCGACTTGAAAAAGTTGACCAATTTTTTGATCTAAACTCATTGATTTTAGGTTTTTTATCACCCACTCATCATTAATGTGATTGATAAAAGGAGGTTTTTTGTTCATTGGATACAGTTTATTTTAAAAGTTGATTTTCTTTCAACAAATTTCTCTTGATTTGAATAATGTGCTGTTTTAATACTTTTTCTTCAACAGAAAAACCTCTTTCTCTTCTCTTTTTTAAAAACTTTCGGATTTCTTCTCCTAGTTTTCCTTGAAGGTCCAATTCTTTATGTCTTGCTGCACAATGATCAAACCGCTTTGAGATGACATCTTTTGTCCCTCTTAATTGTTCCGCTTTAGAAATTTTCTTTTTAAAAATCCCTTTTTTTAATAATGGCTTTTTCTCTAACATACACTTACTATGATCAATATTGATTACAAAAATAAAAAATCCAAAACAATTAAATTTGAGAACAAAAGTAAACGCTTAGAAAGCAGAAGTTCAACTTACTCTTCTAAAGCAATTTCTTTTGTCTTTTCACTCAGATTATCAATATTTTTCACAATTCCTTTTCTGAATACATCTTTAATAAAGAAATTTTTAAACACTTTCTTAAAGATCGATTTTGTCTCCAAATACACTTCTACAATCAGTTTGGACCTCTGAGCATTAATAGGTTGAAAAGTATAAAACTGATATACTTTATCCACAAATGGAGGGCCATCTGTCATCTCCCCATAAATCAAACCTGAAGCCGCTGAAGCATCATTTTTAGTGACGGTTACAAAATTTAAATGTTTTCCATTGATTACACATGTATGTTCAGTCCCTAAGCGGGTTACCTCATGTTCATTGTAAATAAATTGATCAACACCTTCGGCCCATTCGTATCTTCTTGCATAATTTGACACCCACTCTATTCCTTCCTGAGCATTGCAATAAAGCTCTACTTCATAAGTTATATCTGCGGATTTATCCAAACTGATTTTCTGAGCAGTTGCGAAAGGTTTGAGTTTAAGATGATCTTTATCTAAGATAGAGTAAAGATATTTTACAATTTTATTATCGTATTCATTTTGACCTTCTTGAAAATCATAAAGCTTGCTCTTATAATGCGCTGGTAACATTATTTCGTTGGCCAATGCATCACTTATCAATATATAATTATCACTATCGACATCATTTTTCATTAAACGATGTGCCTCAATCGCCTCTGCACCAAATGGTTTTCTTTTATTTTGAACCGTAATAAATTCGACATCACCACAATGTACAATTATTTTCAGCTGCAATTGTGGAGCAGTGGTACATGCCATACACGGACAAACTCTATTCTTCTCTAATAATTTTAAATGAGAATAAAATGCAGTAAAAGTATTTTCAATCTGAGCGAGTAATTGTTCTAAAGAAGGCATTTCTTCTTTAAAGAAAAATAAAGCATCCCCCTCTACTTCTGCCAATTCCAATCCAATAGTATTGGACTCAATCATCACCTCTAATAATTCAGCAATGACGTGTTGTGAATGCTGTGCTTCAGTAGTCTGAACGAACTCGGTAAAGCCTGAAATATCAGGTAGAAAAAGTAGCGTTTTTGCCATTAAAAAGTGGTTGTTATTATTAATAAGATGAAGATAGGTGAAAGAATTTAGTTTTAAGGCACTATTGGGAATAATAGGTCACAAAAAATCCCCCATGAACCAAATTTTCATGAAGGATTAATCTTCGCTTTATTCAAACTAAACACACTGTAAACTAAATTATCGTCAACTTTCAAGCTTCCTTTATACAAGCATTGATAGGATCTACTTTCAAACGTCTTTCTTCTTCGTTTTTGTCTTGAAACAAAAAGAAGCAAAAAATTCAAGGCTTTGAAGTCAAAAGCTAAATTCCATTTCTTTCGCCTAAATGATTTTAAACTCGCTGCGCTCAGACAACAAAATCATTTTTAACGGCTCAATACATGAAATTCTTAACGCTTTTCCCTTCAAGGCCGAGGGTGTTACTACTAAATGAATGAGTAACTGATTATAGATCAAAGACTAAGGTTTTATACTCATCTTCTAAAAGCAGTTCTGTAGGGTCGTTGCATTGCAACGACCTCGCGAACCACAATACACTACCATTTCTCCTTCACAAAAGGAATTGCATGAATTAACGAAAATTTAGTTTACAATGTACTTACTGAGCTAATTGAATAGGATAATTCGCCTTTTTGACTAATTTTTTCATTTCAATCACTTTAGATGAAAACTCTGAAGCGACATTTTTCTTTTCATAAGGATCGTTGGATAAATCATAAAGTGCCCACTTATAAACACTTGTATTATTAGTGTAATCACTTGCCTTTACATCCTTCTCATTCACTAGTTTCCAACCGTCTTTGATCAATACATCTCTTGCGACACCAGTTGTATTTTTAAAGAAAATATAATCGTGTTTTTGCTGTTCACCTTCATCAATCAATGTCGGTAAATAAGAGATACCATCCGTTTGCTTTATTTCTCCATTGATCAAATCGGCTATAGTTGGCATAAAATCGTAATCTGTAATTACTACATCACTCTTTGTCGATGCCTTTATTTTATTTGGCCATTTGGCAATGTAAGGTAGATGGATTCCGCCTTGATAGCTATGCCTTTTCATTCCTCTTTCTCCTCTTGTACCATTAAAAATATCTTCACCACTATGGTGACCATCCCAGAATACTGGTTTAGTATTAGGTTTTACAATGGGCTGATTAAATGTATTGGTTTGGTAATCGTATACTAAATTTGGGTCGATAGCATGAGGGTTTACGGTTGCATAAGATTGAATTTCATGTCCATTATCACTTGCAAAAACGATAAGTGTATTTTCTGAAAGTCCTAATTCATCCAACTTTTGGACAAGACTTCCTACAGATTGATCGAGTTTGTAAATCATGGAAGCATAAACTTTTTCAAGCTCTGTCCATCCTTCTTGATCTTTATAAACATAGTCTTTGGGAGCAATAGACGCTGGACCATGCGGTAGCTGAGTTGCGTAAATCATAAAGAATGGCTCCTCTTTTTTGTCATCAATATACATCAATGCTTTTTCCAACCAAATGTCCTCTGCATAAGTCATACTATCTTCTCCTACTAGTAAACAAGTAGGTGATTTTTTAGTCACTTTTGGATTGTTAGGCAACAGAATCCTTTCTCCATTTTCAAAATAGTGGGGAGGATAAAAACTCCAACACATCACGGCGTCTAATAAACCACAATGATAATCAAAACCATAGCTATCAATCATTTCTGCGGTATCAGAATAACCAAATCCTAATTTCCCAAAATACGAAGTTGTATAACCTGCTTTTTGAGCCATTTGCCCAATATAATAATGCCCTTCGTTCTGTTTTCTATAGATCTTCTTATCAAAAGTCGCCTGATCAATTAAACCTGCCGCCAACTGACATTGTAAACCGCCTGGAGTATGTACTGGAGCATGGGCATTATTCAAACCTGTTAAAATAGATGCTCTTGCTGGCGAACAAACATTACTACCGTAGGCGTTTGTAAATACCTTTCCGTCTTTTGCTAATTGATCAATATTTGGGGTCTTAATTTTAGTTTGCCCATTATACCCTAAAATGCCAGGACCAAGATCATCGGCATAGATTAATATGATGTTTGGTTTTTCGTCTTTAACTTCCGCATTGTTTTGTGATGCCTCTTGTACACATGCAACGCCACTAAATAAGATAATGAAGAGACACAGAAGTTGTTGATATTTTTTCATACTACAATGTTATTATTGAATAAAAGAAGGTCCACTGATTAGGTCATCATAGGTGATGATAAAATAATGATATCTCATCAAGTTCTACGTATATAAAGTAGGCTTGATGAGATTGATTTATACTTTGTAAACTAAGCTTTTGTACACTTCCAATAAGTTTTTCTACAAGATTTTATACTACCAAAAGTATTGGGTAGAAAGTCCACTGGTGCGAATGTGAAGCGTTAGTGTCATTCGTGTCATTCAGATGAGTAGAAATCTGCTGATTTCTAAACACTATACATATTCGAAAACCTAGTTTACAATGTATTCATTGACTTACTGAGAGCTGTCTTGTTTTTCTAATTTTACAGACTGATCAATGGCATCTTGAAATTCATTTTCAAAATTAATCACCTTTTGAAGTGACTGATCATTTCTTTTTTCGTGTGGGTAGAAACGTCGCCATTTTGAATAATCACCACCAACCCATTGTATTAATTTTAAGTCCGGTGACTCTCCTGACCATCTTTTATCCACTTTAAATGGGCCTTTTGCTTTCCATGCAGATTGGAATGACAGTTCTGTCAACTCATCCCAATCTTTCAATGGTTTCTTGCCAGTTGTTTTAAAATCTGAAGGAACTAACTCAATTGTATTTAAGCCTCTATTTGGTAATTTCACTACCGCTGTATATTCTTCTTTTCTTCTACCGGTATAAGACAACCATTGGTTTGTGACAATCTCCACTGAAATTGTATTTCCAGCTTCCGTTGTTTCAATATCAATTTTTAACTTTCCACCTTCAGGTCCCATAAATGAAGGATCAATGATTTTTCTGGTGCTGTAAAACCAATGCTGACTGTTATCAGGGTAAAGCGTATACCAGTCTTGCATACCATTTTTAAAATCATCTACCTTATTTTGTCGATGTTCCGTAGCTTTTACCTTCGCACCTGCCAACATTTCTGGATAGGCTACTTGGTATTTCGAAGTAACCGTAATATAATTTGTCGTATTCCTTCCTGGTCTTGAAGGAATCTCATATCCTAAATCGTACGTGATATTGGCAAAGGCAAATAGAGGTTCCTTTGTATCAAAAACGGGACATTCAGCTTCATAGAATTTCCCCTTTTGTTTTACTTCAGCACTTCTAAAGAACCGTACTCTTGGATCTCTAGCATAACCATAATAAATTTCAACTTTTTGAATTGGTAAACCGGAAGATTGATCTGGCTTTACTTTGAAAACAGGAATACCATTTTTTGTCTTTAAAATTAATTCTGAAGAAGATTTTTTAGGGAATTCTATTTTACCTTGTAGATGGGATTGCATCCATACAAATCGGGCCGCATCAGTATTGTCTGTAAAGCGGTGGTTTAAATGTGGAGCTAAAACTAAAATATTCTCTGTTTTCTTTGGCAACAGTTGCATTCCTTTATTTACTAACTCAAGAGGGGAATTAAAATCATCTGTTGAACCCAAAAATAAAATTGGAGCTTTTATTTCAGGCCAATAAGACTGGCAGTCTACCACCTTTTTGTAGTAATCTAGATTTTCTTGCATTCTTCTCTTACTATTTGGCAAACCCCATAAGTCTTCAAATAAATAGCCACTTCCACCAACTGAAGGTGCCGCTGCTTTTACACGAGGATCAATTGACACCATCACCGTCAATTTACCACCCATTGAGTGTCCTTCAACACCTAACTTATCAGCATCAACTTCTGATCTTTCCTCTAAAAAAGTCAGAGCACGACGTCCTGCAATATTCACTAAAGTCCAACTACTATTCATTGGGTGTGGCTCTGTATACAAAGTGTTAGGACCAGGTGTAACATCATTCCAATGTTTTAAGTTATTTGCTCCACCTAGGAATCCTGCCGCAATACCATCCCAATCAGTATTTGGTAAACCTTTCTCTACTTCTTTTTCGCCCCAGTTAATACTGATACATGCAAAACCTAATTTCACCCAAAATTCTACTCTTGATTTTTCGGCTCTTTGTCCACCTCCATGAAGGTGCAGCACTGCTGGAACATTTTCTGCTCCTTTAGGGTATCCATAGTACGCACTAATTTTTGGAGCTCCTGATTTATTTGTCCCTTTCAATGGACCAAGATCATAACGTATGTATTCAAAATTACCGTTATCATTTTCCCATTTTTTCAAGACCTCTACATTTAAAGGTACTGACTTAGGATCATAGTTCTCCCAAAGTTCTTCTACTGACTCAGGTGCTTTTTGTTGTGCGTGGGTAAACTGGAGACAACCAAAAGTCAAGATTGTCGATATTATTATCAAAGTAATTTTCATCATCCTTTTCAATACTTTAAATCAAAAAAATAGGTACACATCTAACATTGGTCTTCATGTACATTTCACTTTCAAAGCAAATATAGAAATGCACTTATTAGGTTTAATGAGTAGAAATATCAATTCTTTGTTCTGATCTATCAGCTAATAAAACTAGTATTTCAGTACTATAAAAGGAACCTGACATTTTTTTAATTAAGCACAAAAAAAGAGGTAATGAATCATTACCCCTTTAAATTAATTCTAACTTCTAACTTTTCATGCTATTTTTTTTGTTCTTCGGCTTATCTTTCTTCCAGATTCCCTCAAATATTTTTTTATCTTCTTTATCGAAAATAACTCCAAAACCTTCCCTTAGATTGCCACTCCAAAACCCTTCGTATCGTTCACCTGATTCAAAATAGTATACTCCAAAACCTTCTCTTGTTCCGTTTTTGAAGTTTCCTTCATAGCGGTCTCCGTTTTCCCAAGTATATTGTCCTTGTCCATTTCTACTATTGTTCTCCCAATAGCCCTCATAGAAACCTTTTTTCTCAAACACCGCATAACCAAAACCGTTGGCTTTTCCATCTAAGACTTCTCCAATGTATTTGATTTCGGCTCCATCATGATTGACAATTTCCAAACGGTTGATTTCCTTTTCTTTTAAAATTAATTCCTTTTTAAGGTTCTTAATTTCTTTTTGGTTGTGTTCTATATTTTCTTCAAGGTCACCTTTTCTTTTAGCTAACACTTGATTGTTTTTCTTATAAAACTTAATGCTATCATAAAGGTATTCCTGATTTTTCTTAAGGTTCTTAATATGAATTTCCTTATGATAATAACGCTTTTCCAATTGATTGATCTTATCAAAAGGCAATTTCTGTTCATTGATATAAGACCAAGCCTGTTCTGTATAATCAGTAGTATTGCTGATACTGTCCATTATTCCATAGTAATGTAAGGCTGTATCATATTGATGTAATAACAGTAATGAATCTGCTTTACTTTTGATGGATAATATCTCAAGTTCCACTTCTTTTTTCTCTAAAGATTGGATCTTCTGAGACAAATCTCTAATATGTGTACTATAGTGATAAATGGTTGCACATAGTAACGTGAAGATGATAAGTATAAGTGCTTTTTTCATGTTAATAGCCAAGGTTTATTTTTGGAATTGAATTTCCTTTCTTACGTGTGTCTAAACCGATAAATACATTGAATCGGAAAATATGACTGGTTTTATATTGATAGCCACTTGATTTTTGACCCAAAGTCCACATGTGACCAGCAAACAAGGTGATATTATTATTCACTACATAACCAAACCCATTGTACGTTCTAAAATCCTCAAAAGGATTGAAACCAACAGATCCTCCTGAGTGCATAAAGATTTCCACACTTGGAGAGAAATAGAGTGTATTCTTTTCAATTTTCCTTTTGTTGATTGGAATGTACATGAACATCTTATAACGATACCTGTTGGTGTAATCATACTCAGCACCAATATCATTGTCTTTTTTCCAACGGTGTTCAAAACGGAATTGATGGTACATTTTCACCCTACCCATCGTAGGCATTCTGAAAAGCCACTGATGCCAAATACGGTGTTCCAGCGTATAACTTTCGTATAGATCACTGCCTGGGTCTGGAGAGAAGTTCACCACCATAGTGGGACCCACTACAAACTCAAAATAATCATTGATATAAACGTTCAAACCGGCACGGTTATAAACTTGTCTTGGACGGCCAACAAATGAAGTAACATCATCTAACGAATTTCTCGTTCTATAATGATGCTCACCATAATAGCCGAAACGTTCTGAGAATCGGACTTTCAAATAAACTCCATTCCAGATACCTGTTTCTTCTAAATTTACCTCAGGACCTTCCTGGGCGTTAACTTGAGTACAAAAAGCTAGCAATAGAATTGCAAGCGACGTAATTATTGGTAGTTTTAGCATAATCAATTAAGTGAAGTTAGATCTTATTTTAATGCGATCTGAGTGTTGTGAAGAGTGTTGGTTTTAGTGAAAGTTATGGACTTTTATTAGTAGAAATCCACAAAACAGTACAAAACAAATGTAGGCGGGTGATTGTAGAAATCTCAATTTATTTGAATCTGTTTATAATTTTTAAGTTATTTTTCACCTAAAAAATGAAGTTGGTTAATATTTGTAATTCAATTTTTAAAACATACTAGATAAGTTTCAGCAAAATATTTCCTTTTTCTATTACTTGTTTTTAAAATAATATTTAGATCGCTATTACAGATGACCGAACCAAATCAAAAGTAATAACAAATCTTCAATCTTTTTAATAAATGTATTGTCAAAACGTCTTAAGTACATTGTAAACTAAATTATCGTC
>NZ_JTAM01000114.1 GCF_000812565.1 Flammeovirga sp. OC4 | reverse complement strand
GAAGCTTGAAAGTAGAGCCTATAAATGTTCGTAGAAAGGTTGATTAAAATTTAACGAAAACTTCGCTTACAATGTAATGAAGGATAAGGAAATCAGATCGACTTTTCCCTCATCCTTCTTTTTACAACTTAGTGAATCGTAATTTGATCAATCTCCCATTTCCCTTCATTCACACCCACTGCAGGTTGTAACGCTACCTGCATAATTCTTGATTTTATATCTGAGAACTCCGCTAAATCTATAGTGTATGTTTTAAATTCACTTTGATTGGGAGTGATAGGTATACTAACCCACTGCTGAGCACTCCAATCCAGCTGTCCTGTACCTGTTTTCCAGAAACCTCTCCCTTCATCCCTAGAATAAATTGCAAATTTCATTTCTTCTGCTTTAGTATTATTTTTTATTTGGAAAGTCACTTTAGAACAAAGGTCAGACTGCGTATACAACCATGGGGCACTCTGAATAGTTGCATTATTCTCATCAATTTCTCCCTTAATTTTACCTTCATCATAGACCACTTTTGTACCATTGAGTGCCATCCATCCCATGGTGCTTTTCTTAAATTGGAAAGGCCTTCCTGGAGCAGGGTACATTCGGTCATCTTCAGGAATTAAAATAGTATTGTCTTGATTAAAAAATACAGGTTTTAAGCTTGCCCCTCTGTAAAAAGCACTGATATCATGATTTTCTTGTAAAACATACAACTGCCCATCAGTCCATTCGAAAAAGCTCGTATGACCTCCTTCCAAAAAGGCTCCTTGGAATTCATAAGGACCGTAAAGATTTTTAGCCATAGCGTACTTATCACCATACACCAAATAATACCAATCTCCTCTTTTAAATAAAGTAGACTTATCACTCACTCTCACTTTCTTACCTTCCTTCGTTTGTACCAAGATAGGTTGAGGTGCTGTAGTAAGCGATTTCATATCCTCTGAAAGTGTCGCCATATAATAAGTTCCACTACCAAAACAGATCGTATAAACGCCATCTTCTTCAAAAATTTCAGGATCATAAGGCGACTCTTTTATGATATCTGTTGGAAGTAAGGGCTCACCAAGTAGATCTTTATACTCTCCGTCTACCTGATCAGCGACGGCAACCCCCGTATTATGGTATCGATTGGAGAAAAACCAATAATACTTGCCATTTCTCTCGCAGATGTCCCCTGCAAAACAATTGGGTAAATCACCGATATATAAATCTTTAGGGTGAATGCTCCTATGGTATTCCCAATCTTTCAAATTAGTAGTAGACCATACTTCCCATCTATCCATGGGGAAAGAAGTCATAGGATGCCAAGTCTGATCATGTCCGCAGATGATATAAAGTGTATCTCCTTTCATCAGAGCATGTGGATCTGCCATACCATGCTCCTCCACAATTACATCTATCTTTAGTGCATCGGGATTAATCCCATAGGTAAGTTGAGGGGATTTTTGGGATGTTGAACACCCTACAAAAATACAAACCATCAAAAGGGGTAGTAGTCTCACAAAATCTTTTAAATAATCACTCATTTTTAGTTACATTTCATTACTTCAATAAAATAATGAGTTGAAAATAAAAAGAGGGGCACTAAAATTAGGGTGAGGTATTAACAAACCACCTTAGTTCACCGTAATTTAGCCACCATATTAACGGATAATCCATAATCCCCATCTTACAAACCGTAACCTCTGTGGCTCTGAACACTTTGTAAACCAATTTTTCAAATGTTCATGATATTTGGAAATCAGGAGGTTTCTGATGATTTGAAGAGCACTGATGACGCTTTCGCTTAACATTCGCACCATTGAGCTCTATATCATTTTAGTTTGGTAGGAATATCCTTAAAGATAGCAGAAACCTCGATTGATAATTTAATTACAACACCTCTACCACTTTTACTATCTCATCCAGCCTTACTTTCTCCCCATTATCAAGTACGGCGTATTCTACTTTTTTCTCTACAACAAGCGTTTTTATCACTGCTTTCACCTCACGTTCTTTTAATTGAAAATGAAGAAGTGTTTGATGCATAGCCCATATTTCATACTGATCATAAGTGGCACATGCTATGGGTTGATAATTTTTATTTTTTGACATCTTTGTACGTTTTTTAATAAGTAGTAATTGTATCGAATAACTGACAAAAACTACCTACAATTTCATTATAAAAAAGCGGAAAATGTAGTTTTCACTCCACACCTTCCGCTTTACAAAATTTTCTTTCTTCAAGGTTTAGATAAAAGCCTAAAAAGGATTTATAGTTTCCTCTCCGCTTTATCTCTTTCCTTGATAAAAAACTACTGAGTAACAACAACCGCTTCTTCTTTACGGATTTCTTCTTGTTGTTTTTCCTCGTACTTCAATGCTTTTCTCATACCCAAGGCATACCCCAAATGTACTCCTTCATGTACATTATTAAATTCCACAGCTTCGGCCACTGTATGAATCCTAACACCAAGGCCTGTAACATACGATTCGTATTTTCTGAAAATACCTGCTACCTGATCTTCATCTAGCTTTTCCAGTAATTTGAGAGCCAAATACTTCAGTTCATTGACTTCGTCTTCAGAAAGGCTTCGTTCTGGTTTTGATCCTTTACGGAACATCTTGATCCATTTCTTGTCCATTGGTGGCGTCAAGCCAGAAAGGCCATACGTAAGCAGTTGATGGGTGACGATTGCGTGTCCGAAATTCCAAATGATGTTGTTGTTGTATCCAACAGGAATAGTGTTTAATTCCTCTACGGAGAATTGGTTAATAAACTCAATAAATCTCTTGCGTAATTTTCTAGTAGTGTTCAACATGAAATAGATCCTTAGGGATGATAGTACTGCGTTATGTTGACTGAATTTACAAAAAAAAGATAGGACTTTTAAAGTATTTTAAGAAAAAAAATAAAGGCCTTGTAACACAATTTTGTATTACAAGACCCTGATATTGTACTTTTTATATAGAATCATAACTGGCTGAAAGAAGGTTAGTTTTGATGCATATTACATGTTTCTAATAGAATAATTCGATCCATGTACGCATTTATCTCTTCCTCCACATTATATTTTAAATCTTTGCTAAATTGGATATTCACAAGACGATCTAATTCTTCTTGTAAATCAGCAATTTTTGATTTTAAAGAAACTCTTCTGTTTAACTCCTCAATAATTGCCTCTAAATGCGGCACATTGTGAGCAGTTATAAATACCTTCAATTCCTCTTGATCATCTGGTGCTAACCCCTCATGTGCAATACGTGCTAACTTCAACCCCTCTACTAGATCTGCAGAACTAATATATTCGTAGAATTTTTCCTTTAAAATTTCTGATAGAAAAGATGATGAGATATTCATAGTATTTGTTCCTTAAGTATTACAATGCTTTCATTTCTTACACATTAACTACTTCAGCAATGAAATGGGTTAATAATGTTTACTTTATTTTTAAACTCCTAAGTACCTCATTGCGTTCAATTTATTGATTTGCATTAACAATTAACTTTGAGAAATAGATTAGAACATCTGAATTTTAATACACTTTAAACTCATTTTTCGTCAACTCCCAAATTACATTTTTACAAACTTTCAAGGTCTCACTTCCAAGCACACTTCTTCTTCATTTTCCCATGACTGAAAAAACAAAGCAAAAAAAGTTAGGCTTTGAACACAAAAGCTAAATTTCACTCCACTCACCTATTAAAAGGCTAACTCGATCAAAACTTTGTCGTTTTGAGATGTTCAAACAACAAAATCATTTTTAACGGTTCATTCCATGAAATTCTTAACGCATTTTCCTTCAAGGCCGATGAAAGCACTACCATGCTAATGGTAGAATGGCCACTGGTGCGAATGTTAAGCGATAGCGACATTCGTGCTTTGTAGATGACAGAAATCTCCTGATTTCTAAAAACCTTATAAAATAAAAAAGAGCCTCGCAAAGCAAAGCTCTTTTCCAACCCAAAAACTAACTATTTCTCATTGCTATAATCTTTAATGATTGATTTACTCAATACAATCATCTTTATATCTTCAATTCAAAATGAAGCAATCATTCACTTTGAATATTGTTCTCTTTTGTGTTTCCTATATCTTATACACCTCACCCCACTTTCCCCCTACCTTTTTTATAATAAACAAATGTTAATTTTAATCTTTTTTTTATTACACATTAAAAACCAGCATTTTACATATCACTTTTCTTTAAAAATTTTTGATAAAAAGAAATTAATTTATCTAATCTGTCCCTTTCCAATTCAGTATCATAGAGATAAAATGATATAACATTAAAAATTATTTAATGATTAATTTTTAAACATAAATTGATTAATAAATAAACATTACTATATTTACAACTGCTCTCCCTTTAGCAATTAGACACTAGCAAAAAATATCGATTCAACATTTAAAGGAAATTAAAAAATGACAAGAGACTTATTAGGGAGACCTCAAAATAAATATGCACTCATTGATTGTAATAGTTTTTATGCATCATGTGAAATTGTTTTCAGACCCGATTTGGAAGATAAACCCGTAGTTGTCCTTTCAAATAATGATGGGTGCGTGATTGCAGGCAATAAAAAAGCAAAAGCACTCGGCTTTAAGATGGGGACACCTTTCTTTAAAATGAAGTCCGTAATGCAAAAGCAAGAAGTGGCCGTTTTTTCTTCGAATTACGCACTGTACGCTAGTTTATCACAACGTATCATGGCATTATTGAGACAATATGGTTCTGCTATTGAAGTCTATTCTATTGATGAGGCTTTTCTGGATCTCACCAATACTGAAGAAACCACTGGGATTGGAACATTAATCCGGGAAGATATCAAAAAACAGACGGGAGTTCCGGTAGCAGTTGGGATTGGAAGTACCAAAACCTTGGCAAAACTAGCCAACCATATTGCCAAAAAAGATCCTAATTTTCCTGGAGTATGTGAACTTAGATCTTATCAGGAAGATATAAAGTATATTGCCCATTGGCCCATTGATGAACTTTGGGGAATTGGCCGGCAGCACTGCAAATCATTACAGGAACATAATGTATTTACCATTGGCAGCTTTATGGATCTACCAGAGGCTTATATCAAAAAGAAATGGCATGCTCCTGTTTGGCGTATCTATAAGGAGCTACAAGGCGTTAGGTGCCATAGCTTTAAAGAAAAACCTCCTCTAAAACAAGGGATAGGTACAGCTAGAACATTTGCTTCTCCTATTAATGATTGGAGCAGGTTAAAAGAAATCATGTGTGGCTTTGTCGCTTCAGTTGCCGAAAAACTTCGAAAACAACATAGTTTGACACAACAAATTTCTGTTTTTGTCATGACAGATAAGCATAGAGAACAAAATCACTACTATGCCAGTGAAAAAATCACATTAGATGTTCCTACTGATGACACCACTATCTTAATTAAAATTATGACAGTTTTGTTAAAAAAAGTTTTCAAAGTAAAGCATAATTATAAAAAAGCAGGCGTACATCTTATGAAAATCACTTCTAACCAGTCTTTTCAACAAACACTAAACAATGTGCACGAGACTAAAAAAGTTGAAAAAAAATTTCATCTATTAGGTACACTAGACCGCATTAACAGAAAATATGGAAAAAATACCTTAGTCTTTGCTTCTCAACGATTAGCGGCTCGCCAACCTTTTGACATGAAACAAGAAAATAAGTCCCAGAAATTCACAACAAATATTAACGAAATTGCTTTTGTACGATAATTTTATTAGAAATAACTAAGGAAGTATACACAATTTAGGAGGTTTCAAACATTTAAAAGTGGACTTTTATAACATAAACAATAAAAACATTACGTAAGCCTCAACTTTTTCTATCAAATGCATTGCATAATTATAGGATTTTACTGACATTTGTAATGTACATTTCTAAGAAGGAGTTAAAAGGTACTAAAGTTTAGTTCTCAAGGGAACAAAAAGTACAGAAATTCAGTTAGATAAGTACGAAACAAAAAAAGTCATAAAAGTACTCTTGATTTATCATCAAGGGGATATTTATAAAGAACTCATTTTTAATTGGTTTTAGTTTTTAGCTAAGTTGTTAAAGGTCCTGCTCTATGAGCACGACCTTTTTCTTTTTATGATATTTTAAGAAACAGAATCCAATAAAAAAGGCCTAAACCCTATTTCATTGATTTAGACCTCCTTTTTGCAACGCACTAGTACTACTTATTGTAATCCTTTTGCTAGATACTCGATGATTACTTCGTGTTCTACTTTTATATCTCTTGCAAGCATTGATTGTGCTCCTAACATTACAGTACCAGCAAAAATCATCTTGTTTACATCCCCATTAAAAAGTGTCATATACGCATCTCGTATATATCTCATGAATGGGTTTGCTCCTCTTCCTTTTGATTCTAAAAACTGAATGAGAATTTGATTGTCATAGAAGAAGTCAATTTCAAAACGATAGAAGGCAGCGATTGTTTGTTCTAATTCTTGGTATTGCTTGGCTTTTCTTTCACCAATAAACTTTACGATCTCATCAACTAAACCGTATTCACCATCAAAGCGAGTATAAAAAACCTTGGTCGTTGTACCACAGTGTGCCGCTAATTTTCTTAAAGACCACTCCCCTCCATCCAAAACATACTGTATAGTCATCTCAACCATGGATTCTTTAGAGGGAGCCGCATTTTTTCGAGTTTTAATCATTTTCGTACTTTTCGTGCTAATTATTTAATTCGTAGTATTGTGACAGTCATATGAAAAAATGAAACATCGTTTCAAATATGATATTTTTTCAGGAAAAAACAAGTGATTTTAGGCAAAACAAACAGGTTTATAAAGCGTTTTAAGCCCTGTTAAGAAGTCGTTAACAAAAAAAGTGGTTGACAATAAATAGTTTTGCAATAAAAAGAAAAACAAATCTATGAAGGCGAAAGAATTACATCAGCAATTAACCCAAGCGTTAACCGCTATTTATGATGAAAATGAGGCACAAAGTATTGCCTATATTTGGTTGGAAGAACGCCTTCAACTCGATAAAGTAAACATACTTTTAGATCAAAAAGAGATCGATATTGCCACCACTACTTATGATACCGACTTGGAAAGGCTATTGGATCATGAACCGATTCAATATATCATTGGTGAAGGTGATTTTTATGGGCGAAAGTTCCTGCTTAATCAAGACACTTTGATTCCTAGATCAGAAACGGAAGAGTTGGTATGGCATATTCTCCAACATCATAAGGAAGGCCTACTGATTGATATTGGTACAGGTTCTGGATGTATTCCAATTTCACTCGCTTTGGAAAGTCAACTTCAAACTATTGGATTGGATATCAATAAAAATGCACTGGAGAAGGCCACCGAAAATGCCAAAAAACTAGGAGCAACTACACAATTTTTCCATAAAAATATATTAGAAGAAAATCTAGACGATCTTGATCAACCTGATGTCATGGTGAGTAATCCTCCTTATGTCACAGAGGCTGAAAAAGAAATTATGGATGAAAATGTGGTGCGATATGAACCCGAATTGGCACTGTATGTTTCAAATGAGGATCCTTTGATTTTTTATAGAAGAATTGCCGACCTCGCTCAAAAGCGTTTGAAGAAAAACGGATGGCTCTATTTCGAAATTAATGAACAGTTCGGTAAAGAAACGGAACAGCTTCTAATAGAAAGAGGTTTTACAAACACTGAGATCATTAAGGACTTTCAGGGTAAAGATAGAATCGTAAAAGGACAGTTGTAAAATCTGTATTGCAAGTGTGCAAGGTTAAATTTTCGCACACCATAGTTGAAACTATGATGTGCGAAATTACTTGTTCTTAGTACATCTTTTTTGGATTCTTAAAGCACGAATGTCGCTTCCTCTTCACATTCAGGCTAGTATGCAAACTAAAATTCATTGACCATTTCAAACTTACTTTCTCCAATTACAATATTGTCTACTAAGGCTTCTACAACTACGTTTTCTTCCGTTTTCCCTGCCTGTACCAATAGTAAAACTCTCCCCTCAGAAGTAATACAATGATCTGCTTTGAAAGAATTCGTATTGTCCGTTAAACCATTATCAATACCGATGATTTTTGCATCTCCTTTTACTTTGAACTTGATGTCTTTATTAATATGTTTTACTGGATTACCATCCACATCATGTAATTGAGCGACTACATGTACCACATCTTTCCCATTGGCTTTGACTTTTTGTTGGTCAAGGTTCAATTTTGCGTATTGTGGTTTATTCGCAGTCTTGATTTCATATTCTGCCACTACGTTTCCTTTTGTTTTGGCTACAGCTCTAATTTTTCCTTTTTGATAAGGAATAATCCACTTCATTAGTCGGTCTTCATTGTCTTTTAAGCGTTGAGTACCCAATGATTTTCCATTAAGGAAAAGTTCAACCTCTTCGGCATTTGTGTAAGCCTCGATATAAACAGATTCATTGTTTTCGTAATTCCAATGACTATTCAAATCAGCCCAGTGCCACTTTGTAGGTCTTTTCTTTTGGGGATTTTCTATTATTTCTTTTCCTTTTAATAAATAATGAGAGTCAGCGGTTCTCTGAGTAGCGAAATATACCGAAGGCTCGTCATTCCATAATGTTTTGAAGAAATGATACACTGGCATTTTAAAGCCCGCAATATCCATTAATCCAACTCGTGACGCCTTGCTTGGGTATGTGCTTGTTTCTCCCAAATAACTGATGCCTGGCCATAAGAATACACCCGATATAAAATCTCTTTCTAAGCAATCTTTCCATTCCTGCCACTGTGCCCAGTTTTCAGAACCATAAATCACTCGATTGGGATAGGCTTCATGATGAGCATCGTAATGATGTGCTTGATAATTGTAGCCCGTTACATCTACTGCATCACAATACCCCGTAAGGTTTCCGGCTTGTGGCAATACCTCTCCTGCCGTTGACGGTCGAGTAGTATCTTCTTCCTTCACCCATTGATGCAATTGACGAGCAAGTGCAACTAACTGTAAGTTTCCACCACTTGTCTTGTCCAATACTTTATTAAAATCAGCTTGATTAGAGCTTGCCGTTTTCCAATAATAGCCAAACGTCCATTCAATCTCATTCCCAACACTCCACATGATCACTGAAGGGTGGTTACGGTCTCTTCTGATCATATCTTTCAAATCACGTTCTGCCCATTCTTCATACAAACCTGCATAACCTGTGGCTTTGTCTCCAAAGTCAAATTTCCAAGCATTCGGTTTATCATCAATCCACTTATTTTTATTGACGGTCCACTCATCAAAAGCCTCCACTTGTACCAAGAAACCCATTTCATCACACAAATCCATAAAGTCAGCCGATGCAGGATTATGTGCCGTTCGGATGGCATTGACTCCCGCTTCTTTTAATAGGCGAAGTCTACGTTTCCATACATCAATCGGAACGGCACTACCCACTGCACCTGCATCATTATGTAAGCACACACCTTTTAGTTTTTTGTTTTCTCCATTTAAGAAAAAGCCTCTTTTTGCATCAAAACGAATCGATCTTATACCAAATGGAGTGGTATATTCATCCAAAACTTTTCCATCACTTTCCAATGTGGTCAACAAATGATAAAGATTAGGATCATCATCTGACCAAAGAGAAGGCATTTCAATCGTCAGTTCCTGTTTAAAAGTATTCTCTCCTGACTCAACTTCAACCTCTGAGTAACTTGATTTCACCACTTGTCCTTTTGCATCCTTGATCTGCTGTGTCACTTTAATGTTTTTTGAAGATTGCTCTTCATTCACAATTGAAGTTTTGATGGCCACTTTACTAATCTCTTTACTTACCTCAGGAGTGGTTACAAAAGTCCCCCAATGTGCAATATGAACAGGATTGACTGTCACTAATTTTACATTTCTGTAAATACCACTTCCAGGGTACCAACGTGCATCCATAAAGGCTTTTCGATTCACCTTCACAATAATCTCATTGGCTTTTTCTCCATAGTTTAAATGGTCTGACAAATCAATCTTAAAAGCAGAATAACCATAAGGTCTACCTCCCACATATTTGCCATTAACCCAGATTTTAGAGTCTCTGTAAATTCCATCAAATTCAATCCACGTTTTCTTCTCTTTTGCTTTTGATGGCATTGTAAACGTTTTCTTGTACCACCCAATTCCGCCAGGAAGATAGCCTGTACACCCTGCCGTATTATCGTGTGTATACTCCATTTCAATACTCCAATCGTGGGGCAATGTCACTTCCCTCCATTGTACTTTATCCTTTTCCACCATTTCTGAATCGATGGAATCTGCCCAATAGAATTGCCATTTTTCATTAAAATCGGCTGCTACTCTTGGTGATGTTCCTTTGGTGTTGCATGCTCCTAGTAAAGCGAAAAGCAATAACAGGAGGCTATATTTTTTTATATTTTTCATTGTTGATTGTTGTTATAATTCAAGTGTGTGCGCGTGCATTACTAATGTTATTTTATGTCTTCCAATTTCGAGTACACATACTATTTATGTTCCTTTGTTTTGAAGTCGGGAGACTTCGCCAATAGTCTGTTCCAAGTGACGTCTATCGACTTAACACTTGAAACATTCCCTTATTTGATTATTCTTGAGCGATAAATGCAATAGCTTGCCCGCCACTTGTTGCCAATTTGATTTCTAATTCATCCTTTGAAGTCACCTGCTTTTTAGAGATTTCTACAGGATAAGGATTGGTGACCCAATCCGCATCTTTTCCATCGGCATAAATGATAGCTTCATACGTTTTAGCAGGGTCTAAGAAATCTAATTTTACTGTAAGTTGACGAGCATTTTCGTCTGTAATACTTCCCAAATACCAGTTATCCGTACCTCTTTCTTTTCTCGCTACAGTATAATAATCTCCTATCTTAGCATTCAATACTTTGGTTTTGCTCCAATTGGTCGGTACTGTTTTCAGAAATTCAAAAGCAGGTTTTCCTTCATAGTTTTTAGGTAAATCTGCTAACATCTGGATAGGACTAAACATCGTTAGATAATAGGCCAATTGCTTCGCTACAGTGGTTCTCACTCGAATTTCAAACTTCGCCCATTTTCTTTGCGGAAGCATCACTTCAAAAATGCCCGGTGTAAAATCTATGGGGCCTCCCAAAATTCTTGTAAAAGGAAGTACCACACCATGTTCTGGAGAATTTCCTTTGCTCCATGCATTATACTCTTGTCCTCTCACACCTTCACGAGCCATGATATTCGGGTAAGTACGCTGTTCGCCGGTAAACTTGATCGGTTCATGATTGATGATCAATAATTGATGTTTCCCTGCCGTCTGAATCATTTTTTTGTAGTGACGCACCATGTATTGCCCATGATGATGTTGTCTATAAGTATTTCGTTCATAATCATAATTCACATCCCCGGTGTACCCCACTTTCACGGTTTTAATCCCCAAGTCTCTACACATTTTAAATAGCGTATCCATCCTTGGTTCATAATGATCTATATCCGAAATCGTTTCATGATACATCATCATTCTTACCCCTTTTTCCTTGGCGTAGTCACACACCTCTTGAATATTAAAATCACTTGTGGATGTACTCCAATCAAAAATGCCATAACCGGTCCACGATCCTGTCATATCATCCCAACCTTTATCCCATCCTTCAATCAAGACATCTTTAATACCGTGTTTTGCTGCAAAATCAATATGGTATTTGGCATTTTCAGTCGTCGCTCCATGAGGTCTATTTTTGGACAATGGTTTTCCAAATTGCGTTTTCTCTGCCCATGAAGTTTTTCCAATATGCAACTCCCACCAAATACCGATGTAAGTATACGTTTCTATCCAATCTGTATTCTCATAAACACAAGGAGGATTTAAATTCATAATCATATTAGATTCCACTAAATCACCTGCATTTTCACCCATTTGTATCGTTCTCCAAGGAGTTTGAAAAGGTGTTTTTGCTCTCACCAAATCGCCATTCATCCAAGGTGTCAAGTGAGCTTTTAGATTCGGACCATTTTTTTGATTCAGTAAATTCATCCCTGCATAATCCGTCAAATCTGCTTCATGAATACTGATCACTAAATCATCACTCACCTCCACCGTTAAAGGGGTATTACACATATTGGCACGTTCTTCCTTATCGGGTCTTCTTGCAAAATTTACTGTATCACCAATAGAAGTAATTGGAGAGTTATAATACTCTTTTTCATAATTATCATAATCCGCAAAGTTCCACCAAGCCTTGTAATCCCCTGCAAAGTTGAACGCTGTTTTTTCATCCATGATAATAAAATCCTTCAGTTCATTTTGTGCCGGAAAAACATAACGGAAAGCGATTCCATCATCAAATGCTTTTGCTATGATGTCAATCAAAATACCACTTTTCTTTTGCTTTAAATGTAAGGTCAATTCATTGTAATGGTTCAATACTTCTTGATGTTGCCCCCATACAGTTTCCCAAGTTGTAGAGCTTGATGTAATCGAAGAGGAAAGTACCTCAAAATCATCACTCAAATCTGCCTTTTTCAATGTAAAACCAAGAGCTGATTTCGTCAGGACAGGACGATCAATTCTTTGAATATCATAAAAAACTCGTCCTTTTTCATCGATAGAAAAATTGATTTTGTTTTTAGCATCAGGCGATGCTACTTCTAGTACTTCATTCCGTCCACAAGAAAGAAATACAATAGACAGTAATAGTAAAAAAAAAGATTTCATACTTTGATAGTTTTGTTAATTCAGTGCTTTATTGAATACCTTAAGATAGAAAAGGGGCAGGTAGAGAAGCCGTATAAATAGTATGAAAAATCGGGTAATTTTTAAGAGAGTATAAAATCGAGGAATTATTACCTTATAATACTGTTATTTTTTAGGGGGAGGATTCTTTCACTTTCAACTTTAATAAGGTACTAAAGTCTTTATAATCAATAAAAAATATCGTATTTCAAAAATATATTCATTGTATTTCAAACTATCTTTCTACAAGGTTTAATAGAATCTACTTTCAAATTTCCTTCTTCTTCATTTTTTCCATTGCTAAAAAAGCTAGGTATACTACCAAACTAAAATGGTAGAAAGCCTACTGGCGCGAATGTTAAGCGTAAGCGTCATTCGTGTCCCACTGATCATCAGAAATCTCCTGATTTCTAAATACCATAAATATTCGAAAATTTAGTTTACAACATAGTAATTGCATTGTAAACTAAATTATCGTTAACTTTC
>NZ_JTAM01000113.1 GCF_000812565.1 Flammeovirga sp. OC4 | reverse complement strand
TTTTCAATTATGAGACAGCCTCTTTTTTTGTTTCCCATCTACAACCGATTGCAGAAAAAAAAGTATGAAAAAACTTCATTGACCTAACGATTATCAGTTAATTGTTATGTTTACATTTCTATATTTGTCTATTAGAGAATGAAAAAAATTAATATCAATAAATAATCTATGTCAAATAAATCCCTTAAACCTGATTTATCCTTTTGGCAAATATGGAATCTAAGTTTTGGTTTCTTAGGTGTTCAAATGGGGTTTGCCTTACAAAATGGCAATGTTAGTAGAATTTTACAAAATCTAGGTGCTGATGTCCATCATTTAGGATATTTCTGGTTAGCTGCTCCTATTGCTGGTATCATCATACAACCTATTATTGGTGGTGCTTCTGATTTTACATGGAATAAACTTGGTCGAAGAATACCTTATATAGTTGGAGGTGCAATCTGTGCTACTTTAGCTATGTTTTTGATGCCAAAAGCAGAAATTTTTATTTCTCTTATACCTCCAATGATTTTTGGTGGTATAATGCTTTTATTCATGGATGCCTCTTTTAACGTAACCTTCCAACCTTTCAGAGCTTTGGTTGGAGATATGGTAAATGACAAACAACGTGACCTTGGATATTCTGTTCAAAGTTTCTTAATCAATACAGGTCAAGTAGTAGGATCTGCTTTACCATTTTTCTTAGCCAATGTACTTGGTCTATCACAAAAACTTGCAGATGGTCAAAAAGTTTCTGACAATGTTGTTTGGTCTTTTTATATTGGTGGCGCAACACTAATGATTGCAGTTTTATGGACAGCATTTAGGACAAAAGAATATCCTCCAAAAGAGTATGCAAAGTATAATAACATAGATTTGGTAGCTAAAGAGGAGAGTAAAAATGAAGATTCGTTTATTAAAACTCTTCTTTCATCACCAAAAGTGATGATTCAATTAGCAGCTGTACAGCTTTGCTCATGGGTAGCATTCTATTTTATGTGGGTTTATTCTACACCTGCAATTGCTCAACATATCTGGAATACTGTTGACACTCAATCTGAGGAATATAACCAAGCGGGTGATTGGGTCGGTATGATGTTCGCAGCATACAGCTTATCTGCAGCTTTATTCTCTGTTGCTATGCCTGGCCTAATCAAGTTAACTAGTAGAAAAATTGTCTATGCCGGAGCACTAGTATGTGGTGGTATAGGCCTCATAAGCATAAGCTACATTAATGATCAATACCTGTTATTGATACCGATGGTTGGAGTTGGAATTGCTTGGACAGCAATTCTTGCGATGCCTTTCAGTATTCTTTCTGAAAACCTTCCTGCTGAAAAGATGGGAGTATATATGGGTATATTCAATATTACAATTGCAGGACCGCAAATTATCGCTGGTTTATCAGGAGGATTTATCTCTTCAACATTTTTCGAAGGAAACACAGTTGGCCTTTTAACAATGGCAGGTGCAATATTAATTTTGGGAGCTTTTTGTGTCTCTCTTGTTTCCGATCAAAAGAAAGCATAATATATTTTTGAGATGATATAACGTATCATTACTCATCAAAGGGCCACTTCAAGCAATTGGGGTGGCTTTTTTCATATCTATACCACTGTACATTTTTCCTTTGGGATCACTTCTTTCAAAATTTGGCACATAATTTTCGCTTCATTCAGTTCAACTCTTTATACATTTTCAGCTATTAAAGCGTTATTACATAGAGTTTGAAAGAAATACACGGTAAAAGAATTGATTTATTCTAGTATTTTTAATCACAGGAAAATTAACCACACTTTTTATTCCTAGTGCATCTTCAAAAGACAGTCAAAAGATCTAACAATATAAAGTAATGATAGACAAATATTTAAAGCAATTCACTATCAAACAAATCATTTTTTGGATTGGAGGTATTCTCACTGCCACCATGCTTTTTACTGTTTTGACCTTATTGGGTTTATATCAGAATGAAAGTTTGGAAGTAGATATTTCTTCAAGAAATGCTATGCTTTCGCAAAGGATGGTATTGCTATCAAATATTTATGTTAATACTGGAGAAAAAGAAAATCTTAATAGTCTAAAAGAAGCTTTAGATCTTTATGATGGTTCTTTATTGGCCATGAAACATGGTGGTACTGTACCTGGTTTTGATGGGAAGAGAATCCGTCCTGCCAGCGACCGTGTGGATGATTATATTGAAAGAGTTGAAGAAGTTTGGAAACCTTTTAGAAATCACCTTAGGATTATTCTGGAAGAACCTCTGACTACTTCCAATTACACCTTCAATATGAATATTCCTTTGGATACTGCCATGCTGGATAGTGTGGGACTATTATCTAAAGTAGATGAAGAAAATGTAACCATCAGAAATAGCCTTACTTACTTAGAAAAGACATCCGAAGATATGCTTAAGGTCAATCAAGACCTCGTCAAAGCTTATGTAAATGATGCTGTAGAGATTGAATATCAAATCACAAGATTTATTTTCATAGCAACATTTTTGTATTGAGAAGAGCTTTAATTACCCCATTAAAAGAACTTGCTCAAAAGAGTAATAAAATCGCTTTGGGTAATTTAAATGTCAATTTTAATTCCGCCGGCACTCAAGAAATGAGCACTATGCAAAGTTCTTTACTCTTTATGAAAGAAAAATTAGAAGACATTTCTGAGTACGTAATGGAATTCAGTAAGGGTAATTTTAATATTGAGTTTGATAAGATAAACGAGGAACAATTTAAAAATGACCCTTTTATACATTCATTAATAGATACCAAAAATCGACTAGAACAAAATTATAAAGAACGAAACGAGCGTGAATGGGTGAGTGAAGGTTCTGCTAAACTCAATAAATTAATACGTATCCATAGCAATGATGCTAATGAGCTAGGAAAAGCCCTTGTAAAAGAAATTTCAAGGTTTATGGAATGCTCCCATGCCTCTTTTTACATTCACAAGAAAGACCCAATTACAGGTGAGGAGTATATGGAATTGTCTGCATTATATGCATTTGATTTTCTAAAAGAGGCAGATCGTCAAAAAATTCAGTTGGGCGAAGGACTCATTGGTGAAATTTGGCAAGAAGCAGAATACATTCACCTTACAGAAATCCCTGAAGACTATATCAAGATTCGTTCTGGTTTAGGTGATGCAGGTCCATCTTCATTGATCGTTTATCCTTTTAAATCTCACGGAAATGTTGAAGTAATTTTAGAAATTGCCTCTTTCAAACCTTTCAAAAAGAAATCATTCCAATTACTAGAAGAAATAAGTGGTGCTATTGCCACCTCCGTAGTCACCTCTGAAAACACGTCTAACGTAAGCAAATTGTATAATGATAGTAAAAGACTCACAGACGAGTTAAGAACCAGTGAGGAGGAAATGAAGCAGAATATGGAGGAACTTCAAGCCACGCAAGAGCTATTGGTTAGAGAAAGAAGAGAAACTGAGAAGTCTAAAAAGCTTCTCAACGAAGTAGTAGACATCACAGCCGGTCGTTTGTTAATAGCAGAACAAGATGGTTCTATCTGGTTTGGTAGTCAATCATTCACAGATTTCCTAGACTATGAATCTGAAGAGTTACTCCAGCTTGAAATCGGTCAATTATTCCCCATTTATGCAGAAAATGAAGATTGGAAAGTTGTTCAAACTGAATTGACCACTTCTGTCAGAAAAAGTGAAGGAGAAATAATTCAAGTTTTAGTTACTATTCAAAAGCTTTATTTGGAAGAAACCGACAAATGGGTCTTCAAAATTATGGGTAAGTAATTCAAATTTCCATTGTACATAAAAAAGGGTTGTTCAGCTATTTTTGACTGAGCAACCCTTTTCAATTATTTCTCTGAAGAGAAAACTGACTTATTTCACTTCAAATACCATCCCTTTTCTAACATACCCTTCCGAATCATTTGGTAACTCTACCTTGTACCAGATATCATCTTGATCAATTAGCTTAAGACGTTCCCCTGAAGAAAGGTTAGAGATATTCTTACTTCCTGCAGAAGGTCCCTGCATCAACAAAGCTCCAGACCCCTTCACAATGCCTAATTCTCTCTTCATGCCACCATTGAATGCCCAAAGGGAAAAAACACTTATAACCACCACAGCAAACGTCAGCGTAGTAATAGAGTGCTGCTCCTTTCTTCTGATGTACATCAACACTAGGCATACAATCAAAAGAAAAATAATAACGCCCCCAATTTCACCTTTCATTTTATTGAAAAGAGAGGTCAAATATTCTTTATCTGAATATTGGTAACCTAAAAGATTATGATCTTCCGCAATCTTTGACATTTTATTTAGCGTACCTCGATCGGCTGTTAAGCCATATTGTAGGTTTAAATAATACAAAGCCGAAGCATAATTCCCCTGCCCTTCTTGAATGAAAGCCATTCTCAACAACATTTTTGAAGAAAAAACACGCTCCTCCTCCAATAATTTATCATAAATTGAGAAGGCATCGATGTACTGTTTTGCCTCAAAATACTCATCTGCCTTATCAATTTCAGATTCTACCGAAGAATTTGCAAAGGATATTTGATTGAAAATCAGTACGTAAAAACTTATTAAGAATAAAAAAAATCTCATTATTTGCTTGATATTGAAAATCATTCTACATTTGCACTCGCAAAAAAGGAAACTAAACGAGTTTTCAAATTTAAGAGAGGATTTTGAATATAGTAATATTTAAGTCCAATCTTTTAGAAAAATTATGATTCCGTAGCTCAGTTGGTAGAGCATCTCCCTTTTAAGGAGAGGGTCCTGGGTTCGAGCCCCAGCGGGATCACACTTGATAATAACAAATATCAAGCTCACGTGGTGAAATTGGTAGACACGCCATCTTGAGGGGGTGGTGGGAGCAATCCCGTGTTGGTTCGAATCCAATCGTGAGCACTTGTTATTTTCATAAAAATAAATTCGTTGAAAAACGATGATTCCGTAGCTCAGTTGGTAGAGCATCTCCCTTTTAAGGAGAGGGTCCTGGGTTCGAGCCCCAGCGGGATCACTTCTAAAATAAATTCGTTGAAAAACGATGATTCCGTAGCTCAGTTGGTAGAGCATCTCCCTTTTAAGGAGAGGGTCCTGGGTTCGAGCCCCAGCGGGATCACTTCTAAAATAAATTCGTTGAAAAACGACGATTCCGTAGCTCAGTTGGTAGAGCATCTCCCTTTTAAGGAGAGGGTCCTGGGTTCGAGCCCCAGCGGGATCACTTCTAAAATAAATTCGTTGAAAAACGACGATTCCGTAGCTCAGTTGGTAGAGCATCTCCCTTTTAAGGAGAGGGTCCTGGGTTCGAGCCCCAGCGGGATCACTTCTAAAATAAATTCGTTGAAAAACGACGATTCCGTAGCTCAGTTGGTAGAGCATCTCCCTTTTAAGGAGAGGGTCCTGGGTTCGAGCCCCAGCGGGATCACTTCTAAAATAAATTCGTTGAAAAACGACGATTCCGTAGCTCAGTTGGTAGAGCATCTCCCTTTTAAGGAGAGGGTCCTGGGTTCGAGCCCCAGCGGGATCACTTCTAAAATAAATTCGTTGAAAAACGACGATTCCGTAGCTCAGTTGGTAGAGCATCTCCCTTTTAAGGAGAGGGTCCTGGGTTCGAGCCCCAGCGGGATCACTTCTAAAATAAATTCGTTGAAAAACGACGATTCCGTAGCTCAGTTGGTAGAGCATCTCCCTTTTAAGGAGAGGGTCCTGGGTTCGAGCCCCAGCGGGATCACAAAAGCCAACATGCTAAAGTGTTGGCTTTTTTTATTTGAAAAACTGACTTTTTTTTAGCATATTAATTGGCACAACAAATTATATATGCTTATGTAGCAAAAATACTCTATATTACTATGAAATCACTTGAAAGTTATATTACAAAGGATTTTCGTATAGTGATTCTTTTCAGTTTTATGTTTTTTTATGCGGCTTTGCCAATTACAGCTACAACAGTAGAAACGCCGATTAAAAACGACTTCATTCTAGAAGAGAATAATGCTCTAACGTTAAATATTACACCTTCACAAATTATTTGTATTGATAATACAATTGATGTAAAGATGACGGTGAAAGGAATAGACACTAATTTCCCTGTACAAGTTTTACTTTACAATACAATTGGAAACTTAGTCTATCGAATGGATTTATCGTTAGACAAAACTGATATCCAATTTCAGTTTAAGCCACAAACAAAAATCACAGAAGGTCTTTATTTTGTATCAGTACTTAATGGTACTAATCGTGTAACAAGAAGAATGGTTGTTAATACTCAGAATTGATCTGGATTAACAACCATTTTTTTATTTGTGCTATTCACCATTGTAATTTTAATATTACTCGTCTCTAGAGTTTCTCAGCTTATCTAAAAGGGAACTTAGTTGATTTGCCTCCTCTTCACTTAAGTTGCGAACATTATCCAACATACCATCTTCATGAGGATCTAGCTCTGAGAGCTTATCTAACCCCTTCTGAGTGATGATAACATCTACTTTCCTTCTATTACTCCCACACGTCTCTCTCTGCACGTATTCTTTATCAATAAGTCTATCAATTAATCTTGTTAAATCAGGACTCTTGTCTATCATTACCTGCTTAATGCTCCCTGGATTCATACAGTTGGGGTGAGCACCTCTTAAGATTCTTAATACATTATATTGTTGTTGGGTAATATCAAACTGTTTACACCATGTTTTTGATAGATCTTGCATCCAACTATTTGTATACATCAAATTGATATACACTTTCTGGAATGCATTCTTAAATTCCTTTTGATTTATATCCTTTTCAATAGACATTGCCGTACTATAATTTGTTTAAACAAAATATGTAATTCTTGCAATAAGGGATATTTTTTCAACTAAAGCAAATTTTTAAAAATATGTTTAGGAAACAATTTGTTTAAACAACTACATCTGTAAAATGATAACAATAAGCATAAAAAAGGCTACTCCAAAAATGGAATAGCCTTCTCTTTAGTATCTGAAATATGCTTAACAATTAAGCATCATCTTTTTTTACTTCTTCAGAGCTTTCAGTTGCTTCTGCTTCTTTTGACTCTTCAATAGGTTTTACATCCTGCACATCTGTAAATTCTTGATAGATCGTCTTTTTATCGAAAGGACGCTCCCCAATTAATTTTACAAGGTCAGATTGATATAAAACTTCTTTCTCTAATAACTGCTGAGCTAATTTTTCTAAAGCATCACCATGCTCTCTTAATAGAGCAAGAGTTCTTTGATAAGCATCATCAATCAACTTCTTCACTTCATCATCGATCTTCTCAGCAAGTGCTTCTGAATAAGGTCTAGAGCTGAATTCGCTTCTATTAGGATCATAGAACGATACGTTACCGATCTTATCATTCATACCGTAAATAGAAACCATGCTGTAAGCCATTTTAGTAGTTCTCTCCAAATCACTTAAAGCTCCTGTTGAGATTCTACCGAAAATGATTTCCTCTGCCGCACGACCACCAAGTGTCATACAGATCTCATCCAACATCTCCTCAGTCGTATTCAAGTACTGTTCTTTTGGAAGGTATTGAGCATAACCTAATGCTGCTACACCACGAGGTACGATACTTACTTTCACTAATGGATTTGCATGCTCTAAGAACCAACCTGTCACTGCGTGTCCTGCTTCGTGATAAGCAACAATTTTCTTCTCTTCTGGAGAGATGATTTTGTTTTTCTTTTCCAATCCACCAATTACTCTATCAATTGCAGCCATGAAATCATCCATGTCTACTGCAGGCTTGTTGTTACGAGCAGCAATCAATGCAGCTTCATTACAAACGTTCGCTAGCTCTGCACCTGCAAAACCTGGTGTCTGCGTTGCTAACTCTTTAGGGTTAACGTTCTCAGCAACCTTGATAGGGTTCAAGTGTACCTTAAAGATTTGCTCACGACCATTGATATCTGGCTTATCTACTGAAATCTGACGATCAAAACGACCCGCTCTCATCAAGGCACTATCCAATACATCCGGACGGTTAGTTGCCGCCAAGATAATTACTCCTGAATCAGTACCAAAACCATCCATCTCTACTAGAAGTGAGTTCAATGTATTCTCACGCTCATCATTAGATCCAGGCATAGAACCTTTACCTCTTGAACGTCCAATAGCATCGATCTCATCAATGAAGATGATACAAGGTGCTTTTTCCTTAGCTTGTTTGAAAAGGTCACGTACACGAGCGGCACCTACACCCACAAACATTTCTACGAAGTCAGAACCTGACATACTAAAGAAAGGAACTCCAGCTTCTCCTGCTACCGCTTTTGCTAATAAAGTTTTACCAGTACCTGGAGGGCCTACAAGTAAAACACCTTTAGGAATTTTACCACCTAGGTCAGTATATTTTTTAGAGTTTTTCAAGAAGTCAACAATCTCCTCTACTTCCTCTTTCGCTTCATCCAATCCTGCAACATCCTTGAATGTTACTTTCATATGGTTTGGCTCGAACATTTGGGCTTTAGACTTACCGATATTAAAGATTTGTCCGCCAGCACCACCTGTAGCCATACGTCTCATCAAGAACCAGAATCCAAAAAGAAGGATCAAAAGGAAACCAGAACTAAAGAACCAACTTCCGAAACTCTCTCTTGTTTGAATTTCGTAAGGGATTTTCTCACCTTCAGGCTTACCCTCTTCCATTTCATCCAATTTAGAAAGGAAATGTTCTCCTGAAACTACTTTGAATTTGAAATTAGGTTCAATTGACACCACTGAAAAAGGGCTTCTTTCCTCTTGTACTTTAGAGTACTTGCTCTTTTTAAGGGCTTCATTTTTTAATATAACCTCTACTAAATTATCATTGACAATGATGACCTCCTTCACATCTCCCTCTTCCACCATCTCTTTAAAGGCGTGCAGTGTGGTAGTCTCTGTGGTACTACTCTTACTAAAATAGGCCAATCCAACAACCACAAGAATTAACGCAATAAGCATCCATACTTGATAATTGTTTTTAGGCATAGGATTTTTTGGAATATTCCTCTTGTTCTGATCCATCCGAAATGTATGATCTAATGTGTGTTATTTAATTTTTATTCAGTAGGTAGCTTAAAAACCTTAGCATCTCCCCAAAGCTCTTCTAATGCATAGAATTCACGCTTTTTAGGAAGGAAAACATGAGCTACTACATTAATGTAATCAAGAAGGGCCCAACCTTGTGAACCTGTTCCTTCTGTAGCAAATGCTTTTTCGCCGGCAGTTTCTTTAACTTCTTTTTCAATACTATCAACAATTGAATCTAGCTGAGTGTCTGAAGTAGCAGTGCAAATTACAAAGAAATCTGTTACCGCGTTCTTTACTTTTCTTAAATCTAATATTTCAATATGTTGAGCCTTCATTTCCTGCATTCCTTTTGCCACAACATGTGCAAACTCTTCCGTTCCGATCTCCTTTTTACTCATATTTTTAAAATTAGGATTTTCCTCCCTTTATATCTATTATTTTTTATATTTCTAACAAAAGCTATAAAATGTTCTCAATTGAACTCAATTTTGTATAATTGCATTGCAAATTCAATACTTTTTTTGATTTGTATTGAATTATAACAAGATTATAAACAAAAGTAACAAATACTTGTATAAAATTTCTGCCAATACGTCCTTTATCGGTAAAAGTGTCATATATATGCCTTCTTGTCATTCTACCAATGATCATGTTGGAGCACTACTAGCACAAGAGAAAAACTTACAAGAGGGAACAATTGTTCTAACTCCTGAACAAACAAAGGGACGAGGTCAAAGGGGAAACTCTTGGGAATCTAATCCTGATGAAAATATTACAGCCTCATTTTTATTACGACCTCAATTTATCACTGCAAGGAATCAGTTCCAACTAAATGTTGCGATAAGTTTGGGTGTTTTCGATACAATTCACCATTTAACTCCATCAGGAACAAAGATTAAATGGCCTAATGATATATTGGTCAACAATAAAAAAATAGGGGGTATACTGATTGAAAACTTTATTATCGGTCAAAATATATCACACAGCATTGTTGGAATAGGTCTCAATATCAATCAAGAAAGCTTTGTTGGCGATTTCCCTGCAACATCTCTTTTTTTAGCATCTGATAAAAAGTTTCAAGTTCCTAGAGTGATTGAAACACTTCTAGAAAACATAGAAAAAAGATATTTGAGTTTGAAAAATGAGGGCTATGATCGTTTACGCCAAGAGTACTATACTCACTTATTCTGGTACCATGAAACAGGATGTTTCCAAGAAACACTCCCTAATGGTGAAGTCAACATTTTTGAAGGGCAGATTTTAGGTGTAAATGAAAATGGGTGTCTTTCTATTGGAGACCAGAATGGTAAAATAAGGCACTTTGGTTTTAAAGAAGTAAAGCACCTTTATTAAGGTTTTAATAGGATTCCCTTTTTGCCTGATCACTATCTTAGTTTTGGCGGAAAGGGTCTTCTAACCTTAGAGAAAAGGTTTTATTTCTTCCTTCTAAGTCTTCTACTGCTATAGATATTTTTTGTCCAATTTTTCCTCTAAATAGAATACGTATTTCTTCAGACGTTAAAAATGCGACAGACTGTCCATTTACTTTCAAAATTCTATACCCTTGTTGCATTCCTGCTTTATAAGCTGGAGACTGCTCTCTTATTTGAGAAATTCTAAAAAACGGCAAACCTGGATAAGGAGTTGTAAATTCTAACCCTAAATAATTGTACAAAAAGTCATCTTTGAAATCTGTATTTTTTCGAATTAGCATTTCTTCTTTTTCATAATCAAAGATCACCGTGAATCTTCTTAGTACCTCAGCACCAATACTACCATGACGAGTAGAATCTACTACTTTCATACCGATGGATTCATAGTCAGGGTATTTTACGATGGGGTCATCCAATGTAAAAGAACCTAAGCTTAACTTCTCTAATCGATTAACCTTACCATACAAATCACCGCTTATCCCAACTCCTAAATGATCTCGAATAGCCTTGACAGAAGCTCTCAAGCTATGATGGTCTGACTCAAAAATGGAAAGTGCATGACTTGCACCTGTATCCACTAATAATGATACTTTATGCGTTTTGTTAGTTTCCCTTGTCAATAATGCACTCTCAATATACGCTCTGTTTTTGCGTACTGTAAGAGGAATACTTTCGTATCTCTTCTTAAACCTATCCCTCCTTTTAGCATAATAGAAGTCTTTTTTGTAGAGTGTTAATAGCCTTCTTTTATAGTCTATACTCACTACAAAATGATTAAAAACCGTAGAACCAATCAAACCATGAATCAACATTCCCATCGTGTCAGATAATTTAAAAATATCTTCACTTGGATAAATGATGTCCTGATTGAACCCTTCAATACCTTTTAAATTAATTTTATTTCCCCAAGAGTGATAAGCACGAAGGGGACCATCGGTTCCCATCCCTTTAATATCTACTTCTCTAGTTTTTTGAGGGGAAATATTTAACTTTTTTGCAAATACAGGATCGCACAATATGATGTAAGACGCACCTGAATCTAAAATAAAATTTAAGGTATCAGAGTCGTTAATAACCATTGGAATTACCACCAGGTTATTGACAAGCTTAAACTTGATTTGCGTAAAATCTTGTCTTACATGTGTAAATGCCAGATTTTTAAGGTGAGCTTCTGCTTTATTCTGAGCTAATATATTTAGAGGTTTAAAGATTAAAAGTAGCAAACTCACCAAAAAAAATAATGTTGTTTTTTTGGTACTCATTTTTGATAGTAATGTTAGTTGACGGAGAGAAATTTGACATTTTTAATATAGTGAATATTTGGGTTCTTCACAAGTCATATTCATTGATCTACAAGCATTTAGAGACAATTTTAGTAGGGACACCAGTCTACCTTAAAGAAAACAACACCTCCATCTTAAAATAACGCTACTTTTGGGCACAAAAAAAGAGACTCATAAAGTCTCCTCATTGGTGTAATTAAAATAGAGTAGTAAGATAATAAAACAGTCAAAATTGGCCTTAGCATTTGATACTTTGTAACATTTGTAATAGTTATTATTCAGCTGTGGAAAAACCAACAGAGCTATTAAATAGCCTCATTACAAAAGTATCAGAAAGGCGTTTCGTAAACAATACCCATTTGTAGGTATTTTAAAGTAGAATGATAGACGGCATTAAATTATTCATAGATATAACCCTAAATTTCTAATGAAACTATACAAAGTACTGTTTTCTCAATTGGATCTATTAATTTTGAATTATTGTTTCATTAAAAATCCATAGATGGAAACTCCTTATATAGTAGGTATCACAGGTGGTAGTGGATCTGGAAAAACTACCTTTATTAAAATGTTGACGGATCTAATCGGTGAAGATAATATCTGTACAGTCTCTCAAGATAATTACTACATCGACAAAGAAAGTCAGCCAGAAGATGCTAAAGGTATCAAGAACTTTGACACGCCCTATTCAATCGACTTGGAGAAGTTCTACCAAGATATTCAGAAATTAAAAAATGGAGAAGTAGTTCAAATTCAAGAATATACTTTTAATAATGCTGCTGCAGAACCAAAATTACTTACTTTCAACCCTAAGAAAGTAATTATCCTTGAAGGTATTTTTGTATTTCATGATCCAAGAGTTTTTGATATCATTGATCTTAAACTTTTCATTGAAGCAAAAGCTCACTTGAAATTAAGTAGACGTATCAAGAGAGATAATGTAGAGAGAGGATATGATATCAATGATGTATTGTACAGATATGAAAACCATGTAATGCCTGCTTACGAGAATTACATCAAACCTCACAAAGAAACTGTGGATTTAATCATCAGAAATGATGTTAATTTCGATACAGGTTTAGAAGTAGTTAAAACATTCTTGCTTCAGAAAATATAAGGTCCTAACTTCCCGTCTTAATTAGAAACTAATTAATATGGCAGAAGGAAAATTTGCAATTATTGGACTAGGGCAATTCGGTACATCAGTAGCTAAAAATCTCTCTAAGTTAGGAGCTGAAGTTATGGCTATCGATAGAGAAATAGAAAGGGTGGACATCGTAAAAGACGATGTTGCTTATGCCGTTGCTCTTGATTCAACAGATATAAAAGCATTAAAAGCACAGTCTATCCATGAAATGGATGCTGTGCTTTTGGCTATTGGAGAAAACGTAGAAGGACTCTTACTCACCACTGTACTTCTTCTTGAACTTAAGGTAAAACGTATTATTGCGAGAGCTGTCAGTGAACAGCAAAAAATCATCTTGCAGAAACTAGGTGTCTCGGAAATCATCCTCCCAGAAGACGAAGTGGGTAAAATGACGGCAGAAATGCTACTCAACCCCGAAATTCAATCTTTTATGACGCTTCCTGACAGTTATGAAATTGTGGAGGTGATTGTACCAAGGAGACTATACGGGAAATACCTTGAAGATGCTGATATTGAAAATACATTCAACGCTGACATTATTGCTCTTCGAAGGCTGTTTGAAGAAAGAAATCCTCTTGGTGTAACTGAATACAAAGAGCACCTTATCCGCAACCCTAAAGACATAAAATCTGTACTGCAAAAAGGTGATAAACTGGTAATGCTTGCCACTAAGAAATCAATTAAACAATTTCTTGAGGTGAATAGCTAAATCACACTCCTTTCTAGAATCATCCATTGAGTACAACTCAAAAACTATGAAACTATTGATAAATGGTAGTACCTAATTTTTTAACCGCATAGGAATTGTCTATTATCAATTGGCATGTTTTTTTAGCATTAAATGAATCATCACTCTCATAATAATGAGAGAAAATTATATATATAGAATGAAGAAATTTCTAATTACAGGTGGAGCAGGCTTTATCCCTAGCTCAATCGCAGATAAACTTCTTGAAAATCCCAATAACTTTGTGGTTTGTGTTGATAACTTTTTAACTGGTGAAAAGTGGAAAATACCAACCCATGAAAACTGTAAGTTCATTAAATGTGATGTCAATCGCTATGAGGAAATTGCAGCTATCATGACAGCTTATAATTTTGATTACGTTTTCCATTATGCAGCAGTTGTAGGAGTAAAGAGAACACTGGAAAACCCTGTAATGGTACTCGAAGACCTTCAAGGGATTGAGAATGTACTTCGTTTATCAAAAAATACTGGAGTAAAAAGAGTATTCTATTCGTCTTCATCTGAAGTTTATGGTGAGCCAGTTCACTTACCACAACACGAACATACAACTCCTTTGAACTCAAGACTTCCTTATGCAATTGTCAAAAATGTAGGAGAAGCTTATTGTAGATCTTTCAAACAGGAGTTTGATTTAGACTACACCATTCTTCGTTTCTTCAATACTTATGTAAGGGGGATAAAACTAATAGTAACAAA
>NZ_JTAM01000112.1 GCF_000812565.1 Flammeovirga sp. OC4 | reverse complement strand
AAAAAGTAGAAAGATTGATTAGAAGTTAACGTCAATTTAGTTTAAAATGTATTAAATATTCTATCCACTTAGTTTATGATTTAGTAAATGAAACACCAATATAAACGAGTGACATTTTCATGTGAAATCTTGATATCCAAACCTTAATTAGTACAATTTATCTCAAAACTTACAATAGACAAAGTATTAATTCAAAGTGTTTCTTTGAATTAATACTTTATATTTTCTATATTTAATAAAGGCGTTTCAATGAAAGCAAATAACATTTTAAATTACCCACATATAAGGTAAATCGAAACTTTAAAATAATATTCACTTTCAAGCTAATGCTTTAGTAAAAACTTGACCATTTTCACGAAAAAGAGATAAAACCAATTTCACTAAAGTTAGTATTATTAAGGAATTATAATTATTAGAATAATACCATCAAAAATGCTATAGTTCAATTTTAAAATCCTACAACAATTAACAATTCTCTTGATGGCTTAGAGTACTAACCTTTTAGGAAAACTCCCCTTTTGGAATGAATGTGTATTTTAAATTCCCCTTGTAAATGGGTTAAGTTAAACCAAAACCAAGTTCCATTATTTTAGAATTAACTCATGCCGAGCATTATTTTAATCACCAACCCAAAGTCTGGCAATGGGGCCGCGACTAAAGCCGCACACGTTGCACAGCAAACCTTAGCTAAAAAGAAAATGAATGTCCACATTGCTTACGCGGAGTATAAAGGACATGCTACTCAATTGGCAAAATCTTTTATTTCCGATTTTGATATTATTGTCGCTATTGGTGACCATGAAACCGTAAATGAAGTAGCACAAGCATTAGTGGGTACAGACAAGCCTTTAGGCATCATACCTTGTGGTAATGAAGAGGGACTCGCTAAGAATTTGGGTATTCCTACCGCTTTAAGAAAAGCGATCAAAATAATCTACAACAAAAGAATAAAATGCATTGATGCTCCTCAAATCAATAATGAGCATGTTTTCTACACTGATGGTGTTGAATCAAAAGCAAATCACAAATCGAAGATGTTCAATGGAAGAGAAATTGGTAACTATTTCAAATCTTTCATTATGGATTTCCAGAAACATTCTGCTAACAATTTCACTATAAGTGTCAATGGTCAAAAAATCACCTCCAACGCTTTTGTCATTACACTAGCAAATGGTGAACTATTTAAAAGTGGGCCCTACATTCCTTCTACCTTAAGAAAAGGAAGTGAACATCTAGATTCCGTTAATCCAAAAGACAAGGGCATGAACTTTGGCATTCATCTCGTCAAAAACAACAGCTCGAACCAACGCACAGAAGTCATTCATTTACAATCCAATAACTTTGTAATTAATGCCGATAAAAAACAAAAATCAATCTTTGGTTTCAAAGATAAAGAAACAGAAAAATGGTCTACTCCATTAAACTTTAAGATTAGAAAAGAGGATAAACTTAATGTCATTGTACATTAAACATCACACCATTTCCTATTACGGATAAGTAAAAAAATGAAGGGTAGATATTGAAATATCTACCCTTAAAAAGTACAATATTTTCTACATCATAATTTTATATCCAAACAAGTTATTTACTTCTTGGATGGACTTCTTATCCACCAAGTCTAATGCAACAATTTTCTTGTTTTTAAATGGATGTTTGGGTCCAATACAACTTACAAAACGGTATTTTCTTTTTAAGAAATCTTCTCCCCCTTGCTTATTGCTACTCAACCCTACCCTACTACTTTGAGCAATCACCTCATAAGCCATTTCTTTTTCCCTTAATCCAAATTCTACATTTTGCACATCCACTCCTCCAATAAAATGGAAGATTTCGGCAATCACATGTAATGGGCCACTAATAAAAGTTTTATCGCTCTTACGCTGAAGTCCTCGGATTAATATACCGCCATAAAAATCTAAAGTGCCAAAAGTAATGTCAATACCTGCACCATGCACATACCACCTCCCCAAAGTCTTTTGGTTTTCATGTTGATGAACATAGGGATCAGGATGTTTTTCGTGATGAAAATAAAATTCTATTTCTACGATTCTATAATTTTGAATCCCTGCTTTCAACACACATTGATTCATTAAATAGTCAGCTATTCTTTGAAAACATTCTAAGATCTGTTGGTCATTCAGGTTCCTTTGTAATTTCCGTACTTCCTGTACTAATCTGTCAAAAACGAGTCCCATTAGTTAATTTGATAATTGTGATGAGGTTAATTTTGGGATTAGGAATAATACAAAATATTGCAGTGTTCAATAAGCGAATAACTTGGATTGTTTCTATTCAATTGATAATGGAAAAAGAGAAAAGTATTTGCTTAAAAATATCTGAAAGAAGATGTATTCCTGCCTTTCAATATACTTTTTTCCTTTCTCTGGTCCTAGATATTATTAAAACTTTCTATAATGTTCTTAAATCAATTCATATTCTTGAAAGTTCAATATAATATTTAAAACATTTTCGCTCTTATTTGTTTAGCTTTGCACATTCTAAAAAGAAAAATAAAAACTATTAATATAAAAAATGGAAAATAAGGTAAGAGTACGTTTTGCTCCAAGTCCTACTGGACCTCTTCACATTGGTGGAGTGCGCACAGCTTTATTTAATTACTTATTCGCCAAACACAATGGCGGTGACTTCTTGGTACGTATCGAAGATACAGACCAGAGCCGTTTTGTGGAAGGTGCTGAAGAATATATCCGACAGAGTTTAGAATGGGCAGGTATCGTTGCTGATGAGGCACCATGGAACCCTGGTGATTGTGGTCCTTACCGACAGTCTGAGAGAAAAGATATATACAGAGAATATGCTGAGCAGTTGGTAAAAGATGGTCTTGCTTATTATGCATTTGATACTTCAGAAGAATTGGAGGAAATGCGTGAGCGTTTGAAAGCAGCTCGCGTAAATACACCTCAATACAATTCGATGACACGTACACAGATGACCAACTCTTTGACACTTTCTGAAGAGGAAGTGAAAGAAAGAATTGAGAGTGGTGCTCCTTACGTTATTCGTTTAAAGGTTCCTAAAAAGGAAGAAATTAGACTGAATGATATGGTACGTGGTTGGGTAATGGTACATTCTCATACTATCGATGATAAAATCTTAATGAAGTCAGACGGAATGCCTACTTATCACTTGGCTAACGTTGTGGATGACCACTTAATGGGAATCACACACGTAATCAGAGGTGAAGAGTGGTTGCCTTCTGCTCCATTGCACGTTTTATTATACAAATACTTAGGTTGGGAAGATACAATGCCTCGTTTCGCTCACTTGCCATTATTATTGAAGCCTGACGGCAACGGTAAATTAAGCAAGAGAGACGGTGATAAAATGGGCTTCGCGGTATTCCCATTAGAGTGGAAAGATCCTCAAACTGGTGATATCTCAAGAGGTTTCAAAGAAGATGGTTTCTTAGCAGATGCTTTCATCAACTTCTTATCTTTCTTAGGATGGAACCCAGGTGACGAGCGTGAATTCTTCACATTACAAGAATTATGTGATGAGTTTACAATGGAAAGAGTAACGAAGGCGGGTACTAAGTTCGATATCGACAAGGCGAAATGGTACAACCAACAGTACTTGAAAAACAGACCTGATGCTGAGTTAGCACAATATTTAATTGATGATATGACTGCTGAAGGAAAAGAAACAACTCCTGAGAAAGCGGCATTAGTAGCTAATCAATTGAAAGAGCGTGTGACTTTCCCTCACGAAATCTGGAGAGATGGTCGTTTCTACTTTGAAAAGCCTCAAGAATACGATAAAAAGACGGTGAAGAAAAAATGGAAACCTGAAGGGGTTGCCGTTTTACAAGAATATGCGAGTACAATTGAAAATGCTGAAAGCTTCACTGCTGATGATGCTAAGGATATTTTCATGAAAGTATTAGAGAACCATGAAATGAAAATCGGACAAGTAATGCCTGCGTTAAGAGTGGCAATCTCTGGTAAAGGTGGCGGTCCTGATTTGATGATCATGCAAGAGATCTTAGGCAACAAAGAAGTCGCTGAAAGAATTAACATCGCAATTGAAGAAATTAATAAACTAAAAGAGGGCAACTAGAGTTTAGTTTATGATATAGCATGTTGGGAGTATATATTTCTAGCATGCTTTAATACTCACATTGAACATGGAAGAAAAAAACACTGAGAAAAGGCTAGACTTTATCCGTGAAAAAATCACGGCTGAGTTAGCTTCAAATAAAAATGGAGGTAAACTATTATTCCGTTTCCCTCCTGAGCCAAATGGTTACTTACACATTGGCCACGCAAAATCAATCTGCTTAAACTTCGGTTTATCACAAGAGTTTGAAGGTGCGGGAACAAACCTTCGTTTTGATGACACCAACCCTGCCAAAGAGGATCAGGAGTATGTGGATTCAATCAAAAGAGATATCGAGTGGTTAGGGTTCAATTGGGAAGGCGAACCAAAATTCACTTCTGATTATTTTGACCAACTTTATGATTGGGCTGTAAAATTAATCAAAGAAGGAAAAGCGTATGTTGATGACCAACCTGCTGACGTAATTGCTTCTCAAAAAGGTACTCCTACTACTCCAGGTACTAACTCTCCATTTAGAGAGCGCTCTGTAGAAGAGAACTTGAAGCTTTTTGAAGGTATGAAAGAAGGGAAGTTTGATGAAGGTTCTAGGGTATTAAGAGCTAAAATTGATATGGCCAACCCTAACATGCACCTTCGTGACCCATTCTTATACAGAATCATCAAGAAGGCTCACCATAGAACGGGTGACAAGTGGTGTATCTACCCGATGTACGATTGGGCACACGGTCAGTCAGATTACATTGAGGGAATCACTAACTCACTATGTACTACTGAGTTTGAGGTACACAGACCATTATATAACTGGTTCTTGGATCAATTAGCTGAAGCTGATAAAACTCGTCCAGAACAAACGGAATTCTCTCGTTTGAACTTGAACTACACTGTAATGTCTAAGCGTAAGCTTTTACAATTAGTGGAAGAAGGTGTGGTAAATGGATGGGATGATCCTCGTATGCCTACAATTTCTGGTTTAAGAAGAAGAGGTTACACTCCAGCTTCCATCAGAAACTTTGCAAAGACAGTGGGTATTACAAAGAGAGACAACATCATTGATGTTTCTTTATTAGAGCATGCTGTTAGAGAAGATCTGAACAAAACTGCTCCTCGTGTAATGGCTGTTTTAGATCCTATCAAATTAGTGATCGACAACTATGAAGAGGGTAAAACAGAGTGGTTAGAGGCGGAAAATAACCCAGAGGATGAAAACTCAGGTACACGTCAAGTTCCTTTCTCTAAAGAGTTATATATCGAAAGAGAAGACTTTAAAGAAAGTGCTAACCGTAAGTTCTTCCGTTTGACGCTTGGTAAAGAAGTTCGTTTGAAGAACGCTTATATCATCAAAGGAGAGAGCTGTGTGAAGGATGAAGATGGAAATATTACAGAAATCCACTGTACTTATGATCCTCTTTCTCGTTCGGGTAGCGGTACTGAAGAGTCAAAACGTAAAGTGAAAGGTACATTGCACTGGGTATCTGCTGAACATGCAGTTGATGCGAAAGTGAACCTTTATGACCGTTTATTCTCTGATGAAGCACCTGACGCTCGTAAGGATCCTGAAACAAAAGAGGTGATCGACTTTAAGAAATTCTTAAATCCAGAATCGCTTCAAGTGATTGAAGGTTGTAAAGTAGAACCATCTTTGAAAGACAATAAAGGAGGTGACAACTTCCAATTCCAAAGAATGGGTTACTTTATCTTAGATCAAGATTCTACTCCTGAGAACATGATTTTCAACAAGACTGTTGGATTAAGAGATTCTTGGGCAAAGAAAAACTAAGCTATTGTAAAGTAGTTTAAGATATATAAGCAAAACGGAGATACTTTTCGAAGTATCTCCGTTTTTTTATTGAGTTGGTACTAGGCTTTTACGAATAGTAAAGATAAACTTACTTCCTCCTGAAGGATTTTCTTCTACCCAAATTTCACCATGATGTTTATCAATGATTTTTTTACAACTTGCCAACCCTAGACCATTACCCTCAAACTCAGAATAGGTATTCAATCGGGTAAATGCTTTAAATATTTCACCTCTTTTATCTTCATCGATACCGATACCATTATCAGTGACTGAGAATTGCCAATATTTCGGTAAATCTTCAACACTAATATTTATAAAGGTTTCTTGATTAGGATGTTGAAACTTCAAAGCATTACCAATCAGATTTTGGAACACCCTATAAACCCCTATTCTACTACAGGTAATTGTAGGTAGTTTTTCAACATTGAAATTCACATCTTTATCTTCAATCTTATAATTTAGATCTGTCAACACATCGGTTACTAATTCGTTAAGGTCTTCTTCCGTTATTTCAAACTTTTTATCTAAGCTTCCAAAACTCATCAGTGATTCTACGAGGCTATTGAGTCGTTTTACAGATTTCCCTATCACCTTTAATACAGGTTCTTGTACTTCTCCTGCATCAATCGACAGCTGTACTAATTGTGCTACATTGTTGATAGGGCTCCTTATATCATGGGAAGCCTGGTAAAGCATATCTTTTATTTCAACATTTTTCTGTTGTAACTCAGAAGTAGCATCTTGGAGTTCAATAATGTCGGTGATATCAACAAAAGAACCCAAAATACTTAATAAGTTACCCTCTTCATCATATTCAAAAGGAGAATCTTTAGATCTCAGCCATTTCCATTTCCCACATTTTGCTTTAAAGCGATAAACGATAAAAAACGATTCTTCTTCTTTGGCAGTACTTAATCTTTCCCAATGAGCAATTATTCGTTCATGATCTTCAGGGTGAAATAATTCCATAATATCATCCCTACTAAATTTTGAATAATCGTCAGCTGTGTACCCAACTAGTTTGGTGGCTTGTTCATTGACAAAAGTATTTTTACTTAATTTTACATCAAAAATATAAACACCATTTTGTGCATTTAGATTTATCTTTCTTAAGAAGCGTTCTTTCTCCTCTAAAGCAACTTGTGCCTTATATCCTTCAGTAATATCTCTTGTTATGAGATTTAACCTCACCACATTTTCACCATCGAATACCGGTGTTACATTGGTTTCATAATACATAAAACCAAAGGGTGCCTTGTAATCGATTTGGTATGTTTGAGGAATACCTGTTTCAAATACTTCTTTCATTACCCGTTCTGCCCTTTTTTGAGAGCCAGGAGGTAAATAAATGGTACACCTTGTCCCTAAGACTTCATTTTTAGAAAGTCCAGGTGAAACATGATTGATATATATGATTTTTAAATTTTTATCAACCTGAAATACGTGATCAGTGTTATGATCAATCAAAGATTTATAATCGACCTCACTCTCACAATCACATTTATCTAAACCTTTAAATAAAAGTGTGTAGGTCAGCTCATCACCAAGAGAATTTTTTGATATATAAACAGTGGCTACAGTTAGGGTTTTATCTTTCTTCAACACCCTAAATTTCTCAAAAAAGTATTCATCTGAGGTTATTTTACCTACATTTTGAGTTACTATCTCTTGAAAACTTCTATCACTTACTATTATTTCATCAATATTTCTTTGGAGTAAATCTTTTTCGACGTAGTTTAAAAATTGACATAGGGAGTTATTCGTAAATACAATCTCACTTTGATTATTGATTACGATAATTCCGTCATTAAGCTGTTTTAATAATTTTAAGTAGTGCTGCAATTTAATAGGTTGTATGAGTCGGCGAATTGAAATTGAATAGTAACATAGAATTTTAGACCGGAGATTCCAAAATTGCTTTCTATTTCTCCTTTAAATTCAAACAGGTTATTAATATTCTTATATTTTACAATCCATAAAAGATGGATATCTCACCCCATCCAAAAAGGTTTCCTTTACTGAAACTATCATTGGTCACCACCCTGTAATAACGAAACATAAACCTTCCTAAATTAAAATTGATACCATATACCCAATTGAGAATTAAAGGATCTATTTGGTTTGATTTCAGTACATAGGGACTTGATTCAAATTGGATTAAACTACCTTGAGCTGTTCCATCATAAAGTAATACACCAGCTTGAAACTCAGTAAAAAAATAGATCTGACTCACTTGGTTTAAACTTGGAAGAATACTATTAAAAGTATTTCCTAATCCCTTCTTCATGTTCTTTTTCTCCCTTGCTTTACTTCGCTGACCTGTTGTACTAAACCTTGGTGGATACTTCTGTTTCACACCCTCTCTGCTGTAATAAGTATCATTATATTTGCCTATTTTAAATTGGATACCTGATAGAAGATAGTTATAAATGGTGCCAATATGAGCTTTACCAATCAAGTTGGTTTCATAGTTTTTTCCATTAAAAGGCAACATTTTCATCACCTCTACATCCAAATCCAGTACCAAACCATTTCCAATTTGATTGCCCCATCCATTGAAATCCGTGTTCTCTAAAAACAAACTATGCATAAAGTTTTGTGTTGCTCCTGCACCTGCCGCTGGACCTTGTATACCAATATAAAGATTGGTTTCCAACCTCAAAGTTTTCCAATAATTTGAGGTCACCTTCCTATACGTAGCGTACAATAATCCCGCATAAGGTCTATCTGTCGAATCCACTTCATACAATGTTGCATTTTCCGGAGTATGCATGTCTTGACCTATTGTCAAACTAAACTCTTTTTGTGTCGACTGCTTCAGTCCAAAAAGTAGTTTATCCATTACTTTATTATTAAAGTGATGGCTTGACCATGTCATATGAATGCCATTTGTAAAGTTTCGATCTGATTGTAACCAATATTGGTAAAAGTCATTTTGTGACGAAATACTGATATGTTCACTTTGTTGTTTTCCTAAGCTATCAATCTGACCAAAAACAGTTGAAGAGAGAAAAATGGAGAGAAAAAGAAAGTAGAAGAGAAATTTCATAAAATGTAGTTTTTGAAGATGACTTTAAAATAAAGAATAATACAGAGAAAGCATCTACAAGACTGTTAGTATATGGTCTGTACACCTATAATCAATCTGAAATACCATAAAAATGTAAGTTTTGTACCCCCACTTTTTTTGATCAACTCAGGACTGTACCCCTATTAATTTGGGTTGTACTCCTATTTGCTCCCCTCTACTTTATTGCGACTAACTGAATCATTTATTTGATTCGTAACATCAACCTTCAGTTCCTCTTTTTAGAGAATTTATTAACAACACTACTACATATATGAGAATTTTTAAACTACTACTCTTAGTTAGCATTATGGCTATGTATAATGCAACTCAGGCCACCACTCTATTAACAGCTATGAATGCTTCACCTTGTGATGGTGTTGCAGAGTGGAATTCATCAACTACCTATGCTCAAAGTGGAACTCAAGTAGTTCACAATGGAAAACTTTACAGCTCTAAATGGTGGACAAAAGGAGACACTCCAGGAGACGCTCAGTGGGGACCATGGGAAGAAATCGGCATCTGTAATGACAACCTTCCTCCTACTGTAACTTTTTCTTCACCAGCTAATAATAGTTCTTTTGTACTAGAAGAAACTGCTGAAATTAATTTTATCATCTCTGCTGCAGATGATGACGGTACAATTGAAAGTACTTCAATTACTGTTGATGGCATTACCTTCTCAGGAAGTAACATTCAGTGGACTCCCACTCAAATTGGTAGTTTCACCGCTGTCGGAATAGCCATTGATGACCAGGGAAGTGAAAGTCAAACTACTCTTGAATTTACTATTACCTCTAATGAACCAACTCCTCCTTCAGTGAGTTTTACTACTCCTTCTGACGGTGACATCATTAAGACATCATCTCTAACACCAATTTCTATTCAAATCAACGCCAGTGATGATGATGGAACTATCGTTACCTCAAATATTACAGTAGAGGATCAAAGTTTTAACTCTTCTTCTGCACTTTGGACGCCTTCAAGTTATGGTACTTTTACCATTACGGGAAGTGCTACTGATAACGATAATCTCACCACTAATAATTCAATTACAATAACAATTGAAGAAGTTATTCAAGGAAATTGCAGTTACCCAGAATATACCCCTTACCCATCCACTTATAACACAAATGATATTGTTGTCTATCAAGGTGACTTATTTGAAGCACAAGTAGACAACCTCTATAACATCACTCCTGGGGAAGCTGATCACTGGTGGAAACCGCTTGGTCCGTGCGTTGATACAAATACTGCTCCTATTATTAAAACCACCAATCAAACGTCTGTTGGATTAATTGCTACGACACTCAACGCAGATGTGTCAGATACTGAAGGTGATCCAATAACGGTTACCTTTACAGTAGATGGAGCTGTTCTTGAAGCAACTCAAACCAATACAACTTTTTCTACTCAATGGACTCCTACAGTTTATGGCAACTATAATGTAACTGTCAATGCTTCAGATGATAAAGGAAAGTCAAGTTCGGCAGCTTATACTCTTATTGTAAATGAACCACAAGGACCTCAATACCCTGTCATTACTTCTTTCAGTCCTGCTGATAATAAGGTTATAAAACAAACTTCACTCTCTTCTATTAACCTCTCTTTTGAAGCTTCAGATATTGATGGAAGTATCGTATCCTCAAATATTACAGTAGAAGGAACAACATACAATGGTTCCTCCGTGGCATGGACTCCATCTGCATTCGGGAGTTACACTATTCTATTTTCAGCTACAGATGATGAAGACTTAACCACCGAACAAAGTATTTCAATTACAGTTGAAGAAAACTTAGCTTTTACAGATAAAGTTCTTGTGGGTTATTGGCACAACTGGAACCTGTCTAGCGTTCCTTATATCCGATTGAAAGATGTAGATGATCGATATAATGTTATATGTATTGCATTTGCTGAGCCTAAAATCAGAGACATTGATAACACTATGGTTTTTGACCCTATAGATATCAATAATTTCCAAAATGAACCTTCTGATGCCTCCAGAGCGGAGTTTAAAGCAGATGTAGCTTACTTACAAAGCAAAGGAAAGAAAGTCATTTTATCTTTAGGTGGTGCCAATGGAGTTGTGCATTTAGATAATGAAGAAGAGCAACAAAAGTTTGTAACTTCTATGATCAGTTTATGTGAAACGTATGGTTTTGATGGAGTTGATATTGACCTTGAAGGATCATCACTGACACTAAATGCTGGAGACAATGACTTTACAAAACCCACAACTCCAAGAGTCTTGAACTTTATAGAAGGCATGCAAGCGATCAAAGCACATTTTGGGCCTTCATTCTTATTAACTTCTGCACCTGAAACTGCCTACGTTCAAGGTGGTCAAACGGCTTATGGAGGATCTTGGGGTGGATATTTACCCATCTTACATACGCTGAGAGATCAGTTGGACTATGTACATGTACAACTTTACAACACTGGTAGTTTAGGTGCGCTAGATGGAAAAGCTTATACACAAGGTTCTGCCGATTTTATTGTAGCCATGACAGAAATGTTACTGCAAGGTTTTGAAACAAAAAGTGTAGCCGGTTTCTTCCCTCCTTTTAGAGAAGATCAGGTGGCTTTGGGGTTACCTGCCAATAAACCTGCTGCCCCTGCTGGAGGTTACACTCCACCTGCCGAAGTACAAAAAGCATTAAACTACCTTGTGAATGGTGTCTCATTTGGTGGAACCTATAAACTTGTGAAAAGCGAAGGATATCCTGATTTACGTGGTATGATGACATGGTCGATCAATTGGGATAAAACGACAAATTATGAATATGCCCAAAGCTATGATACATTCTTTAATGGTAGTAATGCCAGAACAAGAAATGATTTAGAAGTAGAGCTAGAAAATCAATGGGGTAATGCTTATCCCAATCCATTTGAATCAAAACTGACCATTGATATTGAATTAAAAGACAAAGAAACGGTTAGCATACAAGTATTAAATACAAATGGTCAATTGGTTTATACTAAAAAATATAATGAATTAAATAGCGGTATTCATCATCTCAATATTCCAACACACACCTTGTCAGAAGGGATTCATTTCATCAAACTAACAACCCTAGGCCAAACAAAGGTCTATAAAGTCTTGAAAAACAAATAAGAAAAACACTATTTTTCAATAACCGAAAAGCTGTCCTTCATTAGGATAGCTTTTTTTGATTTGTTCCTAATCCATATTCTTTTACACAAAATAGTTACCTTTGAGGGAAATTAAAATAGGTTATATATATGCTTCAAGCGTTAGTTATGCTAGTAGCTCCCATTATTTTAACATGGGGAGCTAAGAAATTTACATGGATCGAAAACATAGGAACGGTAATTATTGCTTATGCTTTAGGCATTTTCCTTGGTAATACTTTTTATACTATTGATACGGAAGTTTCAAAAACTTTGGTAGATGCAGCAGTGCCTTTATCGATTGGACTGATGCTTTTGTCTTCCAATATGAAGCAATGGATCACTCAAGCGAGATCTACAATTTTATCTTTCTTCTGTAATTTATTTGGTGTAACAATTGGAGCAACCCTCGCTTTCCTCGTATTTACAGGTACATTAGAAAGTGCTCACTATTTGGGAGGAATGTCCGTAGGACTATATACCGGCGGAACACCAAATATGTCTGCCATTGGTTTGGCTTTGGATGTTAAAGACGAAGCCTTTGTATTAATGAATACTGCTGATATGATACTGGGCGGTTTGTGGATGATTTTCTTAATGACCCTTGCGAAAACACTATTCGGTTTTGTACTACCAAAATACAATGCTGAAAACGCCATTGAAAGCGATATTAGTAAGATTCAAGCCCTTCAAGGTCCAACATACAAGAGTATCTTAGCAAGCATTGGTATTGTAGTACTCATTCTTGGTTTTTGTGTAGGAAGTTCATTGTTGATTTGGGGAAAAATGGATGAAATCTATATTATCCTTGGCGTTACTTCCTTAGCAATAGGTGCTTCATTCAATAGCAAAGTTAGAAATATCAAAGGAAGCTTTTTAGTAGGTGAGTATTTTGTATTACTTTTTTGTATTGGTTTAGGAAGTCTTTCCAACTTTGAAAAATTACTTGCTGATGGTACTTTATATATTGGCTTTGTTGCTATTGTAATGTTCACTGGAATTGTGATTCATTTATTACTCGCCAAATATTTCAAAATCGATGTGGATACTTTTATCATTACATCAACAGCTTGTTTGTATGGGCCTGCCTTTGTAGGACCAGTTTCAAAAGCCATTAAGAATAAAAAAGTGATTTTATCAGGAATGGCAGCCGGTACTCTTGGGTACGCTTTGGCGAATTATTGGGGGATTATCCTTGGTAAGATGCTATTAGTTGCCACTTATTTTTTAATTGGATAAAAATTTATCTTCCCCATTTCTAAAAATACATGAACACCTCCTAAGAGGTGTTTTTTTATTTAAGCATCTGTATAACAGTAATATTCGAACAAATATCTTTTCCATCTTTCAACAGTGGTACTTTTCCTTTTGCAACTTTCACACTATACATACTGTAAAATATTTCCAAAACATTTGTCGTTTAAACGAATATTGTTTTAATTTGTCATGATTTAATCTTTCAATCAAAATAAAACACTTTTCTTATGAACATCATTGAGAGCCTAAACTGGCGTTACGCAACAAAGAAATTTGACGCAACGAAAAAAATAGATGAAGCAACAGTCCAAACAATTTTAGAAGCAGGTAACTTATCGGCATCTTCTTACGGTTTACAACCTTGGACAATTGTTGTGGTAAAAACTCCTGAATTACGTGAAGCACTTGTACCACATGCATGGGGACAAAAACAAGTTGCAGATGCATCTCACTTAATTGTCATTGCTCGTACAGCAGACCTTACAGTAGAAGATGTTGAAGCATTTATCCAAAATGTAGCAAGCACTAGAGGAATTCCTGCAGATGCACTTGGTGACTACAAAGGCATGATGGTAAACACTGTCAACAACTTGTCAGCAGAAGACAAAGACACTTGGGTAGCAAAACAAGCTTATATCGTTTTAGGTAACTTACTTACAGCTTGTGCTCAACTTGAAGTAGATAGCACTCCAATGGAAGGTTTTGTTCCTGCTGAGGTAGATAAAGTATTAGGTTTTGAAGAATTAGGACTGAAAAGTACAATATTACTTCCTATTGGCTATAGAGCTGAAGATGATGATTACCAACATCTTGCAAAAGTAAGAAAGCCATTAGATGAAGCAATCGTAACATTATAATACAAAGGCCCTTTTTTAAACCATCAATAATTAAAAAAGAGTCTTGACCTCTTGTTTCCTTTGGAAATAAGAGGTTTTTTTTATTCTTAAACAATTACGTAAATTGTAAACTAAGTTTTCGTTAACTTTCAATCAACCTTTCTGCCAGCATTTATAGGATCAACT
>NZ_JTAM01000111.1 GCF_000812565.1 Flammeovirga sp. OC4 | reverse complement strand
TCAATTATGAGACAGCCTCTTTTTTTATGCTCTACTCAACATTTGAGATCGATGACTATCTAACTTTATAAAGGTAAACAACAGCAGTGTGAAGGCCCACAAGGAGGATCCTCCGTAACTGAAGAACGGCAGAGGAATACCAATTACAGGAAAAATCCCGATGGTCATTCCCATATTAATCATAAAGTGAATGAAAAATATACTTGCTGCACTATAACCATATACTCTTGCAAAACGTGATTTCTGCCGTTCTGCTAAAATAATAAGTCGAATAATTAGTGCTGTAAATAATCCTATAGTGACCATACTTCCTATCCAACCATGTTCTTCGCCAATGGTACAGAAAATAAAGTCAGTACTTTGCTCTGGTACGAAGTTGAATTTTGTTTGTGTACCTTCTAAGAATCCCTTTCCTACCAAGCCTCCTGAACCAATAGCAATTTTTGATTGCGTTACTTGATATCCTACACCCAATGGATCAATATTAGGATTTACTAAAACCTCAATTCTTTTTCTCTGATGAGGTCGCATAATATCGTATAAGATGTAATCAATACCTTCAGTAAATAAGAATGAAATACCACCGAAAATACAAATCATAAAAATGAGCGACTTGTTTTTCTTAGTGTAAATCACAAATATAATAGCTAATATACCTAGCGTAAGAAGAATCATACCTGCCACTAATGAGTCTGTCACTAATGCTGTAACAAATAAAAACACAAACCAAAGCCCTATTAACATGATATATTGTGGCATTCCTTCTCTGTAAAGCATTAAGAAAAATGCACTAAATACCATTGCTGAACCTGTATCCTTCTGCAAAAGGACTAAAACAGTCGGCATTCCAATAATAGCAAATGCTTGCAATAAACCACCGGTCCACTTATCAATCCTGACGGTTGGGTTATCGATATATTTAGCTAAAGCCAATGCTAAAGCGTACTTCGCAAATTCTGAGGGTTGTATTCTTATAAAACCTAACTTAAACCAAGAAGTATTACCACCAGCTGAGTGACCAATAACTAATACACCTATCAGTGCAATTAGCGTTACCCCAAAAATGGGATAGGCGAACGTACTGAAAAACTTAAAGTCAATCAGCATAATAGAAAAAGCGATGATGAGTGCTCCTCCTACCCACATTAATTGTTTTCCTGAGTTGAGACTTAAAGAAAATATACTTGTCGGTGCATCAGGTTGATAAACGGCTGCATAAATATTAAGCCACCCCACTAACACCATTATTATGTATAAAAATATGGTTAACCAATCTATATTCCGCTTGCCGGTACTTTCTCGCATAGGTTGTAATTCAAAATGGTTAAGTCTTTAACCTTGTAAAAAATATTGGTAACTAGACCCGCTCTATTTTACAAAAAAAAGTCCTCAGAATTTAGAAAACAATTCTGAGGACTTGAATATTTCATTTATTGACAAATTAGTTCTGAATCATCTTCAAGAACGTTGTCAATTTTCTTTTTAGTTCTCTTCTGTTCACGATCATATCCACAAAACCATGTTCTTGTAAGAACTCAGCACTTTGGAAACCTTTAGGTAAATCTTTACCGATTGTCTCACGGATAACACGAGGTCCAGCGAAACCAATCAAAGCACCTGGCTCAGCAATATTGATATCACCCAACATAGCATATGATGCTGTAACACCACCAGTAGTTGGATCAGTCAATAAACTGATATAAGGTAAACCTGCTTCGTCTAACAATGCTAGTTTAGCAGAAGTTTTAGCCATTTGCATTAATGAGAAACCAGCCTCCATCATACGAGCACCTCCAGATTTAGAGATCATCATAAATGGGATTTTGTTTTCCAATGCATGGTCAATACCTCTTGCAATTTTTTCACCAACTACAGAACCCATTGAACCACCAATAAAGCTAAAGTCCATACAACTTACTACTAAGTCAAGACCATTTACTTTACCAACTACCGTTCTACAAGCGTCTTTCAACTCTGTTTTCTTCTGGCTTGCAGCAATTCTATCTTCATAAGTCTTGCTATCCTTGAAAGATAAAGGATTGCCAGAAGTCATATTTTCATCTAGTTCAGTGAATGTATTGTCATCAAATATGATTTCAAAATATTCTTTAGAACCAATTCTAACATGAAATTCATCATCAGGACAAACGTAAGCATTCTCACGTAATTCCTGCATATGTATAATTTTTCCTTGGTTTGTTTTATACCAAAGACCATCAGGTGAATCTTTCTTTTCACTAGTAGGAGTTTGAATCCCCTGTTCTTTTCTTTTGAACCAAGCCATAAGAAACTATATATTCTGTATAGAGATAATATTCTTTTATACTAAGTGTATAAGAGATGTAAAGATATTCATAAAGAACACAATGCAAAAACTTAAATGTATGTTCGCCTACTTTTTTTAGTTTTTTTTTCTAAAAAGGAGCTCCAAATCATCGAAACACCCCGTTTTGCTACCCTTCAATGAATATGCAAATATTTATAAATTTTCCATTTATGTGTCAATTTTACACTCTGTAAATCAGGTAAAATTGATAGAAATACACCAATTAAACCTACTAAAATCACCAAAATCATTCTATAAAAAACGATTTTAGGTTTGTATCTTTGTGAGGCAAATTTGCATAAAGTGTTTTATGCATAGTATCACAAATTATTCAAAATAATATTATGTCTTTTAATATCAACGACATCAAACCAGGTGTAATCACTGGTGAGGACGTAGAAAAAGTATATCAGTACGCGCTAGAAAAAGGTTTTGCTCTTCCAGCTGTTAACTGTGTAGGTACTAACTCAGTGAACGCGGTAATGGAAACTGCAGCTAAATTAAAAGCTCCAGTAATTATTCAATTCTCAAACGGTGGTGCTTCTTTCTACGCTGGTAAAGGCATTAAAGGTGAAGGTCAAGCTGCTGCTATTGCTGGTGCAATTGCTGGTGCTAAACACGTTCACGAATTGGCTGCAAAATATGGTGCTCGTGTTATCTTGAATACTGACCACTGTGCTAAAAAATTATTACCTTGGATCGACGGTTTATTAGACGCTTCTGAGCAATTCATCAAAGAAACTGGTAAGCCTTTATTCTCATCTCACATGATTGACCTTTCTGAAGAGTCTATCGAGGAGAACATGGAAATCTCTGGTAAGTACTTCGAGCGTATGGCTAAAATGGGTCAAACTCTTGAAATCGAATTAGGTATCACAGGTGGTGAAGAAGATGGTGTTGACAACTCTGATGTTGATCCTTCACGTCTTTACACTCAACCTTCAGAAGTTGATTACGCTTACGAAAAATTAGGTGCTATCGACCATAAATTCTTAGTTGCTGCATCTTTCGGTAACGTTCACGGTGTATATAAGCCAGGTAACGTGAAGTTGACTCCAACTATCCTTGATGACTCACAAAAATTCATCGTTGAGAAGCACGGAACTGACACTAAAAAGCCAGTTAAATTCGTATTCCACGGTGGTTCAGGATCATCATTAGAAGAAATTCGTGAAGGTATCTCTTACGGTGTAATCAAAATGAACATCGATACTGATACTCAGTGGGCAACTTGGGACGGTATCCGTGGTTACGATGCTAAATACCATGATTACTTACAAGGTCAAATCGGTAACCCAGAAGGTGCTGATGAGCCAAACAAAAAATACTACGATCCTCGTAAGTGGTTACGTGTATCTGAAGAGTCTATGATTGCTCGTTTAGAGAAAACATTCGAAGACTTGAATGACGTAAACATCTTCGAAGACTAAGAATAATTAGTTATTCATAAAAAATCCCCTTTTCTTACGAGAAGGGGATTTTTTTATATTTCGTATTCTGGCATTTTCCACTTTCCAAATAACTTTCTGAAGTTCTTTGGAAAAAAGCTTAACTGCATGTATTCCGCTTTTGGTCGATGCAAAATTGTTGGATCAATCCTATCGATATTCGGTAAAATGAGAGCATGAGATGGGTATTTTTCAAAAAACTCCTTCATTACTCCTCTGAACTCCTTGAAATTCCAATAATGGAAAATTTCCGGCTTTACAATCTCAAGACGCCTTTCTCCTTGATGAGAGAAGATCACTGAAAAAGAAAGCTGTTCAGAAATATGTTGCGGATACTCATCGTAAATCTCATCTGTAAGCTGCAAGACCTGATCTAACAATGGAAGATCGGTATTTTTAAAACCTAAAACGCCTGCATTAAACATTACCTGACTAGGCTTTACTTCCACCCTAGCACCTTTTCTTTTTCTTAAGAATTTAGCCAGGCGCTTAAAGATCAAATTACCTTTTACTTTATCAATCACACCCTCATTGTCATGCATCAATAGAGTGTTTTTCTCTATTTTTTGAAATAAAGTATTTGGTGATTGTATAAATGTGGTATCAGTGTCTAAATATAAAAGATTTACTGTAGAGGATTCATTGTATAATCCATTAGTAATAAAATCTTGAAGTAATTTGATTTTTACTCTATGTACAAATGAATGTTTGCCTTTCCATTCTTTAATCAATGAATCATTAAGTTCTTTGAATTGATACTGGAATTGAGGAGGAAGTTTTTCTTTTAAATAAGAAACATTGTCTGTATAGATGACAATGCATTCAATCTCAACATCAAACTTTGTCAATGTTGAGATTGAATAAATACATTCATTTAATATATCTTCTATTCCGTAAGCCTGATATATTAAAATATTTTTCATAAATAATAGGTTTATTTAAGTTGATCCAATCTATTTGAATTCGCTCGGATCATCATGTCCGCAATCACTAAAGCTGACATTGCTTCAACGATAGGCACTGCTCTTGGAACAACACACGGATCGTGACGACCTTTGCCCGATACAGTGGCCTCATTACCTTCTTTATCAATCGAATCCTGATCTACCATAATCGTAGCTACAGGTTTGAAGGCTGTTTTAAAATAAATATCTTCTCCGTTAGAAATACCACCTTGGATACCTCCTGAAAGGTTTGTTTTGGTTCTTACCTTACCGTCTTCTTCTGTATAAAAAGCATCATTGTGTTGAGAGCCTCTTAACTTAGTACCAGCAAAACCACTTCCGTATTCAAAACCTTTACAAGCATTGATACTCAACATTGCTTTTCCTAATTCAGCATTTAAACGATCAAAAACAGGCTCGCCCAATCCTGCTGGAACTCCGCTGATCACACAAGAAACAATACCTCCAATGGTGTCTCTGTCCTTTCTCACCTGATCAATCAACTCAATCATTTGCGCTGCTTTTTCAGCATCAGGACATCTAACAATATTTTTTTCGATCTCTGAGAAATCTAAAGTAGAATAGTCTTCACTTACCTTGATATCACCCACTTCAGAAACGTAAGCATGGAAAGAAACGCCCATTGCTTCTAAAAACTGCTTCGCTACAGCTCCTGCTGCTACTCTTGCTGCCGTCTCTCTTGCAGAACTTCTACCTCCTCCTCTATAATCACGCACACCATATTTGGCATGGTAAGTATAATCTGCATGTGATGGTCTGAAGACATCTTTAATATGAGAATAATCTTTACTTCTTTGATCTTGATTCCAAATCAATAAAGCTATAGGTGTTCCTGTTGTTACATCTTCGAAAACACCTGATAAAACTTCTACAGAATCTGCTTCTTTTCTTTGAGTTGTAATTTTAGATTGACCCGGCTTTCTTCTATCCAATTCTTCTTGAATTTTTTCCAAGCTAAATGGAACGCCTGCAGGACATCCGTCTATTGTAACTCCAATCGCTCTACCATGAGATTCACCGAAAGTGGTAATCCTAAATTGTTTTCCAAATGTATTCATTACCTTTTTTGTTAGTTATAAGCTGCAAATATCTATTTTTTTTCTTATTAATTTTAAAGAATTGCACTTAAATGCGATAAGTTAGAATAAAATTATAATTAGTTACAGTTTCCTAACTATCTACAAGTTATATTTGTGAGGTTTTTCACGAAAATCAAAAAAGACACATGGAATACAGCTTCTTTATTTACGACGGAATCATTTGTATAAAGCTAAAAGGTGATTTTTTAGGTTTACCAAAAGAGAAGATTTTGATCAGAGATGCAAAGACTTTTACTAAATCAGGAAATACTGATTTTGTAATTGACTCTAGAGAAGTAAACCATATGAATAGTGGAGGACTCAGTATGTTGGTACGTTTATATACCGATATTTCTACTCATAATGGAAGGATGTTATTGATCTCTCCACCCGAACAATTGGCAAAATTACTTCGCATCACAAAACTTGATAAGGTATTTCAAACGAGTGGAAGACGAGGTGAAGCAATGCAAAAATTACGACTGAGTAGAGCGTAATACTACTTTTTGAAAATTAATACAGATCTATAATAAATTCTATTAAGAATGGATATTCTTTTAGGTATGCAATGGGGAGATGAAGGAAAAGGCAAAGTTGTCGACGTCCTTGCTCCAAAATATGATGTGGTTGCTCGTTTCCAAGGCGGACCTAACGCTGGGCACACACTAGAGTTTGATGGTAAAAAATTCGTACTACACCAAATCCCTTCAGGTGTTTTCCAAGAGGGCACTTCTAATATTATTGGCAACGGTGTTGTTCTTGATATTCGTATTTTCCGTGAAGAGATTGAAAAGTTAGAAGCTGCTGGTTTCTCTGACATCAAAAGTAAAATCCTTCTTTCTAAGAAAACGCACCTGATTATCCCTACGCATAGATTGCTTGACGCAGCTTATGAGAAAAGTAAAGGTGATCAAAAAATTGGATCTACATTAAAAGGTATCGGCCCAACTTACCAAGACAAGTCTGCTCGTGTTGGTTTAAGAACAGGTGATTTATTTGCTGAAGATTTCTCTGCAAAATATGATGCATTGAAAGCAAAGCATATCGAAATCTTGAAATTCTATGATTTCGATTACACTGAGCAACTTCCTGAAATGGAAAAAGAATTCTTCTCTGCAGTTGATTTCTTAAAGACAATGTCATTCGTAAATAGCGAATACTTTGTAAATGATGCTCTAAAAGCGGGTAAAAAAGTTTTAGCAGAAGGTGCTCAAGGTACTTTATTGGATGTTGACTTCGGTTCTTATCCATTTGTTACTTCTTCAAATACTTTTGCTGCTGGTGCTTCTACTGGTTTAGGTGTTGCTCCTAATTCTCAGAAGAACATCTACGGTATCTTCAAAGCTTACTGTACACGTGTGGGTTCAGGTCCATTCCCTACAGAATTATTTGATGAAACAGGTGAGGCATTACAAAACTTAGGTCATGAGTTTGGTGCTACTACAGGTCGTAGACGTAGATGTGGATGGTTAGACCTTCCTATCTTAAAGTACGCTGTAATGATCAACGGTGCTACAGAATTATTTATGATGAAAGCAGACGTGATGAACACGTTTGAAGAAATCAGTATCTGTACAGAGTACTTGTTGAAAGACGGAACGAAGACAAAAGAGGTTCCTTACGATTTAGAAGACATCAAAGAACCTATTTATACTACATTAAAAGGATGGAATCAAGAAGTTGATCCTAAGCTTTCTTTCGAAGAGCTTCCTCAAGAATTAATGGAGTACATCAAGTTCATTGAAGATTATATTGAAGTACCTATTACAATGGTTTCTCTTGGTCCAGACCGTGAGGAAACAATTATGAAATAGTATTTCTAAGTAACGATATAAGAATGGCCAATATTTCTAGTGAATATTGGCCATTTTTTTATTTCATCTCTTTCTCTTCCTTCATCAAGAAGTCCAATACATATTGATTAAACTTATCAGGAACATCACTTGGAGCATAGTGATCTGCTCCTTCAATGATCACCAATTTGGAATTTGGTATACTTTCAGCAATTAGTTTGGTATGGTCCGGCATAATCAAATCATTTTCCCCTGCCATTACCATTACTGGGATTTGAATATCCTTCAAATCTTCAGGATCAATATTAGGATGCTTCAATAACATTTTAGCTACCCTGTATTTATCTTTCCAATTTTTGGGATTGAAAAAAGCAACAACTCCAACGATTCTCACTTCCAACTTCACTTTTCTCATAAACTTTTTTTCGATAACCCCTTTTTTCAGATACAAGTTAGCACCCATTGTAGTGAGTGATTTTACTTTATCCGGGTAATTCATTGCCATTGTCAAACCCGTATTTCCACCATCACTCCAACCTACTATATGCACTGAATCTTCGTTGATTTCTTCAAGCAATGCATTCATATCTTCAGCCATCAAGGTATAACTCATTTCACTTTTATCCATTGTAGAATGCCCCTGCCCTCTACTATCTACAGCGATGACTTTATACTTATCTCTAAAAAAATCTATCTGATGCCTTAGTGCCCAAGCTGCTTGATTATTTCCGTGTAAGAGCAGAAGTGGTTCCCCCTCACCATACGTTTCATAGTAAATATCGATTCCGTTTACATGTGCTGTATCTGCATACTGAGTGTAATATCCATATTTTACAATGTCAGTCACCTTTATTCTTAATGACTGCTCTCCTTCATACCTATTGACTGAATCTATAAAATAACGGTGAGTATTTTCTACCCTCCACACCTTCTCTCTTACTCCAGGTTTGGAGTCCTCAAAACCTGCATTTTTTAAAGGGTATTTTACCCATGTATCCTTTTGTTTATACTCCATTGAAAAACCATCGATATTGAATGTATCAATTGAGCTAAAAAGCATTACCAAAAGTGAATCTGATTTCGGTTTTATCGTAAAATTAGCCGTGATTTTTTTCCATTTTGAACCCTCAATATCATGGATTCTGGAATATTGTTTACTGTCATATTTTAATTTTCCTCCAAATTGTAATGTCTTTATTTTTAAATCACCCTCTGCCAAAGTTGTATCAGGAGTGCATGCATAAGCTGTTACTCTCATCTGCTTCCCCTTAAAAAGAGGATCTATAGGAAGCCTCAATCTTATTTGAGCTTGAAGAGAGACCTGAAGAAATAATAAAAATAGAATAGAGAAATAGATCTTTTTGATCATCATTTTGGTTTGCTTTTGAGTTTATAAGTACTAAAACAAAATTATTTAATACTAATTCTATTTATTGTTTTGCGATTACTTCCTTTAAAAAACTTTCAATAGAACTACTATTCATACGTTTTTTAGCGTTGTACTCACAAAAAATAAATTAGAATTAACTATGATCTATTTTTGGCTTAGTACTTATTGAAATTTAATTGTTGAAAGTAATAATAATATAAATAGACTCAAACATTCTTGTTCGCTTTGAGTTCATTTAATACGTCATTTTCAATTGAAAAATTAATGGTAGATGAAGTTTGATAGTGATTGTGATGTTATTAAAAGTTTTGGCTGAATACTTGTAATAAGATTAAATGAACTAAATAACGTTTTTGAACGTTATATATATTACCCTAATTTATTTTTTCACTTAAAACACTAAAATCATGGAGTTTGAAAAAATAAAGGAACAAGCCATTGAGTGTTTCAAGACATTCAAGGAATCTAAAGTTATTTTCTCATCTCAGGATGGAAAATTGATTGTTCCTCAAACAGAACAAGAGGCAATTTCCCTAAATGAACAAGGTTACATTGCGATATTCAAAGAAGACCTAAAAAAAGACCTTGGAACGGATGGTCTAGGCCTTTTCTACTAATGTTGAACGTGCCCTACACGAAAGTATAGGGCTTTATTTTTACAATTTTATTCCTACTACTAATACATCATCGGTTTGCTTCCCTTCACCTTTCCATAAATGAAAGGCTTTGTCCAACTCTTCCTTTTGATTTCGCAACGCTAAATGACTTTGATTGATTAAACTGCTCTTGTAACGTTTTCGCAGGTACTTTTTATCTTTTTTCCCACCAAACTGATCCTGAAATCCATCGGACTGAAGGTACAGTAAATCGCCTTTTTGATATTCAAAAGATTGCTTTACAAAACGCTTATTTTGAATAGCATGTCCACCAACGCTGAACTTATCACCTTTGTACTCTAAAAGCTCACCTTCTGAAATGCGATAAAGTATTTGTTTGGCACCCGCAAACTCTACCTCCTTTTCCTGCTCATTGACTCTTATAATCGAAATATCCATACCATCTTCTACATAACCTTTTTCCCTTTTACTGGTCAAGCGTTGGATATTTTGATCCAAGAAAATAATCAGATGCCTTGGGTCTGACATTTTGAGGTAATGTGCTGCTTCATTTAAAATATCATTGGCCATAATAGTAAGAAATGAACCAGGAACTCCATGTCCTGTGCAATCAATACAAGCTAAAACCTTTACTCCATTTCCATAATCACACATCCAATAAAAGTCTCCTCCTACTATATCTTTCGGTTTCCAATAGACAAAAGCATCGGAAAAATATTTCTTCAATTCCTCCTCTTTAGACATTATACTCTCCTGGATTCTACTTGCATATTGAATACTACCACTCAATTTGTTATTGGCTTCTACCAAACTTTTTGACCTTTCATCCAACAACTCTCTTTGAGCTATAATTTCTTCTGTTTGTTGATATAATTCCTCATGATTGGATAGCAGTTCCTGATGCTGTGCATTCATTTTAATCAGTGCTCTGCGTTTCCAGTTTTCATAAGTAATAATGACCACAAAGTAATAAAACATAATACCCATCACCATTACTCCGGCGTAAAAGGAATAGGCATCTTCAGGCATTAGGTTTTCAGGCAAAATATCTAATGAATCTGCTATAAATATAAAAAATACAACTAATGCAGTAATCACAAACCATATAATACCTGAAAGTCGATTAGCGTACCAAAAGGCACTCACTATGACACATAAAAACCAAGCAATCACTGGTGCTTTTATTCCTCCTGAGTAGAGTGCTATAACACTAAGGCCCGAGAGGATTAAAAACGAAAACGCATTACCAATAATATAAAATTGGACTTTCAGTTTTAATAAAATAAAAAGAATAAAATGTACTGCTATAAAGTAAAGGCATACCAATTCGCCTACCTGAAAAAGCATCACATATTTCGATAAGAAGTAATAAACTATACTTATAAATAGTGTGGTAATCAAAGATATTTTTAGAAACCTAATTTTATCCTGAGCACTTTCTTGTAATGATGTAAAAGCAGTTGGTTGGAGTACGTTTTCATTCATATTTGGTACACTAGCTGGAAGTTTTTTATGAGTCTTGATTGTTCCGAGGGCCTAAATTAGAAAAATTAAATTACATCCTTATCATAAAAAAACAGAAGAGGGAATGTAACAATTCACACATTTATACATTATTTTTTTAAGGATTTACAATTGAACACGACTAACTGTTACCTATTTGATTTATAATCAGCTTAATTCAATAAGTGTAAAACAAAGTCTACACTTTTAGGGTTATAAGTACCTATTATTATTCAAATAAATATCATTGCAAAAAATTTCAATTTCTAAATTATGAAAACCCTTTTACCAGTATTATTCTTAATGTCAATTAGTTTTTTCACGTCTTGCGAAAGCGATAGTGTAGATCCTAATACGACCACACCTCCTACAACATTACCTTCTGCTGGAACCGATGAAGTCTCTTTTACAAAAGCTGCCAATGCTGATCCAAATGATGAAGCAAATCAAGACCGAATTACGGATAACGTTTGGATTACTAGAGGAAATGATGGTGGTCAGATTTTTAATATTAAGTCTAATTCTGATGCCAGTAAAAGTAGCAGTCCTGTAGGAACGGAATGGGCAATTGGTACTGTAGCCACTAAAGATAACCTTACTTTTGCTCCGTTTAGAACTACCATTAAACCGAAGAATGTAGTCGGTGAAAGCCTTGTGGTACATTTAATTGATGATGATATTTACTTGAATGTGAGATTCACTTCTTGGTCTACCAATAAAGGTGGTGGTTTTGCTTATATCAGAGATGCAGTTCCTCAATAAATCATGAAAACTGTAATTAAAATAGTAGCACTTTTACTTTTTCTCTCTGGAACTTCTGTTGCTGTAGCACAATCTTATTTGATCGATAAAAAGGGTACAACCACTTTTTTTTCTGATGCATTAATCGAAGATATTACAGCAACAAGCAATGCCTCTATGGGAATTATTGATACTGCCACACACAAAGTGGCCGTATCAATTCTTATGACTTCTTTTGAGTTTAAGCTTTCTCTGATGGGAGAACATTTTAATGAAAATTATGTGGAATCAGAGAAATATCCCAAAGCTACTTTTTCCGGGAAGTTAACTTCTCCACCTGATCTGACTCAGAACGGGCAACAGGAGTTAACCGTGAAAGGCAAACTCAGCATTCATGGCAAAACAAAGCCGCTTGAAGCAAAAATACTATTTAATATTTCTGACCATCAAATAGAAGCCAAAACGACTTTTGATGTAGCATTAGAGGATTTTGATATTGAAATCCCTCAAATTATGTTCAATAAAATTGCTGAAGTAGTCAAAGTCACTTCTACTTTTTCTTTTAAAAAATGAAAGCACTCTATCTATTCTCTATTTTTTTATGGATTTCCTCTGTTGCATTTGCTCAAGATGACCTCTTGGATGTATTAGAGCAAGAAACGGAAGATGAACCTGCATTTGTTTATGCCACTTTCAAAGGTTCAAGACTTATCAATGGGCATACTATTGAGACAAGAGGAACAAATGAACTTGAATTTTTAATTTCCCATCGCTTTGGCCCTGTAAGTGGTGGTGGTTATGAACTTTTTGGATTGGACCAAGCCAATATTCGCTTAGGATTGAGCTACGGTATCAATGATCGATTAACGGTAGGGTTAGGAAGAAGTTCTTTTGAAAAGACTTACGATGGTTACTTAAAATACAGACTTCTTCGTCAATCAAATAGCGGTAAAAAGACGCCACTTTCGATCACACTTTTTGGTTCCGCCACCTACATTACATTAAGAGATCAAATTTATGAAACGGCATCCAATCGCATGACTTATACTACACAAGCTTTAATAGCTCGAAAGTTCAGTCCTGCATTTTCACTTCAATTGATGCCTACTTATATTCACTTTAACCTTACTACTACCACTCAATTGGATCAAGACCTTTTTGCATTGGGAATTGGCGGCCGTTTAAAACTAACAAGAAGAGTTTCCATCAATGCGGAATATTATCCTCGACTCAATGCAACAAGCACACTTTATTACGATGCATTTGCTGTAGGCTTTGATATAGAAACAGGTGGTCACGTTTTCCAATTTCATTTAACGAACAGTAGACCAATGATTGAAAAAGGATTTATTGCTGAGACTACAGAAGACTTCTTTGCAGGTGATATGCGACTTGGATTTAATATTTCAAGAAGTTTCAATTTAGGAAAGAAGCATAGAAAAAAACAGCAATGGGACTAATTCAGGAGTTTGCTCTTGGGTGAAATTCTGTAATCACTTGTTGTAAGTATTCTTTATTGAGGTGAGTATAGATTTCAGTGGTAGTAATAGATTCATGACCTAACATTTCTTGCACTGCTCTCAAATCTGCACCACCTTCAACCATATGTGAAGCAAAAGAATGCCTGAAGGTATGAGGACTGATATTTTTCCCCAACTGAATTGCCTCAGCTAGTCGCTTTATGATTGTAAAAATCATCACTCTTGTTAGTTTTGCCCCTCTTCTATTTAAGAAAATAATATTCTCAGATCCTTTTTTAGGTGTTTTCATACAACGATCATTTTCAATATAAAGTATTATTTGAGCAGCTGCTTCCTCACCAATTGGTACAAAACGTTCCTTATCCCCTTTTCCTACTACCTTTATGAAACCTTCTGCTAAGAAAAGGTCTTCTAAACTCAGGTTGATTAATTCAGAAACCCTCAAACCACATCCATATAAAACCTCTAAAATAGCATGATTTCTTCGTCCTTCATAGGTGGTATGATCAATGGCATCAATCAATAAATCAATCTCTTCAACTTCTAAAGTGTCTGGTAACTTTTGTGTCAGTCGTGGTGTCTCAATCAGTTCAACAGGGTTATTTTCTGTCTGATCTGATTCATTAAGATAGGTATAAAACGATTTTAAGCCGGAAAGAATCCTCGCCTGACTTCGAGTAGAAAGGTGCATCTCTTGCTCCAAATACATCAAAAAAGCTACTATATTTTCTCTTTTCACGGTTTGAGGTTTGAGACTGTTATCCATCAATTCTACATACTCAACAAATTTGGATACATCTCTCAAGTAAGCTTCAATTGTATTTTTGGACATGCCTCTTTCCAATCGTAAATAAAGAGCATAATCCTTTACTGTTACTTTCCAGTTCATTCTACTTATAAATTAGACCATTTTTCACGCATCTTGTGCTTTTCCCACTCCCTTCTCAAGGCCAATCTTGCCAAGGCATCCGCAATATCTTCAATACTCCCCAAAGCAAAAGCCTCCTTGACCAACTCTTCCTTCACATCAATTCGATACAATCCGTTCATCAACTTACTAGAATCATTACGTAACAAATGCTCAAAATATTGAGACAGCTTGTCTGCTGCATCACCAAAAGTAGGTGGATTGTACTCCTCTTCTATCTCAAAACGATCTCTTAGTTTATTCCATGTTTCTAAATACATATCGAAATATAGTCAAGTACTTTGACAAATGTAAAATGAGAAATTTGAAAATGAGATTTTTTATGTGAGGTATAGGTTAACATGGTATTTAGAAATCAGGAGATTTCTGA
>NZ_JTAM01000110.1 GCF_000812565.1 Flammeovirga sp. OC4 | reverse complement strand
GACGATAATTTAGTTTACAATGTATTAAGCTACATAGAATTAAAAATCTCATTAGTCTATAGTTTTTGTATTAACATAATACGAATGAATTAGTTCAGGTTAAAGTCCTCTGAGCTATTATAATTTTTCTAACTAAGTACAGTTTTTCATGACTTAATAGAATTTCAGAAGAAGATCAATTAGCAATTTTTAAAAGAATAAGAAATACTGTACTTTCGCGGACTAATCTTTTCAATTTTAATTAAAATTTATGCAAACTTATTTTTCAACTGTACTACTTATTTTTGTATTAGCACTTTCAGCAAACGCACAGTTAAGATATGAACCAGTGATGACCACTGGAGAAAAACATGGTAAAGGGTTGGCAGAATCTAACATGTATTTGGTTGGTAAGACAGATCAACATCTGATTTACTTAAGTGGTAAAGGTAAAGGGACTGCTATAGGAGTAGGAATTATGGACCCCATTGCTATCGGGACAAAAATTGCCCTCCATCTATCTTTTTACAATAAAAAATTAGATTTAGTTAAAGAAGTATCACTTGGAGAAATTAAAATGATGGCACTAAATGGTGCCAATGATAAAAATTATGAATTCACTTATCAAGACCAAGAGGGGGTGATTTGGGTGATTTATTCAACAGGTTCAAAAGGTATGAATCGCCTTTATCGAACGAGACTAAATGATGCTCAAACAGGTTTTGAAAAGCCAATTTTAATTTCACAACAAAGAATTGGGAGTGATAAAATCAGTAAACAAGGCACATATAATATAAAGTTATCTGACGATAAAAATCTGTTATGTGTCTACTCTATTTCTTCTAATAGGAAAGCAGAAAACTCAAATGCTTATGTCCATGTTTTTGACCATCAATTCAATAGCAAATGGTCTATGATCTCTAAAGTACCTCAATACAGAAAAAATAATTTTACCTCTAAATTAAGTATTGGTTTAGATAAAGTTGAAAACTTTAAGGATCATAAAATTCTTCTTTCGAATTCTGGAGTACTCAATATTTTTAACCGTGTTTCTGGGAAGAAAAACACTTATGCCCACTTATTATATTCCTTTTCTGAAGGTAAAAGAAACCCAATTGTAAAGACCTTTACTAACGATAAAGAATACTTAAAAGGCTTGTATTTAACAGAATACGAAGATCAAATAGGTGTAATCGGTTATTATGCAAATCTAGAGACGAAAGGGTATAAAATTAATGGTCTTTACATCGAATTAATGGACCCGATTTTTCTTAAAACGAAAAATAAGAAAAAAATAGAGTTTACAAATAAGAATAAAGTGGATTTCATGACTTCGGGTTATTATCCCAAAACATCGAAGTATGAATCTAAGTTTGTCTCAAAGGATGAAAATTTGAGAAAAAAACTAGAGAAAGGAAAAGAGATTGGAATGGGTAATTCTTATTATCCTTTAAAACTGATCACGAATAGCAATGGAACATTTACGCTTGTATCAGAAGCCCTCACAGCAATGACGACGTCTTCTACATCAACATTTGGTGGAATAGCGACTACAGATGTAAGTACAAAGTATACTTTTGGTGATATTTGCTTTGTCAACTTTGATAAAGAAGGGAAAATTCATTGGATTAGTAATTTTCATAAATACCAGAAATTAGAGGAAGGGGCAGCATTATCAGGTGGAGTGCTCTTAATTGAAAATGATGATGTTTTGAGCTTTATGTATGCCAACGTCAATGTAGATAAAATGCAATATGGTGAGATCTCACTTGAAAATGGTAAAATAGAGTCGAAAGATATCTATCCTCTGAAAAACGATAAGATTGAAGGTCATTGGTTAATGATGAAAAGCTTCAATGACTATGCTCCAAACTCATATATTGGCTTAGCATCGAAGGTATTCAAAACCAAAATGATTACGTTACAATTAAAAGAGAAATCATTGTAAATTCCTTCAACATAAGGTACTACTTAAATCACAAGCCAATCTATTCTAAATAGGTTGGCTTTTTTTCGGAGGCTTAAACCTTTTTTGCGCTTTATAGGTATGAATTAGGTAAAATCAGACTACGAATTATTGAGGTGAGTTGACTTTTTCTATTGCAAAATCTCCTTCAACATTGTCTTCCTTGCCCTATTATCAATATTCCTCACTGCAATGCCAAAAGCCTTACGAGTTCCTACAAAAATGGCCATTTTCTTTGCCCTTGTGAGAGCGGTGTAAATCAAATTTTGGTAGAGCATATTGAAGTGTTGCATGACAACAGGAATGATGACGACATCAAATTCACTACCCTGAGATTTATGAATTGTAATGGCATAGGCCAGATCAAGGTCGATGAGATCTTGTTTTTCATAATATACCGTTTTGGCATTTTCACCCGAACCAAAATCAACGGCAAGTTGAACATTGGAAGTGTCTATTGATGAAATTTTGCCGATGTCACCGTTGAACACTTCAAGATCGTAATTGTTTCTTTTTTGAATCACTCGATCTCCCATTCTGAAAATACGCTCACCAATGGTAAGACTCGCTTTTCCTTGTGCTTCAGGATTACAGGTTGCTTGAACCAATTGGTTGAGGTTTCTAGCACCCATGCTTCCTACGGTCATTGGTGTTAGGATTTGAGTTTCTAAGTTGGAACCTACTTTCTCTTTGATCGTTTTCCCATAGAGCCTTACGACCATTTCTGACGCTACAAATCCATAATGCAAACTTGACCAAGGGTGAATTTCCTCCATAATGGTTTTCAAAGCAGAAGCGTGATCTTCTGATTGAATTAAAGTTTGCAAGTCAGCATGTAAATAATGATTGGGGATATGAAATACAAAAGACCTTCCACCTGTTTTTTTGATTTCTTCAATTTCATTTTCAGAGGTAGTGTGAATATAAATATCGTCTTCTTGCGTCACGGATTTATAAGTATCTTCTTCTCCTTCCGCTCCCTTTTCTTTGACAAATGCAACTCCTTCATTTTGGATGACATACTTCATTGATTGCGTCATTTTCTTGATGAATTGCGTTTGCTCTTTTGTTGCTTCATCTGAATCAATAAACAAACAATCCATATTGTCTTCCCATACTGTTGGTGTATTGATTGGAGATTCTACTCTAGGAATTTGTCTTTTTATGATCTGATGGGCAAACTTAATAATCTGACTTTCTTGTGCTTGGCGGAATACTTTTTTGAGGTGAAAACAGGGTACAACTTCACTTTCTATTAAATCTTTCAGCACGTTTCCTGCACCCACTGAAGGCAACTGATTAGGGTCGCCGATAAAGAGTACTTGGGCTGATTTTGGAATGGCTTTCAGTAAAGAAGCTGAAATGGAAATATCCAGCATTGAGCATTCATCTATAATGATAAAATCCACTTCCAAAGGATCTTCTTCGTTCTTTTTGAATTGTCCCGTATTAGGTTGCCATACTAATAAACGGTGAATGGTCTGTGCTTCTCTTCCGATCACTTCTCCCATACGTTGTGCGGCACGACCTGTTGGTGCTGCTAGCAAAACACGCTTTTTCATGGCCAAAAGCAATCTCACCAAAGCCTTTGTCGTTGTCGTTTTACCACATCCAGGACCGCCAGTTAAAATCGAGAAAGGTTGTTGTACTGCACCGTAGACGGCATCAAACTGTTCATCGCTTAGAGGGAATTGTTGTTTGGAATTGAATAAATCCAGCCATCTTTTTACACGTTCAGCATCCACATTTACTTTTTCAGATAAGAAGGATTTGACAATTTTGGCAGTATTCAATTCATCATAAAAAAGGGATTTAGAATAATAGCATTTGATTTCCAATTCACCCATTTGCTTCATTCTAGTACAGAGGTCCTTGTCCTTTTCCATGGCCTCAATTTCAGAAATCACGAGCTCCTTAAAATCTTCTTTGAGTAATGCTTTTACATTTTGATGGATAATTTCCAATTCAAGATAACAATGCCCTTGTTCTCTACTTGCCGAAAGTACATGACTGATTGCCGCCCTTATTCGTTTCGGACTGTCCTTTGCAATCCCCATACTCAACGCAATTTTATCCGCTGAGAAAAAACCAATTCCATAAATATCTTTTGACAAACGGTAAGGGTTTTCTTTCAGAATCTTGATCGCATCATTACCATACGTCTTATAAATTTTGACAGAGAACAGCGTGCTTACCCCAAATTCCTGAAGGAATAGCATTACATTTCTGATTTCACGATGTTCCGTCCAAGAAGCTTTAATTTGATCCAGTTTTGTAGTTGCAATTCCTGTTACTTCCGTCAACCGTTCAATATTCTCTTCAAAAACGCTTAAAGTATCTTTTCCGAAGTGATTGACAATCCGTTTGGCAATTTTAGGTCCCACACCATAAATCAAACCTGACCCGATATACTTCTCTAAGGCAGACGAACTCGCCGGTTTTTTTTCAATAGTAGAATGTGCTTTGAATTGATCACCGAATTTGGGGTGATGTACCCACTCACCTTCAAACTCCAAAGTAGCACCCGCAAAAACGTTGGCTTGATGTACTGTAACGGTGATCTGTTCATGAGGTCTGTCGGCGGGATTTACCCTGATAACCGTCCATCCATTTTCTTTGTTATGATACGTAACGCGGTGTACTATGCCTTTGAATTTTTCCATGATCAATCAAAAAGTGGAATCCTTAAGAGAAAAATGAGGAAGGTGATATTAAAATAAAGAGTTGCTTTAAGGTCTGATTACATTGCCCTTTTTCTATTGTCATCTCCTATACTTAAAAGTATATTTCAGACTTAAATATACTAATTCTAGTTTTTAGAAGTCGTGAGACTTCTGATGATTTATAGGACACGAATGTCGCTATCGCTTAACATTCGCACCGGTGGACTTTCTACCCAATTGGTTTGAAAGTACCCCCTATTAATTGTTTGTAGAAAGATTGGTTGGAATTTGACGATAATTTAGTTTACGAAGTGTTAAGTTGAATGATATTTTTATCTAGGTATTAGCTATTTTTCATATCATGCAATAGCTTAAACGTATGATTGATTTCTTCCTTTTCAATAATAATAGAGAACTCATGTTTGGTGGAAATGAACTCGACAACGTTGATTTTATTCCACGCTAAAATCTTTAAGATAAAATAGAATACCCCTGGAGCATCTTTATCATAAGTAATTGGCATACGCATGGTGACGGCGGCAAGTTCTGTAATCTCTGAGAGTTTCTCTTCGCCGAAGAAAAGTTCTTTTACTTTGGGTGCGAAAGATTTACTGGTGATAATGTTGGTTTCATGCATCCCTTTTGAAGAAGCATGGAAAAGTTCGGTGTTACTGTTTTGCACCATTTCCAGTAATTCCTTTTGGGCACGAATAAGAGTAGGGGAGTTTTTATAAGCGAAATCGACAAGGTCTGAACGTACCAAAATATCACCCATATGTCGGATATATTCTTTCGCTTGATCTTCTAACTCTGTGGCATTGATTTTATGAGCCATCCTCTTCAATGCCATCACAATGGCCCCTTGTTGTACTTCTTTGCCGAATCTTTTTTCAACTTCTGAGTGGAATTTTCGAGCTAAGGCACTGTAATTAATAATACCTTCTGCAATTCCCTCTTGAATAAAAGGTGATTCGTTGATAAGTTCCGCTATTACTTCGGCAAGTGTGACCATGTTGATACTATTAAGATTAGTGAGAGCCAAAAATAATCTTTAAAAATCGACTTTTAAAACAATTGTGTTCAAAATTTAACACTTGAACGCAAAAACTGAATAAAAAAGATGCAATTCTTACCTCAACTGATCAACTAGGAAAATTAATTGGTTAAATTTGCGTTCATGATGAGTTAAGCAATAGTGATTTGCTTGTCATTCCATTGATTTTTAAATAATAAATAGTCAAAAAATGAAATTGGCAATTGGTGGCGACCACGCTGGCTTTGAATATAAAGCAGAGATCATTAAGCATTTAGAAGCAAACGGACACGAAGTAAAAGATTTTGGTCCTTTCTCAACGGCTTCATGTGATTATCCTGATTATGTACACCCATTGGCGGAAGCGGTAGAAAATGGTGAGTATGAGTTTGGTATCACTATTTGCGGAAGTGGTATTGGTGTTTCTATTGTAGCAAACAAGCACAAAGGTATCCGTGCTGGCTTATGCTGGGAACCCGTTTTGGCTCAGTTGACTCGTCAGCACAACAATTCTAATGTAGTATCAATTCCAGCTCGTTTTATCTCTTTGGTAAGAGCAATTGAGATTGTTGATACTTTCATTTCGACTGAATTCGAGGGAGGACGTCATCAAAATAGAGTAGACAAGATTCCTGTATAAAGGAAGACAAATCAAACAAACATGATTCAGAGAATACAATCAATTTTTCTTTTGTTGGTGGCAGTAGCGATGGGTGCTATTGTTTCATCACAAATTTGGGTATCAGCCACAGAATCGAAACAAGCTGTGTTAACTGCGATGCAATTGACCATTTCTGAAAATGGTAATTTAGTAGAATCAGTAAACACTATCGCAATTGCAGTAGTTGCAGGATTGTCAGGTATTGTGGCTTTAGCTTCGTTGTTTTCATTCAAAAACAGAATGAACCAAATGAAACTAAACTTAGTCAACAGCCTTTTGATATTTGCTGTAATTGGTTTAAACCTGTACTACGGTTATTTGCAAGGCACTGAGTTAATGGATGGAGTTCAAGGACAATACAAAATAGGTTTCTTCTTACCTGTTTTTGCCATCTTATTCAATTCTATGGCTAATCGTTTTATCCAAAAAGATGAGAAAAAAGTGAAAGATTCAATCAGTGGTCGATTAAGAGACTAATCTGAATTGATATATCGATAAAGATTAAAGAGGAATGTGGTTTAAAACTGCATTCCTTTTTTTGGCTATGATAAATTTAAAGTAAACGAATCTCTATAATATATAGGGAATTAATTACTCACTTACATTCCATCACTAGATCATTCAGCACACTGTAAACTAAATTTTTGAACACTAGTAATATTTAGAAATCGAGATATTTCTGCTGGTCTTTATGATATGAATGACTACTCTTTTAGTTTGGTAGTTCTACCCCGGCCTTGAAGGGAAATGCGTTAAGAATTTCATGTATTGAGCCATTAAGAATGATTTTGCTGTTTGAGCGCAGCGAGTTTAAAATCATTTAGGCGAAAGGAATGAAATTTAGCTTTTGACTTCAAAGCCTAGATTTTTTGCTTCGTTTTTCATCAATGGAAAAATGAAGAAGAAGGAAACTTGAAAGTAGACCCTATAAAAGCTTGTAGACAAAGGCGATTGAAAGTTGATGAAAATTTAGTTTACAATGTATTTAATTGTAGATGATGATTTAATATTTGCCAAATAGTCCATTACATGTATTTTTTACACTATAGTTCACGCTTTTTGGATGATTTTTTTTAAGTGAACGTTCATATTTGAATCAGCTAGTCAGAAGCTATGAAGAAGAGTATATTGATGATTGAGATGAATTAATGAAACCCTACAGGTTTGTACAAAAGAAAGAAAATGAAATAGGAATCAACTCTACTCAAACAGGATGAAATGAAATTGGCTAGCATTGAAATTTATGTATTACATCTAAATGGAATTCTGAGTAACATTACTTTTAAACCAGCTGATTATGAAACAGATCGACAATCTTACTTCAGTGTGCAATTATTGAAGTATAGTATTGAGGTTTGAGCAGATTAAAATGATTACGAATACACTTTTGTTTGTACAGTAGGTACCACTGTCCAATAACTTAAGGCAATTCCGTATACTTTCAATTTAAAATAATTGAATGACTTTATTGTATATCCAGCAATTGATTTAGAGGAGTGGAGTTCTGATTATTATTTTCGATCACTTATCAAGTCTATAGCATATGATATTAGTTAGACGATAAGTAAAATTGAAATTTACACATTATGAAATGAAAAGATAGAAAATCTAAACTACCCTCTTTAATTCTATTTTGAATAGCATCAATTACAAAGTGATGAAGCAAATCACTTTTACTTATGCATTACTTTCATTCAACACAATCAGACTCGGCATTGTAGAAATGTTATCTCAAGAATAGCCAATACCTATTCTTGCAGCATAATGGGTATTGCTAAATTTTTCGCTGTACTAATCTAAATATTTTACTATGAAAATTTATGCTAATCTAAATGTTTTAGCGAAGCGGATTACATCTAATTCATTGCTATGGGTAATTTGTGTCTGTTATTTTCCTACCATGGTATTAGGTCAAGTGACACTTGAGTCTGAAACCAAAATTTCTGATATCGGTTTGCATTTTGATGGTCAGAAAGTGGGTGGTTCTGCCTCAAATACGGGAACAGACTACGATTACTTTTTCGGCCCAAAAATCTCTGCCCATGGAGATTGTATCACTGAGTTTGATGGTTTTGTTTTTATGACCTGGTACAAAGGAGGTAAAAACAATCGTCAAGTGATGTTGTCAAGGTACAATAAAAGTACGGGTGTGGTAAAAACAATTGAGTTTCCTCACCGACATACCGGTTACCAAAATAAATGGTGGATTGGGGAATCTCACAATACAATTGCCGTTGGGGTAAGTCCTTTGAATGGTACCATACATTTGCTGTATGATATGCATGCTTATTCCAGAACAAAGCCATCAGATGGAAGTTTGAGTAATGATTATTTTAGATATTCTTACTCTGTCGCTAATGCGGCGACGGTCTCTGATAGTCAATTTAAATTATCGTTGTTTGTCAATAGTCCAAGTGGTAATTATAAGCATTTGAGTCTAAATGGAGGTGAAGATTATGCCAATTTCTCAGGTTTGACGTATCCTAAATTTTTCTTGAATGATCAAGGGGATCTATTTGTATACATCAGAGAAGGAGGGAATAACAATGGAGCCTATAAGTTTAGTAAGTACAATGCTAGCAACTCTACTTGGTCTAGCTTTACAAGCTTCAACGTGTTGAATGCAAAGGGACAAGGGGAACCTTACAACTGGGGTTTATATGGCAATATGAAATACGTTAATGGAAAAATTCGAATCGGTTTCCAAAGAAGATCAAGTAACAATAATGATAAATTCCAGTATCAAAACGGTTTTTATTATGCCTATTCTGATAATCAGAACGGAACGAGTAATTGGAAAAATTATAAAGGCCAAGGTTTTTCTTTACCACTTCTTGATGCTGATAAAATCAAAATTTCCGAACCGGGTGACTTGGTCGCTACGACTCAAAAAAACAAGGTATACATTGTGAGTGGGTTTGATTGGACTGTAACGGAGAATGGAGATGTGCATTTTGTAGGGAAGGTCAAAGACAATGAGTTTAATGTCACTAAAAATGTGCATACTTATAAAAAGGCAGGCAATTCTAACTTTACAACCACTACTAATTTTTCGGGAGCAGAAAGAATTTATACCTCTGGCGATGATATTTATATTATTGGTTTAAATAGTTCAGGAAGAGTATTTATTGAAAAAGGAACAGGCGGCACCAATAATTTTACGCGTGTATATGAGGCAACAAGTGGAAAAAGATTTAGACACGGTCAAGTATATGTCAAGGATGGAAAAGTCTATTATTATATGATGGAACGTCAGTCAGGCGATGCCCAACCGCTTTACCTGCAAATTATAGATTTAGGGATTCCTACCAATACCCCTCCAGTAGTCAATATGACTTCTCCTACGAATAACATCACAGTTGCTCCTGGTAGTGTAATATCGTTAGGAGCTAATGCGTCAGATAATGGTTCCATAGATAAAGTGAATTTTAGAGTAAATAATGCCTTCTACAAACAAGATAGAACAGCACCATATTCAGTGAGTTGGACACCTACCACTGCGGGCACTTATACAATTGACGCTGTTGCTTATGATGAAGATGGATTGAGTACAATTTCGTCTAGTATAACGGTCAATGTACAATCCATTAATGTATCGATCGAATCTGTTACTGCCCAACAAGTACCAAACGTAGCAGCTAATTTGCTAGACGGTGATGTGAGTGACAATTCTCGATGGAGTGCTCAAGGATTCTCTAAAACAGTAGTAATTGATTTGGGTAGTATTCAAAATATCACCGGTACAAAAATGTGGACTTATCTTGATAGAGCTTATCAATACAGGATTCGAGTGTCTAATTCACCAACTAGTGGATTTAATACGGTGGTGGATAGAACAGGAAATACAAGTACTACTCAACCGTTGAATGATAATTTTAATGCTTCAGGGCGTTATGTAAAACTTATTGTTGAAGGGGCTCATAATTATACTGGTGATTGGGTAAGTATCAATGAGTTTGAAGTATTGACTTCCGGATCGTCTTCTGCTCGTCAGCGTGACACATCGTTCATTGAAGAAGAAGTCTCAGCAGTGACGGTTTTCCCTAATCCATCTAATGGCACATTTACCATTGATTTGAAAGGTATTGAAAATGCTGATATTTTGATTTACAATATGAAAGGTCAATTAGTGCATCAAGAGCAAAATACATCTCAGTCTCTTCGATTATCAAAAGGATTAACCTTTAATTCTGGAGTTTACCTGATTAGAGTGATTGACCAAGATGGAAATTACTATGACAAAAAACTGATGATCAGATAAGTAAAAAAGAACGTTACGACGGCTTTATCTATAAGAAGTATGAATTATTAATGAAGTATGAAAAACAATTTTTATTATCAATTTAGCAGACTAGGTCAAATTGCATTTGGACTGATTGGTTTATTAATCAGCGGAGTGTCAATGGGACAAGTTACACTAGAAAAAGAAGTAAGCATCACGAGCCAAGCTTTATATTTTGATGGAAACAAAGTGTCTATTAACCATACCGCCAACTCCTCAACAGGGTATGATTATGTATATGGAAGTTCGCTGACTCCTCATGGAGATTGTATCAAAACATATAAGCATTATGTATTTATGACTTGGTACAAAGGTGGGAAAAACAACCGTCATGTGATGTTGACAAGGTACAATACGCAAACAGGAAGTAAGAAAACCATTGAGTTTCCCCATCAGCACACTGGCTACAATGGTAAGTGGTGGTTAGGAGAAACACACAATACAATTGCAATTGGTATAAGCCCGATAAACGGTACGATTCACTTGGCTTATGATATGCATGCTTACAGTAATTCTGGATCATTTGTGAATGATTATTTCAGATATTCTTATTCTCAACCCAATGCTGCTGAGGTTTCTGATTCACAATTTACACTGAGTAAGTTTGTAAAAGATCCCATTGATGGAGATTATAAGCATTGTACAATGGATGGCAAGAGAGATGCATCACATTACTCGAAGTTTACTTACCCTAAGTTTTTCCTAAATGATCAAGGAGAATTATTCTTGACAATGCGTAAAGGTACTTCTCATGATGGGGCACAAGCTTTTATCAAGTACGATGCTTCTCAAAAGAAATGGGGGAGATTTAAGATGTTCAATGCTTTAGGAGCAGGGAGTAAAGGAGAGACACACAACTGGAGTATTTATGGAAGTATGAAATACGTGGATGGAAAAATGCGTATTGGTTTCCAACGTAGATTAAAAGATGGTACAGATAAATACAAGTACCAAAACGGGGTATACTATGCCTATTCTAATGATCCTACAGGAGCTTCCCAATGGAAAAACCATAAAGGACAGTCTATCACTTTTCCGCTAGTAAAAGCACAAGAAGCATTAGTATATGAACCTGGAGATTATGTTCAAACTACGGCCAGAAATATGGTTTATATCGTAAGTGGTTTTGATTGGACCGTTACTGAAAGAGGGGATGTACATATCATCAGTAAAGTAAGAGATGATCAGTATAAGGTCACGAAGTATATACATAGTTACAAACCGGCAGGGGCTTCTAACTTTACAGTAACCACTAACTTCAATGGAGCCGATGCACTTTACACTTCAGGAAATGATGTATATATGATTGGTCTGAGTGGAGGTAGAGTGTTTGTTGACAAATTAGAAGGTGGTACAAACAATATCACAAATGTTTATAAAGCAACTTCAGGTAAGACGTTTACAAAAGGGATTGTACATATCAGTGATGGGAAATTATACTATTATCTTAAAGGAAATGATACTGATGATACACACCCAACATACCTTCAAATCATAGATTTAGATATTCAAAATGCACCGCCTGTAGTCAGCATGACGGCTCCTGCCAATAATCTTACCGTTGAACCAGGTACTACGGTCACATTAACAGCCAATGCTTCTGATGATCAAGCAGTTTCAAAAGTGAATTTTAGAGTGAATAACGGTTTTTACAAACAGGACAAAACGACTCCGTATTCAGTAACATGGACTCCAACTACTACAGGGACATACACTATTGATGCCGTTGCTTATGATGAAGACGGCCAGAGTACTATAGCTTCAAGTGTTACTGTCAATGTACAATCAGTGAATGTGACAATTGAATCTGTTACAGCAGAGCAATCTCCTAATGTAGCGACAAACTTATTAGATGGTGACGTGAGTGATGATTCTCGATGGAGTGCTCAAGGTTTCTCTAAAACAGTAGTGTTTGATTTGGGAAGTACTCAAAATATCACGGGTACTAAAATGTGGACGTATTTGGATAGAGCTTATCAATATAGAATTCGAGTGTCTAATTCAGCAAGCACTGGATTTAATACGGTGGTGGATAAAACAGGAAATACAAGTACTGCCCAACCGCTAACTGATAATTTCAACGCTACCGGCCGTTATGTAAAACTGATTATTGAAGGAGCTCATAATTATACTGGTGATTGGGTCAGTATCAATGAGTTTGAGGTATTGACTTCTGGATCGTCCTCAGCCCGTCAACGTGGTTCATCGTTCATTGAGGAAGAAACTTCAGCGGTTACGGTTTTCCCTAATCCATCTAATGGCACATTTACTATTCATTTGGGAGAGATGGTAAACGCTGATGTTTTGATTTATAATATGAATGGTCAAAAAGTATATCAACAATTGAATGCTTCTCAGCAAATACAATTATCTAAAGGATCTACATTTGATACAGGAATTTATCTTATCAAAGTAATTGATCAAGAAGGAAATCATTATGATAAAAAATTAATGATCAAATAAAAATAGGTGCCCATGTAAAAAGTGGGCACCATCATTTTCGATATATAATTACCAAGCCACAGCTTCACCCATATGAATAAATTGACCATTGAAATCAGTTTCTTCAGATAACGATAAGCTTACAGAAGTTTTAGCACCATCTACGATTTCCATAGGAGCGTTTTCAGTACCCAAATCCGTTTTTACCCAACCAGGATGAGCAGAGTTGACCTTTACATTTGTTCCTTCAAGCGACGCTGCAAGGTGAACAGTGAAAGAGTTTAAGGCTGTTTTAGAAGCATCATAAGCAAATGGTTTTACAGTGTAGTAAGGTGATTCTACATCACTTTGTTCTGTATTCGAACCCAAAATACTCGATAGGTTTACAATTCTTCCTGCATCACTCTTTTTGATAAGGGGTAATAATGCTTGCGTAAGATTTACAACGCTGAAGAAGTTGACGTCAAACGTTTCTTGTAGCGTCGCAGCAGAAATGCCTTCAGAAGTGTTGACACCTAGTGGTTCTTCTGAGTGAATAATACCAGCATTGTTCACCAAGATGTCCAATTTACCGTATTCCGATTCGATTTTTTGTTGCAATGCTTTTACATCTGCATCTTGAGTAGCTTCCAATTTCACCAACTCCACATCTAGCCCTTCCGCTTTTAATTTTTCAACCGCTGCTTGACCTCTTTCTTGGCTTCTAGATGCCATCAATACTTTGATTCCTTTAGCACCTAATTGACGTGAAGTTTCGAAACCTAACCCTTTATTTGCTCCTGTTACTAATGCTATTCTTTTCATTTTTCTTGTGTTTAATGTTTAAATGTATTTTTCAATCTCTAGCGTTAAAGGAATTTTGTTTTTTCCTTTTCCCCTAGGATCTGATACAAATGTAGAGGGCTTGTGATATAAAATGAAATCGTTTAATTTTACTCATGATATAAAAATATTAATATCAATATGGTTAATCTAGAATGGTATCGCACCTTTAAAGCGGTTTATAAACACAAGAATTACTCGAAAGCAGCTGAGGAATTATTTCTAACACAACCTACAGTAAGTAATCAGATCAGTATGCTTGAAGCAGCTGTCGGACATAAATTATTTACCCGAAAATCAAAAGGGGTCGTCCCAACAGAGTATGCAAAGTTCCTCAACAACCTTATTATTGAATCGTTGGATACGCTTGAAAAAGTAGAGGCGAGTTATAGTAGGTCAGTAAAAAAAGAGGAGCGACAATATACGTTTGGTATCAGTGAGGATCTTTACAAAAGTTTTGTTTCGGGTAAGATGCTTTCTGCTTTCCAACACCTCACAATGCATTTTGAAAATGATAATAAAAAGCTGTTTGACTTAGTCAATCAAGGAGAAGTTGACGCCGCTATTGTAAGGGAGGACTATCAAACTTTTGATGTTTTATCACACAAAATTGCTTCATCAAAATTGGTCATTGTAGGAAACCCTAATCTAAATACAGAGGAATTGGATATACATATCCAGAACAATGATTTAATGAAAATTCAAAAATGGTTGGAACATCAAACGTGGTTTTCCCACATGTCTACCAATCCTTTTATAAAGTTCTTTTGGTTACATTGTTTCAATAAAAAACGTCCGAAAATTTTCACGAATTACATTATTCCAAATGAATATTTCATGCTTCAAGAAATGACAGAAATTGAAGGAGTAGCAATTGCATTAAAGGAAAATGTACAAACATTTTTAGAGGATCAATCCTTAAAGTTAATCTGGGAATCGGAGGATTATCCTGATCGGGAATATTATTTAATAGCCCATAAAAAACAGGAGGTGTTTTTTGAGATGTTGATAAAACATTATACGGATTGATGAACTCTTTTTTAATATCTAAGGATCTTAATACAGCATATTTATAGGTATTACTTCTTATCCATATATTGAAGAAAAACTACATATTTCCTAAGTTTAATACATTGTAAACTAAGTTTTTGTTATTAATAGTGTTTAGAAATCAGGAGATTTCTGA
>NZ_JTAM01000109.1 GCF_000812565.1 Flammeovirga sp. OC4 | reverse complement strand
GCACTTTCAGTGCAGAGAGTGGTTTAGTTATATCATGTATTGGTTGAATGATTAACTACTTTATAGTAGTAGTCATTATTTTGGCTAGTTTTTTCCAATCTAAAGTCTTTATATATTTTATCATTTATAACTTTAATTGAATTTGTACAGAATGTTTCTTGGGATTTATATGAACCTCAAAACATTCCTAGAAGAGTATATCTAGATAAAAAGTTAATTACCCAAAGGTCTAATCTACTCTTTAAAAAATCAATACTTGTTTTGTAATACATAACAATATAACTTTAACTGTCTTTCAACAATCTAACAGCAAACTATTTTTTGAAAGAAGTTGGAAGTAGTTTTCACTTATAGGAAAATACAAAATACCATGGTGTTTATTTGTGAAATTTATGGGGTAAATGCTATTTTTTTTATTTAATGTTAGCAAGTAAAAGAAATGAAGGATATAAAAAGATACTTGACTGAACCCAACCTACCTTGGAAAAGAGGACCTTATATTGGTGGTGCTGGATTATTTGCTTGTGGATGGACAGAAGACAATAAAGTTTTCATGTTGTTCCCAGACTATTATGTAATTGGAAATACGCTAACAGGTGAAAGGGAAAAAGTGATAGAAGATGACAAATTAATAGAACGCCTTTCCAAAGACAATCTTGAATTTGATTTAAAAGAAAGTAACCAAAAAATTAAAGTCTTTGGATTAAGAGGTGGAAACGGAAACCATTATACAACAGACAGGTGGATTTTGACTGAAATATTGATGGACTCTCAAGAGAAAATATTCGGAATAACTGATTACAAGTATTTTGGACGTTCAGAACAAGTTTTTTGGAGAAATTATGACCTAATAAATCTCGAGAATCTTGAATATGGACAATGGTGTGGATTCTCTCCCAATGAAAAGAGTTTTGGAATATTTGGTTCGGGAGGCGTAGAAATATTTAATAGAGAATAAAACGAATTGCTAACACCATGTAAAAATGCATAAAACGCATTTTGCACTCAATGTTATGCTTAAGAATAATATGATTTTATCTAATGAAGGATTTGAGATAGGAGATTTTATAATTCCCTCTTTTAAACTTAATGAAGGGGAAATAATTCGTTTATGTTTATATGGAGGCTCTCACTTTTTTCCATTAGTAGACGAGCTTACCAAAATATTTATGGGTATAAATCCAAGTCCTCGTGTAAAACTATTTCAAAAAATAGCATTTGCAGAACATATTTATCCTCATGGATTTAAAGAATATTTTTATCCACTAACCATAGAACGATATCTGAAACAGAATGGACAAGCTAATTTTGAAGATTTAAAATTATTTTCTGGATTAGATTATATAACTGCTAATACTAAGATTGCAACTCTTCCTGGTAATCAAAGAAAATGGTTATCGATTGTATCAAAATTATCTTTAACCAAGAATATTATTTTTGATTTAGTAGGGCAAGATCCAATGGGAGCTACTACAACATTAAAGGTTATTAAATCTCTTTTAGATCAAGGGTATTCTGCGATATTTCTAGATAATTTTGATGATCTAGAAATGAAATTTGATCGAGAGTACTATATAAAAGAAAAATAAGCACATCAAGGGGCATAGTTCGCTGGCAGCTGCGTTGTGCTAGATTATAGAAAAAAACTTTTACTCTAAAATATATTGATAGTGAATAAAAAATTAACTTTTGATCAGGTTTTGGAGAAACTTGAAAAAACTGCAGATCATACCTTAACTGAAGAATTTGTAAGGACAATTAAAAATGGAGATATTCTTTTCAATCCAGGAATTATTCAAGAAAAGAAGAAGTTGGCAAGTCTTTACAAATTGCGGGTTAACATGAAAAAAGAATTACAAAAGGATAAGTTTTCAAAAGAGGAACTCGACAATTGGAATTCTGCTGTACACGTACTCGATGAATATGAATGTCAATTTGCAAACCTGAATATAATCATCGCGGACGATAAAGTATATTTTCTGTTTTGGGACAACAAAAAAGTGAAATTAATATCTAGTTTTTGGCTGAATAAAGAAAAGTCTCTCAACGAATCTGTAAAAAATAATGATATTACTATTGAGGAAAGTTATTCAGTTAGCTTTATTAAATATTCTAAAGCTAAAAAGGTTTAAGACTGGAAATAAGTAGACGAAAAAAACACAAAAATATCTAATCTTCATCCATAGGGCCATAGCCATTACAGTACCTTTATTTTTACCTCATACTATAAATTAATGATCATTCTAACCGCTTATCAAGTAGACGAACTTTGTATTTTTATAGAAAATCAATTAGAGAAGAACAATTGTGATCATAGCTTAAAACATTCAACTGAATGGGCTATCAAAAATGGGATCGACATTGATGATTTTCATGATTTACTGGCAGAACATGGAGGCAATTGTGATTGTGAAGTAATCATGAATCTACCAGAAAATTGTGATATTTCAATAGAGGAGAAACGTATTGAAAAAAGTTATTTAAACCCATATCAAATTCCTGAAAAGTATGTAGTTAAAGAGGATAAGACGTATACTAAAGTTTTATTTTCAGATAGGAATTATTCTTATCATAATTACTTGAAAAGTGATGACATATTAATACCCGCTATTTATGGAGAGAAGACTAAAAAAAGAATAAGGTCCAATGTTCATTTTTTTAAAAGTATAAAATCAGGGTTACCTACAGAACTAGGGTTTGTCAAGGAATTTGAGGAAATAACAGCAAAAAAGTTCTCAGAAATGGTTAAATCAGAAAACCCTGAGAATAAAGAATTTTCAGAGAAAGTGGCAGATTATTATTTATCATCAATAGAAAAAATTGCTATTAATAAACCTATGGGCATTTATTACTCAGAACATAATGATTTGGGAGGCAAGAGGATAAAATTAAAGATACATAAAGTTATAATTAAGAATTAAACAAAGGCCAATAAATAGAGACTTGTACTTGAAAGCTTGATATAATGGAATTATAGATAAATCAGTAGAAATGAAAGTATAAATATTAAGCTCTGATTGAATAATTGTTCTTGTTGAAAAACTCCAAAGTAGTGAATGGAAGAGGTGTGTCTAATCGAATCAATTTTAATCAAAATGCTCTCAAGCTTTTCTACTCTCTAAAAAATCAATATTTGTTTTGTAATACATAAAAATGTAAATTGAATTGTCTTTCAACAATCTAACAGCAAACTATTTTTTTGAAAGAAGTTGGAAGTAGTTTTCACTAATAGATAAATACCATGGTGTTTATTCATGAAATTTTTAAAGTGGATTTGAAACAAAGTCTTGATAAATGGTAGAATATAAACCAAGACATAGATTCGGAAAAACCAAGTTGGAAAAAATTTGTAGACATTTTAAAAGTAGCCTCTCTCTATGAGTAGTAGATATCCAAATCCATGGAACTTTTCTAATACTGACAAGAATTTGATCTCTAAAGATGGAAAGTATAGAATTGAATATGGAGAAATGTATGAGATTGCAATGGGAGCTCCATTGTGTGCAGAATGTTTCTTACTTGACAGTAAGAGTAATAAGAAAATTAAAGTTTGTGATTGGGCTGGTGGATCGGCGGTTTGGGATGAAAGTATTATGCGTGTGGTACTCCCTATCTGGACAAAAAATAGATCTCAACAAATAAGAGTTATAGACATTGACAACAATAAAATATTGACCTTTTCCAAAGTATTTAGAGTTTTAGAGATAGTCGGGATTGAAGGAGATATTGTCTACGGTGTTGATAGTCCGATTAATAAGACAAGAAAACTAGAGTTTGACCTGAGAAAGGAAAAAATTAGCTCTGAGATTGAATTAATATCAGGCTACAACAATGGCTCAAACGTAATGACGGGTGATTCGGTAAATGAAACAATAAATCAAAAAAAGAACTTTTGGGCAAGGTTGAAAAATTGGTGGTCTTAAATCTGCCACTACGTTTGACTCTAGCGATGTATGTCATATGGTGTTTATTCATGAAATTTAAAGTGGTAAACGCTATTGTTTTTATTTAATGTTATGTGTAATTAATAATATGTATCGAAAATCATTTCCAAAATGTGAAGTTCGAGGCGACAGAAGCCCATCAAAGAAGAAGCAAATTATGGCATCAATTTCTGCTTTGCCGAATAAATGTTTGAGTTGTGAATTCCTATTTGAAGGAGAATGTTTAAGAGCAGAAGAATTAACTGAAAACTACTTAAGATTGGACTATGGTAGTTGTGGTATCGAAGGCAATACTGAACCTAGAGCAATTAAAGTGTCAAAAACTGGTATTGAAATTTTCGTACCTAATAAATGTATTGATTGTGAATTTCTTATTTACAGTAGAATATGGGGGTATGTTTGTAGTAAAGATCAAGAAATATGGGGAGATGGATTTCGTGATTTAGACTGGGGAGATTGGCAACCAAAATTCCCGAATGTTGGATTAAGGAAATATGGAAGAGATGATTTGAATTTAGGCAATGTTACAATAACCAATAAAGTCTTTCAACTTATTTTAGAAGGCCATAAAACAAAAGCTTTGAAACTCTATAAAGACTTAAATAACATCTCTACAATTAAAGAAGCTAGAGAAGATATTGAGCAAATAGAAATAAAATTAAAAAAAGCACAAAAAAAGGTGTAATTGACCATAACTTTCAACTGCTTCGTCACTGGCAATTACACGGAACGTTATTTCTAATAAAATGAAATCACAAGTTGAAGAACATATAATACAAGGCTCTGAAGAATGGGGTAATTAAGACAGTAGTTGAAAAGGCAGACCATAAATTTTTAATAGGAGAATTTAGTCAAGCACTTGAACTGTTTTTGATTCACTCAATTCAATTTTAAATGACAACATTGAGTTAGTTAATTTTCAGATAGACTATATTGACCAAAATAGTTTAGTACTTGAAATGCCTACCAACAAACTGACTTTTCAAAGACAGGAAAACTAATCCACAACATTTATATCTTATCAAATAGGGTGCTATTTACCATCATTGAAAAATGGAAAGGTTATCGTTTTCTACTACCCTACTTGTCAAATACTAAAGTAAACTATAAGTAAGTAAAATGATTTACCATACATCAAATAAAATAACTTCTAGCATCAACTTGTGGAGAGTTGACAATAACACTTTTAGAATTCTATCTTATGATAAGCTAACAAACCTAATGACTGGTTCGGACTATACGATTGTCAATGAAAAACTAGTTGCTGCCTTTGAGGATCTTCTTGCAGATGAAATTGAAATAAGACCGATTAAAATTGTTCGAAAGGCTACGGGTGAAGCGTGGGATGGATTTCATGTGTTGATTATCAAAGAACATATTAACCCTGATAAGATAAAAATCACTGACGAAAACGAAAGAAGTGTGTGGCAATATAACCATCATCTTTTTGTTTCTGAAAGTATGAAAAACAAACTCGAATTTGAATTTAACGCAAAACTTGAATTCTCTGAAGGCTTCAGTCACTCTGGGTAGATATGCATGCATTTTACGAAAGAAGGCTGATTCATTTTATAAAAATGAGGTTGGATCAAAGTTTGAGTTGTGACAAAAAGGAGTTTTGCACATTCAGAAAAATTTAAAACTGTATATCGTGAGAAAAATTATTTTGACTTTAGCACTATTGTGTCCTTTTATTTTCAAAGCACAAACTATTGAAAAATCTAAAATTATTGGCGTTTGGAAAGTGGTGGATGGTAAAGCTTCAATGCAAAATCTTCCTCAAGAGGCAGTTCAAATGATGCCTATGCTGATTGATAGTTTTAAAGAATCAGAATGGACATTTGAGGACAATGGAACATTTCGCCTTAAGTTTAATGGTAATCTATCACCAATGTTGGAAGACATGAAATTTTTAGATAATAAACTATGGAAAATTAGTGATTCTCAGAAAATAAGAATTGGTACCAAAGAAGACAACTATAACCACCTTGTACTTTCTGTACAACAATTAGATGCTGTTATGGTAATCTATTTTAGCGATGTTCCGATTTCTTTATCTCTTAAAAAAGTTTAGATAAGTAGATTTTTATATTATTGATGTTTGAGGGGTGGAAATGGAATTTAGAAACGGAATTTTATAAAGCAATTGAATTCTCTATGAGAATGTTTATAAGCGTACCTAATCTAAAGCATAAACTATAAAAATAGAATGAGGAGTTTTATTATCATATTACTTTTAAGTTATCTATTCAAAATGATAACTGTGCAAGCTCAAGACTTTTCGGACAAAAATCTTTATGGAAAGTTAAATAATGGACTACCAAAACGTACAACTTCTGTTGAAATAAAGCATAAAGATGTAGTAATAGGAGTAGGAAACGTTGCCGTAAGTAAACATGGAGTCAGTAATCTAAGAGTGGGGTATTGGAAAGAATACTCTGAAAATGGGACTTTAAAAATGGAGGGGAATTACAAGTTAAGCTCTTATATCAACTGTGGTATAGTAGGTCATGTTTCCATTTTCTATTATTATCGAGACGGTTTATGGAAAATATATGATGATCAAGGGAAATTAAAATATGAATTAACTTTTTCTCCATCTGAATTTCATATTAATACGTCATGTGAAGGAGGAGACAGATTACTTTTTGGAATAGTAAAGCAAATACCTTTAAAATATTGGGGTCAGTTAACCAGTCAAGAATTATTTCAATTACAGCAATTAAAAATAACAGACGATAGCTTTGGTCCTCGAACTTGGGTACCATTAAATGGAGAAATTTTTATAGAGCCTTAATTATCGTCATTACAACTTCTAGTAAGCAAGGAATTATTCAAAGCAATCTCACTTATTCATCATAAAAAATGACAGAGAACGAATTATTCGATCAATTAAGAAGGAGAACTGCGATGTATATTGGTCATGCAAGTCCTACTCATTTGAGCTCATTTTTATTTGGGTCCTACTTTTCTAAAATGGATGAAGAAATAAAGGAATAAGAACCAAAATTTGAAGGTTTTCATGATTGGGTCGCTAATTCATTAGGATATTCTGAATCAACTAGTGGAAGGGCGTATATGATTGAGAATCAAAGAGAGGATATGGCTCTATTTCTATTTTATGAGTTATAGGATGAATATAGAGGAATAGAACATAAGAAAATTGTGAGTCTTCTTTTTGCTTCAAGGCAAAAACGAAGAGGGAAAAACTTGAAAGTAGATTCTATAAATGCTTGCATAAAGGTCGATTAAAAGTTGACGATAATTTAGTTTACAATGTAGTAGTACTTCTAAAATCGCTTTTCCTCCCCAAACTAAAATTATAAAAGACAAAAACGGCATTAGAGTAATACATAGAATACAGCGATAAAACTTTCATCATTAAATTTTTTGAAAACATCTCTGCTATAAAGGGTTGCAACCTTTTGAAGATTGAACTATATTTAAATAAATGTAGTTCAGTCTTTTAGAGGGAGATGGACCAATTTTGAATTCCATGTTCTACCTTATTTTGGAAGTTGAAGGTGTGTAGGTTACAATATAAAGGCGTAATAATGATAAAGACATGGATTTAAACCCGAATTACGAAGCGAAAAACTTGTTATGGTATGGCTAAAAACCAAAACTTAAATAATATAAATATCACCACGCAAATACTTATCGGTTTTGCAATTGTTACTGCCTCAGCAATTATATCTATTTCAATTTCTCACAATAATTCTAAGAAAATCATTAAGAGTGCAGATTGGGTTGTGCATACGCATGAGGTACTGACTCAGCTCGGAAACATTGAGGCTTTATTGGTTGACCTAGAAACAGGACAGAGAGGCTTTTTAATTACTGGGAAATCAGAATACTTAGAACCTTTTATACATAGCAAGAGAATAATTGACAAGGAATTAAATTCTATTCGAGAACTTACGGCTGATAACTCCAGACAAACGCCTAGAATTGATTCTTTGAAAGTGACGGTGAATAAGAAAATTGAAGGACTTGATTTAACTATTCATTTAAGGAAAAAATACGGTTTTGAGGCTGCTAAAGAGGTCGTTGATAATGATATTGGAAAACTATTGATGGATACCATTCGATCACAAATTTCAGAGATTGAAAGGGAGGAGTTACTCTTATTAGCAGTAAGGAGCCCAAAACCTGAACAAATAAAAGAAACGACTTTTTCTTTGCTTGTTGGATTATTTGCATTCACCACATTAATAATCGTTGTAGTATCCTTTTTTATTTACAGAGGAATCAACAGACCTATTCGGAAACTAAAAGAAGGATTAGAACATGTTGCAAAAGGGGAGTTAGATTATAAGTTCAATATAAAATCAGGAAACGAATTTGGAATCTTATCTCGTTTTATTGAATCCATTTTGCTTGAATTGAAAGAAACGATTGTTTCAAAAAATGAGTTGGAAAGTGAAATTGTACTTCGTAAACAAATAGAAAAAGATCTTAATGAAATAAAGGTCAACCTGGAAAATAGAAATAAAGAACTCGAACAGTTTACTTATATCACATCACATGATTTACAAGAACCGATCAACTCTCTTATCTCATTTTCGGACTTATTGAATAATGAAAAAAGTAAAGTGAGCGAGGTGGGGCAAAAAAGCATTGAAGTAATTTCTGAGTCTTCTTACCGTATGAGAGACCTCATCAAAGAACTTTTAGAATATTCGCGAATAGGGAAGAGGACGGATGAGACTGAAATAGATGTTGAGGTGTTGATTTCTGATGTCAAAACGGACTTACATAGCTTAGTAGACAAAAAACAGGCAAGTGTTACCTATATTGGGGAACCCTTAAAAATAAAAGGATATAAGTTTGATCTGATAAAACTATTTCAAAACCTGATTGTAAATGCAATCAAGTATACAGAGGAACAGATTTCACCCGTTGTGACTATCAATTCAGAGGAGTATTCCGATCAATACAAATTTTCTGTCACTGATAATGGGATTGGTATTGAAGAAAATCACTTTGACAAAATCTTTAAAATCTTTCAAAGACTCCATACGCGAGATCAATATTCAGGTACAGGAATTGGACTTTCGCATTGTCAGAAAGTGGTGGAGTTACACAATGGAAAAATATGGTTGACCTCGCAAATAGGGAAGGGAAGTACTTTTTATTTTACTATTTCAAAATAGTAGGTAGTAAACTGGATTATCCTCAATTTTCAATCATTGTTTCTACAAGTTTATTAAGGCCGTCTTTCAAGCTGCTTTCCTCTTCATTTTTTTGAAACAAAAAGAAGCAAAAAATTGAAGGCTGAGAAGTCAAAAGCTAAATTTCATTTCCCTTCAAGGCCGATGAAAGTACCACCAAACGAATTAAGTAGAGAGACCTCTGGCGCGAATGTTAAGCGTTAGCGTCATTCGTGTCTTATAAATTATTAGAAATCTCCTGATTTCTGACCACTATCAATAGGTTAAAAATTAGTTTCAAGTGTCTCATTAATTATTAAATTTTGGTTTTGATAGATAAAAGCTTTTTAAGAGTCAGAATATCATTTCATATTGCACTACTATAGAAAAAATATCACCTAAGATTGACAAAATATTATTAAAAAACCTTACCTTTTATAGTGCTGTAACAAAGTGTAATCTTGACTGTCTGATGTGTCAATTTCAAAATAGAAGAACTTGATACAAATCTATTCATTACTGTTTTCGTTCCAAAAATTAATAAATAATCAGTCTTTGTGTTTAAAAAATAACGTATAATTATGACCACTTACTATATAAAATCAATAAGTGAATTACATTCTCTCTTTGGTTTTCCTGCTCCCAAACATCCACTTATCTCATTAGTTGACGCATCACAAATTCAGGTTTTAGAAAAAGATGTGGGTTCCAAAGTAATTTATGACTTCTATATGATTTCTCTAAAAGACAGGAGTTGTGGGGTAGAATATGGAAGAAATTCATTCGATTTTGATGAAGGCTTGATGGTTTTTTCTTCACCAGGTCAGGTTTATATGCCTACCAAACCATTGAAGAAAGGAGATATTCAAGGATGGATGCTTTACTTTCATCAAGATTTAATTAGGAATACCCACTTGGGAAAAATCATTTCCGACTTTACTTTCTTCAACTATGATATCGTAGAGGCACTGCACTTATCTGAAGACGAGGAGAAGACCATCAATAGTACTGTACAAAATATAGAATCAGAATATTCGCAGCGTATTGATAACCATAGTCAAAGGGTGATTGTGTCGAATTTAGAGTTATTACTTACTTACTGTTACCGATTTTATGAAAGACAATTCAACACGCGTTCTATTCAATGTAAGGGGGTAATCTCTCAATTTGAAAAAGAAATAAAGAAATATTTTAAGACAGAGAGACATTTAGATGCAGGCTTACCAAGCGTTGAACATTTTGCCGATATTGCAAATTTGTCACAACATTATTTTAGTGATTTAATTAAAAAAGAGACAGGTAGAAAACCCAAAGACCATATCAATCAATTTGTGATCGAAGAGGCAAAGAATTTATTGGTAGGAACTGAACAATCTGTAAGTGAAATAGCTTACGACTTGGGTTTTAGATATCCTCACTATTTTACTCGTTTATTTAAATCAAAAACGGGACATACTCCTATCGAATACCGTAATCTGAACTGATACTGCACTTTGTGTTATCCTTCCTGCGTTTTGTGTAAGTCTGTAGGTTGTTACTTTCCGAAATTGTGTATTAAGTAACTGAAACAGAATAAAATCCAAATACTATGACAGCACAGGACGCTTATAATAGCTTAGATCCACAGAAATGGAAAGATACCTCAATTTTTGAAAGGTTGGCATTACTCGAACAAGTTCAGCATAATTTAAAGAAGTATGCTGTAGAACTTGGTGAAGTAGATGCTAATATGAAAAATGATTTACTGGAGGAAAGCATTACCAGTATCGCAGAAGGAATGGGAACCACTGTAATGCCAATGGCTAATACTTTAATGGGAATTCATAAGCTTTATGAGTCTTTGGTTGTAGGAGAAATGCAAAGTCCTCTTTCTATCAAAGAAATTGATCAAGGTTTATTTGAAGTGGAAGTCTTTCCTATCTTTTCAAAAGACAAACTAGCTGCTGCAAAACAAAAAGGGTATCTCCACATAGAAGGGAGGCCAAAACAAACGAACCCGATGGAGAAACCTCCCGGCGTTATTGCCGTCTCTGGAGCGGGGAACTATAGCTCTTCAATTGAAATGGCTATGGCTTTATTTCTAGAAAATAAGGTGGTACTTCACAAACCCCATCAACTCAACGAAGCAACAGATGCCATTTGGGAAAAGATTTTTGCTCCATTGATAGAAGCTAAGGCAGTAGCTTTCTGTGATGCTAGTCAGGGAAGAGAAATGTCTGCTTTGGAAGGTTTGCACTCTATTTATTTTACAGGTTCTACAGGTGTGGCTCATGCCATCCAAAATGCAGCAAGTGCACCTTTAGTTTCTGAGTGTGGAGGAAATAACCCTTGTATCATAGTACCTGGTCAATGGTCAGACAAGGATATTAAGCGTCAAGCTATACAGTTAGCTTCTGTTGGGAAACTCAATGGAGGTGCAGTTTGTGGGCGACCTCAGACTATTGTGACTTCTAAGAATTGGGCACAAAGAGAACAGTTCCTTGATGAATTAAGAAAAGCACTTTCAGAAGAGACGTTTGCTTGTGGTTCACACTACCCTGGAGTTGAAAAAACCAAAGAAGCATTTTTAGAAAACCAATCTACGGCAGAGATATTAACACCTGAACATGGTGTACACAATAAAAGCGATTTTGTTCTAATTCCAAACATCTCTGAAGATGATTTCGCAGTAACGAATGAAGCTTTCTGTCAAATTTATAGTGAAATTCCATTGGATGTATCAACAGATACCGATGAATTTTTGACAAAAGCCACTGACTTCTGTAACAATAAACTATTAGGATCATTGGGTTGTATGATTTTAGTAGACAATGATACAATGAAAGCAAATGAGGCTAGAGTACATCAAGCTGTAAGAGAGTTAAATTATGGCGGTATTGCTGTCAACGATGTTCCTCCTAATATTTGGTTAAATGCTTACCTCACATGGGGTGGTTGTGAAGAAACAACAGAAGATTTTGTGTCTGGTGTCGGTAATTTTGGTAATGCATTGAATTTTGACAATATCAAAAAATCTGTAATACTAAATGATTTTAATTCAACAAGTTTTGAACTGACGAATAGAAAACGAGTTGAACATTTATTGGAAAACGCTTCTTATTTCTCCATAGATCAAAGCTGGAGGCATTTTGCTAAGCTTGCAGGGCAAATGGTCATGGATAATTTCAAAGGAAAAGACTTTCAATAATTAGATATGAGTAAGACTGCTAACAACAATAATTGTATTGCTCGTAGCAAATGCTATTGCACATATCATTTCATTTCAAAAATTACGCAAAGCCAAAGCACCTAATTCAGCGGGTGTTATGGCCTTTGTATTTATCAATGCCATAATTGCCATTTTACTTTTACAAAATGTAGATTGGGCAAAATGGCTAGCACTTATTTTTCCTTCATTGGGTGGTTTTGGGTTATTGATCACTACAATTATTAAAGGAAAAGGTACTTGGATAGATTACATAATTCTTTTGTTAGATAGTACTATTGTAGGTCTGAGTTTAAACTATCATATTTTATAACAGTAGTATAATTGTATTGCGTTGTAAACTAAGTTGCAATCTCCTGATTTCTAAGACTTAAAATACATGGAAATTTAGTTTTTAACGTTTTCATACACCTTTTTTCAAAATAGTTCTTCCATCAAAGTAAGGCTTTTCATGTTAATGGAAAGTCTTTTTTATTTTCCTCTTTTTTCAAAGCCCTATTGAGACTTCTTACAGTGACCCCTAAATAAGAAGCCATATTTTCTTTAGAGATCGAAAGGTTTTGTTCAGACTGAAGCGTCAATAACCTACTTAACGTATGCTCAATAGTGTATAATTGTTGATAAGAGGCTCTAGTGGACGTATTAATAATTCGTTCTGCAAAAACATCTAAGAGGAGGTTGTTCAGTTTGAGGTCTGTTTTGATGAGTTCAGAGAAGTAATCGATAGCAATAGCATAGGCGGTCACATCAGTGATAGCTTCAATGCTACACAGGCAGTTTCTCTTCTTTATAAATTCCACTTCACCCACAATCTCTCCTTGTCCTAAGAACTCAAAGAGGTATTCTTTATCATTATCTCCAGCAAAAAAACATTTGGTAATTCCATCTTTGATCAGAATAACTTTTGTCGGTTTTTCATCTTGCTTCAGTAGTTTTTGCCCTTTAGAATAGTGCTTTTTAATCACTTTATCCTTACGCTCTTGTTGCTGATAAAGTCCTTCTATATAAGCTAAAAATGCTTGATTTTCTCTTAACATAAATTCAGTTGGGACAAATGTCCTTTTTCAATATTTCCCTTTTGGTGACTTTTGTGACATCAAAAAAATAAAATTAAAAATGATGAAAAACAATAAACATGGGCACATGAACAGAAAGAAATGCAATCTGAATTAGAAAACTTGATTCAGTTAAATTCAATACAAGAAATCACTCATCATCTGAAATCCTAATGAAAAAAATAGTAAACATAGAAAATTGGAACCGTAAGGAACATTATCATTTCTTTTCAAAATTTTCAGAACCGTTTCATGGTATAACGGTCAAAGTAGATTGTACAAAAGCGTATGATCAAGCAAAGGAAAGAGGAGTTTCTTTTTTTCTTTATTACTTGTACAGATCCATCAAAGTTGCCAATCAAATTGTCAATTTTAGGTATAGAATTTTGGAAGGTAAAGTCTATGAATATGATTCCATAAGACCGTCATGTACGATTGGCAGGGCAGATGGCACTTTTGGTTTTTCATACATAGACTATGATAAAGAAGAAGAGTTATTCTATGAGAAAGCCAAAGTGAAAATCGATGAAGTAAAAAATTCAACCTCTCTTTTTTCAGGAGATGCAGGGGATGATGTCATTCATTTTTCGGCTATTCCATGGATCAATTTTACGAGTCTTTCTCATGCCAGAAGCTTTGAAATGGCGGATAGCGTACCTAAAATCTCATTTGGTCAATTAACAGAAGAAGGCGGAATGAAATCAATGTCTGTATCAATACATGTACATCATGCATTAGTAGATGCTTATCATGTTGGTCAGTTTATTGAGCAATTTCAAAATTTATTAAATGCTGAATAGTCTAAAAGTAAGGCATTGTCATCAAAGTAATTATATAACATTATTTAAATCGGATTTAACAATGAATACGTCTAGATTTAAATTCTTCAATCGAATTTAATTTTTTAACCATCCAAATATAATTATGCGACTTTTATTATTCTTTTCACTATTGACAATCATTTCCTGTACTAAACCATCAGAAAAAGTACAATCATCTACTTCCAGCATACCTCCAAAAAATTTAGTGGCTCTTTTAGATACCATTTGGAAAACAGAACAAACACCGATTCGTTTAAGAGATTCACTTGGAAAAGTACATGGTTATGAGTCTGTAGAGTTCCAAAAACAAAATGAAATCTATCATGAAAACCACCTCATTAATGAAGCGAAAATTCTAGCTATTTTGGATGGACAAGGGTGGCCAAGTATAAGCCTTATTGGAGAACAAGGCAATTTAACAATTTGTAATGTACTACAACATTCTGGTATTGAAGTTCGAAAAAAATACCTTCCGATGATGAAACAAGCAGTACATGAAAAAAACTTGTCTCCGAGATTATTGGCAAGAGCAGAAGATCGTTTGGCTACTGATCGTGGAGAACTTCAAATTTATGGTGGGCAGATAAAATATTATCCACAAACGAAGAGTTTTGATGTTTGGCCTATCTTTGATCCGGAAAATGTTGACCAAAGAAGAGCTGAAATTGGACTAGAACCCATTGCAGAGTTTTTAGGTAGCCGAAGAAATCCATTAGAGTGGAACTTGGAGGAGCAAATAAAGAGAACGGCAGAGTTTCAACAAGCAAAAGAGGTACTGAAACAATAATATCACTTCTGATTACCCTGTAAACGAAGTTTTTATTAATTGAACCAATTCCTTTTATGAAGGATGAGTGGAAGTGTATTGTGGTTCGTGAGGTCGTTGCAATGCAACGACCCTACAGCACTGCTTTTAGAAGATGAGTATAAAACCTTAGTCTTTTGACATGTAATC
>NZ_JTAM01000011.1 GCF_000812565.1 Flammeovirga sp. OC4 | reverse complement strand
TGATGAGTTATGAGACAGCCTCTTTTTTATTATTTTTCTTTATTTGCAAGTTGTCCACAAGCAGCATCAATATCTTTTCCTCTACTTCTTCTCACGTGAACATTAACCCCTTTCTTCGATAAATAATCAGCAAAACGTTGAATTTTATCCACTTTAGCATTGAGAAAATCTGCTTCAGAGATAGGGTTGTATTCAATGATATTTACCTTTGAAGGTAAGTGTTTTGTGAATTGGTAAAGCTCTTCTGCATCCTGTAATGAATCATTAAAGTTGTTGAAAACTATATATTCATATGTAACAGGGTTTTTTGTTTTACTGAAGTAATATTTGAGAGCCTCTCTAAGTACCTCCAATGTATTTTGTTCATTGATAGGCATAATTTTATTTCTCTTCTCATCATTAGCGGCATGTAGAGATAGAGCAAGGTTAAACTTCACCTCATCATCACCAAGCTTACGAATCATTTTAGCGATCCCTGCTGTTGATACAGTGATCCTTTTTGCTGACATTCCAAGACCATTAGGAGATGTGATCTTATCAACAGATTCAAGGACGTTTTTATAGTTTAATAGCGGTTCTCCCATACCCATATAAACAATGTTTGTCAATCCAGTACTAAAAGCATCTTGGGCTTGCTTATCAATCGCTACAACTTGATCATAAATTTCAGCTGCATCGAGATTTCTTTTACGATCCATATAACCTGTAGCACAGAATGAACAAGTAAGCGAACATCCAACTTGAGAGGAAATACAGGCTGTCATCCTTGGTTCAGCGGGTATTAATACTCCTTCAACAAGGTGCTTGTCATGAAGTTGAAAAGCAGACTTAATGGTACCGTCACTACTTTGTTGAGCTTTGAATACAGATATAGGTAGTATCTCAAAGTGCTCATTTAATAATTCTCTCGTTTTTTTAGACACATTTGTCATTTCATCAAATGAAGTAACAGAGCTTTTCCAAAGCCAATCCTGAATTTGCTTTGCTCTAAATCCCTTTTCTCCATTCTCAACTAGAAAATCTTTTATCTTATCAGATGATAGTTTACGTATGTCTTTTTTCTTCGATTTTATCATGGATGTAAAATATACTTTATCTCAAAATCACAACTTTTTGATTTAGAGAGTAAAAAGCCCGAACCTCAGTGCGAAGTTCGGGCTTTTCTATGTAAAATTAAAAAACTGTTAAGCTTTAGAAAGGAATTATTCCATTGCTTCTAATTTTTTGTTTACAGCTTCTAATTTATCGTTCTCTTTAGTCATGTAGTAAATTCTTGAAAGAAGAACTAAGTATTTGCTTTCGTCTGGAGCAAGTTCAGAAACTTTCTCAGCAGAAGGAGCAGCCAACTTAGCATATTTCATCATATTACCTTTTAACTCTTCAGCTTTAGCAGGATCTTCATAGTTCATTCCTTTCATAGGAAGGTCTTGTAAATCTTTGTTGAAAGCAGCTGCACGGTTGTAGTATAATGCACCTAAGTTGAATAAACCGTTTTTGCTTTCAGGGTTGATTTCAAGAACTGCTTTGTATTGATCAGCAGCTAAGTTGAAGTACTCATCAGCTTTAGCGTCATCATCATTTGAACGAGCTTTTTCAGAAGCTTGGTCATAAAGAACAGCTAAGTTGAAGTTCATACCTTCATCTGATGGATCTTTAGCGATAGCTTCTTTTACAGATGCGATAGCTTCATCTAATTTGTCTAACTTCACATAGTAAGAAACCATTTGAGAAGTTAAGCTAGGATTACCAGGATTGTTTTTCACACCTTTAGTAGTGATTGCTAAACACTCCTCGTATACCTCCATTGTTTTTGCTTCTAACTCTTTTGTTTCTTTGTTAGCAGCATCTAAAGTTGCTTGAGCTTTGTTTAATTCTGCAGTTGCTTCATCTACTTCAGCTTTAGCTTGAGCAGCTTTTTGACGAGCAGAACCATACTTACGTCCAGCACCTTTAGTGTAGTATTCATAACGCTCACCTGATTGTTCAGCAGTTTTAGTCGCTTTTTCAATTACAGTTTCAGCGTCTCTGATTTCATATTTTAATTCGTCAATTCTCATTTCAGCTGGTTCAGCATCAGCTTGAGCATAACGTAATAAAGCGAAATATTGTTGAGGATCGTGGTAATCCATTTCGAATAACTTGTTGATGAACATCATCGTAGTCTTACGGATTTCAGCAACATCCTCGTCAGCAGCTTCGTCTTCTGCCAATGCAGAAGCATAGAAACCATATTTACCTGTAGTAGTATCACCTTTTACAAGTAAAGCTAATTTGAAGCTATTCATTGCTTTGTTGTAATCTTGCTCATTGAATGCTTCAGCACCAATGTTGAAGAAGTGTCCCCAAAGATCATCTACTTTAGAGGGTTTGATTTGACCTGTAGCAATATCTACACCTTGGTTATCCCAAACCGCTTTGTAAGAAGCAGATTCTTTACCTGATTCTTCTTTTCTAGCTTTGATTTCATCAAATGCTGCCATTGCTTTTTCGATATCAGTAGGAATTTCTTCCGCAGGAGTATCAGCAGATCTAGCAATGAAACTGTATACGTCACCTTGAACTTCAAGTGTTTTTTCTTTTACGACAACTGGTTTGCCTTTAGACTCAAGCTTGAATTTCTCATAGCCCACTGCATTTTCAATCTCAGTTTTTGCTTGATCAACCTCACCTTTTGCTAAATAAGACGCCGCCTTAGTAGCAGAACCTTTTTCTTGTGCCATCGCTGCAGTAGAAAAAGCAGCAGATAATGCAAGAACAGTTATGATTTTCGTAAATTTCATAGAAATATTATATGTTATATAGCTTAGAATACAATTATTTATTCCTCAAAGTGCAAACATAGTATTTTCCAAGCATATTTTTGATGATGTGTGACATAAATTTTGCACTTACATATTATCTAACGTGTCATCGATACGTTTTAGTTCTTTTGTTTTATTTAATAAACCATAAGCGTTGCGTAATGTTAAGATTACTTCCTCATTTTCATGGTCTAAGTCGAAGGCTACATTGAGGTTTAAAACACTTTGATCAAGGTGAAATTTAACTGTTTTACGAATATCTCCTCTGTGAACGTGTTTGAAATCCTCTGTTTTTTTTAGTTTACCCCAGTTATAGAGAATTTTTTGATTTTCAATTGCTTCCCTAAATTGAATTTGCCCTAAATTAAAATAAGCATCGAAACTGTAGGGATTACTATGAATCGCTTTGGTATAATTTAGAACAGCTCGATTAAAATCATCTAACTCTTCGTATACCATTCCAATAGCGACGAGCGTATGTGTATCAAAAGGATTAGTTTTAATGTAATTGTTTAGGATGTCAAGGGCTTGTGTGTACCATTTTTTTCGAATACAGATACCTACTCCTCGGTAAATTAATGAATGTTGTGAGGGGTGTTTTTTTATTCCTTTTTGTACCTCACTTAAGGCCAGTTCAGGTTGATTTAATTGTTCAAAGAAAAAAGCTCTGCTTTCGTAAACATCTGTACTATCATATCCTAATTCCAAAAGTCGATCAGAATAGGTTAGTGCTTTTTCATAGTGATGTGATGCTTCACTACAAATCATAGCATATCGGCAACTTACCTTATCATTACTATTCATAATGTAAGTTTGATCAAAATAGAATTCAGCTTCTATATAATCTTCATTTATGAAGGCATTGACACCCTTTGTAAGTAAATTATCATAGAAACGATCTAATTCAGCCTTAGTATATAAATTGAAAATTTCATTCCGGTCGGTCCTGTTTAAAATTTTATTATACCAGGCTGTTGCTGAATGAACATAATCGTTACAATCTTCTTTATTGCTTGGGTTCGAACAATAGTCATCAAGAGAAAGAATAGAATAAGTTTTTCCTAGAAGAGTCATTACTTCCAGTTCACCTTCACGAGTGAGATTGTATGTTAGAAGTTCGTTTAAGGGGTCTAAAGCTTTGTGAGGTTCATTATTGTTGATCGCAAGGCGTGCTATACTCAAGTTTTTTTCTTGAATTCTTTTTATCTGAGCATGACTAGCGTGGAAATTAAAAAGGAATAAAATAAATGCCCAAAAACAATAATGATAGAAATTTAAGATCATATATCGAATATACTATAATTTCAACAAAAAAAAGGTACTCGTTATTCACAAGTACCTTTCTTAAGAAATCAATGAAAGTAAGTCTTATTCTTCCGATGTTGTATCTTCAGAGTTTTCATTACTTGCTTCATTTGTAGGGTTTTCTGTTGTTTCCTCTTCAGAAACAATTTCTTCCTCTTCAATTGTTGGAACAATTTCTACAGATGAGATTTCATCATTATCATTTAATCGAATTGCTTTCACTCCTTGAGTAGATCTACCCATAGTTCTGAAGTTATTGACAGCAGTTCTGATTGTGATACCTTCTTTGGTGATTACGATAAGATCGTCAGTTTCCTCTACAGAGAATAATGCTGAAAGCTTACCTGTTTTATCAGTAATTTGCATTGCTTTCACACCTTTACCACCTCTATTGGTACGTAAAGGATATTCTTCTAATAAAGTACGCTTACCGTATCCGTTTTCAGAGATAACCATTAGTGATTTTGCTTCTAACTCTTCTTGAGCGATAGCAGCCAAACCTACTACAGCATCTTCTTCACCATTAAGAACAATACCTTTCACACCAGTAGCACCTCTACCCATCGAACGAACTTTATCTTCGTTGAAACGAGTGGCCATACCCATACGAGTGGCAATGATGATATCGTTTTGACCATTTGTCAACATCACATTGAATAGTTTGTCACCTTCGTTGATGTTGATAGCATTGATACCATTTGTTCTTGGTCTTGAATAAGCTTCAAGTACAGTTTTCTTCACAATACCTTTTTCAGTAACCATTAATAAGTAATGGTTATTGATATAGTCTTGATCATTCAAGTTCTTCGTACAAATTACTGCTTGTACTTTTTCACCTTCTTGAATGTTCAATAGGTTTTGTAATGGTCTACCTTTCGCTGTTTTACTTCCTTCAGGTAAACGGAATACTTTCTGCCAGTATACTCTACCTAAGTTAGTGAATAGCAATAAGTAGTTGTGGTTAGAAGCCACGAACATATGTTCAGTGAAGTCATCAGATTTCGTTGACGCACCTCTTGAACCTACACCACCACGACCTTGTGATTTGTATTCTTTTAATGGAGTACGCTTAATGTAACCTTCATGAGAAATAGTAATTACCATTTCTTCGTCGGCGATTAAGTCTTCGATGTCTAGATCGTCTGCATTGTAAACAATGTTCGATCTTCTTTCGTCTCCATATTTTTCTTTTAACTCTACTAAGTCCGTCTTGATGATATCCATCTGACGTTCTCTACGAGCTAAAATATCTCTTAAGTCTTCAACTAGAGCTGAAACTTCAGCGTGTTCTTCAACAATTTTGTCTCTTTCAAGACCTGTCAAACGCTGCAATCTCATTTCTAAGATTGCTTTTGCTTGAAGTTCGCTGAATTCAAAGCGTGAAATTAATTCTGCTCTTGCAACCTCAGCATCTTTTGAACCTCTAATTAAAGCAATTACTTCATCAAGGTTATCTAAAGCTTTTAAGTATCCTTCTAAGATATGAAGTCTTCTCTCTGCTTCAGCTAATTCGAATTGAGTTCTACGGATGATAACATCATGTCTGTGCTCTACATAGTACTTGATTAAGTCTTGTAGATTAAGAAGTTTTGGTCTTCCTTTAACAAGAGCAATGTTATTAACACTGAAAGAACTTTGAAGAGCAGTTTGTTTGAATAAGTGATTTAACACTACATCTGGCACAGCATCTTTTTTCAATTCGTATACGATACGGATACCTCTTTTGTCCGACTCGTCACGGATAGCAGAGATACCTTCGATCTTCTTGTCATTGACCAACTCAGCAGTTTTTTCAATCATATTTGCTTTGTTGACCATATATGGGATTTCAGTAACCACGATTTGCTCACGTCCCGAAGAAAGTGTTTCAAATTCAGTTACTGCTCTCATTACTACTCTACCACGGCCAGTTTCCAATGCTTTCTTCACACCGTCATAACCGTAAATGATACCACCTGTTGGGAAGTCAGGACCTTTAACGATATCCGTTAATTCATCCATCGTTACATCAGGGTTTTCGACATAGGCAATGATAGCATCACACACTTCATGAAGGTTGTGAGGAGCCATATTTGTTGCCATACCTACCGCAATACCTGATGCTCCGTTTAATAGGAGGTTAGGAATTCTTGCAGGTAAAACCGATGGTTCTTTTAATGAATCATCAAAGTTTGGTTCGAAATCGACAGTATCTTTTTTGATATCGGCAAGCATTTCTCCAGAGATCTCTTTCATACGAGCCTCCGTATAACGCATTGCTGCAGGAGAATCGCCGTCAATTGATCCGAAGTTACCCTGTCCATCGACTAACATGTAACGCAATGACCAAGGTTGGGCCATACGTACCATTGTTTCATATACAGAAGAATCTCCATGAGGGTGGTACTTACCAAGTACTTCACCTACGATTCTTGCTGATTTCTTATATGCACGGTTATAACTAAGTCCAAGCTCAGCCATACCATACAATACACGCCTGTGAACAGGCTTAAGACCGTCTCTTACATCTGGAAGAGCACGAGAAACGATCACCGACATTGAGTAGTCAATGTAGGCACTTTTCATTTCGTCCTCTATGTTGATAGAGATGATATTTTCGTCTGCCATGTATATTTATTAGAATATGTTTTCACATCTGAAAAAATGAAGAAAAAATCTCCATTTTAAGGAAATGCAAGATACAAAAAATGAGGGTTTTTTAAAGGAAAAAAGTGATCTAATTTCTATCGTTTGAACTGAATTGCTCCACATTTTCCTAAGTCTGATTTAATCTTTAATTCGCGCTTCTTTTTTCCTGCTTTTATACCCACTGCCATGGTGTTAGGAGGGACTTTTCCAAGGTTGTGAGCATATAAAATTAAACGGTTTTCTTTTCCAGGTTCGTAGGTGACTTTAAACTTCTTTTTCTTGGCAGTTAATTCGTAATATTCAATGATATGTTCTCCATTCCAAAAAATTGAAACAATGTCACCATCTATGGTTTTGTCATCCCAGATTTGAAGAGTAATACTGTAAGTTGTGATATAAATAGAAGATTGATTTTCCACAGGTCGATCTTCATAGACTAAAGTTTCAGGAACTTTAGGTTGTTCTTCTGTAACTTTTTCAGGTTCTTCATCAACCTCTACTTCTTGCTGTTCAACGACGATTTCAGGTTCTTGTTTTTTCTCTTCCTCTGGAGGAGTATCACTTGGGATATGAACTAAAGAGAGGTCATCAACATAAATATAGCACTGTGGATCTATATCGTAATTGATGTATTTTAAATCAGTTTGTAAGTCGTCCTTAAAGTTTCCAATGGTTAAATACTTAATAGCTTCTTCGGCTACAAATGAAAAAGTGACTTTGGTCCATCCTGTAGCATAAAAAATATCTTCTAATTGATATTGTGGAGATACACTTAATAAGGGTTCGTAAATATTTTGTTTTAGTTTTTCATTGGTAAAGGCAAAGCCCAACCCGTTTGTTGCTATTCCTCCATACGCTACCTTGTTTCCACTACTTATATATGCAGTGAATTGATATTTTTCACCTTTTCTTAATACTTTACTTAGCTTAATAGATGCATATTCTCTGTAGTTTACTACTCTCTGCATATAAGTAATAACGCCTAAAACAGATTGCCCAGTTCTAGGAGAGAAGTTATCTTTTATACCATTTAAAGGTTGATTTTCATTGATGAACATATGGTCAGGTGTACCATATAGCGTTTTAGGTTTATTTTGATTGGTATTGTACCATTCTTTGAGGTTATCCAAATGGGCATGGCCCCTTGTAGCTTCATGGTAGTCTTCAAAACTAGGGTTAGGAATCAAGTTTTGACCGTATGAAGAAATGGATAAAAGTGAAATACAGGTAAACAATAAATGTTTAATGAAGTTCTTTGTCATGACTTTATTTTAAAAAGTTCATGACAAAGGTAATGACTTTTCAACTAAGCTCGAACAACGTTATAATTTCCAAGTTGTTGAACACACATTTTTCTAGAAATTTCACCACTTTTCATTTTAATTGAAAGGATGTAATTACCTGTGCTTACAAAGGATAGGTCTAAAGTAGAAGGAACAAGTTGGTTTAGGACTTCTTTGCCAGACATCAATTCACTTATAGCTATGCCAGTAATTTTGTCTTTTAATTCATCAAAAGTAGACAGATTATGTTGTGGTACAGGTGATTCTATTGTGATAATAGATTTGTCTTTTTCGCTTAATTCTATATTGGTACCAAATAAGGCACTAGTGATGAGTAAAGAAGATAAGCGCTCAGTAGTTAATTTCATGGTAATAAAGAGTAATTTAGTGATGGATTATAAAACGTAACAAAGTAATGCTTAATAATCCTTAATACGGGTATTTTGATTTAATGATTCACAAATTTAATAAAAAGGACCTACTCCTAGATTGTTTTCATCGAATAGTACTATGTTTTGATAGATGGAATCAATTTTATAATATGGATGATATACAAAAAGGGCCGTTCCATATTATGAAACGGCCCTTTAATTATACTTTAAAAAAGATTAATCTTCTTCAGATTCTGTCTTTGTTACATTCTTTTTGATTGTAACTGTAAGTGCTTCACCCTTACCTGAATAGTCAGCAAGGATAGTGTCACCTTCAGCGATGTCACCACCTAGAATTTCTTCAGCCATTGGATCTTCTAAATACTTTTGAATCGCTCTGTTAAGAGGTCTCGCTCCGTATTGAGGATCATAACCTTTTTCAGATAAGAAATCTTTCGCTTTCTCCGTCACTTCAATTTGATACCCCATCGCAATTACTCTTTCGAATAATTTCGATAATGAAATATCAATGATTTGGTGAATGTGGTCTCTTTCTAAAGAGTTGAAAATAATCACATCATCCAAACGGTTTAAGAATTCAGGAGCAAAAGCTTTTTTCAATGCTTTTTGGATTGTTCCTTGCATCTCAGCATCTTGATTATCCAATTTCGTTTGTGTATTGAAACCAATACCAGTTCCGAAATCTTTCAAATCTCTAACACCGATGTTTGAAGTCATGATGATTACTGTGTTTCTGAAATCAACACGTCTACCTAAGCCATCTGTTAAGATACCGTCATCTAATACTTGAAGTAAGATATTGAACACATCTGGGTGTGCTTTCTCAATCTCATCCAATAAGATTACGCTGTAAGGTTTACGTCTGATTTTTTCAGTCAACTGACCTCCTTCTTCATATCCAACGTAGCCCGGAGGTGCTCCAACCAATCGAGATACAGAGAATTTCTCCATATACTCCGACATGTCGATACGTACTAATGAATCATCTTTGTCGAATAAATGAGAAGCTAACACTTTCGTTAACTCTGTTTTACCTACACCAGTTGGTCCTAAGAAGATAAATGAACCGATTGGTTTTTTAGGATCTTTCAAGCCTACACGCGTTCTACGGATAGCCTTCGCTAATTTTTCAATAGCTTGATCCTGACCAATCACTTTACCCTTAAGGTCTTCTGACATGTTCATCAGTTTCTTACCTTCGCTTTCTGCAACACGGTTAACAGGAATACCTGTCATCATTGCTACAACTGCTGCTACATCATCTTCAGTAACAGGGTAGATGGTTTCATTTGTTTCTTTTTCCCATGCTTCTTTAGCAGTATCAAGGCTTTCGATCAATTTCTTTTCAGAATCACGCAGCTTTGCAGCTTCTTCGTATTTCTGTCTTTTGACCACCTTGTTTTTCTCCTCCTTAATATCTTCAATCTCTTGCTCAAGTTTCAAGATATTGTCAGGAACATGGATATTGTTGATGTGAACTCGTGCTCCCACTTCATCTAAAACGTCAATCGCTTTATCTGGAAGGAAACGGTCACTAATATATCTATCAGAGAATTTCACACAAGCTTGCAACGCCTCTTCAGAATAATCTACGTGGTGATGCTGCTCGTATTTTCCTTTGATATTATTCAAGATTTCAATCGTTTCTTCTGGAGAAGTAGGGTCTACCATCACCATTTGGAAACGACGTGCTAATGCACCATCTTTTTCAATATATTGTCTATACTCGTCTAAAGTAGTGGCACCAATACATTGTATATCGCCACGCGCTAATGCTGGCTTAAACATATTGGAAGCATCAAGCGATCCTGAAGCGCCACCTGCTCCAACAATCGTGTGAATTTCATCTATAAATAGAATGACTTCAGGTGCTTTTTCCAGCTCGTTCATTACAGCCTTCATACGCTCTTCAAACTGACCACGGTATTTAGTACCGGCCACTAAAGAAGCAAGGTCTAATGTAACGACACGTTTGCCGAACAACACTCTTGATACTTTTTTCTGAACTATACGTAAAGCTAGTCCTTCAGCAATTGCTGTCTTACCAACCCCTGGCTCTCCTATTAGGATAGGGTTGTTTTTCTTTCTTCTCGAAAGCACTTGAGCTACTCTTTCGATCTCTTTGTCTCTACCGACTATTGGGTCTAGTTTTCCCTCTTCGGCATAGCTAGTAAGGTCACGACCAAAATTATCCAAGACAGGAGTTTTAGATTTCTCTGTACTCTTTGATGATTCTGGACGAGAGCTCCATGATCCTCCTCCTTTTGATTGAGGTTCATCGTCATCAGTGCTTGATGAAGCTGTTGGGTTTTCTCCTTGGAATTCGATCATTTCTTTGACTACATCATAGTTTACATCATAACGCTGCAAAATTTGGGTAGCTAAATTATCTTCATCTCTAAGTATTGATAACAGCAGATGTTCAGTACCAATTAGGCTAGATTTAAAGATTTTAGCTTCTAAATATGTTATTTTAAGCGTTTTTTCGGATTGTCTCGTTAGTGGGATGTTTGCGAGGTTTTTTACGTTGAAATTGGCAGTGCTTTTAGTTGACTGCTCAATAGCGTCTTTCAAATCGTTAAGATTGACGCTTAATTTTTTCAGTAAAGTAATCGCATATCCCTCACCTTCACGAATCATACCCAGCAAGAGATGCTCTGTGCCAATATAATCATGGCCAAGGCGCAAAGCTTCTTCTCTACTTAGAGAGATTACTTCTTTGACTCTATTCGAAAATTTTGCCTCCATGGTTAGGGAATTTTTTAGATTATAATTTCTACTTCTATAAAATAAGATACAGAATTAATATTCATTAACGAAATAAAAAGGAGTGAAAATTTTAAATCAGGATAATGGATATATCTAATAATGGTTTCTGTCTCTTAAAATAAAGCATATAAAATTTATTAAACAACTCTTAATGATGGATTAATTGACTATTCTGTGATTTTAATATATTGATGGCATTAGGTCCTTCACAAAAAAGTAAATCAAGAATACTCAGGTTTCGATCAAAAGTGTCACCAAACACTTGAATATACGAAATCTCATTAACAAAAGTTGATGAATCAGTAGCTGTAATCTTGTTCCTTAGGTCAACTACCTCATCTTCAGTCTCTTTTTTGTAGTTTTCAGTGATTTCAACCTTTGTATTTAATCCTAACAGTTTAATAACACACTTTAAAAGTGAAATGTTTAATTCAAAAAGGGATTCCTCTCCACTAAGTAATGTAGACTTGATGGCTTCCTCATAATACTCATAAAAAGGAGATCGACCATAAGCAGAAAGAATACTTCTCCAATGTTTTATAGCCCAGTTGTCATTTTGGTTGACCTTGATTTTACGCATAGGCTTACCTTTGTTAGCGCCAACAACCGGAACACTCAATCGATCCACTTTTTGAGCTGTTTTGATAAAACATCTGTTTCTAAAACTTTGTTTCTGAAATGTCTCAAATTTCTCAATATAAACCGTATCGCAGTGAGCTAGAATAGTGAAATATTCAAGGTTAGGGAAATAATGTAAATCGATAAGTACTTTCATTGGAGAAGTAAATTAGGTGTTTTTAGAATCTGAATTTTAAGTAGTGTACTTTGTGGCCAAGTTCTGTAAACTGCTTTTCGTAGCGTGTTACAATCCCATGATGATCGTCCATTAAGTCCGATTCATACAGGTCAAAAGTGACTGCCTCTAATTGTACTTTTTCTTGAACCAATGTTTCTACTGAGTACTCAAAAAGCTCTTTACTATCCGTTTTAAAGCGAATTAAACCACCTTCTTTAATTAACTCTTTATAGATGTTTAAGAAGCGAGGATGCGTCATTCTTCTTTTTGCATCTCTGTCTTTTGGACGAGGGTCAGGGTGAACGATCCAGATTTCATCTACTTCGCCAGCTTCAAAATAGTTGGCTAAGTTTTGAATGTGAATTCTTAAGAAAGCAGCATTTGTCAGCCCTTTTTCATCCACTACGTTACCACCTTTCCAGATTCTGTCTCCTTTGATATCTACACCAATGAAGTTTCTGTCAGGATATACTTGTGCAAGACCTGTAGTGTATTCTCCTCTACCACAAGCCAATTCTAGAACGATTGGATTGTCGTTTTTGAAAACCTCTTTTCTCCAGTTTCCTTTGATGTTATCGTACAAAGGTTTTCCTTCTTCAATAATATATGCACGCTCTTTGTTTTGAGCGAATTTTTTTAACTTATGGCGACCCATCTTTCAAAAATTTTATAATTCAGAATGCAAACATACAAAATCCCTTTTTTGCTTGGGTAGTTCCGATTATTCCTCTTATGTTTATATTGGGAAATATTCGGTTTTTTATCGTATTTTCATTGGATTATTAAAGATTTTGGTGGGTTTATGTTCATTATTAGGAAGTAAGGTCACCGAATAAGGAAGCAATTTTTAAATTTTGTATGGCTAAAGTAATTTCTTTCGCAACTCAAAAAGGAGGCGTTGGTAAAAGTACCTTGCTGATGTTAACAGCCTCAGCTGTACATAATAGAACAAACAAAAAGGTTTTGGTGATTGATTGTGATCCCCAAAAATCAGTAAAAGATATTTATTCCACAGAAGGCGCAGATAAGGAATCTTCTTATGATGTGATTGCCTTCAATTGGAAACAACCTAGAGCCGAAGAGAACTTTGACAAGACGTTGGCGTTGGCTGAGAAAAAGTATGATGCGATTTTCTTGGATGTACCTGGGCGTATTGAAGGAAAGGAAATCTACTTTAGTGTCTTGGTTTCAGATGTTGTAGTAGTGCCTGTAGTGGCTAGTGTTTTAGACATGAGAGCGACGATACGTTTTCTGAAAACTTTGCCGATGATCAAGGAAATGAAAGAGAAACAAGGCTACAAGTTTGAAGTTTTTGGTATTGTCAATAAAAAAGATCAGACCGTTGAGCATCAAAAATTGAAAGAGTTAGCAGGTATTGGCGGAATGGAGTTTTTCTACTCACCGATCTCCAACTTGGTAAGATATAAAAGAGGAATTTCAACGGTATACGATATTACAGATCCTGCAATCAAGGACGATGAATTCAATCAGTATTTTGATGAGTTTTGCACGAAGTGCTTGTTCTAGCAGACTTAATCTAGGGATAAAAAAAATAGACTTCCAGTGTATGGAAGTCTATTTTTTTATGACCAATTTTTGAAAGGTCTTTATCAACATCGCATTATAATACTTCTTTTCTTAACCAATCCGGCTTTGAAGCAATAGAGAATTTTTAATGGAATGACTCATTGGTTATTTATATTAAATACTCTCAAAAAACTATTCAACTAAAGCTGATCAGAAATGCTTAAAATACGAAATTTCATTTTCGAGCTTGAAAATTATAATATCCACCTTTTCTTCAACAGGAACTCCTTTATGTTTTACAATATCAAAGGAAAGAGAAGCTAAATGATTTGCTATTTTTTGTGTAGTAAGATCTTGTGCTTCTTTCTGAAGTTTTTCAAGACCGCCTCCCTCAGGTATTTGAAATGTTCTTGATACCTCTGAAATTTTTCCATTTGTCCCAATAATAATATTATAACCACCCAAACAATCCTCTATTTCTCGTTTCTTTAATTTTTTAATCTCTTCAAGTATTACATCATCAGGGGCAGGTTTATCACTATACCTACGGGAAATTCCATTTGGTACTTCCTCATAATTATTAATCATTGTTTTTTCAATGATATTTCCCTTTTCAGCTATTACACTTAGTTCTCTCTCAAAAGTTTTAGGTACAGCAGCGTTTCTTCTTAATACGTCTCCTTTAGCAATAATAAATGAACCGCTATACCAATCTATTAGTACTCTGTTATTGACAATTTTATCCTTGAATATTTCTGTTATTTTTGACTGAGACTTTTCTTTATCGATTGTCTTGTTTTTGCGGATTTCACCGGGAGTAATAATATCTGTAAGGAAAAGACTATCATTTTCTATCAAGTAAATTGCTTGATATCCTCTCCAGCAATTAAATGTGGCATTTTCTCTAAAACTCAGTCCAAATAACTTTCCATTATCCTTTGTTACTTTTTTCAAGTAATTCTCAAGAAAAAAGTTGAAAGTAATTGATGTATCACCTTGGTAGACGATATAATCTCCAAATTGATGACTCCCATAAGAAACATTAAGTTGAAACAATAAAAGCGTAAGGATGCTTATGAGTTTAATTTTCATAATGATTAACTTTTAGGTGAATGAAAATAAAGTAAGATGACATATTGATTACTGTCTATTGTGATTCTATGATTTCTTGTTTTGGAATAAGCATATTCATATAGTCAGATTGGTCATTTCAAAGTTGAATAGTTTACTATAATCTAAAGTATTTGATTCCAAAATAAGTGTTGATTGAAGGTCAAATCTTACTATTAAGACACATACTTTTAACGAATGGTTTAAAATAGTATTTCAAATTTTAATGATAAAAAAATCCAAAATTGAAAGCTATACTTTGTACAAAATTTCAATTTTGGATTTTATTAGAGGTTGATCACCTTTCTACTTGTTGTCTATTTTTTTATGACCAATTTTTAAAAGGCTCCTTCATCAACATCGCATTATAATACCTCGCTTCTCCAGTCACTTCTTCACCCAACCAACTTGGCTTTTCATAAGCTTCATCGGTGGAAGATAATTCAACTTCAGCGATAGTTAAACCTTTGTTGTCTCCGTCAAAAACATCGACTTCGTACATATGATTTCCCACAGGGACCTCATATCTGATTTTATCAATGGTACCTCCATCGCATAAGTGAAGCAATTGCTCTACTTCTGCAATGGAGATTTCTTTTTCCCATTCATAGCGTGACAGACCTTCATCTTGAGATTTACCTTTGATGGTGATAAACCCTTTTTCTCCTTTAATTCTCACGCGCACTGCTTTATTTTCCTCCGCACAAATGTAGCCTTGTACTATGCGGAACGATTTTGAGGCCAGTGAGGGGTCAAAGGATTTTACCAAGAATTTACGTTCAATTTCAAGATGTTGTTGATTTGCCATTTTTATATTTTATTTTTTTGAATAGGTAACAACCTTGTAATATGGGTATACACATTGTATAACATGGATATACACATTATGTAACACGGGTAGACACGTAGGTCTACCCCTACAGGCCTGCGGCTGCGAATGCGTTTTCTAGGTCTTCTTTCAGGTCTTCTAGGTCTTCGATACCAACTGAAATTCTGATGAAACCGTCATCGATACCTAATTCTTTTCTTGTTTCAGCAGGAATTGAGGCGTGCGTCATGATGGCAGGGTGCTCAATCAAACTTTCTACTCCACCTAAACTTTCGGCTAATGTAAATAGCTTACAGTTCGATAAGAATACTTTTGTTTGTTCAAGATCTGCTTTCAAAGTCACTGAAATCATACCACCACCTTTCTTCATTTGCTTTTTGGCTAAAGCGAAATCAGGGTGCGATGGCAAATGAGGGTAATAAACTTTTTCTACAGAAGGATGCGTTTCTAACCATTCTGCAATTTTCTCTGCATTAGAACAGTGTCTATCCATTCTTACACCTAATGTCTTCAATCCTCTATTGACCAAGAAAGAATCGAAAGGTCCTTGTACTGAACCGACTGCATTTTGTAAGAAAGTCAGTTTTTCTTCTAACTCTTTGTTCTCACCCACTACAACTACACCACCCACTACATCAGAGTGACCGTTGATGTATTTTGTAGCAGAGTGAGCTACAATATCAAAACCTAGTGAAAGTGGTTGCTGAAGGTATGGAGTAGCAAAAGTGTTGTCGCAAACAGTGATGATATCATGCTTTTTAGCCACTTCAGCCACTTTTTCCAAGTCAACTAAACGAAGCATTGGGTTGGTAGGTGTTTCCGCCCAGATCATTTTAGTGTTCGGTTGGATCGCATTTTCTAATGCCTCCATGTCATTCAAGTCAATGAAAGAGAACTCTAATTTTGAAGAGAACTTTCTTACTTTATCAAAAAGACGGAATGTACCACCATATAAGTCATTCATGGCGATGACATGTGAACCACCTTCCAACATATCTAAAATAGTAGCGGAAGCGGCCAATCCACTTGCAAAAGCATATCCTTTTACACCACCTTCCAAAGCGGCAACTGCGTCTTCGTAAGCGTAACGAGTAGGGTTGTGACTACGAGTATATTCAAATCCTTTGTGATCTCCCGGTGCAGTTTGAGCATAAGTAGAGGTAGCATAAATTGGAGGGATAACGGCTCCTGTCGTTGGATCAGGCTCTTGTCCAGCGTGAATTGCTATAGTTGAGAAGCCATATTTTTTCTTCTTATCCATATTTATAGTATTTTTAATTTAGGGTCGTATGAATGTAAAAACTTTTCAAATCATCTGATAACTTTTCACCATCAAAAACTACTATTTTGATGAAAGTGTTTCAGCGATTCTCTTCAATTTTTTTCGAATTAAACACTTATCAAAATAAAAACCTACAAAAATGATAGAGTATAAGAGCGTCCTATTAATTTTACTCTTGATCTTTGGTGGATGTGCCTCCGATATGAATGCAAATAATGAATGGAATAAATTAGAAAAATCTTATGCTAAGGATGGTGTGGAGATGAAAGTCAGACATACAAAACTTGAGCATAAAACCATTAATTATTTATCGGTAAAAGGAGAAAATAATCCTTCTACTACCATAGTTTTTATTCATGGAGCACCCGGGAGAGCAGACAATTTTGGAAGCTATCTTAAGAACAAAACACTTTTGGAGAAAGCAAACGTCCTATCGGTTGAAAGACTGGGGTATGGAAGCGAAAAAGGAAATGAAGAAAATGCTATTGGTCTTCATGGGAAAGCAGTAAGGAGCGTATTGAATGATTGGGAAAAAGTAATGGGTAAGCCACAACATTATATACTTGTTGGGCATTCCTACGGTGGACCTATTGCTGCTTATACAAGTGTACAGGATAGTAGTGCTATTGCTCAAGTGATTTTATTAGCTCCAGCAATGTCTTCTGAGTTAGAGCTGATGAAATGGTATTCAAGGTGGGCACAAAGTAAAATGATCTACGCTATATTACCTTCTGGACTTAAAGTAGCAACTGATGAGAAAGCTAATCATGCTGAAAGTTTAAAGAAAATAGAAGGTGATTGGAACAAAGTAAAAGTACCAACAACCATTGTGCACGGTACTGAAGATGGGTTAGTTCCCTTCGAAAACCTTCAATATGTTGTTGATAATTGGTCAATTGATGTGGATACTTTGGTTTTGGAGAAGAAAGGTCACCTATTTCCTTTTAAGGATGAAGAGATAGTAGTAAATTTATTATTACGAAAAATAGGTTCTTAGATAGTTCACTATCTAATTAGCTTTTAATACCTTTTGGAGCACATATTTTCATCAGAACTAAACCTAAAGAAAAGTGGAAGATCAAGACAATACAGTGGAAGAATTACATGAGGAACCCTCACACATTGAAGAAAAGAAACCCAAAAAGAGTAATAAGGGAATAATATTTCTGAGTATACTTATTTTATTGTTTGGGATTTTTGGATGGTGGACGCAATCATTACCTAAAACCCAATTATGGAAAACGTTGCCTGCTGGTGCTGGTGTGATTATAGGTACTTCAGATGTTTTGCATTTGTGGCAGGAATTGCATGCTTCGGAGTGGAATAGTGCTATTGAAGAGAGTTTGACCGCTAATCGAAAAAAGATTTGGAACAATGGAATATTGAACAACAGTTTTCTTCCTTTTTTCTTATCGGATTATCCAAGTATTGGTGCCATTTATAAAACGGAGAAAGAAGGAAGAGCTCAACTTTTGGCTATAGATTTAGGTTGGCAATCCAAATTGACTGATCATCTTCGTTTTATCATTGGTAAGAAATTTACATTGGAACAAAAGCAATTAGGAGAAGATGGTGAAGCGACCGTTTTGAAGAGAGGAACATCCAAACTAGGAATCTACTTTGTTTATAACAATCTACTTATTTTCTCAACGCATGAGACACTTGCCAAAAGGGCTTATGAAGCCTTGGAACAGGGAGGTGAAATGACAGAATTGGAAGTAGGAGCTTTTGAAGAAGGAAAATTAGCTGAAGTATGGATGAACCCTGATGCAATCTATACTTTATCAGAATCAAATTTTGTAGAACCTCAATTATCATTAAAAGGGATTGGACGACTATTGGGCGATCAACATTGGATGTGGACAGATGAAGGCTTGTCTTTAAGAGCTCAAATTGATACCAAAGAAAAAGGCTTTAAGTTAGAACCTGTATGGTGGATGTGGTCAGGAACGTCTTCCTCTAAAGAATTGTTGAATGTTATACCGACTCATATTTCTGTTGCATCTCATTGGGGAATGTCTACTAAAGTAAAAGAGAGAAGGGATGCATTGATGCGTGCCAATATTGCCCCTTGGCGAGCAATTGAAAATAGATTATCCATTTCTATTGAAGAAGATTTTGATAGCTGGGTAGGAGATGAAGCCGCTTGGATTAAATTAATGCCAAGTGAGTTGACAGGAAGAGACGGAGAAGTAATGCTTTTGAAAACGAATAATCCTGCTTTAGCTTCTGAAAAATTGAGAGCATTAAACGAAAAAGTAGAAGGGTTTACTTTAGAGCGATTTTCGGAATTAAAATATAGAGGCTTTGCTATAGGGTATATTGGGGTAGAAGAATTACTACCAAGAGTGTATGGAGATGCTTTTGATAGAATAAAAAGACCTTACTATACAGTGCTTGGGAACGCAGTTGCTTTTTCTAATCATCCAAAGTCATTGAAAAGAATGATTGATGCAAAGTTGGATCAAAGAACAATCAGTTTGGAAGATACAAAAATTCCAAAATCAGCCATGTATATATGGGGAAATGGAGGAGCTTTATATCAAGATTTACCACTTTGGATTGATAAAGATGGTCTTTCAAAAATGAAAAGTTACCAACCGTTGTTCGGTAGTGTACAAAGTTTTGGAATGGTATTTCTCCCAAGAGCAAAGTATCATGGGGCGTCTTATTTGAACTTGAATTATGGAGATGCTGCTAAGGAAAAAGTAACCTTGACCAAACGATTAAGAGAATTTCAAGCTGTTGATAATAAAAAGTATGAAGCCTATTTGGATGGAGTGAAAATGGATCATCAAAAAGCATTTAAAATTGCTTCTCCACTCAAGAGTGACGAAGACAATATGATAAAATTTCAATTAAATACAGAAACCGAAAAAAATTAGCTTATGTCAGAAGAAAATAAGAAGGAAGAGGAGAGAATAAGAGAGGCCTTTATTAAGAAGGATTGGTCTGAAATAAAAAGTGCCAACTCATGGGTGATCTTTAAGGTAATGGCCGAATTTGTAGATGGATTTGACAAGTTGGCGAAAATTGGTCCTTGTGTTTCTATTTTCGGATCAGCAAGAACTGCCCCTGATCACAAATACTATAAAATGGCAGAAGAAGTAGCCGGACTTTTAGTGAAACATGGTTATGGTGTGATTACTGGCGGTGGACCTGGTATTATGGAAGCCGGTAATAAAGGTGCTTCAGAAGCCAATGGTAAGTCGGTAGGTTTAAATATCGTATTGCCATTTGAGCAAGATGGCAACCCTTACATTGATAGAGATAAGATGCTGAACTTTGATTACTTTTTTGTAAGAAAAGTGATGTTTGTAAAATACTCTCAAGGCTTTATTGTAATGCCAGGTGGATTGGGAACTTTGGATGAGCTATTTGAAGCCTATACTTTAATTCAAACAAAGAAGATCGGACGTTTCCCGATCGTGTTGGTAGGAGTAGATTACTGGCAGGGCTTGATGGATTGGATTAAGTCTACATTGCTTGAGAAGGAAAAGAATGTAAGCCCAGAGGATTTAGACTTGATTCACCTAGTGGATACACCACAAGAAGCAGTGAAAATAATCGAAGACTTCTATGGGAAATATCTATTGTCTCCTAATTTCTAGAATTATAGTTCAACAAAATAATAATGAGGTTGTTATACAATAAATTAAGTATGGCAACCTTATTTTTTTTACCTTTGCACCTCTTTTGGGAAAAGATCAGTGAATATTGTAATACCCAAACAGGATATTTATTTCAAATAAAGGCCTGCAAAGTTTGATAAAAAGAAGGATTCTCTAAAGAATATTTGTTAACTAATGCATTTATATTCAGAACTTAAAGAGAATAATTCGACCTTTGTGAGTTAGTATCCATTATCGTGTTTCTTAAATCAATATGAAATCATTTTTATGGTTCCTTTTAGGAGCAATTTCCGTAGCACTGTTAACGTATGCTCCAAAATTTGTAAGTCCGAAATCAGAGGTAGTTACAGAAAAAGTGATTGTGAAGGAGTTGGAAGCCAACAGTTATGAGCTACCAATGCCTGAATCCTTTTCTTTTTGTGGTGAAAAAGTACCTCTTGATGATCCAGACGTTTATGAAAGGTTCGATAGAGAGTTGTATGTGAATTCTTATTGGCATTCGCATACGATTTTGGTATTGAAAAGAGCGGAGAGATGGATTCCTAGAATTGAAGAAATCTTGAAAGAGGAAGGTATTCCGGATGACTTTAAATATCTTTGTATTATAGAAAGTGATCTGATGCTGAACGCTCGCTCTTCAGCAGGAGCAGCAGGTTTCTGGCAGTTTATGCCTTCAACTGCAAGGGAATACGGATTAACGGTCAACAAAGAAGTAGACGAACGCTACAATGTTGAGAAAGCAACAAGAGCAGCGTGTGTTTACCTCAAAAAAGCCAAAGAAAAGCTAGGGACTTGGACATTAGCAGCGGCGGCGTATAACAGAGGACCGAGTGGTATCGCAAAAGCCCTCAAAGATCAGAAAGTAAGCAGTTACTATGATCTGTTATTAAATGAAGAGACTTCAAGGTACATGTTCCGTATCCTAGCCTTGAAAGAAATCATGTTGGAACCAGATAAATATAGTTTTGAGCTTTCGACACATCAGTTATATACTGAGGAAGCCATTAAAACTATGAAAATAGATACATCTATTCCTAATCTCGCTTCTTTCGCAAAAGAACAAGGAATAAATTATAAGATCTTAAAACGCTATAATCCATGGTTGAGGTCAAATAAGTTGACCATTAAACGTGGAAAAACATATATCATTACGCTACCGAAAGTGTTAGGGTAATTCGAAGTTTTGAAAAAGGTAAATTCTCAATGAAGAAGAATACAAATATTGTCGCAATTGTAGGTAGACCAAATGTTGGTAAGTCTACATTATTTAACCGTCTTGTTGAACGTCGTGACGCTATCATGGATAATGAAAGTGGTGTGACGCGTGATAGACATTACGGAAAGGCCGAATGGACGGGAAAAAATTTCACTGTAATTGATACAGGTGGATATGTAGTAGGTTCAGAAGATACATTTGAAGGAGCTATCCGTGAGCAAGTTCAAATCGCTATCGACGAAGCTTCTGTATTACTTTTTGTAGTAGATGTGGAAACAGGTTTAACAGACTTAGACCGTGATTTTGCTGATTTATTACGTAAAAGTGATAAGCCAATTTACTTGGTAGCCAATAAAGCAGATACTTCAGAGAAAGTAATGCACGCTTTTGAATTCTATGAATTAGGTATGGGTGAGCCTATGGCTATCGCATCAGCTTCAGGTTTTGGAACGGGTGATCTTTTAGATAACGTAGTTTCACATTTCCCTGAAGAAACTGAGGAAGAGGAAGAAGAAGAAATTCCAAGAATATCAGTAATTGGTAGACCTAACGTTGGAAAATCATCATTAGTAAACTTATTACTTCAAAAAGAAAGAAGTATTGTAACTGATGTTGCTGGTACTACAAGAGATGCTGTAGATGCAGTATATAAAGCGTATAATAAAGAATTCATCTTAACAGATACTGCAGGTCTTAGAAGAAAGACGAAAGTAAATGAAAATATTGAATTCTACTCTGTAATGCGTACCATCAAAGCGATTGAAAGATCAGATGTCTGTATCGCTATCTTGGACGCTACAAGAGGTATTGAATCTCAAGACTTAAGTATTATCAACCTTGCTTTGAAAAACAAGAAGGGTGTGGTAATCATGGTCAACAAGTGGGATTTGATCGAAAAAGAAACAAATACAGCCAAGGAATTTGCAGAAGAGATCCGTCAGCGTTTAGGTGGCGCGGCTTACTTGCCAATTATCTTTACTTCGGTACATGAAAAACAACGTATTTCCAAAGTGATCGACAAGGCGATCGAGGTATACGAAAACCGTAAGATGAAGGTCATGACTTCTGTATTGAACGAGGTATTAGGAAAAGAGATCGAACGTAGACCACCTCCATCACATAGAGGGCATCACATTCAGATCAAATACATTACGCAGTTGCCAATTCACACACCGGTATTTGCATTCTTCTCTAACTATCCAAAACATGTGAAAGGTCCTTATAAATCTTTCATAGAGAATAAAATTAGAGAGCATTTCGGTTTTGAAGGTGTACCAATGGGTATTGTATTCAAAGAGAAATAAGCAATAGCTTAAATAGAAAAACTGCTTTGGTTGAGAGATCAAAGCAGTTTTTTTATGTCATATTTTTAACTGATGCATTCAAAATAGGTGACTTTGACTATTTATATTACCTTTGGGAACCAAGAAAAAATATAAATTTTTTAGTGTAATTTTCTATACTCATGTTTAAGCAAAAAATTATTATTGCCGTGTTGAGTTGTTTATCATTATTTTCATGTGGAAATAACGAAAGCACTTCTTCAACGACGTCAACAGTAAAAGATAAACCTATTCCAACTTTCAATGCAGACTCTGCTTATCAATATGTTCAAGCACAAGTAGATTTTGGGCCAAGAGTACCTAATACAATGGCTCATGATATGTGTGGGTCATTTTTAGCAAGTGAATTGATACGTCATGGTGCGACTGTAATTGAACAACCTGTTTATGTCCCAGCTTATGATGGTACGACGTTGAACGGTACAAATATTATCGGTAGCTTTTTCCCTGAACAAAAAACAAGAGTTTTATTAGCCGCTCACTGGGACACACGTCAAGTGGCGGATCAGGATACTGTTGATCAACATGAGCCAATCTTAGGAGCGAATGATGGAGGTAGCGGTGTTGGTGTTTTATTAGAACTTGCACGTCAGTTAGGTTCTTCGAATTTGAAGCCTGAAGTAGGTATTGATATCATTTTCTTTGATGTAGAAGATTACGGTAGACCAGCATTTGCAGAAGATCAGTCGGGAGATTCTGGATATTGCTTAGGTTCAAAATACTGGGCAGAAAACCCTCACGTAGAAGGTTACCAAGCTTATTACGGCATTCTTTTAGATATGGTGGGTGGTAAAAATCCTACTTTCTTAAAAGAAGGTGAATCAAGACAGTATGCTCCAAGAATTGTCAGAAAAGTATGGAAGACAGCTGAGCGTAAAGGTTTCGGTGGGTTGTTTGTCAATCAAGACGGTCCTCAATTAATGGATGATCACGTATATGTAAATCGTATCGCAAGAATCCCAATGATTGACATTATCGATCTTGACCCTACGGGACAAAGAACATTCTTCAAGCACTGGCATACGCATCAAGATAATATGGATGCAATCAGCAAAGAATCATTAAATGCTGTTGGGGTAACTTTACTCCAAGTATTATATAACGAATAAGGGATTTATATTCTCAATTCAAATGAAGCTACTTTAATCGGTTAGATTGGAGTAGCTTTTTTGTTGGTTTTGAGCCATGTATTGTAAATGTTTATTGATAAATGCTATAATTATTATCTTTTACATTGTGTTATATGAATATAATGTGAATTTTAGGTTAAATTTGCTTTAAGTTTAAACTAAACCTATTTATAATTTACAGAAATGAAGAAAAAGCTAATTTTTATCTTAACTCTATTTATCAGTCAATTCTCCTTCGCACAAGACAATCCATCTCTAGGGTCGTGGTATGTCTACAATGGCTTTTATCAATTAAGCCCTAAATGGGAATTATTCTTTGAAAGCCAGGTGAGAACGTATGAATTTGCATCAGACGCACAAAGCTTTTTTGTACGTCCATTTTTGAGTTATTCCGTAGATAAAAATTTACAAATTGGATTAAGTCAGGAATATCATTCCAATTGGTCAGAGCCATTTGATGGCCAATCAAAAATCAATAGTAGTGAGTATAGAACTACCTTGCAGGTGATCAGTAAACAAGCATTTGGCAGGGTTCACCTTCAGCATCGCTACAGATATGAATTGAGGTCTATTGAAGGTGACTTTAAAACAAGAGCCCGATATAGATTACAGATGGGTATTCCATTAACCAGTAAGGTCATGGAGAAAGGCGTTATCTTTACCACTTTTGGTAATGAGATTCTAGTGGATGTAACACCAAGTGCACAATTGAATCAAAACCGTGCTTACGCTATGTTAGGATATCAATTGACACCTACATTAAACCTTCAGTCGGGGTATATGTATCTGTCAAAAAATGGTCATCCTAATGAACATAGATTTCAACTGTTTATTACTCAGAAACTGAAGTTCTATAATTAGAAATTGAAGAATGATAAATTGAAAATAGTAAGATTTAAGGCTAATTCAACTTCCATTGAGTTAGCCTTATTTTTATACCTTTTATTTGAAGTTTATGCTTTAAAAGTGCTTCTTAGTCAATTATTAATCCACACAAATAGTTGCTGTTATGAGAGAGTACCTTGAAGCTTTTGATTTATTTACCGAAGAAGAAATAGATGAATATTTAGCACTTACTACAACTAGAAAGTTGAAGAGACATGAATTTTTCATTCAGCAAGATGAGGTGTGTGACAATTTATCTTTTGTGAAATCAGGGGTATTTCGATCCTTTTATTATTCAAATAATGAGGAACAAATTACTTATTGCTTCACTTTTCAAGACAGTTTATTGATGGCTTACTCTTCCTTTATTTCAGGTAATCCATCCAAGGAAAACATGCAAGCAGTGAGTGAAGCAGAGATTATTTCTATTCCTAAAAGTGAGTTGGACCGACTTGCTGAAACAAACCTAAAATGGCTCAAATTTTTGAAAATTATAGCCGAAAAAGAATATGTTGATCTAGAAAATTGGATTTTCGATCATCAGAAAGATAAAGCCCAACAAAGGTATTTAGATCTTATAGCCAAACACCCCAATTATATACAAGAAGTTCCTCTTCAGCATATCGCTTCCTATTTAGGAATTACACAGAGGCATTTGAGTAGAATCAGAGCGTCCATTTCTTTTTAGACAAATGTCCTAGAACGCCCTCCTCGAAGAACGATAAGTTTGCATATCGTTTAATTTAAATAGAACAATTATGAAAACAGTAATTCTTATTGGAGCAAATGGAAAAATGGGACAGGCGGCGTTGACAGGGCTTGGAAAACATAAGGTGATAACAGCAGGCCGTTCATCGGATAACTTAGATTATCAAGTTGATATTACAAGCGAGGATTCATTGAGAAAGCTTTTTGAAGAAGTAGGACATTTTGATGCAGTGGTCAACACAGTAGGTTTTTGTGAATACGCCAATTTCACTGAAATGACCGAAAAACAGTGGATGACCACTATTACAAGTAAAATGATGGGACAAATTAATGTCGTTAGAATCGGTCAAGAATACATTGCGGATAATGGTTCTTTTACACTGATTACTGGTATTTTGAATATAAAACCTATCCCATTTGCCATAGCAGATGCGACGACAAGTGGTGCTATTGATACTTTTGTAAAATGTGTTGCTCATGAAATGCCAAGAGGTATTCGAGTGAACTCTATTAACCCTACTGTTTTGGAAGAAGCATGGGATGTTTATGGAGAGATGATGCCAGGTTTTCAACCTGTACCAGGCAGTTTAGTTGGTAAAGCATTTGAGCGTTCTGTTGATGGATTTATTACAGGGCAAGTACTTTACGTAGACGCTTAGCATTTGCATCAGTAAGTGGTATAAAGTAATCCTTCTTGAATCTTTTTTGAAATTTATTTTTAGAAAAAATTGAAGGGTTGTAAAATAGCTAAAATAGGAGCTAGAAGGGTCATTTAGGTGGTTTTTTCAGTTTTTATTTTAGCTGTTTTTTTTCTGTAAGAAACAGATTTTCAAATGCTCCCTTGAGTGGGAAATTTGCATTGCTGACTTTTTTTCAATTACCTTTGTGATCGTAAACACACAATTCACTCTAAAACTAAAAAAAGGAGGGTATCATGATGTTGGTCTTTAATTTACATATCGAATCGTAGACTGAAATTCAAAATTTCTTGATGTTTTGAATTCCGCCATCTTTATCAAAAAGCATGGCCTAATCTCTATATCAGTCTATCACCATTTTAATTTAATTTTTTCTGTCAGGTTTTTAAGTACATACTTAATCCTGAATCACTGTATACAATTGTTTTTTACATAAAAAGTAATACAATATTAATTACAGTGGGTTGATTTGTATATCAAAAAATTATGGGCCAACAGAAACTGAAGGGTAAACACCTTCGTGCCATTCAATATGCTTCGAATAAAGCCATTAGTCTTGCTGTTCAAATAATGGCGAAGCATTATAAACATACCTCAATGCAAGATCAATTAACGTTGCTTGAGGACATCAAAAACAATTATTCGAAATACTTGGAAGATGAAGTACTATCACCAATTGCCAAAGTATTTCAACCAGAAATTAATGTTCAAAGAAAGCAAGTAGAACTCTTACCAGAAGCCAAAGATTTTAACGTTTTCGGACGCCAACATATCAGTAGCAATGCCTATCAACAAATGCGATGGGCGATGAAACTACCGGTAGTGCATAGTGGTGCCATGATGCCGGATGCTCACCAAGGATATGGCCTTCCAATCGGAGGTGTTTTAGCGACCAATAATGTGGTCATTCCATACGGTGTGGGAGTAGATATTGGTTGCCGAATGAGCTTGACGATCTATCCGCTTCCAACAAATTTCTTAAAGCGATATGAGTACCAAATCAAAAAAGCCTTAAAGGAATATACCAATTTTGGTACAGGCGGAGAATTGGGTATTACTCAGGAGCATGAAATTTTGGACCGAGAAGAATTTTTAGCAACACCATTATTGCGACAGTTACACGGAAAAGCAAGGAGACAATTAGGTACTTCAGGTTCGGGAAATCACTTCGTGGAATTCGGTACTGTAATGCTTCCTACTGACAATCCTTTTGATTTAGAAGGAGGTGAATATGTCGGACTACTTGCCCACTCAGGTTCGAGAGGGTTAGGAGCTACGGTTGCCAATCATTACACTTCCATTGCAAAAGAAAAATGCCTTCTTCCTTCACCCACTCAAAACTTGGCGTGGTTGGATTTGAATACCCAAGAAGGACAGGAATACTGGCTTTCAATGAATCTGGCAGGAGATTACGCCAAAGCTTGCCATGATCAAATACATTATCACTTGGCAAAAGCTTTAGGAATTAAAGCTGTAGCGAAAGTAGAGAACCATCATAATTTTGCTTGGAAAGAAAAGCAAGCGGATGGAACGGAATGTATTGTGCATCGAAAAGGAGCAACCCCAGCAGGAAAAGGGGTATTGGGCATCATTCCAGGTTCCATGACCGCCAATGGCTACATCGTCCAAGGAAAAGGGGAAAATGCTTCTCTTCAATCGGCTTCTCATGGTGCAGGCCGTCAGTTTTCTCGATCAAAGACTAAAGAAAAAATAACGGGAAGTCAACTCAAAAAAATCCTTCAGAAAGAACAAGTAACATTGATTGGAGGAGGTTTGGATGAGGCACCAATTGCTTACAAAAACATTGAAGAAGTGATGAAAAGCCAAACCAGTTTAGTAGATGTAGTGGGGACATTTTCTCCCAAAATTGTTCGAATGGATAAAGCGTAATGAAGATGGGAAAGAGTAATTCAGAATTATTTATTCAGATCACCTCAGGAAGAGGTCCGGCTGAATGTTGTTGGGTAGTCGCTAAGCTTTTGAAAGAAGTATTGGATGATTTAAAATCAAAAAATATCAATCATCAAGTACTTTCTAGGTCAGAAGGTCCTTTGCATCATACGATCAGTTCAGTGCTTATTAAAGTGACTGGAAATGATTTGGAAGAGAAGCTAAAGGAATGGAAAGGAAGCATTCAGTGGATAGGCAAAAGTCCCTTTAGGAAGTTCCACAAACGCAAGAATTGGTTTGTTGCCATTGATTTTTTCCAAGAGAAAGTGGTCGAAAAATTGAATACCAAAGACCTGCAATTCCAAACATTCAGAGGGGCAGGTCCTGGTGGTCAGCATCGAAATAAAGTGGAAACAGCCGTTCGTGTCATTCATCTTCCAAGTGGTATTAGTGTGGAAGTCTCGGATGGAAAATCTCAGCATCAGAACAAGCAAAAAGCATTGGAGAAGATGAAAGAGAAGTTTGAACTTTTACGCCTTGAACAAACCAAAGAAAAACTGGAACAGCAATGGGTGAATCATCTAGCCTTGGAAAGAGGTAATGCGGTGAAGGTTTATAAAGGAACAGAGTTTAGAGAGGTAAGAGGGATGAGGTAAGAGATGGTTCTTTAATGTCTGTTCGAAGTCAGGAGACTTCGCCAATATTTAGTTTCAAGTGACGCTCACGCTTAACACTTGAAACATGGAGCTAGAGAACCACAAAATAAAGCAATCTAACACGATTAAAATTTAAGAATTATGTTTTTCAAATTAATGATCAAAAAATAATGATGGATAAAGTAAACCCAACACCGTTGAGTCTATCACCTCATTAAACAGGAAGCAGAGTACTGATTTGGTGAGGATTGGACTCCCATGTCTTGACGGGCATAAAACATGAAGTCCAAATTGCAATCACAAATCGTTATGCAAACCGATATATTAGAACTTGTTCTAGCATCTACAGATGTGGAACAAAACTATTTTCCATATAAAAAAGAAGAATACGTACGTCATTTTTTAGAAATGGCCATCGCACAAAACCTTAATTCAAAATCTACGCTGAAGAATAGTGCTTTTGAATTTTTATTGAACAAACCTGCTTTTAATCGTTTAACGGCTAAAAGTGGGAATGCACATTTTTCGAAGGAGAGTTTAGCTTCAGTAGAGGAAGAAAGTTTGAAATATTTTAAAGTCACTTTAGACCGTTGGGGGGAATATGAGAAGCATCGAAATGATGATTGGTATCAAACCTCATTACCGGGTGAAAACTTGGTTCTTCAGCTGAATTTTGATTTTGAACACGACTTACTTTACAGGAAGAACTTTAAGGTGAAAAAGTGGCATCCATTTGTAAGTTACTGTCATCCGATATCGAAAAAGAACAATACTATGGCTTGGTCGAGGATCGATTTTAATTTAGATACAGGAGAAGCTTTTATAGAAGAAATTCAGAATGATTGGTTAAGAGATGCTTTAAGTATTCATCGAAAAATAAAATCAACACCAGAGAAAAAACAGAAGAACCATTGGATCACAGATTATGTTTCTTTGGAAGGTTTAGATCGATACATCACATCATTAAAAGAGTACAATCAATATTGGTCTGAAGCCATGCTGATGTGTTCTATTCATTTTCTATTGAAAGAAATTGGAGTGGATAAAATCTATTATCACACTTTTGAAAGTGGTAATTATTTTAAGAAGTTAGAGGATTGTCGACCTCCAAAATCATTGTATACCAAGCTTCCTCAGAAGTTTGGTTTCAAGAAGACACAACAGTTTCCTCTGTTTTGGAGAGAAGAGCAATTTCTAAAGAAGAGAATTCGGAATTTCGAAGGTGAAGTTTTTTGTTTTGATTTTAGAAGTTAAATAAGACCCCCATAAATTTTAGTGATTTGAAGTTTATGGGGTTTCTTCATTTTAATCCCTCTGGCGCAAGTGTTAAGCCGACAGGCGTCACTTGTGTCTAACAATCGGAAAAGTCTCCAGACTTCCGAATCAACATAAGGAAGGAACAGATAAGATAGGAAGACCAAATTTTATAAATCCTTTCCCTTGTAAATCAAATGGTTTGTAGGGTAGGGAGTCAACAGACTCCTTCAAAATATAGACACAAGTGACGCCTCCGGCTTAACACTTGCGCCAGTGAGTAACCCATCACTTGCACCCGTTGTGGGATTTAGTGAATTGAGGTTTATGAGGTTTCTTCATCTTGATAAAGCTCCAATCCTTTCAAAAGTATTTTTTTCATTTTATTCCTTAATTTAAAAGGGGCTAACACCTCAAGTGATGCTCCAAACTCTAAAAGAAGACGTTCCAATTCGTAATTAACATGGACTGTTATTTCGACAGTAATACTACCATCCTTTTCTTTGCTAAGGACTTTTTGAGAATGATGTAAAGGCTTGGTGACGACATAAGGAGCATTTTTTCGATCAATTTTTAATTGAATGGTTTCAACATATTCGGCAGGGTGAACAGTGACGCCGATTGTATTTTTATAATATTCATCCCCATCAAATCCGTCATTATTATAGACTTTTTCAAAATCATAATTGATATTGATAATTCGGTCTAATGCTAATGTTAGGATTTCACGTTTTCTTTTTCTACCAATCACAAACCATCTATTGTTGTATTCCTTCAAAATATAAGGAGTGAGGTTAATGGATGAAGGCACTCTTGAAGTAAAAGATTGATACTCTATCACTAGACAAACCTTTTTAAGAATCGCTTGATATAAAGTATCCAAATGTTCAAGCCCTTTTAAACCTTCATTTTTATCTAAATGAATAATAGCATTTTGATCACTTTTTTCGCTGTAGACCTTGTCTTCCAGTCTTTGTATAATGCCATTTAATTCAGAAAAAAGAGAGAAATCTTTGAACTGTTTGAGCATTTCTACTGATTCAGAAAGTACGCTCATATCATTTTCAGTCAAAGGAATATTGGTGATGGAATACTCCTCATCTTCATATTTATAATACTTTCGATCATAAACTATAATAGGAGCATTATAACCGAGTTTATCACTTCTCATCATTTGAATATCCAATTGAATACTCCTTTTACTCACATTAATATCCCTTCCCTCGTATTCAAAAAGAGCTTCCGAGCATTCTTCAATCAAGTCATTCAAAGTCCATTTTCTGTACTTATTCTGAAGACATTTGTCGATGGTTTTATATCGGATTAGAGCGTTTTTATTTTGTGCCATAAAATAAAATTAGAAATTATTTACAACTACGCAAAATGATTGCGTAGTAGCCTTTCACCTTTGAACTATCAAAAAAATAAAACACAAAATGATTAATGGAAATACCTTAATAGCGATGGGTTATACCCCAGGGAAGTGGTTCAAAGAAGCCCTTGAGTACATCAATTCGAATGACTTGTCAGACGAAGAAATGAAGGACTATTTGAAGCAATTCAAAACCACTCCCAAAATGGAATTACACCAAGAGTCCATTCCGTATGCCATGAACATTAAAGCTGAAAATAAATTGGAAGAAAACAATGTTCAGTCGGTGAAAAATACAATGAATTTGGTGATGAAAACACCTACTGTAGTCAATGGAGCAGTAATGCCGGATGCTTGTCCGTCGGGTAGTAAAGGAACGATCCCAGTGGGCGGAATTGTAGTCACAAAAAATGCAATTCACCCTGGCATGCACAGTGCAGATATCTGCTGTTCTTTGATGTTGACAGATTTAGGAAAAGTAAATCCTAAAGAGGTGTTGGATGTAGCACAAAACGTTACCCATTTTGGTCCTGGAGGAAGAGATCGAGATACGCAGTTTAGGTTTCCGACTGATTTACTAGAAGCTTTCAAAAGTAATTTCTTCACTAACAGAGAAGAAATCATCAAAACAGCGAGAGCACATTTAGGAACGCAAGGCGATGGGAATCACTTCTTGTTTGTGGGTACTTCAAAAGCCACCGGCAATACCATGTTAGTAACGCACCACGGGTCAAGAGGTGTAGGAGCAAAACTTTTCAAAAGAGCGATGCAAACCGCCGAGCGTTTCAGAAGAACACTTTCCCCAACTACTTTAAAGCAAAATGCTTGGATTCCTTTTGATACAGAAGAAGGGCAAGCCTATTGGGATGCATTAAAAGTGATTAGAAAATGGACAAAACAGAATCACATCTGCATCCATGATGCAGTAGCAGAGCAATTAAAAGTGAACGTACAAGACCGCTTTTGGAACGAGCATAATTTCGTTTTCAAAGAAGGTGACCAATTTTACCACGCCAAAGGAGCAACGCCAATTCATACGCCTTTTTCCAAAGAGCAGGATGAAAGAAGATTGATTCCAATGAATATGGCAGAACCAATTTTGATTGTCAAAGGAAAAGCAACCGACACCAATATTGGTTTTGCTCCTCATGGTGCGGGTAGAAATGTCAGCAGATCGGCACATCGAAGAACTAAAGAAGCGATGACCAACGAAGAAGTTTTTGCACAAGAAACAGAAGGGCTAGATGTTCGTTTCTTCTTTGATAAAATTGATGTGACGGAGCTTCCTTCCGCCTATAAGAATGCTTCTCAGGTAAGAAGTCAAATGAACGAATTTGGTTTAGGCGAAGTTATTGATGAAGTGCTTCCTTATGGTTCAATCATGGCTGGTGATTGGGAAAGGGATAGGCCTTGGAGGAGGAAGAAGAAAAAATAAATCTTTGGTACAAGTGTTAAGCCGATAGGCGTCACTTGTGCCTAATAATGGAAAAGTCTCCATACTTCCGAATCAACAGAACAAAAAATATTCGAGATAGAATTGTCTATTAGTATTAACTTGTCTTCAGCATGGCAAACGTATTAATTTGAAATGAAAGCTAAACAATGAAAAAAACATTTTTATTAGAAATAAGTGAGAGAATAATGTGTAACCTCCCGAACATGGAGCAAATGTATTTTTACACAGAAGACGACGAAGAATCAGAATTAATCTTAGAGGGATGGAGTTTAACTAAAAAGAAGGAAGAGACAGGAGACCTTTTGAAAGACTTTATTTATGCATTTGACGCAAGCAATTTTGGAATAGGGAATTTTATCTTCTATGAGGAAATTGAAATAACAAATAACCATTTTATTTTTGGTGAACTTGATCATATGAAACTTTGTCTCCTGAAAAAAGATAATAGTATTGTATTACTAAAGGCTGATGAATATTTGCTCACAAATTATAAATCAGAAGAAATAGAGTTTATATGTGCTGAAAACTTTGAAAAATTTCTAATATTCCTTGTAGACTACTTTCAATATATTACCCAATTATTTACGAATCAAAATTTTACACTTGAAGATAAAAAGGTAATAAAAGAACATTCAAGTATGATTTTAGGTCTTAATTCAAAAGAATTTGTTGAGTACATGTACAATTTTTAATACACCCCTTGGCGCAAGTGTTAAGCCGATAGGCATCACTTGTGTCTAACAACCGGAAAAGTTTCCCGACTTCCGAATCAATATAACGAATGAACAAAAAAGATAGAAAGATCAAATTTTCTAAAACCTTTCTCTTGTAAACCTAATGGTTTGTGGAGTAGGGGGGCAACAGACTCCTTCAAAGGATAGAAAAAGTGAAATATTCACTGGTGATTTACGAAACTTCTTTCACAAAGAATAATGGAGAAAATATTAAAAATTATTTTGTATTCAATTCCCTTTTTATACGTGGGGGTATTGGGACCTTATGGAGGAGCCGAAGAAACGCGTCAATTAATTCAATTAAAATTCAACGAAACTCAACAATTAAGGATAGATGAAATACTAAACCTTAGTAGAGGATGGTTTGAATTTAAAAGTGATTCAGATTCAATTCTTATTTATTTAAATCGTGATAGTAGAGATTTAATTCAAGAAGGTGATTCTATTATTCATTTTGCAGGTTTAGATAGTTTATATCATAAAACAAAAGGAGGAGAAGTTATACCAAATGAAATTATCTATTATGACCCTACATCATGGCTACATGAATTATTAGGAGATACTTTAGATATTGAGGCTATGTATGGTAAAAAACCATGGAAACAATAAATATACATTCCTCCCCCTGGCGCAAGTGTTAAGCCGACAGGCGTCACTTGTGTCTAACAATCGGAAAAGTCTCCAGACTTCCGAATCAACATAAGGAAGGAATTTTTCTAAATATTTTCCAAATGGTTTATAGGGTAGGGAGTCTACAGACTCTTTCAAAATATAGACACAAGTGACGTCTACGGTTTAACACATGCGCCAGTGAAGGGATGCATACTGAGAGATACACTCCCCAAAACGTCTCAATTAAAAAAATGCCTCCTTACAAAGTTACTCTATCCCATAAAATTAGATATACGAATAGACAAAAAAAATAAAAGTTATAACTCCTTTTTAATCTGCATTACTAAATAATAAAACCCATAAACATCCTTTGAGCCTCATTTTTATCAAGTACCAATCTGTATAATGGCACGTGCTTTTGAGCGTTGAACCTCCCCGAAAACTCATCGGTGCGATTTAGAATAACACCTTTTCTAATTTAGCATAAAATGAGTGTAATGATTGGCCGGCATCATTACAGAACTGTGTACAAATTTTTTTGAAATGAAAATGAAACTATTGCTCTCTCAATGGCTCTTGCTTATTGGCTGCCTTCTGTGGTCAAACTTGAGTCTATTCGCCCAACAAGCTGACGGTAGAGAAGTCTACCTTCAAGGCTTTCATTGGGAATCCGCTGATGCTACTACCAAGAATTGGTGGATCAATCTAAACGACAAAGTCAATGCTATTCAATCAGCAGAAATCGATGGGGTATGGTTACCGCCATCTTCCGATGCTGCAGATAGGGCAGGCTACCTACCACGTAAATGGTACGACTTAAATTCTAACTATGGTACTCAACAAGAATTAATTGATCTTATTGCACACCTCAACAGTAAAGGCATTGTTTCCATTGCTGATATTGTGATCAACCACAGAGTGGGGTGTGTGGGTTGGGCAGACTTCTGCGAACCTGAATTAGGCTGTAATGCCATTACGGCTGATGACGAGGTAAACCAACAATTTCCCGGTCAAGGCTGTGGTGATTTTGATACAGGAACACCTTACAGTGCCGCAAGAGACATCAACCACAATGATTTCGAGACGAGACAGGCCATTAAGGATTGGATGAACTGGCTGAAATCGGATATTGGTTACTCTGGTTGGAGGTACGATTTTGTTCATGGCTTTGGAGCTGGATTCTTCGCAGAATACAACAATGCTACAAATCCGTATATCTCTATTGGTGAAAACTGGACTGGAGATACACAAACCATCATCAATTGGATGGATGGTACACAAGGCACCTCTACAGCTTTTGATTTTCCATTGAAGTTCGCTTTGCATGAAGCCGTAAATGGAAATTATGGAGCGTTGAACAATGGAGGGAAAATGCCGGGCGTTGCAGGTGTTTGGCCACAAAATTCAGTGACTTTCCTAGAGAATCATGATACAGAACCTGTTCGTCAAGGCGATCACCCTGGGTCAGCGTTTCCGAATGATCCAAGTTCAAACTCTCAGATTTTACAAGGGTATGCTTATATCCTGACGCATGCAGGATCACCAATGGTCTTCTATTCTCATTTATTCGATTATGGAATTTATGATGAGATCACTAAAATGATAGCGTTGCGTAAAGCAAATGGTATTTACAACAACAGTACGGTGAGCATCCAACAATCAGACGGTAATGGCTATGCGGCGATTATTGATGATAAAGTAGCCGTTCGTATTGGTAATACCTCTTGGTCGCCAGGCGGAAACGGTTGGGTATTACAAGCTGATGGTTTGAATTATTCTATTTGGGATAAAGGAGAAGGTGTAAACGAAAATCCATTGGTGAGCATTGATCCTTCTATTTTACAATCAGATACTCCCGTTCAAGTTACGCTTTCAGTTGTTGATGATCAAGATATTGATTTACCGATTTATTATACTATTGATGGTTCAACACCTACTACTTCATCTACACTTTATACTGGTGAATTCACACTTTCTACGACGACAACAGTGAAAGCAATTGCAGTAGATAGCGGTGGAAAAATAGGTTATGCGGAGCACAAATATTATATAGGAGAGTCACTTCCTGAGATGGTGGTTTATGTCAGAAAACCTGCAGGCTGGGGGACATTATATGCTCATCACTGGAATGCAGTTCCAGCAGGAGTAAGTGCAGATTCAGAATGGCCTGGCGTTGTCATGGAAAAAGTAGCCGATACACAAGATTGGTACAAAGTTACGTTACCAGGAGTTGAGGAAGCGAGCTTTGTAATCCATGATTACAATACCAACCAAGATGAAGATATTACGATAACCGGAACTGCATGGTACGATCAAGGTGTAGTTTCATCAACTTGTACGGTAGATTGTCCTGATATTGTTATTCCTATTGAAGTAAATGCAAGTATTTCTCCTCAATCGACCAATTTCGAAAATCAGATTTCCGTTACGCTTTCAGGAACAACAGATGCGACAATTTACTATACTTTAGATGGGAGTACTCCAACGACTTCTTCCGATATATATCAAAGTGAATTGACAATTACAGCCACAACAACTGTCAAAGCGATCGCAGTATTAAATGGCACTTCATCAACTGAAGTTTCGGCCACTTATACTAAAGAGGAAGACGATGTAATCATTACAGTTCCGGCTAAAAAATCAAACTTTACATGGGACAACGCTACGGTTTACTTTACAATGACGGACCGTTTTTACGACGGAGATCCATCCAATAATAATCCTTACAACAGAGGGAAAAATGGAAATGGTCAAGACTATACCGATGACTCTTCAGCGGGTGAATTCCATGGAGGAGATTTGAAAGGTATGACGGCCAAACTTCGTGAAGGTTATTTTGAGTCGATCGGTGTCAATGCCATTTGGATTACATCACCTGTAGAGCAAATGCACGGCTGGGTTGGCGGTAGTTCCGATGGTTCATTCCGTCACTACGGTTACCACGGTTACTATGCGATGGACTGGACTGAAATCGATCAGAACATGGGTACGGAAGCAGATTTTCAGGAGTTTGTAGACGAAGCCCACAGTAGAGGAATCCGTATCGTGGTGGATGTAGTAATGAACCACACGGGGTATGTGACCATGCAAGATATGGAACAATACAATTACGGTTCTGTTGATCCAGCTTGGAGATCTTGGCAACCTTCTGGAAGTGAATCATGGCATTCTTACCACGAGAAGTTCGTAGATTACAATAGTGGTGGAACATGGATCTCGAATTATTGGGGGCCAGATTGGATGCGTCACCCAGATATTGACGGTTATGATGGGTGTTCTTCCGGTGGAGGAATTGATAACTGTGTAGGTTTCTTACCAGATTTGAAAACAGAAGATGTAGGTGAAGTAGGTATCCCTCCAATCTTAGTGACGAAGTGGACGCAAGAAGGAAAATTCGATCAGAAAAAAGCGGAATTAGATGCCTTCTTCAATGCGACAGGACTTCCAAGAGTAGTTTCCAACTATATGATTTTCTGGTTGACAGATTGGGTAAGAAAATATGGTATTGATGGATTTAGAATTGACACTGCAAAACACGTAGAGTTAGAACGTTGGTCAAGACTGAAGCAATATGCGATTCAGGCATTAAAAGATTGGAAAGCGGAGCACCCAGAAAAAGCAATGGATGATCTGGAGTTTTGGATGACGGCTGAAGTTTGGGGTCACGGTAAAAACAAATCGGAATACCATACAGACGGTCAGTTTAATTCTGTGATCAACTTCAATCTGAAAAATGATGCAAGAGTTTCATCACGTGATGCGTCTTCATTGGAATCATTGTATTCTGAATATGCAACCATCAACGACGATCCAACTTGGAACTCATTAAGCTACCTATCATCTCATGATGTAGTGCCATTGTTTGACAGAAGTAGCTTACAATCTGCTGCACCAGGTTTCTTATTATTGCCAGGTGGTATTCAAATTTTCTACGGTGATGAATCAGGTCGTCCGGAAGGAAATTGGAGTGATGCAGAGCAAAATACACGTTCAGACATGAACTGGGGCAACTTCAATACAAGCCAACATGAAGTGTGGAAGAAGTTAGGAACATTCCGTAGAGATCACCCGGCTGTAGGAGCAGGTTCACATCAAAAAATCGGAGATACACCTTATACTTTTGTTCGTGATTACAATAATCAAGAATTGGAAATTGCTGACCGTGTGATTGTAGCAGTAGGTGCCCAAGGTAATGTGACATTCAATGTATCAGAATATTATGAGGAAGGGGATACCATTGTAGATCATTACACGGGTGCTATGCAGGTAGTAGCAGGAGGTCAGGTTTCATTTAATGCAGACAGCGAAGGCATTATTTTATTATACAGTAAAAACTATACATTCGTGTCTAGACCAGTGCTCACCATCTCACCTGATACAAGATATGACGAAAACAGCATTACAGTTTCTATCTCAGCAGTAGATGCAGACGATCCAAACCCAAGTATTTACTATACATTGGATGAGACTGCAGATCCAGCGGATTATATGAATTGGACGGCTTATGCAGGACCTTTCACATTGACTGCATCAGCAACTGTAAAAGCCGTTGGCGTCAATGCCGAAGGACGTACAGGTTCGGCCAGTAAATCATATTCTATTGGTCAAATTGATCCAATCACAGTGTATTTCTACAAACCATCAGATTGGGGTTCTGCCTATATGCATCACTATGATGCGGAGCCAGTTGGTGTGACGGATGATACTGTTTGGCCGGGTGTTCAAATGACTGATATCGGCAATGGTTGGTATGAAGCTTCCGTTACCGCTTTGAGTACAGGCATTGTGTTTAATGACAATGGAGGAGCACAATCGGATGACCTTTCAAGAGAAAGAACGGGTTGGTACAAAGACGGTCAATGGACGGACACTTGTCCAGGAAATTGCCCAGGTCCACAAGTACCCGATGTGATGATTTCTCCAAACGGTGGAAACTTCCCAACCGGAAATGTGAATGTTCAACTGACAGCGACATATGATGGTGTGATTTATTATACATTGGACGGGACAACTCCTGACGAAAATTCAACACCCTACTCAAGTAGTATTTCTATTCAAGGAACAGAAGGACAATCGGTCACTTTAAAAACAATTGCTTACAATGAAGTGGGAGCATCAACTGTTGAAACAGCGACTTACACTTTCAACCCTGTTCAGTCATTTACGATTTACGCAAAAGGATATTCTCATGTGTATTATTGGGAGGTTTCTCAAAATGGAACTGTGGTTGAAGAAAATCCTGTTTCATGGCCAGGTGTAGCAATGGTTTCTGCTCCTGAAATTGGAAGCGGATGGATGAAATATGAAGTAACGGGAGGTACTTGTGCCAATGTGATTTTCTCTAATGGAGGAGCAGGTCAAACCGATGATAGGAGTACTTGTGGCAACGAAGGTAAAGGGTTCGAAAACGGTCAATGGATAGTGCTAGATACAGGAGTTGATGAAACCGATCCAACATTAGGAATGACACCTTCTACAACTTTCAGTGGATCAGGTACCGTAAGTATTACAGCTTCGGATAATTCAGGAATTACCCCTACCATTTATTATACTGTAGACGGTTCCACACCTACCACTTCATCACCATCAGGAGTAGGTAGTGTATCCATTGCTTTAAACACAGTAGGGACACACGTAGTTTCTGCTTTTGCAGTAGACGCATCAGGAAATACATCAACTACTCAATCAACAACTTACGAAGTAACGGAAGCAACAGGTGGTTTTACAGTGTACTTTCAAGGAGTAGATAATCCATTCATTCACTATTGGAATGCCTCTCCAATAGGCAGTATTGCAAGCACAACATGGCCTGGAGTAACATTGACAGAAGGAACAGATGGATGGTGGTTTTTTGAGTTTCCATCAAGTGTGTCTTCCATCAATCTTTTATTCCATAATAATACAGGGTATCAATCTCCCGATTTATCAAGAAGTTCAACAGGTTGGTACAGAGATGGACAATGGTACGACCAAAAGCCGGTCGATCCAACAGGTTTGACCATCCATTTCAAAAGTTCATGGGGAAATAGCACAATGATTCACTATTGGAATGCTTCAAACGGAGCATCATCAGCTTGGCCCGGAGAAAATATGATAGATGAAGGAAGCGGTTGGTATAAGTACACCATCGAGAGTGCTACATCTACCAATCTACTATTCCATAACGGTAGCGGAACACAAACTGCTGATTTATCCAGAACGAATGAGGGATGGTATAAAGACGGAGTCTGGCATGATAGAAATCCAGAGTTGAGCGTATCACGTTTGAGTAATTCTTTAGTGGAAGAATTGAAAGTAAACGTGTATCCAACTGAGGTAACACAGCAACTGACAATTGCACTAAATTCTCAAGAAGCATTGAGTGCTATGGTCACGATTTTTGACCTAAATGGTAGAATAGTTTCGTCAGAAAATCTTCAGTTTAATGCTGTAAATAAACAACTTACATTGGACACTCAAGGACTTACTTCTGGTTTACACCTTATCAGAATTGAGGTTAAAGGTCAGATCATCACGAAGAAGTTTATTAAAAAATAAGGATTAATAATTCCTATTGAAGCACATAGTAGAAATGCTATGTGCTTTTTTATTCTGCTTGAAGGTATAGACTCTACCTCTAGTGCAAGTGGTACTTATATTTTATTATTCCACTTCCGGCAAAATCTCCTGTAATTGATGCTCTTCAATAACTTCTCCCAGCATTGCTTTGGTCTCACCGTCCAATACAAAGACCCTCAAGAATCGTTTCTTTTCTTCATCTTCATAAAGGAGTTGAAGAACATTGTTATGAGCGAGTTTTTTACCTTCAAAAAGCTTTCCTTTATTTTGTTCACTTTCAATTAAACTTTCTTTTTGATGGCCTTTCACTTGGTATTCACCTTCCACATAATAATCCTCTATACCCAGAAATTGCTGAAGGTTGTCTTCGAGTTCTCTACCGTCCATTGCAGGTAATCCTTTTCCATTGAAACAATCAAACTCTTGATTGTCTTTCGTAAGGAGCATCAGATCTACTTTTGCCTGATCTGAATTTCTAGTTTTATTAGCATTATACTTTAAATAAAACTGAGCAATTTGTTGAGTAGGTATTCTAAATTCCTCTTTACCATTTTGAATATGCAATTCCTCATTTGTACAACGTATTTTTGATTTACTTTTTGATAAATAAAAAATAGCAGAAGAACCAAAATACAGTAAGGACGGAATTCCAAAAAAAGTAAAACCTTTGATCCACGTTTCAAAAATAGGATAAGGGATAGCCGTAAAACTGATAACGGTTCCAATCCCCCAAAGAGGCAATGTTTTTTTGAGAATAGAAGTAAGATGTTTTCTACCCCAATTGATTTTTGCGGATAGTTCTAGTCTGCTTACACTAAGTTTCATTGAAGTCGTTTATTTTTGGATACACTATTTGCTCTATTTAAAGGTGCATTTTTTAGCTGATATATAATAGCTTGTTGCTACCTCTCTGGCGCAAGTGTTAGGTAATAGACATCACTTATGTCTAATAATCGGTTCCGAGTCAACAGAGAAAAATAACCACATGGCACAAGTGACGTCTTCGGCTTAATACTTGTGCCAATAGAATGATGGTATTTTTTTTAAAACAAAAGAAATGTTTAAATCAGAAACTATCATATTTAGCAAAGTAATCTCAAATCATAAAGTAATAGAAGTTCTTAAAAGCTTTTTTGAATTAGAAGACAATCAAATAAAGCATATGGATGAAATTGACTCACCTATAACGAATGTACTATTGATTTATGATACTGAGAATTATAAATCAGGAGATTTTTTAATGCATATAGAGTTATATTTTACAGGGATCGATTCTTTTGCTTTACAAGCTTTAATCGAATTTTTAGTATCTCATTTAAATATCGAAATTTTATATGATGATGGTTCTATTAGTTTTAATTCCTGGTTATTAATGGATAAAAAAAAGAAAAGATATAAAGTAATGTTAGATGATGATTTAGATGATCTTTACATATTAAAAAAAGAAATTTTAAACTAAATCACTCCTGGCGCAAGTGTTAAGCCGATAGGCGTCACTTGTGTCTAACAATTGGGGAAGTCTCCAGACTTCCGAGTCAACATACCGAAGGAACAGATATGATAGGAAGTTCAAATTTTGTAAACCTTTTCCCTTGCAAACTTAATGGTTTGTGGGTTAGGGAGTCTACAGACTCCTTCAAAATATAGACATAGTTTATGAACTTGTGTCGGAAGGATAATTACATAACAATAAAGTACATAGTAAAGTTATAGCTGAAAATGGAAATTGATAAATATTACAGTCCAGATGATAAAGACACTTTTTATTATTTTGATGGGAATAATACAAAGCTTTCAATAGATTACTTTAATCGGATGAATATTGAAAATGTTATATTAAGTTCTAATTATGGGTATGATGAAAATTCATTTGATATAAAAATTTTATTGCAATTGAAGTATTTAAAGAAGCTTCGTATTGCTATTAATGATAGCTCTAACATCAAAGATCTTGATAAAATTATATCTTTAGAGGATTTGAAGATTCATGTATTTTGTAAGAAGCAGGTAATAAACATCGCTTCTTTAACAAATTTAAAGCAATTGGAGTTGTCTAATAATTATGCAACCAACTTAATTGGTTTAGACAGATTAGTTAATCTAGAAAAATTAACTTTATATGGTGCAACATCGAATATTTTAAATGAAAAAACCTTTGCGTCTTTAACTAAACTCAAAAGAATAGAATTGGTCAGACCAAAATTTGAGAATACTAAATTTTTATCGAAATTAAAAAACTTAGAATGTGTCTATTTTCATCAAGTTGCATCAAAATCACCTGTTGATATTAGTGACTTTTGCAGTTCAAAAAATGCCTTAATTCATTTGAAGCTTCAACTTTGTAGAAATGTAGTTGGTTTTGAGCACCTCAAAGAATTGAAGAAACTTATCAGGTTACAAATTATAGACAGTTCAGTAGTACCATCAGCTTCTTTTGTAAAAGAATTACCTAATTTAACCACATTGACAGTGATAAGAAAGTCCTATTTTGAAGACGGTAATTTAAATGCTTTAAGGGATATAGAATATGTAATCGTTAATAATAAGAAACATTATAACATTAAGGCAAAAGATTTAAAGGCAGATCATTTTCCTCCACTTATTCCTTGTTGTCAGTAAAACAGATCAATTAAACTACTAGTTACCTTCTCTGGCTCTAACAATCGGAAAAGTTTCCAGACTTCCGAATCCACATAACGAAGGAACAGATATGATAGGAAGATCAAATTTTGTAAAACTTTTCTCTTGTAAACCGAATGGTTTGTGGGGTAGGGAGTCAACAGACTCCTTCAAAATATAGACACAAGTGACGCCTCCGGCTTAACACTTGCGCCAGTGGATTTAACACTTATGCCAGTTAAACCTTCCTCAAAACAAAATGCTCCACCCCATAAGCCACAATTCCACCAAAAGTATAACTCACAATATCGCTCCAAAGGAATCCATGCCCCAAGGTCAAACTGCCAATAGTCGTTTTTCGGATGGCGATCAGCCAATCATAATCCAAGATTTGTTGTAGTTCGATCAGGTAACAAATCAATACACTGATGATCAAAATCGTTTTCGATGGGCTTTTATAGAGTAGGAAGGCGATGATAAAATAAAACATCACTGCATAGAAAAAATCGCCTAAGTAGGGATAGATAAATTCAGGAGTAATGCGTGTTCTTGATAAAAGACCTAAGCCGATTACAATGACGATGTAGATAAAATAAAGCAGGCGGTTGCGTTGGTAAGTCATAATGAAAGGAGTTTAGCTTAAAGATTAAAGATAAAAAAAGCCAACCTACAATAATGCAGATTGGCTGATTCTTTTAAACGGTATCGTCTAAAAATCTATTCTTTGATATCCAATTGGATACTTAAGTCTTTCAATTGTTGAGTATCAGCAACTGATGGCGACTCGATCATTACATCTCTACCTGAAGTGTTTTTCGGGAATGCGATGAAGTCACGGATAGAATCCACACCACCAAATAATGAACAAAGACGGTCGAAACCTAAAGCAATACCACCGTGAGGAGGTGCACCGTATTCGAAAGCGTTCATTAAGAAACCGAACTGCTCTTGTGCTTCTTCTGGAGTGAATCCTAAAGCATCGAACATGTCCGCTTGATCTGATTTGTCGTGGATACGGATAGAACCACCACCAACTTCAACACCGTTGATCACCATGTCATACGCATTTGCACGAGCATTGTAACGGTCTGTTTTCAAGATCTCAGCATCTTCAGGAAGTACTGATGTGAATGGGTGGTGCATTGCGTGGTAATGACCAGTTTCTTCGTCTTTTTCGAACATTGGGAAGTTCACAACCCAAAGTGGAGAGAATTCTTGACGGTTTCTTAAACCTAAACGCTCACCCATTTCAAGACGAAGTTCACACATTTGCTTACGCGTAGTGTCCAACTCACCAGATAACACTAATAACAAGTCACCTGCTTCAGCACCCGCTTTTTCAGCCCATGCTTTCAAGTCGTCTTGTGAGTAGAATTTATCTACAGAAGATTTGAATGAACCATCCTCGTTGCACTTCACATAAACTAAACCTTTTGCTCCGATTTGAGGACGTTGTACCCACTTCGTTAACTCATCGACTTGCTTACGAGTGTATGAAGCACAACCTTTCGCACAAATACCTAAAACGATCTCAGCAGAATCAAATACTTTGAAGCCTTTGTTTTGAGCAACATCGTTTAAGTCTACAAATTTCATATCGAAACGAGTATCAGGCTTATCCGAACCGTAGTCACGCATAGCGTCAGCATACTCCATTCTTGGGAATTCAGGAAGTTCAATACCTTTCACCATTTTGAAAAGGTGACGCATCATTCCTTCGAAGTTGTTGATGATGTCCTCACGATCAACGAATGCCATTTCACAGTCAATTTGAGTAAACTCAGGCTGACGGTCAGCACGTAAATCTTCATCACGGAAACATTTTACAATTTGGAAGTAGCGGTCCATACCACCGACCATCAATAATTGCTTAAATGTTTGAGGTGATTGAGGCAAAGCATAAAATTCACCTGGATTCATTCTTGACGGTACCAAGAAATCACGAGCACCTTCAGGAGTAGATTTGATCAAAACAGGAGTTTCAACTTCAATGAAATCTTGACCTGATAAATATCTTCTTACTTCTTGAGCAATCTTATGACGTAACACTAATTTCTCACGAACAGGGTTACGACGGATGTCCAAGTAACGGTACTTCATACGAAGCTCGTCACCACCATCAGTTTCATCTTCAATTTTGAAAGGAGGAGTTTGTGCCTCATTCAAAATTTCCAAATCGCTTAAACGCAACTCAATATTACCAGTAGGGATATTAGGGTTTTTAGCCGCTCTTTCGATTACTTCACCAGTAGCTTGTAATACAAACTCACGACCTACTTTACGAGCAGTCTCCAATAGTTCAGCAGCAGCATTACCATCGTCCTCGATCAATAACTGAGTGATACCGTAACGGTCACGGATATCGATCCAGATTAAACCACCTTTATCACGGACAGCTTGCGCCCATCCGCTTAATGTCACCTTTTGCCCAATATGGCCTTCACGGAGTTCTCCGCAGTTATGCGTTCTAAGCATTTTATGTCTTTATTTATATTGTATTCTCTTGAATAAAGGGACTTATCAAATCATGAGACATGAGAAGCCACTAAACCGACTGCAAAAATAAGGAGTAGTTCGTAGAGGAAAAAACGATTTAAGAAATCCTTTTGACGGATTTGAAATTTTTTCTGTATTTTTTGAGAAATTGATAGTATAAATCCCTGATTTAGATACTTTTTCTAAAAAGAAATTGAATTATTCATATGTATGAAGGAGGTAATCTAGGGTAATATCAATTTTGTCTGAAGGAACATAGCGTGTAATTATGCCAAGATCTTCCGCTTTTTGTGCAGAATATTGTTCTAGGCTTTGATTTTGAAGGTCAAATCCATTAGCAAATGTAGCTTCTTCAGTAGCATAAGAAAGGTCACTAGCTTTGATAAACTCAGACCCTATCATATTGGTAGTTCCTTCCACAATAGAAACCGTCATTGGTCTCATATTTTGGACTTTTTCTTTTAGAGAAATAAAATAATCGCTTTCGATAACTAAATTATTTTCATCTCTTTTGGATTGCTTTAAGAAGAAGTTTTCTTGAATCGTCCTAAAGATTACCATATTCACAGAAGTATCATCATTGATTACATTAATTTCATTGATGATTTGCATGGTATTATCATTTGATAGTTCGTTCAAGCATTGGTTTGGTAAGTAGATGGTAACTACATTTCCTTTTCGAGAACTGAAAATGTTTTTCATGTTAATGAATTGTTATGGTAGTAAATCTTGAAGTGATCAGGCACTTACATTACCGCAAATACATTACGGTTCATTGGTCCTAATATTAGTGATTGCTAAATAGGGGTATTGTAACTTACTGATATTTCAAAATTACTTTTATCTTAATAAAGATGTGATGACCACCGTTATTAAAAATCAATAACTATTATTCTCTACTTGAGTAGTCTGTTCAATGTTGTGTGAATAATTTATTCTTCTTCGAAATCCTCTTCTGATCCTAAAAAGTTGATTTCTAAGAGTTGATCTAAGGATTCAATATGTGTTTCTTCTCCTAAATAAAACTCTGCAAATTGACTGTAAATCTCTTGAGGAGTCATACCTTCTTCTCTTAAGTTTTTGATGGAATCAGCACCTTGAGACTTTGATAATTTATTACCGTTCTCATCGACAAGCAAAGGGTGATGTAGGAATTCAATTTCTTCAAATGAATCAACTTCTAATTTGTTGGCCAAGAAAGTTTGAGCAATAGTCGACTCGACCAAATCTTCACCTCTGACAATAAAATCGATATTATCATCGATATCATCAATCAAAGAGGCCAATTGATAAGCATAAATTCCGTCTTTTCTTCGGAGTACAAAATCCTTCATCACCTCATTTAGATTGACGGCGATGTCTCCAATAAAAAGGTCTTCCAAAAGGATAGGAACATCAGAAGTTTTTACTCGGATAGCGGTTTCAGGCGTATCGAAGGGTAAGTTTAAATCTCTGCAAGTACCAGTGTAAATTCCCGAAGGAGAAGTTTCAAGTATTTGTTTTCTAGAGCATTGACATGCGAATAAATCACCGTTTTCTTTCAGCTTTTCAAAAGCAGAAGTATAACGGTGATTTCTGATTTTTTGTGACCAGTTTTTGTGGAAATCTTCTACACTGAAAGGACCATTGTCATAGTCTAATCCAAGCCATTCTATCGACCTGAAAATATCTTCAATGTACTCGTCTCTAGTTCTTGTACTATCGATATCATCAATACGTAATAATATTTCTCCATCTTCTTGTCGGGCTAGAATCCAAGTAAGGATAAAAGAGAATGCGTTTCCGATGTGAAGGAAACCGCTGGGTGTTGGAGCAAATCTTGTACGCATTGATGTATCTTTAAATTAATTTTTCAGCAAAGGTACAAACTAGAAATGTAATCTGTTTAAGGGAGTGAATAAATAATTAAGGGTAAAATTAATTCGATTTAGCTAACAGTCTGTAAGAACCCATAAATAAGACTGAAAGCACGAAAACACATGCAAGTAATTCCATAATTTAATTGAGTTTGAAATAAAAATTAGTTATTGTTTTATGAAGACAATCTATTTAATGTAAAGGACAAGATTTTGTTTTGAATTTTTTGTGGTTATTAAGGTCTTGAGCAATTGTCAAGCTCCGATTATTGTCTTCTTTAGCAATTTACTAAAGTTCAAAAAAATACACTATTGTCATCAATCTAAAAGTTTCTCTTTGTTGAGATAGTACAATTAGTTATGACAATAGTGTAATTATATATCTAATTATTAGACGTTTAGGTCGTCAAGTTAAAATGAAATCATAAAATAAGTGAAAACAAATTTTAATCTATGACCTAGTGTTTTTATTGTTCAAGTTGACTTACAGCGTAAGCATAAGCACCTAATGAAATCGCTTCACTCGTTCCAATTTTAGAAACACCTACACCAATCTTAGGAGAAGCATCATACATCACTACGTGATCAGTAAAAGGTACTTTGATTTCGTGCTGATTGTTTTTCACGAAACTTGCTTTTTCGTCCTCGTTGGTTAAATCAAAAACTTCAGCAACTAATCTGTCTTCACCATGATTGTATTTAGAACGCATCTCTTTCAATACAGATGGCATAAATAATTCAGCAGCACCAGAAAGACCACCGCCAATGACAACCAATGCATCAATCGTAGTTCCTAAAGTACACAATACATCACCAAGGTTTTCACCTAAAGTGTCAAATGCTTTTTGAGCACTTGCTTTATCACCCTCTTGCTCACCTTTAGCAATTTCAAAAATATCTTTAGGTGTCAATTCAGCATTATCAACACCTGAATACTCTTTATAGAATTTTTGAACGGCACGGATACAAGAAGCTTCCTCTGCATTGATATGGTCCAATACTTTTGAAGGCATCAACCAAATTTCACCACCCATACTGTTGTCACCGATATGAAGGTTACCATTACTTACAATACCTCCACCAAGGCCAGTACCTAAAGTGATTCCAATAATATTTTTATATCTCTTTTCGCTTCCATTTGCGGCTAATAGAGCATTCATTTCGGGTAATAACCCACCAATTGCTTCACCATAAGCATAAAGGTCTCCATCATTGTTGATAAATGCAGGAATACCAAAGTGGTGTTGTAACATTGGTCCAAGGGCAACTCCTCCTCTATAGCCAGGGAGGTTATTTAAATCACCAATAATACCGTTAGGGTAATCCGCAGGACCAGGGAATGCAAAACTGATTGCTTCAGGTTTACGATCACCTAATTCTTTAATAACGTGATTAAAACCCTCTAAAATATTTTGTAAACTTTGTTCTAAATTATCGCCGTTTGAAGGTAGTCTGTAGGGATCTACAATCATTTTTCCACCTTGCATAGCAGAAAATACAAAATTAGTTCCACCGGCATCTAATGTTAAGACGATCTGTTTTTTGTCCTGAATTGACATAGCTATTGGTTTAAATAAAAATTGCGAGATTATATACTATCAATTTCTTCGATTTCATTTCATCAATCAACAAGTTAATCTTTTCATTTTGAACTGTATTTGTTAGTTAAAACAGTTTATGGTAATAATGTTGAATAGTAAAGTAAATTAATAAATAGGAAAACGAAGCGTAGTTATAAGTAATCGGTATCGGTTGCAAAAATAGCTAAAGGAGTGTAAATAATACTATGACACCTCTCATTATGATGATGATTTTTATTATTCTTCTACTAAATTGACCTCTAATTATACCTGTTATTTTACTTAGAAATTTATTATGGGCTTTAATTTAGTTAGCCGTAACTGAAGTATAAACCGCAATGAAAAAGGGGAGAGACGAAAAGGAAAGTTGTAAATAATGGGGAGTATTGACAGAAGTGCTTTTAAAAATAACTTTAAGTTTCCAAACTGCATTGTGTACTAAATTGTAGACTAAACTTTCTTTAACTTTCAATCCGTATTTCTACTAGGTTTTATAGGGCCTACTTTCAAGCTTCCTTCTTCTTCATTTTTCCATTGATGAAAAACGAAGCAAAAAATCTAGGCTTAGAAGTCAAAAGCTAAATTTCATTCCTCTCGCCTATTGAAAGGCTAACTCGATCAAAACTTCATCGTTTTGAGATGCTCAAACAGCAAAATCATTTTGACCGGCTCATTCCACGAAATTCTTAACGCTTTTCCCTTCAAGACTGGGGTTAGAATTACCAAACGAATTGGGTAGAAAGTCAACTGGCGCGAATGTTAAGCGAAAGCGTCATTCGTGTCCTATAAATCATCAGAAATCTCCTGATTTCTAAAAGCCGTGAACTTAGTTTACAATGTGTTGAGCGAGCGAATTTTAATAGAAATAAGGTTCCAAGCCTTTTTATAGACGGATGATCAATAAAGTGAAATCATCATCCATTGCTTCTTTACCCATGAAATTATAGACGTCTAAAAGTATCTTATTAGCAATAATTTTTAGCGGTTCATCTTTACTTTTTTCAAGGATAGCTTTCATATAATCATAGCCATATTCATCAACTCCATTTTTACTTCTCGCTTCAGTAATACCATCAGTATAGAGAATCATAATATCTCCAGGTTGGTAATGGATTTCGTGATTATGGATGAATTTTTTGTAAGAGTTGTTTCTTACAATACCTAGCCCCAGTCCTCTATTGTCTAGGAAAGTAGCTTCGTTTGTAGCATTACTATAATATAATGTAGGGCAGTGGCCTGCTCTAGCATAATCTACTTTTTGTAATTCAGTATTGATATGAAGGTAAGTGGCAGTAATAAAAGTATCCCTTTGAATACAGCCTGTTAAAGCAGCGTTGGCTTTAGTAAAGAACTCATCAGGTTTAATACCTTCTTCACGAGCTAATGAATGATAAATACCTTTCATCTGAGCCATGTTGAAGGCCGCTTTAGGTCCTTTACCTGATACATCGGCAATGATAAAGCTTACTTCATGGTCATTTAATCGGTGCATGTCATAATAGTCACCTCCTACCACAATGGCAGGTTCCCAAGTAACATAAACTTCTATATTTTCATTGATTTCTTGCTTCTTCGGCATTAATGCTTCTTGCGTTTGTTTGGCAATTTGCATACTGTTTTTATAAACCTCATTCTTGACTGCATTGGATAGTAGGTCGAGGTTGAAAAGTGCAATGCCCGCTTGAGCAACATAGGTATTGACCGTAGACTGCATCACTGAGTCAATAGCATTATGTAGTCTCTTTACTAAAACTAGAGAACTTTTTACTTCTGTATCAACAATGATAGGGAGAGCAATAATAGAACGGTAATTTCTATTGACATTCTCCTTGCGGAAGTAAGGCTGAAAGTTGAGCTTGATGGGTTGTGAACCATTGTACTCGGCATCTTTTAGGTCTTGGTTGACCACAAGAATATCTTCTTTATCGATACCATAAATCACTTTCACATTAAAGTCATTATCTACAATCCATCCAGCATCAGCCTGAATGCTTTTCAGTGAACTATGCAATAATACTTTATAAACATCAGTGTCTTGTTTCCCATCTCTTACCGCTAAACTTAGGTTTCTGAAGCTGCTAATCTCTTGTTCTTTTTTCTCAAAAACAGAAGAAGTAGGTAAACTGAACAGCATGAATAAAGCCGCTGATACAGCATAAACAAAAACAAAGAGGAAAAGGGTAACAGGGAATAAGTTTTTGATTAAATCATCGCTAATTAAAGATTGTTCGTAAAAGTAAAATCTAAAACTTGCAACGAAATAACTAAAAGCCAACATGATAAATGCCAGCTTGAAAATACCTTGAACTTTTTGTTGGAAATTAAGATGAGGAACCCATCTTACATTAATCGAAATCATTAGAATCCAAATGATCAAAAATGCAATCGGGATTTTAAAATAGATATCATCAATAGTTCCAATTCTGATAAAGTGAGCAAGCATTGTTAATCCTAAAAAGATTTCAAATGCAAGCCATGTATAATGCGTGAATTGTGTTTGTTCGAATAATATGAGTTTTTTCCAGGTGACAAAAGTACTGATCAGTAATGTCATCAGAAGCGAAAACTCAATATGGAAAAAGATGGCGTAGAGAAAAGGTAGGTTATATTGTAATTCATCCCTAAGCCAGGTGAGCAATAAATTGACTCCCATAGAAAGGAGTGTAGACAATAATGCAACGACAAAGATTTGCCACAAGAGCCCTTGAAAATCCCGTTCTTTAGGCTGAAAATAAAGCCAAATCAGAAAGTAAGAAGAAATAATCCATATATTGAGTATTAATCCTTTTACAAATGAAGGGAAAGGAGCATGTGCGATATTATAATCGGTGAGGTATTGTTCACGGACACCAATCATCAACAAGAGTATCCAACTCACAATACTAGCAATAGTACTGATACGCTTGATGCTCTTGTAATTGAACATATCGTTTATTTTTGTTGCCTTGTTAATAATAACTGTCTTTTAAATTTTAAAATACTTGGTATAATATGTGCCTACCTCTAAAAAGCATATTATATTAGTGAACTTAATTTTTCTAGAATCACTCTGAAGTTAATACAAATATAATTGACTAATTGTGCTTTTTCTATCTTTAGAGTGACAATATTAAACATACATATAAATGCTTGATTTTTTTATAGCAAGCCATAGTGAATAAATTAGAAACAAATATATATAGAACTCCCATTATTGCACTGTCCATTAAGGTGATTTTTTTGACCTTTTTGCTATCATTAACTCAACCTGTATGTGCACAAAATGACTTGCTACTCACGGGTTTAGACCAATTTGATGTAGACACGGTTGGATATGTACATATTAATAAAATAAATTTTGTAGGGCTAAATAAAACCAAACCTCAGATTATCAATAGGGAGCTTGATATCAAAGAAGGTGGACTTATTCCTAAAAAAAATATTAAACAGTATATCACTTCTGAAAGGAATAAAGTGTTTAACACTCAACTTTTTGAAACTGTAGATGTCATGGTTATCGAAGTGGAAAGCGATTCTATCAATATTGAATTCATTATGGTAGAGCGATGGTACACTTGGCCGGTGCCTCTTATTGAGTTAGCAGATCGAAGTTTTAATGAGTGGTGGAATAATAGAGGGGCAGACTTAGGAAGGATTCAATACGGGTTGGATTTCAAACAACGTAATATGCGTGGGCGAAATGAAACGTTGGATATTTTGATTGAGTTGGGCTTTTCAAGACAGTTCAGTATTGGCTACTCTTTCCCATATATTGATAAAAAACAAAAGACAAGTTTGTCTTTCGCGGGTTCTTTTAAGGAAGAAACTACGGTAGCATATAAAACAGAAGACAACATCTTTGTGGAAGTAGAAAAAGATACTGAAGTTTTAAGAAGGTCTTGGAATGGTATTATCAACTTTGGAAAGCGATATGGTTTTTATGATCATCATAATTTTTCATTGAGCTATGATCAAGACCAAGTTGCGGATACCGTTGCAATGCTTAATCCAGACTTTTTCCTTGAGGGAAGAACAAAGTTGAGGTACTTTACATTGGGATACACTTACACTAGAGATAAAAGAGATATTACAAGTTACCCATTGAATGGCTATTACTTGAAACTCGGTATAGAGAAGTTGGGATTAGGAGTCTTTGATGACCTTAATGCAGTCATCATGGAATGGTCGGCTTATAAATTTATGCCTCTCGATAAAGTAAAAAGGTTCTATTACTCTATTGGTTTTGCGGGTAAATTAGGATTCCCTGAGAAACTACCTTACAATGAAATGAGGGCTATTGGTTACAAAAACTTATTTATAAGGGGATACGATAATTATGTGATTGATGGGCAAAACACTGCAATTATTAAAAATGATTTAAAGTTTAGAGCCTTATCTACTGCACTTAATTTTCAGAACATCATAAAATCAAAGCATGCCAAAAGAATTCCAATTGATATTCTTTTTAAGGCATATATTGATGCAGGGTATGTTTATTATCCAGGAGTAGATCCATCAAACGAAAGTTTAACCAATACACCTTTAATTGGATATGGTCTTGGAATGGATTTCGTTACTTTTTATAGTTCAGTCTTAAAGCTTGAATACTCATTCAACAGACATGGACGCGGAGGAGGATTCTACCTATATTATTTAGTAGACCTTTAGCCCATATTACAGTCGCAATCTTCCAAGCATGAAATGATGTTAACGACTGACTTTTCTTTCAAAGAATAATAAATATTTTTCCCTTCTCTTTGTGAAGACAAAATACCTTTCAACTTCATATTTGATAAATGATGAGAGGTTAAAGATTGCTCACAATTTAATTTAGCACAGATCTCACTTACTGATAAACGATTCGTACAATCTAATAATTCTAAGATTCTAAGCCTTACAGGGTGTGCAATAGTTTTTAATATAAAAGCAGCTTTTTCTATCTTATCGTGTTCCATAATATATTCGATTAAGTAAATACTTGGATGATGGAAAAAACAAATATACGCACTTATGATTACATGTTCATGTATTGAAGTGTTAATGCTTATTTTTACTGTTCAAAACCTGAACGCCTAAGCTGCATTCTAAGCACCTGTTTTTTTGACAATACTGAGTATACAATTCAATCAATCCTTGAGAATCTAAAGAGGAGTTATTTTTAATGGAATATCCTTTCCATAGTTTCGTGAACTTATTGTTTTCGGGAGGAATAGCTTCTAGGAGTTGAATAGCTTTTTCCTTATATCGACTTTCATTTCTATCTGTTCCGTAGGCAAATTGTAATGGAACGACTACATTGACCAATAAAGATTGTAGTGCAGACTTGCCAATAAATGCACTAATTGGTTTTTGAGAAGTTTTACCAAAGTGATAGTGAGAATGCCAATACTCAGAGGTAGGATGTTGCATGAAACGGATAAAGCTTTCTAAGGAAGAAATATGTAGAAATGCAGAACACAAATGCGGAATGTTGATGATAATACTAGAAAGTTGAGCAATACGGATAGTTGGGAAATTAGCAGGACGTAATCTTAAAAATTTCCATTCATGTAAAGACATTTCCTTTTCCTTAATGGCATACTTGTGGCTCAGAAATTTATATTCCCGATGAAGTTTTTTCATATATGGTGAATTAGCCTCATCAGATAAAAAGCCAGCACTGCCAAAAAGAAATGCTTCAACTTGAAGGGGTTGATACGCATGAAGTTTTAATAAACGGATAGGAACAATCGAAGACAAGCGTTGAAAAGCATCATTATTTACCTTAAAGCCAAAATATTCTGCTAAGGTTCTGTAGGTACATTCTTCCCAATCTCTATTTGAATGCTGGAGTTGTTGAAGTATTTTTCCTGCTTTTCTTTCGATTCTCTCTAAAAAAACACGATCCAACATCGCAAGTTTGTGAAGGCGAGAAACATTTTCCAATTGTGAACCACATGCAATTACATCATCATTGAGACGAAAAGAAGTATATCCGTCTTGTATTTTTGGATCAATACAATTTTTAATGCTTAACGTGGGTATCAGGGAGTGATCTTTCCGGAAAACATTAAAATCATTTTCCCACACAACGTGAAGGATTACATTATCATAAGCACGATTTTGAGAATGTTGATGTTTTTTCCAATCAGAAGCTTTCACATGAATCTCAATATTGCCATGCCATTCTATACCATTGATGCGCAAGTGGGCATTTAAAAAATCAGGGCCGGCATCATGGTTTTGTAAACCAGTAGAGATGATTTCAAGGTTTTCATTTTGATCAGTACATAGCTGAATAGACTTGAAATATTGAAATTTCCAGATGAAGTAAAGAAAATCTTCTTTCATGAGAGAATCGTTAGCTTGAATCGTTATAATTTGAGTTTACTTTTTTCTAAGAACTAAGCTAAAAAATGCATCATCGTTAATGCTTATTTATTTTGTCTTAGTACTTCTTACATTGTAAACTAAATTATCATCAACTTTTAATTGACCTATCTACAAGGATTTATAGGGTCTACTTTCAAACTTCCTTCTTCTTCATTTTGTCTTGAAACAAAAACAAAGCAAAAAATTCAAGGCCAAGGAAAGCAGTACCAAACGAATTGGGTAGAAAGTCCACTGGCGCGAATGTTAAGCGATAGCGTCATTCGTGTCCTACAGATCAACAGAAATCTCCTGATTTCTAAATACCATAAATATTCGAAAATTTAGTTTACACTGTACTTGTCAATCAATATAAAAAAGAAAAAGCCAAGAGGCAAACAAACCTCTTGGCTTCATGAGTGTTATGAATATATGATAGTCATCGGAATACGGATATTCCAAATCTTTTTTATTTCATTCTAGCGTAAACTAACACTTTACGTTGTATACGTTCCATATCTTCTTTACCTAAACTTGTAACTCCTTCCTCAAGAGCTTTAAAATAAGTTTCAGTTGCTTTTTCAACATTGCGAGTTCTAACATAATAATCTCCTAAAACTTCTAATGTTAAAGCATTTTTATCTATTGTAATTGCTTTATCAATCCATTGTTTGGCCATTTCTAAATCACCATTCCAGTTGATTGTAAATAAAGCTGCATCTTTTAAAGTAACCCAATCGTTTTTATCTGCTTTTTGAACCTTCTTTATAAGCATTGCACTTTTTTCATCGTTGGGTGCTTCTAAATCTGATGTATTGGCAAATACTGAAACAAAACTTGAGATTAATATTGTAAGCGTTAAGAAAATAGTTTTCATGATATTTATGAATTATGTTTTTGAAATTAATTTGACACACTAACAATTATTCTATATCTGTGCCATAAAAACATAAGTAGTTGAAAGTCAGTAAAATATATTGATATTCATCACTTTTTTATTTAAAATCACGTTCGAAAACGAACAGTAAATACACTGTTTGAACAGCTAAGGTGTTCATTTTCAATAAACTTAGGTTTTACAGCATAAAAGGTTACACGAATGACCTACTTATTTTAAGATCTGATTATTTTTGTAGGATAAAGACATAAATATGAATAAAAATATCCAACCCCCTATAGCTCGTAAGGAGCCTAAGACATTAGAAACCCATGGCGACCAAAGAGTTGACCCTTATTATTGGATGCGAGATAGAGAAAATCAAGAAGTAATTGATTATCTCAATGCCGAAAATAAATACATTGATGATGTAATGTCTGAACACAAGCAATTCGAGAAAGATTTGTTTGAAGAGCTAAAAGGACGTATTCAAGAGAAAGACGAATCTGTTCCTTATAAAGCAAGAGATTACTATTATTATGTACGCTATGTGGAAGGAGGGGAGTACCCTATTTACTGCCGTAAAAAAGGTTCATTAGAAGCGGAAGAAGAGATTTTGATTGATGCGAATATTGAAGCAAAAGATAAATCTTATTATAAAGTGGGAGGAATGACCGTAGGCGAGGATCAGAATAAAATTGCCTATGCGGAGGATATTGTCGGAAGAAGAATATATACTGTTCGTTTCAGAGACCTTTCTACAGGTGAAAACCTTGAAGATGTATTAGAAGAAACCTCAGGCGATGCAGTTTGGGCGGCTGATGGAAAAACTGTTTTTTACACGACTCAAGACAAAGAAACATTGCGTCCAGATAAAGTATGGAGACACACTTTAGGTACTCCTCAGTCGGAAGACGTAATGGTTTATGAGGAAAAAGATGATACATTCTGGATTGGGGTTAGAAGAACAAAATCAAGAGAATATTTAGCGATTGAATCTGGTTCTACATTGACTACAGAGACTAGAATTCTGAAAGCCAATGATCCGTTTGGAGAATTCAAACCTTTTATTTCAAGAGAAAGAAAGCACGAATATAGCGTCTCTCATTTCAATGGTCATTTTTATATCGTAACCAACTGGGATGCGAAAAACTTCCGATTGATGAAAGTGGCAGAAGATGCTGATACTACTGATAAAAACAATTGGGAAGAAGTAATTGCACACAGAACAGATACACTTCTTGAAGGCTTGGATATCTTCAAAAACTTCTATGTAATTGAAGAGAGAAGAGATGGTTTGGTACATATCCGTATCATTAAATGGGAAGATGGATCAGAGCACTATTTAGATTTTGGAGAAGAGACTTACAGTGCTTGGTCTGGTGCCAATCCTGATTTCAACACTGATATCTTACGTTTTGGCTACAATTCTTTGACAACACCTTATTCAGAATATGATTACAATATGGTGGATAGATCAAGAGTTTTACTAAAACAACAAAAGGTTTTAGGCAAATTTGATCCACAAGATTACGAAGCAAAACGTTTGTATGCTACCGCAAAAGATGGTGTAAAAGTGCCTATTTCTGTAGTGTATAAAAAAGGTTTTGAGTTGAACGGCCAAAACCCACTGTACATGACGGGTTACGGCTCTTATGGTATTTCTTATGATGTAGCCTTTTCACCCTCAAGAATTAGTTTGATGGAAAGAGGTTTCGCTTTCGCGATTGCTCATATCAGAGGTGGAGAAGATTTAGGTAGAGCTTGGTATGAAGACGGTAAAATGTTGAAGAAGAAAAATACATTCACCGATTTCATCGCCTGTTCAGAATTCTTAATTGAAGAAAAATATACATCTGCAGAAAAGTTTGTGATCAATGGTGGTTCTGCTGGTGGATTATTGATGGGCGCTGTGGTAAATGCTCGTCCTGATCTTTATAAATTCGTCATCTCAGACGTACCATTTGTGGATGTAGTGACAACGATGTTGGATGAATCTATTCCATTGACTACCGGTGAGTATGATGAGTGGGGTAATCCAAACGAGAAGAAGTATTATGACTACATGTTGTCTTATTCTCCTTATGATCAGGTAGAGAAAAAAGACTATCCACACATGTTGGTGACTTCTGGCTTGCATGATTCTCAAGTACAATATTGGGAGCCTACAAAATGGGTAGCTAAACTTCGTCAAGAAAGTACAAGTGATAATTACATTATGCTTAAGACAAACATGGAGGCAGGTCACAGTGGTGCTTCAGGTCGTTTCCAGCGTTTTAAAGAAGTAGCATTTGAATATGCAACAATCTTTGCTATTGTAGCTCCAGAGCAAATGGTGGCGATTGATCGATAAGAAATAAAACTAATTTACTAGCGCAAGTCTTAAGCCGCAGGCGAGACTTGTGCTGGTATTTTTAATAAGTCTGTAGACTTATAATCCCACAAGAAAAGCTCTCATGCTCAAAGTGGCAACATTAAAAACTAACTATTACAATAACGATTCAAAAATGAGTAGAAAATACAAAATTCTAGATCAGACTAAATGCTATTTTGTTACACTTTCTGTAGTTCATTGGATTGATGTTTTTACAAGAAAAGAATACAAAGACATCATTATTGATAGCTTGAAATATTGTCAAAAAAATAAAGGGTTGGCATTACATGCTTACGTTGTCATGACTAATCATATTCATCTTATAATATCGAATAATGAAGATAATAAGCTAGAATATATCCTTAGAGATATGAAGAAGTTTACGTCTCTTAAAATCATTAATGCAATTAAAAATAATCCAGTTGAGAGTAGGAAAAAATGGTTGATTTGGATGTTTGAAAAAACAGGTCAAAGAAATAAAAATAATACCAGATATCAATTCTGGCAACAGCATAATTGTCCAAAAATGCTTACGAGCTCTGATTCACTTTCTCAAAAGTTAAATTATATTCATGATAATCCTCTCAAAGAGGGAATAGTCAATGAACCTGATGAATATCTGTATTCAAGTGCTGGAAATTATTCAGGTAAAACCTTGAAAGTGTTGGATGTTGAGCTGATTTAGGTAAAGCTCTACATTATTTCTTTGGAATAGATTATTATCTAAAAGTCTTCAGACTTTTTACAGATGTCAGCACAAGTGTCGCTTTCGCTTAACACTTGCGCTAGATGTTGAGGAACTTGTGCTTTTTTTATTTCTATGTTTATAGTTTTTTATTATATCTATATAAAAACATATTATTTTTATTTATAATTAAAATCCACCACCTTTGTAGTGTAATCAATCAGAAACAAACAAAAAGATAGATATAAACATGAATACTTTAGCATTAAATATAATCGGAATTGATGTAGAAAAAGCATCACAATTAGGACAAGGATTAAACACTTTATTAGCCAACTTCCAACTGTACTATCAGAATTTGAGAGGCTTACACTGGAATATTCAAGGTAAAAACTTCTTTGAACTTCACGCAAAATTTGAAGAGTTATATACAGGTGCAAATGATCGCGTTGACGAGATTGCAGAAAGAATTTTGACATTAGGAGTACAGCCGTTGCATACTTTTTCTGATTATTTAGAAGCATCGGAAATTGAGCAAGGAAAGAACATTACAACTGATGTGGCTTCAGTAGAATTAGTAGTTAATAACCTGTCTACATTATTAAAAATTGAAAGAGAAGTAATTGAGCAGGCATCTGATGCAGGTGATGAAGGTACAGTAGCTTTACTTTCAGAATTGATCAGCGAGCAAGAGAAAACAATTTGGATGTTAGCAGCTTGGTTGAAATAATAAGATATCAGTAGTAAAATAGTTAGAATAGATTGAAGTATTAAGAGGTTACCTTTTTTGATGAGGTAACCTCTTTTTATACAAAAAAGCAAAAAAGGCAATCTCTTTCGAAATTGCCTCTCATTATTTTTATTCTTCCTCATCCGCTTCATTTTCCAAATCAATTCGATCTTGATAAGGATTGTAATCTGCGTCTGGTAGAGGTTCGTAATCTTCTTCTACAAACTCTTGAACTTCTTCTTCTACGCCGTCATTGATGGCTTCCCAAAGCATGTCTTTTAGTTCAGGAATACCTTTTTGGGCGAGTGAAGAAATAAATACATAAGGTACGCCTTCTGGAAGTGTCTCAGAGATCATTTCCTCTAGCTCTTCATCCAGCATATCGCTTTTAGTGATGGCTAAAAGACGGTTTTTATCCAATAACTCAGGGTTGTATTTTGTCAATTCGTTGACTAATACTTGGTAATCATGCGCTACATCTTCACTGTCTGCAGGAACCATGAATAGTAATACAGAGTTACGCTCGATATGTCGTAAGAAACGAATACCCAAGCCTTTTCCTTCTGCCGCACCTTCGATGATACCAGGAATATCCGCCATGACAAATGAACGATTATCACGGTAAGAAATCACACCAAGGTTAGGAACCATTGTTGTAAATGGGTAGTCAGCGATTTCAGGTTTTGCTGCTGAAAGGACAGAAAGTAAAGTAGATTTACCCGCATTAGGGAATCCAACAAGACCTACATCTGCCAATACTTTTAACTCAAGAATCACCCAAGCTTCTTGGCAGTCTTCACCCGGCTGAGCGTAACGAGGCGTTTGATTGGTAGCAGTTTTAAAGTTTCTGTTACCTAATCCACCACGGCCACCTTTCATCAAGATGATTTCCTGACCGTCTTCTGTCAGCTCACAAAGTTTTTCTCCTGTTTCAGCGTCTTTTGCGATTGTTCCCAAAGGCACATTAAGGATAATATCTTCACCTTCGGCCCCACTTTTACCTGTACCTTGACCACTTTCTCCATTGTTTCCATGAACGTGTTTACGGTATTTCAGGTGTAATAAAGTCCAAAGTTGTTTATCAGCTTTTAAGATGATATGTCCACCTCGTCCACCATCACCACCGTCAGGACCACCTTTCGGTACGTGTTTTTCTCTACGAAAAGATACTGCTCCAGATCCGCCAGAACCTGAACGTGTGAATATTTTTACGTAATCTATAAAATTTGATGAAGCCATTTTTTCTATGCTAAATGTCGAATAATAAGGCTTTTAAGAGAGGAGGGTGCATAGGACAAAAATGCATTGATGCAATACTCACTTTCAAGCCGAACTGCAAAGGTAGGGAAAGATCAGAAACTCTATGACTATTATTAACAACTGATTGGAAGTAGAGCATAATAAAAACCTCTCTTTTGGTGAAAATCCACCTTTTTAGAACATTATTTCGTTAATTTTATCGACTATAGAACCACTATTCTCTCAAAAATTAACTTCTTCATAACCTAAAACGGAGAATTTTCACTTTCAAAATTTAGGTTTCTATTAAGCTCAGCAAATTTTAAAACCAATGAATTAAATAATAAAATAAGAGTAGAATATTTTCTAAGCCAATAAAAAAGAGGTATTACCTTCGTAATACCCCTTCTCTGCAATATAAATATATTGATTATAAGCTATCGATCGCTGCACATAAGTTAGTGAAGATCTCTTCAATAGAACCTACACCGCCGATTGCTTTGTATTTTCCTTGAGCTTCGTAGAAGTTCGCAACAGGAGCCGTTTTAGTGTTGTACTCCTTTACACGATTACGGATCAAGTCTTCGTTTTGGTCATCAGTACGACCTGAAGTTTCACCACGCTTCAAGATTCTCTTTGTTAATTCTTCCTCATCAACATCAAGAGCAACCATACCTGAGATAGCAATATCATTTTCAGACATTAAACCATCTAACGCTTCAGCTTGAGCTACTGTACGAGGGAAACCATCAAAGATAAAACCATTACCTTCTTTGTTTGCTTTAATTTTAGAATCAATCATTCCAATCACAACCTCGTCTGGTACTAATTGACCTTGATCCATCAATTCTTTCGCTTTGATTCCAAGAGGAGTCCCTGCTTTGATTTCACCACGAAGAAGATCTCCAGTTGACAAGTGAACAAGATTATACTTTTCTTTAATCATATCACTTTGTGTTCCCTTTCCTGCACCTGGAGGGCCAAATAATACAAGATTGATCATATTATTATTGTTTGTTTATTTGTTATTAAATATTACTCTGAGTAAGAGGACTCTACTCAGAAATGGCAAACATACAAAAATCAATTAAAGTTTTCTAATGAAATTAACTCTCATTTATGATTTCTAAACTTTATACAACCGGTTTATATTGAACTATTAAGCATAAATTGGACTGTAATTTTAGATATTTACATCCAATTCCTTTCTAAGAATACTTAAGGCTTTCGACATTCTTTTTTCAATGGCCTTGACACTCACACCTAACCTTTCGCTGATTTCGGTATAGGTCAGTCCATCAATTCTATTCATTAAAAAAACAGTTCTACTTTTGTCAGGAATCTCGGAGATGGTTTTATTTAATGTAGATTGAAACTCATCAAGTTCCATTTTGTATTCAGGATTTGTTTCCACTTCCCCATCTTTTTTGTTTTGTTTTTGCTCAAATTGTAGTACAACTTTTCCATGTTTGATATGGTTGAGCATTAAGTTATTTGCAATGGTATAGAGGTAAGTTTTTACAGTATCAAGAATTACTTTTTCTCTTGACTCCCAAAATTTCACAAAAGTTTCTTGAGCAATGTCTTCAGAAAGATCGATATCGCCAATTTTATAGAAGATGAAACCCCTTATACTATCATAGTATTTATCAAAGAGCTCTTTGAATTCTTTCTCAGAGATTTTATGTATTTGGTTTTGAGTATTCAAATTTTAAAAAGATAGCGTTGTCGGCTTACAGGATATGTCAGATAATTTACAAATTGAAAATCAACTTTACACGATGTAAGCTAAAATTAATTTAAAATTAGGTCTTTACTTATAGCCATCATTAGACTATAAAAATTTGAATCATTATAACGGGTAAATCAGAATACCATTTTTCAGGTACTCAATGTTTAATTTGTCTTATGAATCGAAACAAATCTAATTAATAATTTGCAAATATTCTTTAATTATTGCTCTCTGATTGTTGTTGGTAAAGTGATTGATAGTGTCCTTCAATTTTAAGTAGCTCATCATGAGTTCCTTGCTCAATGATATTGCCTTCGTGAAGTACAATAATTTTATCTGCCAATTTTACAGATGAAACCCTATGAGAGATAATTACTGAAGTTCTATCCTTCATCACCTCTTGTAAATTGTTTAAAATTTCGTTTTCTGTATTGGTGTCAACCGCAGATAAGCTATCATCTAAAATCAAAATACTAGGCGTACCCAAAATAGCTCTGGCTATGGTAGCTCTTTGTTTTTGTCCTCCGGATAACGTGATTCCTCTTTCTCCAACAATAGTGTCAAGGCCGTTGTCCATATTTTGAATGTTGTCCCAAAGTCCTGCATTTTTAGTTGCTCTAATGATGTCTTCCTCAGTAGCATCTGCTTTGGCAAAAGCGATATTATTTCTCAATGTATTAGAGAATAAAAATACATCTTGAGGAGCCATATTGATTTGGGAACGGATGTCATGAAGATTCAATGTTTTGAGATCATGATCATCTATTAAAATTTTTCCTTCTGTAGGGTCATATAATCTAGAGATTAAGTTGGCTACAGTACTTTTACCTGAACCTGTTGTCCCCAAAATTGCTAATGTCTTACCTGTTTCTATTTCAAAAGAAACCTTATTTAATGCTTTTATTCCTGAATCAGGATAAACTAAAGAGACATCTTTGAAAGTGATTTTACCTTTAATCTCAAAAGGTTTGTTGGTCGGTGAAGTGATTTCAGGTTCTATGCTTAAAAACTCATTGATTCTTTTCTGAGAAGCGGCAGCTCTTTGTACAATACTAGTTACCCACCCTAATGATGTCACTGGCCAAGTTAAAAGTGTTACATACATGATAAACTCGGCAATAACACCTGGTGTAATGGCTCCTTTTTCAACTTCTAAACCACCTACATACACAGTTAAGATTGTGCTTAACCCAATTAAAAAGAGCATTAATGGATAAAACATTGAGTTTACTTTGGCCAATTCCAATTGACGATCTTGGTATTCTTCAGCGGTAGCCGTGAAGTTGTGGAGTGATTCTTTTTCTCTCACAAAAGCTTTTAATACTCTAATACCTGAAAATGCTTCTTGTACAAAAGTTGACATGGCAGACAATTGCTGTTGAATCAATTCAGACTTTTTATTGATGATATTATTGACAAAATAAATACTGATAGAAAGCAATGGAAGAGGAAATAAAGCCCAAATTGTCAATTCCACATTGATACTTGCCATGATAGAAATAGTCAATATGAATGAAATGACCATATTGATACTATACATAATGGCAGGTCCCAAGTACATTCTTACTTTACTGACATCTTCAGAAATTCTGGCCATCAAGTCACCCGTATTATTTTTTCTGTAAAAACTTAATGGGAGTTTCTGGTAATGTTCAAAAATGTCATTCTTCAAGTCAAACTCAATCAAACGAGACATCACAATGATAGTCTGACGTACAAAGAATAAGAATATTCCTCTCATAAACGCCATACCTACGATGACACCACCATAAAGCAATACGATTTGGAAAAATTCATTGATGTAACTGTCATAAATGCTACTTCCTTTTAGTAAAGTTTGTGTTTTTAAGGTGTCTACAACTAAGTCTAATGCATAGCGTACCACTTGTGCCGGTGCAATAGCAAATATGTTGGAAATGATCATAAAAATGATACCCAACGATAATCTAAAGCCATAGCGTATAATATATTTATTAAGATAAGCGAGTTCTTTCATTCTGCTTTCTATTGAAATTATTCCGATGTTTTTGATAAAAGTTGTTGTCACAACTAATATAGCACACAAATGTAACTAATTGTTTTAAACAAGCTCTGAAACCTTTATTTAATTGTATGTTTTGTAATAGATCTTTTGTGATAATTAATAGATTTCTAAATAAATTTTAATAAAACTTTTTAAAAAATGTTATGCTTGCATACTAAATATTTATATATTTGGAATTGAAGGAGAGGATAAGCGTATTTTAGACGTAAAATATTCCTATGCATCTCACCAATAACACAAACACACACACATCACAAAATTATTATGAAAGCATGGGCGAATTACGTAGAACTGAAAAAAAGAAAAAGTCGGTCGATTTAAGCATTAAAGCAACTTGGTTAGCAATTTCAAAAATGTACAATTTATTAGGTGCAGATTATGAAATTTCCCACTCCATCGGTTTTGTGCTTTTAAATATTGACCCTGTTGAAGGAACTCCTGCTACAAAAATTGCTCCCTTGATGGGTATGGAGGCAAGAAGCCTTACTCGAATGTTGAAAAGCTTTGAAGAAAAAGGACTTATTGAGAGGGTTGCAGATAAAACGGATAAGCGAAAAGTAATTATTCGCTTAACGGATTATGGTCAGATGAAACGAGAAATGTCGAAACAGACCGTAAAAGTTTTTCAAAGAAGAGTAGAAGAAAAAATTACTCCAGAAGAACTAGGAACCTTCTTTAATGTGATGGATAGCATTAACGAAGTAATTAAAGACCCTAAAGGGCAAATGTTTGATGAGATCAGAGATCAACTCAAAGGCTTTGGAATAACTGAGGAAAACGTGAATAAAAAGTAGTTTTACTTTCAAAGCGTTTACACCCAATTAAAATAAATACAATAAACAACACCAATCGGTAAACCGATGAAAAACAGAACTATCAATAAAGTGGCGGTTCTGGGTTCCGGCGTTATGGGATCTAGAATTGCATGTCACTTTGCCAATATTGGCGTAGAGGTATTATTGTTAGACATAGTGCCTCGTGAATTATCAGAGAAAGAAGCAGCACAAGGATTAACCCTTGAAACAAAATCAGTTCGTAATCGAATTGTTGATGATGCTCTAAAAACTGCTCTAAAATCTAAGCCTGCACCTATTTTCAAAAAAGGAATTGAGCGCTTGGTTTCTACAGGAAACTTTACCGACGATATGCCTAAAATCGCTTCATGTGATTGGGTGATTGAGGTGGTGGTAGAGAACTTAGAAATCAAAAAGAAAGTTTTTGAACAAGTTGAACAACACCGTAAACCGGGTACATTAATAACATCAAATACATCAGGTATTCCGATCAAGTTTATGTGCGATGGTAGAAGTGAGGACTTCGTGAAAAACTTCTGTGGTACGCACTTTTTCAACCCTCCACGTTATTTACGTTTACTGGAAATCATTCCTGGACCAAGCACTGATCAAGATGTTGTAGATTTCTTGATGCATTATGGTGATGTACATCTAGGCAAAGAAACAGTATTGTGTAAAGACACACCTGCATTTATCGCCAATCGTATTGGTGTATATGCAATCATGTCTGGTATGCATACTATTCAGGAAATGGGGTTGTCAGTAGGTGAAGTTGACAAATTAACTGGACCTATCATTGGTAGAGCGAAGTCGGCAACATTCCGTACAAGTGATGTGGTTGGTTTGGATACAATGGTGAAAGTATCAAACAACTTGCATGCAGGTTTACCTGAAGATGAATCAAAAGAACGTTTTGTTTTACCAAAAATCGTAAGCGAGTTAAATGACCGTCAGTGGTTTGGTGATAAGACAAAACAAGGTTATTATAAAAAGACAAAGGACGAGAATGGCAAAAAAGTTATTCTTGAATTGAATCTTGAAACATTTGAATACCAGCCAAAAACGAGAGCGAAATTCAAAGCACTAGAGGCGGTAAAAGACATTGACAACCTAAGAGAACGTCTTCCAATCTTACTAGGTTTTGAAGATAAAGCTGGGGATTTCTATCGTAAGACTTTCTATGATGTATTCCGTTACTGCTCAAACCGTATTCCAGAAATTGCAGATGAATTATTTAGAATTGATGAAGCAGTTGCAGCTGGTTTCGCTTGGGAATTAGGTCCGTTTGAGACTTGGGATATTCTTGGTGTCAAAGAGACTGTAGAGAAAATGGAAGCTGCAGGTGAAAAGCCAGCGGCTTGGGTTTATGAAATGTTGGAAGCAGGTCACACTTCATTCTATAAAAATGAAGACCGTCAGCGTTTCTATTATGATATTCCATCTAAATCATACAAAGTCGTTCCTGGTACAGAGTCATTAGTGATGTTAGAAACATTGCGTGGAGAAAATGTAGTATGGAGCAATGCAGGAGCAACATTATTTGATATTGGAGATGGCGTTTTGAACCTTGAGTTCCATACCAAAATGAATGCCTTAGGTGCTGAAAACCTTGAAGGTGTAAATACAGCGATTTCAATTGCGGAAGAAAAAGGCTGGAAAGGCCTTGTAATCGGTAATGAATCGGCCAACTTCTCAGCAGGTGCCAACTTAGCCATGCTGTTTATGTTTGCATGTGATCAGGAATATGATGAAATCAATTTGATGATTGCTCAGTTCCAGAAAACAATGATGAGAGCGCGTTACTCTTCAGTACCTGTAGTGGCGGCAACCTCTGGTCTAGCATTAGGTGGTGGTTGTGAGTTGTCAATGCACTGTGATGCCATTCAAGCACATGCTGAAACCTATATGGGATTAGTAGAAGTGGGCGTTGGTTTGATTCCTGCTGGTGGAGGAACAAAAGAAATGGCACTTCGAGTATCAGATTCATTAAAAGAAGGTGATCCGGAGTACAACCGTCTGCAAGATGCGTTTATGAGCATTGCAACAGCAAAAGTGGCAACATCAGCAGAGGAAATGAGAAATATGGGCTTCATGAATGCTCAATCTAGAGTAACACTAAACCGTAAGCGTGTGATTGCAGATGCCAAAACACGTGTGTTGGAATTGTCCGCTTTAGGTTATGCACAAGCCAATCCTAGAAGAGATATCAAAGTACAAGGCCGTGGCGGTATGGCATTGTTTGAAGCAGGTGTAGCAGGAATGCAATACGCACATTGGGCTTCAGACCACGATGCTAAGATTGCTCGTAAATTAAATTATGTGATCAATGGTGGAGACCTTTCAGCTCCAACTTTAGTTTCTGAGCAATATTTATTGGACTTAGAGCGTGAAGCGTTCTTGAGTTTATCAGGCGAGAAGAAAACATTGGAGCGTATCCAAAGTATTCTATTCAAAGGGAAACCTTTAAGAAACTAATTTTACTAATCACCATTAAACAACTGATCATTAATAATTAAAACAATGGAAGCTTACATAGTAGCAGGATATAGAACAGCGATTGGCAAGGCGAAAAAAGGTGGATTTCGATTCACACGCCCTGACGATTTAGCAGCAGATGTAATCCAACATCTCGTTCAGAGCGTACCGGCTTTGGACCCCACTCGAATTGATGACCTCATTGTAGGTTGTGCAATTCCAGAAGCAGAACAAGGTATGCAAATGGCAAGAATGATTTCATTGCTTGCTTTTGCTCCAGATAACTTAAAAGTACCAGGTGTAACAGTGAACAGATACTGTGGTTCTGGTGTGGAAACGATCTCAATGGCAACGGCTAAAATCCGTGCTGGAATGGCAGACTGTATTATTGCAGGTGGTACAGAATCTATGTCTATGGTGCCAATGATGGGATACAAGACTGGTTTGAACTACAAAATTGCAACGGAAACGCCTCAGTATTATTTGAATATGGGTCTTACGGCAGAAGAAGTAGCGAAGGATTACGGCATTGATCGTGATGAAGCAGATGAGTTTGCTGTAAAATCACATGAGAAAGCGCTAGCAGCAATTGCTGATGGAAAATTCAAAGATGAGATTGTTCCAATTACAGTGAAAGAAACGTACTTGGAAGGTGACCGTAAAAAGACAAGAGAATTTGTAGTGGATACGGATGAAGGTCCACGTAAATCTGACGCTTCAGGTTTAGGTCGTTTAAAACCTGCCTTCAAACAAGGAGGACAAGTAACAGCGGGTAACTCTTCTCAAACTTCAGACGGCGCCGCATTCGTGATGGTAATGTCTGAACGTATGGTAAAGGAATTGAAATTGGAGCCAATCGCAAGAATGGTGTCTTATGCGTCGGCAGGGGTAGATCCAAGAATCATGGGTATTGGTCCTGTAGAGGCAATTCCAAGAGCAGTAGCTCAAGCAGGATTAAAATTGTCAGACATTGAGCAAGTTGAATTGAATGAGGCTTTTGCAGCGCAGTCATTAGCGGTATTGAAGAATATTGATATTGATCCGGGTATTGTGAATGTAAACGGTGGAGCGATTGCATTAGGTCATCCACTTGGTTGTACAGGTGCAAAACTTTCAGTGCAACTTTTCAATGAAATGAGAAGACGTAATCAGAAATACGGTATGGTCACGGCTTGTGTCGGTGGTGGACAAGGTGTGGCAGGTATTTATGAATTATTGAAATAAATCAGTAACTCTCACGTTATAAAAGAAATGCTTGTCCTCTTTTTGGGAGGTCCAAGCATGTTCTAAATTGATTAGGCGGCTCTTCGGAGTCGCTTTTTTTGTGAACTAAAGTGTCAACGATAAAGAGATAACTGTCAAATCTTAAGTTTTAATTGATTTGTACTACGAAAACACAATCCTAACTGGAAAATCCTTTTAAATTGCGTTTTGCTCCTTAAATTTGTTGTATGAACTTGATGAAATTAATCAAAAGAGGGTTATGGTCTTTAATACCTCTATCAATTTTTTTAGCCACCCCATCTTGTAGAGATTGCGATGCTTATTCCAATCCATCATCTTATGCAGTTGGAGCTTTTTATGATAAAAATGATTACTCAACAGTCCTTGATCAAGATTTTGAGTTTGTAAATGGAATAGGTGGTTCTGAAATCACAAAAATGGGAAATGGTAAATATTTATTGCCATTGAAAGTGACAGCGAGAGAAACTGGATTTTCGTTTGTAATGCCAGGTATGGCAGATACAACTTATATAAGTTATGAAACATCTGTTGAGGTGAATGGACCTGATTGTGGTGCTTATGAGCAAATCACAAACTTGAAAGTCTCTCCCACTGAAGGAGGTGTAGGTCAAGACACTTACGTTGGAGAGTTCGGAGCATTGTTTGATTCGGTGACCATTGCCTGGCCAACAGTTATTGCTGATACGATTACAGAGAATATCCGATTTGTGATAGATGTTTGTAATTCAGAAGATAAATCAGCAAGTAAAAACCTAATAGTGACTTATTTTGACCTTGTAACAGGTAACCCAAGAGAAGAAGTTTTTTCATCGATTTTTGTAAAAGGAAAAGAATTTGAAGATCCTATCTACGATGGTTCGGATCGTTTTAGTACAATCTACCTTCCTTTAGAAGGAAGTGATAGTACAACCTTTGTTTTTAGAAGACAAAGTGGCGAAGGTGTGAATACAGATCAAGAACTGAAAGTAGTTTTTAATACTGCTACTACAATCAGTGATGACGAAACAGGTTGTATCTTTTTTGACGGTGTAGGTGATGTACTTTTAGACAGTGCAGGCACTACAGGTAAGGAATTTAATTATCCAGCTGGCCCTCACTTTAAGAAGATGCAAATAGATAGAACAACAGTAAATACTAACCCAAACATTCCTAATGTTAAGTTATTTATCTAAAATATTAACCATTACGCTATGCCTTCTAGGAGGTACTTTAACGCTTTATGCTCAAAATGAAGCAGGAGAGGTTGCGTCGGATTCTTCTGAATATGCCCAAGATACTACAGGCATCATAAAGGAGCCTTGGCCGTTGAATAAGAATGGAGAACCCAAAGGCTCTCAATTTTTAGTGTTGTCTGGAATGCGATTGGGTACTGATATGCGACCACTTGTACAGTCCATGGCAGAATCTAATATGAGTGCTTATACTTTATATGCTGATTTGATGATCAGAAATGACTTCTTTATCACTGGAGAATATGGAAGAATGGATCGAACAGTTGAAAATCCAGATGCTGATTTTTTTAGGTATAGAAGTAACGGGTCATTTTACCGATTTGGTGTTGAGTACAACGTAATGAAGAGGTCATCGATTGATAACGCATTATCATTTGGTTTTAAATATGCGAATTCCACTTTTGATCAATCTGCAGATTATTATAGCTCAGGCAATGGGTATTGGGATGAAGGTGCTACGCTAAAACATTTAACAGAGAAAAATGTGAATGTGGATTGGTATGAAATCACTGTAAGTATAAAAGTAGTATTGATCAAAAACCTAACTGCTGATTTCGGTTTCGCCTATGTTATCAAAAAAGACTTTCCTGCAACGGCAATTACAAAAGCCCATATACCAGGGTGGTATCATAATAAAGACGACCGCTCAAGGATAAATTTTCAGTATAGATTGCTTTACAGAATACCTTTCTGGCCTATTTATACTGAACCAAGAATAAAGAAGAAACAATAACTCGGCTTTGTTTACAAATACTTCAATTTTGATTATATTAAAGTAGCAAACCGTTTATAAAAACTACAGTGCTATGCTTGCACTTTATAAAGCTCTCTGTCGGTGAAGACTTATCTTTTGTAAGGTGTATATTTATTTCACCAACATAAGTCCATTATTTGATCTGAAATTAATCTCCTTATTATCCAAAAAGATAAAACTCTTCACTTCTTAAAATTTAGATTTTAGACATGCTCTAATAACTCTTATCTATTTCTAATTTATGAAACACATATTAACTGCACTCATATTATTGATGAGTATTCAATCTATTTATGCACAAAGTGATATAAAAGAAGATCCAGATCCAAGAGATATGGATTTTAACCACAACGAATCTAAAGGACAATGGTATACTTCTTTGACTGTACAATTGTCATCAAGTAGTGCTGAAAATGAAGATCAATTTATAAGACAGCTGCATAAACAAGATAATGGTGAATTTGAAGTAGGTGTTCAAGGTGGATACTTTATTAAAGACTTCTTTATGGTAGGGATGGAGTTTTCTTATTCAAGCCAAAATAAAAATGAGATTTACACTTCTAACAGTGTGAGAACACAATTGAAGTCTATTTCACACGGTTACTTTTTTGCCCCTTTCATCAGAAACTATATTCCCCTCTCAAGTTCAAGACGTTTTAGTATTTTCAATCAAACCTCACTACAAGTAGGAGCGTCAAGAACCATGAGACAAACAGAATCAGATGGTGAGCTTGATAAAACTATGACTGATAAAGTATTGCTAGGAATTGGTATTCAGCCAGGTCTTGCGGCTTTTATTGCGGACGGGTTCGCTTTTGAAGCTTCTGTGGGGCTTTTAGGTTTAGAGATGGAACATAAAAAAGCAGTAACAAATTATACAGAGGAGTCTCAAAGAACTGATTTTGATCTCAATTTTAGAGTGAACTTATTACAAATTAAACTGGCTGTAGCCTACTATTTCTAAACATTGAATGATGAAAATATTACGATTATTAATAATTAGTGCCTTAGCATTTTCTCTTTCCTCATGCATTGATTGGGATTATTTTGGATTATCACCAAAGGCTGAAATTACGGCATTTGAAGTAGAGGGACAATCAGGAACGTCTCAAATAGACTCAGCGAATAGAGTAATATTAGTACCCGTTAATGAAGTTATCAACCTTGATAGCCTTAAAACGACAAATATTAATATTTCTTCTTTAGCGACTGTTGACCCTATGGTTGGGGAAATAGCAAACTTTTCAGACACCGTGATTTATGTAGTGACTGCAGAAGACGGTACTAAGGTAAATTGGAAAGTGAAAGCTTTCCGTCAAACAGCTGAAGTTCAAATAGAGAATAGTAATTTTGATTCTTGGTATGAAACGGAAATAACTTGGCTCTTCAATAAATATACTTACAGTACACCAACACCTCAATCAGACGAGTTAACGTCAAGAATTTGGGATACTGCCAATAGAGGTGCTGTTGCTTCATTTGTTGATGGTGGTAATACTACTCCTCAAGATAGAGATGGAGGAAAATATGCTCAGTTGGAAAGTATTAGTGTACCTATCTACAATATAGCGGCAGGTTCCTTATTTGCAGGTTACTTTACAGATGATCTTCCTCCTGACGCTGCTAACCCGAGAAGTAATACAAAATTCGGAATCACATTTGGTGGAAGACCTTCTTCTGTCAATGTTGATTATAGATATAATCCAGGAACCGATTATTATGAAAATCGCAATCCTTCAACTGGAAATGATCAATGTGATATCTACATTATTCTCCAAAAAAGGGTAGATGGACAGCGGTATAGATTGGGAACAGCTTGGCATAGAAGCGGTGATACTGTTTCTGATTGGACAACGCTTACTTTAGAGATGCATTACGGTGAGCTTCCGGCAGGGTCACCAGCGTTTATGGGACTAAATCAAAATCCAGGTGAAGAGGAAGTCGATTTTGCTGACCCTAATGATGTTCCAACTCATATCTTAATAGTTTTCTCATCAAGTGCTTTAGGTGATACTTTTACAGGTGCCGTAGGTAGTAAACTAGATATTGATAATTTGGTATTAAATTATTAGTGAAAAAATATAAAACAAGAGGGAAGAAGTGGTTTGTTAAGTGACCATTTCTTCCCTCTTTTTTATGCTCTAAAGATCTATGATTATTCCTTTGGTTCTAGCCTAATGTTATACTTCATAGAAGTAACGGTTCTATATTTTGATAGATCTGGAATCTGATAGTTCTTTTCCAAGAACCCTTTTTCTTCCACAAAGAAATAATACTTTTTATCCTTATCAATTTCCATTGTGTAATTCCCCTCATTATCTGATTTCACATAAATATTTTCATCCTCATTAGGAGAGATAAAAACAAGTTCAATGTTTTTTAGAAGTTCACCAGTGGTCTTATTGGTAACTTGACCGTACAATTTCACTTTCTGAGCGAGAGGTTCAATGACTAATGTTTTTTCTATAATATCCTTTCCAAACACCCCAACTGTTGAGATTTTGGTAGGTTTCATTCTTTTGTAGCCAAAAGCAGAAGGGAAAATTTCATAATTGGATTCATTAGAAATATCAAAATCATAATTTCCATTATCATCAGTTCTCTTTGTTATCAAGGCATTGGTTTCTAGATTTTTTAAACTGACAAGAATACGAGGTAAAGCGACTTTTGTATCTTTTGAAACCACTTTTCCTTTTAGTTTCATGGCTTCAATGGTAAACAAGTTTTCATGCTCGTCTGTCAACATTCTTGAGAGGTTAATACCATTGACATTTAATTGGTAAATATCATTACCACCTTTACCTCCTAAGCGATTGGAAGTAAAATAACCTGTCCTTTTTACGGAGTTCAAGATCAATCCATAATCGTCATGTGTAGAGTTGATAGGTGCACCTAAATTGGCAACAGCGAATATAATTCCTTTTTTGGTGTATGCTTCATAAAGGTCAAGACCGCCCATTCCATCATGCCCATCAGAGGCAAAATACAAAGTGCCATCTGGATGAATGTAAGGAGAAACCTCATCACCTGGAGTGTTGACTACTTCCCCTAGGTTGATAGGATAGGTCCATTGGCCGTTGTATTTATAACTTACATAAATATCAGTGCCTCCGTAGCCACCTTCCATATCCGAGACAAAATATAACGTATTGCCATCTCTTGAGAAAGAAGGTTCAGAGATAGAATAATGCTCGTTGTTAAAAGGTAGTTCTCTGATATTAGACCAAATATTTTCGCCTAATACATCAATTAAAAAGAGTTTATGTTGAGCGACTTCTAAGTGCGGAACATCAGCTTCATACAGCGTAGCAATCATATGGTGATCATCGATTTGAAAAGCAGAATGATGATGATGATGATGGAAGGCACTACTATCAATTGCAATTGGCCTTGTTTGTTCGTTTCGGTAAAGGTCATGCAATGGAGCAAAGTAAAAATTATAGTAGGATTTTCTATAATGTTTATTGAAATGCTTCCTGTCGTTTCTGTCAGTAGTATAGATCAAACCATCTTGGTAAAAATAAGGAGACCTTTCAGATCCAGCTGTATTGATGGCTAAATTCTGAATCGTATATCTGTCCTTATACTTCATAAATTCAGAAGGCTCATGAGTACTACGTTCTAATTTTTCTGCATGCAATGTCGGTTTATAAAACTCATTATTTTTATGTAACCAGGATAACGATTTAGGAGGTCTATTTTTTGATAGAATATAGCGAACACGTACTGAAAAATTTGAAAATCCATCATTGCTATTATTGCTACTTCGTTTCTGCCCAGGTCCGAATTTTTCATCAGGTACTTGTCGTTGTTCACCAGTCAAAACGGCAACACTTTCCTGAGAACGGTCGGCCATTGCAGCACCAAGTTTATTGTCTCCAAAATGAGCATCGCCAACATAATGTAAACTTACATCATCTAGATAATCCGTAAAAGTATATTTGCTGACCCACTCAATTCCTACATCGATACGGTCAGTAACTTTAACATTAACACCAATCCCTAATGGAATTGCTAATCCTGCTTGATTGTATTTTGGTTTATAAATTTCACCACCTTGCCCTTCTGTTCCTAAAGGAGCCAAATCGACCCATGTACTGCCAAAGTAGTTGGTCGTTTTGCCTTTGGGGTTATGCAAGAATGCTGTCAATCCGGTCAGCACATATGGAGTGATTCTTTTTCTTTCCGTATAATGCCCAAAGTGAGGAAAAATGTCAATTTGTGCGAGAGCAGAAAGTTGAAAAATATCGTTTCTAAAATGTAGATTTCTATTGTATTCAAAAGTGCCAATATCGGCAGTTTGAGCATCATCACCATTGATTCTGGACCATGAGATTTCACCTCTCAAAATGAAACGGTGGGAAAATCTCTTCTCATAGGCACCGCTTATATAGATCCCCGAAAGGCTAGGGTCAATGGCAGTGGGAGAAGCACTTTTTGTAAGATCACCAAAGTAATTGCTGACACCTGTTTGAAAAGATAAAGCCCAATGTTTATCAGTAGAAGGTGCAAGCCCTTTGTGGTGTTGAGCCAGGCAGTGTATGTTGAGTTGAAAAAAACACAATACGTAGAAAAAAATGCCTAACCCAATAGCTTTAATCTTGGGGTACATATTTGTCAGATAGTAATAGATATTATAAAATGAAGCGTAGATTATAGCGAAGTTGAAATGAGAGTTATTGCATTTGATCTGAGGTGAATCTATTGACTCCACTCAGTGTTGTATCCATAGCCTTTTGCATCATAAAATTAGCCACCTTACGACCTTCTATACCTTTATATTTTTTAGGGATAAAAGGAGAGAATACTTGATTCATTATTTTGCCAAAGTCTTCACCAACTCTAGTTTCTGATCTTTCTCCTAATAACAACGAAGGTTGAAGGATATTTAGTGTAGGAAAATTCATGTTTGCCAATTCATTTTCCATTTTTCCTTTCACCTGATTGTAGTAAAATAAAGAGTCTGCGTTAGCTCCCATCGAAGAAATAATTTGAAAACTTTTTACACCATTTTGCAACGCTAATTTCCCAAAATTAATACAATACGTGAAATCTACCTTATAAAAAGCATCCTTACTACCTGCTTTTTTCATAGTAGTTCCTAAACAGCAAAAAGCGGCATCAATTGGAGTATTAAGTTCAACAGTATCAAGTTTGTCAAAGTCAATTATGATTTCTTTGAGTTTTTTGTGATTGACCTTAAGTGGCTTTCTCGATATTGAAATTACTTGTGTGAAACTATCATTTTGAATTAAGTTTTGTAAGGTATGGCTTCCGATAAGTCCTGTACTACCAATAATGAGTGCTACTCTTTCTTTCATCTTTATTGTATTAATTGCATTTGAAACTAAAGCAAAAGGAATTTGACTACAATTAAGCATTATTATTTGTGGGTGTAATCACAATACAAAAACCTTGATAACAATGTTGTCACAAGTTTTTGAAGGTAGTCATCGCACAACAATAATGAGAATTAGCTCAAAATAATTTTGATTTAGTACTTAAATATAAGAAACAGGCATTTCACCTCCTATTCTCCCAAAAATTAACTTACTAATAGAAATACAATCATTACATTTGTGTGAAATTATTATTGAAAAAGATTGTAATAAAAATACATGAAAACGTACAAGCGATTGCTGACATATGCAGGGAGCCTTTCCGGTTTTTTAATTCCCTATTTTTTTGTGACTGTTTTAGTAAGTGTTTTTAGTTTAGCAAATTTTGGTTTAGCAATTCCTTTACTTGATATGTTGTTTACAAGTGAAGAATCCTTCAAAGTAAGCGGTGTATTATTAGAGCTAAAAAACTTTGATGGCTCAATAGAATTCTTGAAAGATTATTTTTATCAAGAATTTGGCTTGTTGATGAATAAAAACGGAAAGCTATATGCTTTGATGATGATCTGTTTAGTGACTGTAGGTGCATCGTTACTAACGAACATCATGCGATATGTAGAAAAAATGATCGCTGAAAACTTTAGAGTAAATACAATTTCTCATCTAAGAACATCAGTGTTTAAAAAAGTATTGACACTGGATATTGGCTACTTAACAGATAAGAAAAAATCAGATATTATAGCAAGGTCTACAACGGATATGACAGAAACCGAAAACTCTTTGGCTTCTGTGATTACGTTTATCAAAGATCCTGTAGCCCTAATCATATTCTTCGTTTCATTGATAATGTTGTCTTACCAGATGACTTTATTCGTATTCCTGATTTTACCAATTTCAGGCGGAATGATTGCATTGATTTCTAAATCTTTAAGAAAGAAAACACATTCATTACAAGAGAAAAATGGTGAGTTATTAGGTGTTTTAGATGAATCTATTGTAGGGATGCGTGTTGTCAAAGGATTCAATGCAGAACCTTATGTCAACAAAGCTTTTAAGAAACACAATGATGATTATGTCAATACTTTCTTCAAAGTGGTAAGACGTATTGAATTAGCGTCACCAACATCAGAAGTTTTAGGGGTATTCTTTATTGGCGTATTGTTGTATTATGGTGGTGTGTTAGTTTTAGGAGAAGATCCTACGCTTTCTGCCAGTCAATTTTTAGCCTATTTAGGTATTTTCACTCAAGTGCTGAACCCAGTAAAAAGTTTGACGGGTAATATTAGCCGTATTCAAAGAGGTGTAGCGGCTACAGAGAGAATTTTTGAATTGATTGATACAAAACCTGAGATTGTAAATAAAGAAAATGCTAAAGAGTTGAAGTCATTTGAGAAAAACATTGAGTTAGAAGATGTACGTTTTTCTTATGGAGACAAAGAAGTAATTCATGGTATCAACTTTAGTATTGAAAAAGGACAAACAGTAGCCCTCGTAGGTGGCTCAGGTGGAGGGAAATCGACTATTGCCGACTTCATTCCACGTTTTTATGATGTTCAAAAAGGAGCTGTAAAGATTGATGGCTTAAATATCAAAGATTATACATTATCCTCACTCCGTTCACATATGGGAGTAGTGACGCAAGAGTCTATACTTTTCAATGATACGGTGTATAGCAATATTGCTTTTGGTATGGATGCTATCACTGAGGAAGATGTTATCAAAGCGGCAAAAATTGCGAATGCACATGACTTTATCATGGCATTGGAAGATGGTTATCAAACGGTCATTGGTGATAGAGGATCTCGTCTTTCAGGTGGTCAGAGACAACGATTGAGTATTGCAAGAGCTGTAGTTAGTAATCCAGATATTTTGATTTTGGATGAAGCAACTTCTGCTTTAGATACAGAATCTGAAAAGTTGGTACAAGATGCCATTCAGCACCTGATGAAAGGACGTACTTCTTTAGTGATTGCTCATAGATTGAGTACCATTATGGAAGCGGATAAAATTGTGGTGATCAATAAAGGTAAGATTGTAGAAGAAGGAACGCACAAGGAGTTGATTGCTAAAGAAGGAGGAGAATATAGAAAGCTTCAAGAACTGCAAGGGTATGACAGATAAGAAAATTAAAAATATTACTGTTGCTATCATTGTAAAAAATGCAGAGCCGACGATAGAAAAGTGTCTGAAAAGTCTTGATGCATTTGAAGAAATTATTTTGCTTGACAATGGCTCTACGGATCAAACTTTAGAGATAGCAGCACAATTTGACAATGTAAAAATTCATCATTCTGAATTTATTGGTTTTGGCCCTTTGAAAAACTTAGCAGCATCACATGCTAAAAACGATTGGGTTTTATCCATAGACAGTGATGAATATCCTACAGAACAGCTCATCGATGAACTTTCGAACCTGAAATTGCAAGACAATCAAGTAGGAAAAGTTCATAGACTAAATGCTTATAAAGGTAAAATTGTCAATGGCTGTAACTGGAATAATGACAAAATCATAAGACTATTTAATAGAACTGCGACCCGTTATCACGATGTACAGGTACATGAGTCTATTAATCTAGAAAACGTAAAAGTAGTCAACCTGAAAGGTAAACTTTTGCATGATGCATTTGATAATGCTTCTGAATTATTGCAAAAACTTCAATACTATTCAGATCTCTATGCAGACCAACATTATAGAAGAAAGAATAGTGGTCCATGGATGATTGTATTCAAAACCTTTGTTTCTTTCTTGGATAATTACTTCTTGAAGAGAGGTTTTCTATATGGTTGGAGAGGTATTTTGATTTCAATGTCCAATACAATGGGCGTTTTCTATAAATATTTTAAGCTGTTTGAAAGAAATAAAAGTGTGTCTAACTCTTTAGTCATCACTACTTATAATAAGACACAAGAGTTAGATTTAGTACTTCAAAGTGTGGCCTCACAAACTGTCCTTCCTGATGAAGTGATCATTGCTGATGACGGTTCTACTTCTGAGACCAAAGAACTGATCGATTCTTTCAGAGATAGACTCAATATACATCATGTATGGCATGAAGACAGTGGTTTTAGATTAGCTGAAATTAGAAATAAAGCCATTGCAAAAGCATCAAAAGATTTTATCATCATGGTGGATGGTGATATGATTCTTGGCAAAGACTTTATTAAAAGTTATATCCTTAAGGTCAAGAAAGGTCGCTATTACCAAGGGAGTAGAGTAATGATCAGTGAAGAGGCGAGTGAAACGTTGAAAAAAGAAAATAAATCTTCCATGTCCTTCTTTAGCAAAGGCATCAAAAACCACCTTAATGCTATTAATAGCCCTCTTTTATCCTCACTATTCTCTAAAAGAAAGAAAACAGATATTGGTACTAAAGGGTGTAATATGGGCTTTTGGAAAGAAGATATCGACCGTATCAATGGCTTTAATGAAGACTTTAAAGGTTGGGGTAGAGAAGACAGTGAGTTTGTAGTAAGAATGTTGAATTCAGGAATTAAGAGGATTAATTTCAGATTTGGAGCTGTTGCTTATCATATCTATCATGAAGAAAGATCAAGAGGAAATTTAGGTGTTAATGATGAGTTGTTGCAAAGTGCCATTGACAATAAGTTAGCATTTTGTGAGAACGGAATACAGAAATATTATGAGTAATAAAGAAAAAGTATCCGTCAGCGTTGTTTTAACAAGTTGCGAACGCCTGGATTTATTAAGTGAGACTTTAGATAGTTTCCTTGAAATGAATACTTATCCCATCGATGAATTCATCATTATTGAGGACTCTAATAAAGAAAAGGAACTTCAAAAATTACTAGAAGATAAACCCTCTTACTTTAGATATATCTGTAATGGTAAGCGACTAGGTCAGCTCAATAGCATTGATAAGGCTTACGCTACGGTAAAAAGTGATTATGTTTTCCATATGGAAGACGATTGGATCTTTTTGGAAAAAGGATTTATAGAGAAGTCTGTCAAAGTTTTAGTGGATCATCCTCAATATTTGTCACTTTGGTTAAGAAATAAGGAAGAGGTTGAGCGCCTTATCGATGAAAATAAAAAAGTGACGATTGAAAATAAGAGTTACTATCACATCGAAGCAGAGCCGTTATCTTTCTCTCCAAGTCTGATAAAATTGGAAAACTATAAAAAAGTGGCTCCTTACTCTTCTTATGAAAGACCTATCGAACAGACAATTTCTGCTGCTTACTCAAAATTAGGATTCACTTCTTTATTGACTGATTATCAGATTGTTGATCATATAGGGTGGCATAGACGTACTATGAATCCAGAAGAGAAACAACGATTGGCTATTCAATATAAATTTGACAAACACGTGAGAAAATACAAAGCTCAAATCTATAAGTTTTTGGGTATTGGCAAGTTTAAGAATAAATAATATCGAGTCTTTCTAGACAAATAAAAACTCCCACCGAAATACATTTATTTTAGTGGGAGTTTTCTATATGTAATAACCTTTCAAAAGGTATACAATGATTCTAATTTATGCTTGAAACTTTCTGAAGTAGCTTCTGATTTTTAGTGTGATTACACCAAAAAATGCTTCTTTGAAAATGCTTGTACTCATTTTTGAAGTACCTCTTGTTCTATCTGTAAATACAATGGGTACCTCTTTAATCTTGTAACCGTACATCCACGTTTTAAACTTCATTTCAATTTGGAAAGCATATCCTACAAAGTGAATTGTGTCCTTTGTAAGGATAGTATTTAACACTTTATTAGTATAACATTTGAAGCCGGCCGTAGTATCGTTGATGGGAAGGCCAGTGACAAACTGAACGTATTTACTGGCAAAATATGACATCAATACTCTACCCATTGGCCAATTGACTACATTGACACCTGATTTGTATCTAGAACCAATAGACATATCAAAACCATCTTCTTTGCATGCTTTATACAGCTTTTCAAGATCATTTGGATTATGAGAAAAATCGGCATCCATTTCATAGATAAATTGATAATCTCTCTCTAATGCCCATTTGAAACCATGTATATACGCCGTTCCCAATCCATTTTTTTCCGTTCTTTCTTCTAGAAAAAGACGATTAGGAAATTCTTTGATTAGCTCTTTGACTTTTTGACCTGTACCATCGGGTGATCCATCGTCCACAATCAGCATGTCAAATGAAGTTTCGAGATTCATTACAGCACGTATGATCAATTCTACGTTTTCAATCTCGTTATAAGTCGGTGTTATTACTAGATTTTCTTTCACTTCGCAAAGATAAAAATTTTTAATAGCTAAGGAAGGTTAATCTTCGTTAAACAGAAAATATTATTTTGACTGATGTTATTGTTAATATTAGGTGCACAAAAAAGTGCTTTTTAGAGCAATTCCATCCCACCTTTTAAACTAAAAAGTTGGGCAGTATTATTCAGTGTAGTTTGATACACCTCAATCGCTTTTCTGCTTCTTTTACCCGATTGACAATAGAAAATGATATGATCCACCTCCGGAATTTCATCTATCCTTTCTTCCAATTCAGCTAAAGGAATATTGATTCCGCCAATATCATCAATATCTCTTTCGTATTCTTCGCGGACATCAATTAATACCGAGTTATCAAGATTGTCGGTGAGTATCTCTTCGACTTGTTCATAACTAATCTCAATTTCATCATCTGGAATCGCACAAAAATCAAAATTATAATCACCTAATGTTGATATGTTGGCAACTTTTGGATTTTTCTTAAACTTCAACGTCTGAAATTGCATATCTAAGCCACTTACCAACAAAAGTTGTCCACTTAATACATTTCCTGCTCCTGTGATCAACTTTATTACTTCTGTGGCTTGCATTGTTCCCATAATACCCACCATCGAACCGACTACTCCAATTTCATTACAGTTTGGAGCTTCTTCTTGAGATGGAGGATTAGGGAAAATACAGCGGTAAGTAGGACCGCCTTTGTAATTGAATACCGAAAGTTGTCCATCAAAACTCTGAATAGAGGCAGAAACCAAGGGTTTGTCTTCTATCACACAAGCATCATTGATAAGGTATCTCGATGAAAAATTATCTGTTCCATCTACTACCACATCTGCTTTTTTGATGATAGCTAAAGCATTTTCTTTTGAAAACTGCTCTAAAATCACCTCCACATTGCAGTCAGGGTTCATTGCAATGAGGCGGTCTTTGATCACTTCTGCTTTGGGTTTGCCAATATCAGAAGTGGAGAAAAGTACTTGACGTTGAAGATTAGAAACGGAAACGACATCATGATCAACAATAATCAAATGTCCTATTCCTGCTGCCGCAAGATATTGTAATACCGGACATCCTAATCCACCTGCACCAATCACCAAGACAGAAGCATTTTTCAACTTTTCCTGTCCTTCAGCTCCAATCTCCTTTAATCTGATATGTCTGTCGTATCGTTTGTATTCTTCTTTCGTCAACATAATTATGTTCTTAAATCTTTATTTTTGGGGATTTTCCTATAGTATTAAACGTAGCAGGCTATCCCTTATATATCAAACCTCTTTGATATTCACATTTTTAGCTAACATGTGTATTATTTGACCTAGAAGTCAGAGACTTCTTATGATCTTTCAAGCACAAATGACGCTGTCGCTTAACATTTGCGCTAGGTAGAGAAGCAGAACCACTGGCGCGGATGTTAAGTGATAACGTCATCCGTGCCTAATGATCATCAGAAATCTCCTGATTTCTGTGAAAATTGTGTACGTTAGTCAGAACGTTTCTACTGAAGTGCTAAATCCCAATCCTTCCAAACAACTTCATAACCTTGGCTTTTCACCATCTCTGCAAACTCCTCAGCAGATCTCTCGTCTGAGATTTCAAATTGCTCCAATGATTCAGGCTCCACTACATATCCACCAGGGTTTGTCTTCGATCCTGCTGAAGCAGAAGTAATACCTAATTTGATGATATTGTCTCTGAAGATAGGGTGTTCTCTTGTAGATAAAGAAAGTTCTACTTCTTCATCGAACAAACGGTAAGCACAAATCAACTGTACCAATTCTCTATCATTCATTTCCACTTTAGGTTCCAAACCTCCTGAGAAAGGTCTTAATCTAGGGAATGAAATTGAGTATTTGGTTTGCCAATAGGTACGCTCAAGGTAGTCTAAATGCAAAGCGGTAAAGAATGAGTCTGTTCTCCAGTCTTCTAAACCAATCAATACACCTACACCAATTTTGTGAATACCTGCTTTACCCAAACGGTCAGGCGTATCTACTCTGTAATCAAAGTTCGATTTCTTTCCTTTCGGGTGATGCTTTTTGTAATCATCCTTATGGTAAGTCTCTTGGTATACCAAAACCGTATTCAAACCAGCCTCAATCAACTCTTCATATTCATCTTGGTCCATTGGCTGTACCTCCATTGAAATATGAGAAAAATAAGGTTTCATCAGTTTGATGGCATTCTTAATGTACTTGACACCCACCGTTCTGTTAGCTTCGCCAGTTACCAAAAGAATGTGCTCAAAACCCATTGCTCGGATAGCTTCCGCTTCGCGAATGATTTCTTCGTCCGAAAGCGTTCTTCTTCTTACTTTATTGTCTAAAGAAAAACCACAATACGTACAGATGTTTTGACATTCATTCGAAAGGTACATTGGCGTGTACATCTGAATCGTGTTGCCAAATCTCTTCTTTGTCAACTGATGACTTAATTGTGCCATCTGCTCTAAATAAGGAGCAGCCGCAGGCGAAATTAAGGCTTTGAAATCTTCTAAATTTCTTTTCTCTTTTCCCAAAGCACGCTCCACATCATGAGCGGTTTTGGCGTAGATACTTGCCTTTACTTCATCCCAATTATGTTGATAAAATAAATCTTGATACATAAGTCATGGAAGAGGGAACAGGGAAGAGAAACAGGGAAAAGGAAAGAGAAATCTGATCTCCACCTCTTACCTCTTACTTCTTACCTCTTACCTCAACATTAAAGTTGGTTCAAAAATCCTGTTAATGGCGAACTTGCTTCAGCAGTTACTCTTGGTTGAGCAACTTGAGCTAAGTGTGCCGCTCTACCTGCTTCTACTGCTTGACCGAATGCTTTACCCATTGCAACAGGATCTCCGGCAACAGCAATGGCAGTGTTAACTAAAACTGCATCAGCTCCTAATTCCATGGCATGTGCTGCATGAGAAGGAGCACCGATACCTGCATCAACAACAACAGGAACGTTACTTTGTTCAATGATGATTTCTAAGAAATCCAATGTTTTCAGTCCTTTGTTACTTCCAATTGGAGCACCTAAAGGCATTACTGCGTCACATCCTACTTCCTCCAATCTTTTACATAAAACTGGATCTGCGTGAATGTAAGGCAATACCACAAAACCTAATTTCTTTAATTCTTCTGCCGCTTGAAGTGTTTCAATCGGATCAGGCATTAAATACTTGGGGTCAGGGTGAATCTCTAATTTTACCCAGTTGGTTCCTAGTGCTTCTCTTGCCAATTGTGCTGCAAATACAGCTTCTTTAGCCGTTCTAGCGCCAGAAGTATTTGGTAATAAGTTGAACTGATCGTGTTGAAGGTGCTTTAATACATCATCATCAGGATTGTCAACGTCTACTCTTTTTAGAGCAACAGTGACTAATTCTGATCCTGAAGCAATCAAAGATTTCTCCATCAGATCATTTGACATAAACTTTCCTGTACCTGTGAAAAGGCGTGAATTGAAAGTTTTATCAGCTATTTTTAATTGATCCATGAGGATAATTTTTTAATTCTATAATAATTAAGCAGTTGAACAATTAAAATCTTTAACTACTTATAAAACAGGAGTTGAAGTTCTATTCAAAATATCATTCATTACAGTAACTACGCCGGCAGGGTTGATTGCATTGGCAATGACTCCTGAAACAGCGATACCGTGAACACCTGTTTTCAATATATTTTCCACATCTGTCACTTCAATACCACCAATTGCAATAATTGGTGTATCAATACCTCTTTCTTTACATTCGTCTAAAAGCGATTGATAGCCTTCCAAACCTAAGATCGGACTCAGTTTCTTTTTTGTTTGTGTAAAACGAAATGGTCCTAATCCAATATAATCTACACCATAGTCATACAAACGCTGAATGTCTTCGATGGTATTGGCTGTGCCTCCAACAACTTTTCCTTCTCCTAGAATTTCTCTTGCTTCTGCTGGAGAAATATCTTCTTTGCCCACATGTACGCCATCCGCATTTACTGCTTTAGCTACGTCTGGTCGGTCATTGATAAGAAGGATGGCATTATGAAGATTAGTAATTACTTTGGCTTTTTTAGCTAAAGCAATGTAATCTTCAGTGCTGATATCTTTGGCTCTAAGTTGAATCCATCGACAACCTGCTTCGCACGCTTCTTGAATATGCTGAAGGTGGTTTTTGTCTTTTTTTTCAGTCGAAATGTAATGCAGTTTGTGTATCATGATATTGTTATGAAATGATGTTGTCCAAATTTACTTGGGTCACTTGCTAAGTAATCTTCGATATAAATTTTACCTAAACGGCAGGCTTCTTCAATTGATTTTCCATGGGCGAGGTAACTGCTGATGGACGATGCCAAGACGCAACCTGAACCATGTTTTTCGAAAACCTCCATCGGTCTGCCTTCAATTTTTGTGATCTTACCTTTATAAATCAGGGAGTCCGTTCCTTTTTCTGTAGGATGATGCCCTCCTTTTAAAAGTACATGCGTAGACTGACTGATTTTAATGGCTTCTTCAAGCGGATCGTTGTCAGAAAGCTGTTGCATCTCTTTCCAGTTGGGAGTGATCAAGTCTACTTTCTTCAAAACTTTATCCAGTTGACGAATGGTTGTCTCATCGTGGAAATCAAAACCTGCACTTGCACTCAATACGGGATCAAGTACTACTTTACACATCGGATAAAACCCTTTGATCAGATCAATCCAATGCCTCATCAATTTGAAATTCTCAATGATGCCGATTTTTAATACATGAATAGGATAGCGTTCTATGATCGGTAAAAGCTGTGCAGTAATCACATCAGCACTTACCCAGTTCATTCCTATAAATTCATCTCCGGTCTGATACGTCAGTGCTGTACAAATTCCGAAACCATGAACATCATGTGCTTCAAAAGTTTTGACATCTGACAATACGCCAGCTCCGGCTGAGGGATCGAATCCCGCAAGTATTAAGGCATTAGGTCGAGTGTTTTCCATGACGATTGTAATTCGAAGGCTTTATTTTTGATTTCTTCTGAAGAAGCATTCCATAAATATCCCAAAATTGCTACTCCTGTAAATGAAGACCCATCTAACTCTGAAAGAGTTTTAGGAGTGATACCTCCTAATGCAATGATTTGATGATGTGGAAAACGTTCCTTTTTCATCCTTTTCAGAATCTCTTTGTTGGAATTGTACCCAATTTTTGAAGTGCTATCAAATACGGGGCTCAGAAACAAGTAATTGAAAAGTGTTGGGATTTCTGGAATCTCGTCCATCTGATGTACAGAAGAACTCAATCGTAATCCTTTCTTTTTCCAAACTTTTAACGATTCTGTATTCAACTCTTTTCGCTGAGATTCTTTAAAGTGAATTCCACCAACATTATACTTTTCAGAAAGAGTATAATGTTGGTGTAAAGTTATTCTAGAGTGAAAATGAGTAGGGATAACTTCCAGTAAGTTTTTGATTTCCTCTTCAGTCACATTAGGTTTTCGAAGGTGAATAATGTCAATGCCATTGTTCAGCCAACAAATAATCTGATCAACTTCAGCGTCGTAAAAGCTTTCTTTTGTTATGCCAATAGTAGGAGGTGTGAGGTATGAGGTATGAGGTAAGAGGCGATTGTCGTTTTCACGCACCTCAGCTTCTCTTAACTCTTCCTTCTTAATGATCTCTCTTTCTTCCTCCATACTTCTTCTTCATTTTCGGCTAGACATGTAGGTCTGTCGGGTAGACACATAGGTCTACCCCTACACCACATTCTAGTGATAGATTTCTCCTCCTAATTCTTTAAACTCTTCAGACTTCTGCTTCAAGCCTTCTTCTTTCTCTTGCTTCGCTGCAAAATCACGAACATCTTGCGTAATCTTCATCGAACAGAAGTTTGGTCCACACATCGAGCAGAAGTGAGCAACTTTTGCACCTTCAGCAGGAAGTGTTTCATCATGATATTCACGAGCAGTATCTGGATCAAGTGACAAATTGAATTGATCTTCCCAACGGAATTCAAAACGAGCTTTTGACATCGCGTTATCACGGTATTGAGCACCTGGGTGACCTTTTGCCAAGTCAGCTGCGTGTGCTGCAATTTTATAAGTGATTACACCTTCTTTTACGTCTGCTTTGTTTGGTAAACCTAAGTGCTCTTTTGGTGTTACGTAGCAAAGCATTGCTGTACCGTACCATCCGATTTGAGCGGCACCAATTGCAGAAGTAATGTGGTCATAACCTGGAGCGATATCCGTAGTCAATGGACCTAATGTATAGAAAGGAGCTTCGTAGCAGTCTTGCAACTGAGCATCCATGTTTTCTTTGATCATGTGCATTGGAACGTGACCAGGACCTTCAATGATTGTCTGTACGTCGTGCTTCCATGCAATCTTAGTCAACTCACCTAATGTTTTCAATTCTGAAAGCTGAGGCTCATCGTTTGCATCAGCAATTGAACCAGGACGAAGACCATCACCTAATGAGAAGGCTACGTCGTATGCTTTCATAATTTCACAAATCTCTTCGAAGTGAGTGTATAAGAAGTTTTCTTTGTGATGTGCTAAACACCATTTCGCCATGATTGAACCACCACGAGATACGATACCAGTCACACGTTTCGCCGTCATTGGAACGTAACGTAATAATACACCTGCGTGGATTGTGAAGTAATCGACACCTTGTTCTGCTTGTTCGATCAACGTATCACGGAAAATCTCCCAAGTTAAGTCCTCTGCTTTACCATTTACTTTTTCTAATGCTTGGTAAATTGGCACTGTACCGATTGGCACTGGAGAGTTACGGATGACCCACTCACGTGTTTCGTGGATGTTTTTACCTGTAGAAAGGTCCATGATTGTATCAGCACCCCAACGGCAAGCCCAAACTGTTTTTTCTACTTCTTCCTCGATAGAAGATGTAACAGCAGAGTTACCAATGTTAGCGTTGATTTTCACCAAGAAGTTACGACCAATAATCATTGGCTCAGACTCAGGGTGGTTGATGTTGTTAGGAATTACAGCACGACCCGCCGCTACTTCATCACGAACAAACTCAGGAGTGATTTTACCTACTGGAGTGTTTGCACCGAAGCTGTTACCTGGGTGTTGAGTACCGAATTTACCTTCTTGCTCTTCAATTCTTTGGTTCTCACGAATAGCAATGTATTCCATTTCTGGAGTGATGATACCCTTACGAGCATAGTGCATCTGAGAAACATTTTGCCCTTTTTTCGCTTTCAAAGGCTTTTTGATGTGCTCGAAACGTAAGTGATCCAATTCAGAATTCTCTAAACGTTCGATACCATACTCAGATGATAACTTAGGAAGCTCTTCTACATCACCTCTGTCAAGAATCCAATCCTTACGAAGTTTATTCAAACCTTTTCTTACATCGATCTCAATTTCAGGATCAGTGAAAGGTCCAGATGTATCATAAACTGTGATTGGTGGGTTTTTCTCTACTTTGTTCAGGAATTTGTGGTTTGTATCCGCCTGCTCGATTTCACGCATCGCTACTTTGATGTTGTGAATCTTACCGTCAACGTAGATCTTTTTCGATCCAGTGAATGGCTCACGGCTGATGACTTCCTGACTAGGGATTTTGTCTTGCTTTTTCATTTTTTCGTAAGTGTTTATTCGAGTGAAGAATTAAGAAAATCGGGGTGTTTCCTCTGCTTAATTCATAAAAACATCTGATTTACCAATCCCAAAAAATCAATTTTGTTTTGAGAAATCAGTAAAGAATAGAAGTGAAAGATCACCAATGTTCTTAATTCTTCAGTTTTATTCTTCAATCAAATTATCCTCCTTGTGCAGGAGCGACTATCGTGACATGATCATTTTCAGTGATCGCATGGTTTTCCCAAAGATCTTTCGAAATAATCTCATCATTAATTGCGACCGCAACAGTGCCACGTGCCACCGAAATATTCATGTGCTCTAATAATTGTGCTATAGAGTAAGCACTTGGAAGTGAAACAGACTTATTGTTTACAGTGATATTCATTTCTTCATTAAAATTTGAAATGTAGGAGTTACCATGAGTAACATGATCAACTCAAAATCAATACAATCAATAAACCTTAGGAGGGAATGCACGGAGTGCGTGCAAGAGTAGAAATGACTTTTCCCTTCGTCGGTACTAACCGCATCAGGTTCAAAGGGTATTTCTCAGTCCGACTTAACGAACACCCCTAAAGTGTAAAGTGAGGCAAAATTAATAAATAAAAATTAAAAGACTAGTTTAAAATTAGTTATAAATGATTTTTAAGGGGAAATGTGGATGAAAGTTACGTTTTGGTGTATTATTTAAGTAATGATAACGAGCTGATTTACTCCTGTAAAAACTTCTTAGAGATTAAAATGTTGATGGAAAAATTGTATTAATAGAGAAGATCATCCACCTTTATAAGGTTATTTCTACTTTTTACTATGGGCAAATGATTGATATCTTAGATGAAAAACATCGTATACACAAGATTCTGTATAGGCTAACTCACCTGGCCTTTGTGACTACTTTGATTTATATTCCACTATACTTTTTTGCAGGAAATTACACTTTTATACCTGTTCAAATTGCCACTGCTTCAGTGATAGGGTTAATATTTTTCTTTATCAAAAAGCAATTTTATGTTCTTTCTGGTTACCTGCTGTCGGGTGTATTGACCTTGTCTATTGGTTTAGCTTCTTACGTTACACCAGATGTGAGTTCGGAGTTGCTCTTGATCCCAGTCGGAGTGGTTTTAACGGCTATTTTTGAGAATAAGAAACACACCGTCATTATGTTTTTGGTCGTGTTTTTTACCTATCTATTTATAGAGCAATATAGGTTAAGTTGGGAAGGAATGGTGTCATATTCTGATTATTTTAAAGACATTGTTTATCATCATAATATTGCTACCATTTTTATCGTCTCTTTTCTGATCGTATTTCATTTCAATAGAAATATGAAAAGGTATGTGAAAGCTTTGAAACAGCAGAATGTAGCCTTAGAAGAACAGCAAAAACAAATCGAAGAACAGGCGCAAGAACTCTTAGCTGAACAAGAGAAAAACCATGAACTGGAATTAGAGTTTAAAAGAAAAGATATAGAAAAGCTGAATGCGAATAATCAGCTCAAAGTAAAACTACAGACCAAAGCAGTGCAGACATTGAGTGATATTTTGAAGTCAGATGATATTAAAAAAGAACTCAAGACTGTGATTCGTGAATTGAAAATAAGTAATGCCAGTCAACAGAAAATTCAATTGATGCAAGAGAATATTGATGAAGTAAACACTGTTTTTGAAGATCGTTTGGCAGGGATTTGCCCCACATTAACGAAAACGGAACGTGAAATTTGCTCCTTCATCAAACTAAATCTTTCTACAAAGGAAATTGCTGATATCCGTAATACCACACCCAATTCTATTCGTGTCACAAAACATCGAATCCGTAAAAAAATGGATATAGAAGAGGAAGTAGAATTGGAAAGTTTTATTCAGCGTTTGTAATTTTCTGCCAATAGGAGGCATTTGGAGTAGATACCGCCATTTTACTTTCAGGACTATCAGGGTGTAGGATATTAGGTCTTTTTAGGTTAGGGAAAAGTTTGACATCATAGATTTCGTCCACTGAAGATTTATAAATGATTTCACCTTGAAAGGACATTGTAGGTAAGTGAATTATTGCTATTCCAGCTCTATTTTTTTTGATATTAGGAATCAACTGTTTGAAAGTAGAAGAATTCTCTCTCAGCTTTGACATGCCTATAAATAAGTAATCTCCGATGTGATCCATGCCTCTTACAAAAGCATTGAGTGATAATAATGTATTGACTTTCCCACTTTTCAAGTCTATTTCCACAAGTTCTCCCTTAGCAGAAAGTAAGCAATACATTTTGTCATTGATCAATCTTGGAGAATGTGGCATTGCTAAACCATCAGTAATAATTTGATCGGATTCAATGTCTATTAATACGCCTCCCGTTGTGATTTCACTTCTCCAACTTTGTTTTTGATTCCCTTGATTAAAACATGTAGCATATTTTGGTTGACCGTCTTTCATGACCATCCCATTCAGATGACAACGATCTTCAGAGGATAAATTACTGATAAATGAAGGCTTCCAATAAGGTTCAAAATTGAAGTCTTCAGAAAGTTTCATAATACAAGAAAACAAGGTGTTCACACCATAAATTCCATCCTTTCCAAACTCCAAATCATGAATATCCAAGAAGTTGGTTTTATAAGTGATTGTTGGCAAAAACAGGCCGTCATATTTGTTGGGAGCCTTTAGATAGAATTGAGCTAATTCAGCATTGTTTTTAAAGACAATGACTTCATCTTTACAGGCCAAAGCAATCTTATTTTGGTCTGAAGGGTGTTTTGCAATTCCCATAGGTTTATGAAAAGTTCGGGGTAATTGCACTAAGTGTTCATTGTCTTTTGGTGAAATAAATACCAATTTTCCAGCTTGATAAGTACTGATGCCGATACTGCAATTCAGTTGTTGAAGCAATTCTGGAATATGTGGTGTAAAGGTGCAAGCAAAGGGTGTGATGTTTTTCATATGACTTAAAATTTTAGACAAAGCCTATTCAGTAAACTTAAAAAGATAAGCTTAAAGAATAGGCTATTAGGTCTAACTTACTTCAATTACTGTATTTCTAATTACCGATTATTATAATTTGACAATAGTTTTTTGAATCGGAATAGTAGCATTATCTACTGTGATATAGACAATATATATTCCCGATGTGCCTTTGATATACTTCTCAATGCTTTGCGTATTTTGATGATCACTAGAGCTCACCAAACCACCATTCATAGCGTATATTTTGACGTTTATATTATTTTTTATGGATTGAAATGAAATATTGATTTTATCAGTGAAAGGAGATGGGAAAATATTCACTTCTTCAATTTCTAATTCAATCGACGTAACATCTTCTTCCTCTTTACAGAAATCGCTTCCTTCTTCATGTAGTATCAAATCTAATTTTAAGATACTACTGTCGCACCCCACTTCATTTCGAAGTGTATCATAATAGATACCTGATGAAGAAAGGAGTCTTCCATTAAAATCATAACTTATACAAGTCTCAACCACAATTTCATCTAGCGTAGCTACCGTTTTTGTGTAATCAATAGTAACAACACTATCACACCCGACAGAACTCGTCAATGTCTGAGTATAAATACCTGTAGAGGTGAGTAATTCACCATTGAAATCATAGTTTTCACATGTATTAATTTCGATTGTATTTTGAATAGCGTGGTGAATAATCAAATCTAACTGTACGATACTATCACATCCGACATCGTTAGTTAATGTATCAAAGTAAGTTCCTGATGTAGTGATTGTTTGATCATTGAAGTCATAACTGTCACAAGTTTTTACCTCTTCAACTGAATAAGAAGGCTTGTTTATGATTAAGTCCAATTGTACGATACTATCACATCCGACATCGTTAGTTAATGTATCAAAGTAAGTTCCTGATGTAGTGATTGTTTGATCATTGAAGTCATAACTCTCACAAGTTTTTACCTCTTCAACTGAATAAGAAGTCTTGTTTATGATTAAGTCCAATTGTACGATACTATCACATCCGACAGCGTTAGTTAATGTATCAAAGTAAGTTCCTGATGTAGTGATTGTTTGATCATTGAAGTCATAGTTCTCACAAGTTTTTACTTCTTCGATTGTATAAGAAGTCTTGTTTATGATTAAGTCCAATTGCACGATACTATCACATCCGACAGTGTTGGTTAAAGTGTCAAAGTAAGTACCTGATGTTGTAATGACTTGGTTATTGAAGTCATAACTGTCACAAGTTTTTACCTCTTCAACTGAATAAGAAGTCTTGTTAATAGTTAACTCCAATTGTACGATACTATCACATCCGACATCGTTAGTTAAAGTGTCGAAGTAAGTTCCTGATGTTGTAATGACTTGGTTATTGAAGTCATAACTCTCACAAGTTTTTACCTCTTCAACTGAATAAGAAGTCTTGTTTATGATTAAGTCCAATTGTACGATACTATCACATCCGACAGCGTTAGTTAAAGTGTCGAAGTAAGTTCCTGATGTTGTAATGACTTGGTTATTGAAGTCATAACTCTCACAAGTTTTTACCTCTTCAACTGAATAAGAAGTCTTGTTTATGATTAAGTCCAATTGTACGATACTATCACATCCGACAGCGTTAGTTAAAGTGTCGAAGTAAGTTCCTGATGTTGTAATGACTTGGTTATTGAAGTCATAACTCTCACAAGTTTTTACCTCTTCAACTGAATAAGAAGTCTTGTTTATGATTAAGTCCAATTGTACGATACTATCACATCCGACATCGTTAGTTAAAGTGTCGAAGTAAGTTCCTGATGTTGTAATGACTTGGTTATTGAAGTCATAACTCTCACAAGTTTTTACCTCTTCAACTGAATAAGAAGTCTTGTTTATGATTAAGTCCAATTGTACGATACTATCACATCCGACATCGTTAGTTAAAGTGTCGAAGTAAGTTCCTGATGTTGTAATGACTTGGTTATTGAAGTCATAACTCTCACAAGTTTTTACCTCTTCAACTGAATAAGAAGTCTTGTTTATGATTAAGTCCAATTGTACGATACTATCACATCCGACATCGTTAGTTAAAGTGTCGAAGTAAGTTCCTGATGTTGTAATGACTTGGTTATTGAAGTCATAACTCTCACAAGTTTTTACCTCTTCAACTGAATAAGAAGTCTTGTTTATGATTAAGTCCAATTGTACGATACTATCACATCCGACAGCGTTAGTTAATGTATCAAAGTAAGTTCCTGATGTAGTGATTGTTTGATCATTGAAGTCATAGTTCTCACAAGTTTTTACTTCTTCGATTGTATAAGAAGTCTTGTTTATGATTAAGTCCAATTGCACGATACTATCACATCCGACAGTGTTGGTTAAAGTGTCAAAGTAAGTACCTGATGTTGTAATGACTTGGTTATTGAAGTCATAACTGTCACAAGTTTTTACCTCTTCAACTGAATAAGAAGTCTTGTTAATAGTTAACTCCAATTGTACGATACTATCACATCCGACATCGTTAGTTAAAGTATCAAAGTAAGTACCTGATGTTGTAATGACTTGGTTATTGAAGTCATAACTGTCACAAGTTTTTACCTCTTCAATTGTATATGAAGGGTTGTTTATGATTAAGTCTAATTGAATAATACTATCGCATCCCACTGCATTGATAAGTGTATCGTAATAAGTGCCAGATTCAAAATAAGTACTATCACCAAAAATGAAGCTTTTACAACTGCTTTCTTCAATTGAAGTAAAAGAAGAAATTAATCTTTCGAATTGTAAAGTAACCGTACTGTCATATCCTTCTATACTTTCTAAATAAGCATAATAAGTTCCCGTTTCGGTAATGTCTTGTTCATTAAAAAGAATTGGATCACAAGAAGAAATTTCAACAGTTTCAAATAACTGTCCATTATGAGTGAGTTGGATGTCTTGTTGATAAAAACCTTCGGCGGAAAGTTCGAAGATCAGCTCATCATTTTTTTGAAGTTCATCAATAGTGATAGACTGCCCTTCATCAACGTCAGCATCATAATAAGCTATAGAGGCTTGTTCTTGACAAGAATTTAAGCGGACATCAACAAACATAGCATTAGAGAAATCAAATATGACGTTTCCATTTTCAGGAACGGTGTATTTAAAATATTTAGTTTCATTGGAAAGGATAACAGAGAAGTCATTGTTTGTAATTTCAAGAGCTGTATCACAAGTCAAACCTTCGTTGTCAGTGTAACCAATTTCAAATTCAAAAGGGTCTGAAACATTATTTCTTTGATTGATGAAAAAGTGATACGTTTCTCCAGCCGTGACATTAGCTCTTACTAAGGATTGTAATCCATTTACATCATCTGAAGAATTAATAAAGCCACTTTCACAACCTTGTTTTAAGTTGATCCACGTATCTAATGAAGTTCTCCCAAGGGTACTGATAAATAAAGTTCCTGTTTTTTCAGAGGTGTATTTAAACCATTGATCTCCTCTGGAATTTTCTGCATTATAAATACCAATCCTATCTAGTTGTATAGCTGATGAACAAGAAGTACCAGGAATGGGAAGAATAGAGATATCATAAGAATGATCTGCTTCTTTGATATCAGCATAGATAAAGATAGAAGAACAGTTTTCACTATATAATTCAAATGAAGCAGTATCATTTGAGATTGTTGATGTTCCAATTAAGCTGTCAAAACACGTCGAAAAAAAAACTTCAAAATCATTTTTGGAAGGAGAGACGATATTCACCCATTGGTCAGGTTCCGTTTTGAATTCTAACCATTGTTTATCAGAGGTAACCTGTTTGGTTTCTGAAATTAAAATGCGCTCTGCTTCTGCACATCCCTGATCAAATGAAACTTCAAAAATATAGTCATCTGGATCAAAGCGGTCTGAAAGATGAAATGTAATACTTTCTCCTTTTTCTAAATCCATCTCAGTATAAAAGTTAGTCCAACATTTATCATCTACAATATGATCAAGAACACAATCTTTGTATACCTCAATAAATGTATCTTCATCAGAAATCTCACAAGTAGAAATTTTTAATGTGCCAGCTTCTAGTGCGGTATATTTATACCAAGGAGACGTATCTTCATCTCTCACTCTATGATAACCTTCGGTGATTTCTAAAGCTGATGCACAATTATTTCCGAAAGGGGAATCTTGATATTGCGTAGAATGAGCGTAACAATCATCAATAAATGAAACTTCAAAAATGTAATCATCATATACTTCATCATCAATCATTTGGAAGAGAATAGAATCACCTTTGCTAAGAGCAAGAGTCACTTCAGCTTGATCATCACAGGCATATTCGTTGAACCCAACAAATAAGTTACACTCTTTGTAGAGATTAATTCTTGTTTCTTCCTCTGTAATACCGCATGTAGAAATGGTCAGCCATCCATTATCCTCTGCTATAAATTTATAAAATGGACTTTTACCATTATTCTTTACAGCATAGAATCCTTCTTTTACCAATGGTGCTATACTACAGTCTTCTGTTTGCAGTTCTGTATTGATTTTGAAATACTCAATACTTACTAAACTGTCACACCCTTGTTCATTTTGTAAAGTGAAATGATATTCACCTGTTGTTTCAATTAGGGTGTCATTATTAAAAAGATAGGGTTCGCTAGATTTAATTATCAGCTCAGTTTTAACTTTCGGAAGCCCTAAAACGAATACGTTGGAAATCATATTATCTATTGTATCCGCTAACACTTGAGGGGTTGTAATAATTGAATCTTTCCAATAAATTACTTCACAACCAAGACTTCTGTATTCCCATTTATCAATTGATTTAGCTTTAAACTCCGTCACAGAAGATTCTGAAGGAGCACCTATATAAACAGAAGAATCGGCCAACTCTATATTTATTCTTGGGTGTATTCCTTTATCACTTTCATAAACCAATGCTTGGTGAGGAAGCCATTCTCCATTTGATTTTTTATAAAGTAGAATATCTGAAAATGTAGCTTTATGTCCATTCAGTAGCTTTTCTTGTATAGGATCAGATGCAATTAATAAAAAGTCGTCTTTGATTTGTGTATAATGCCCGTAATATTGATGAGTAGTATTGTATGGTAGAGCAATATTACTTTCTAATTCCCATCGGTCATTCTCATTTTTGTGGAAAACTTTCACAGAATCATATTGAGGAGCATTGTACTTGAATTGGCCAAGGATAAATTGATTTTGATCTAATTCACCTGAAATGAAAGAAGCATTGTTGATTGTTGTAGTTTGAGAAATTGTCCATTTATTTTTTTGATAATGATAGATATCTAATTTATCGGGTGTACCCACAAACAAATCGTGATCATTTATTTCAATAATTCTTGTGTTAGAACTTATAGGAATCTGTTGAGTTTCTATCCATATATTAGATTCTTCATCCCAATCATATAAGAATAGATTATCAGTATTGGCAATGGCCATTTTGGAATCAGAAAAACTAATTTCCTTTCCAAAATAACTAGATCGATCAGTAGAAGCTTTAATAAATTGAAGTTCTTCCCAATCACCATTGACATCTTTTTGATAGATATAAACAAACCCAGTATTGATGTAAGCAGGGTAATCTGCTTTATCATAGGCCTTGGGAGCACCAATGATTAAGAACCTTTCATTAATTTCTACTTCAGCACCGAACTGACTGGCAGGGTTGAGATGATCAAAAGCGTAAATTTTTTGATGAAATTCCCATTCTTGCTGTTCATTCTTTTTATACATCTCAACCGCTCCGGTTTGATACAGTTTTTGATCTCCTTCCCCATGATGACCATAAAAGGAACCGATGGCCATTGAAGTAGCATTGGTCTTCACATCCCATCCAAAGCGGTCACTAGAAGCACCATAATAGGATAAATCACTTGAAGTGTAGGTTTGATGTTGGCGAAAATGAACTGTATTATTTGTTAGCCCTTTTTCACGTTGAATCGTTTGTTTTGGGCTTGTTTTTCCAACGTGTGCAATGTCACAACCACCGATGCCAGCATAAGAAGGAGCTTTTCCATTAAATTCAAAAAAGAACATACTGGGGTGTTGTGATCCTGCGAGAATCATATCTAAATCACCATCATTATCAAGATCGCCAAAAGCCATGGCCTCTCTTCTTATATCATCTAAGCCAGTATCTTCTAAATTAAAAGGGTTAGTGATGGGAATTGTAAATTGGGGAGAGCAATTATTTCCTATATTTTCAAAAAACTGAATGTCCTCATCCCATGTTCCTACCAAGAGGTCTTGATCGCCATCATTGTCTATATCATTAAAAACGGGAGTTCCTTCAGAAATAGGTGAGTCAAATAAACCGTAATCATTGTATTGGAATTCGGGCAAACCAAAAGGAGTTTTGATAGGAGAAGCAAAATGAGGGTTTCCTTTGTCTCCAACATTTTCATAATAAAATGCTTCTCCATAATAATCTACAACTAGCAGGTCGTAATCACCATCGTTATCCAAATCAACAAAATCACTCGCATTGGTGGAATATTCGCCGATTTCTCCTGTAACTTCAAATCCAAAAGCATTTTTTTCTTTTTTAGCAAATTGAGGGGCCGTGGGCGTACCGGTGTTTTCATAGTAATAAAGGTCTCCGTATTCATAAACAGAAATAAAAAGGTCATAGTCCCCGTCGTTGTCAATATCAACAAACGATGGTTCTAATGCCGGGTGGTCAAAAGGAATTTTAAAGTCAAAAGGGGAAGCAACAGGAGCACTTTCAAAATTGGGGATGTTTTTATCTCCTGTATTTTCTACAAAATAAAGATCAGGGTTAGAACCATAGAAGAAGTCCAAATCGCCATCATTGTCAATATCTACTAAAGCAGGTTTATACATAGAAGGAGTTCCTGCATCAGTGATTTGAAAATTGGCAAATTCAGAGATGTGAATTGGCGCCTCAAAACTTTGAGCATTAACTGAGTTGATACCACAATAAAGTATAGCTGTTGAGAGGCATTTTTGGAATGTCTTATTTGTACTGAATTGAAAAACTTTGTTGAATAATCGTTTTACTTCACAAGAGAGCGAGTTATAATTTGAATGATTCTTTTGTAGAGTAATTAAAGTTTCAATCTTTCTTTTCAGTTGTCTTTTTGAGCGAGAGTTAAAAGTATTTTTAAATTTCATAGTAACATGTTTGAGATGTCTTTGCAAAGACGTCACTATGATCGTTTTTTGATGAAAATATAGCATTACAAACCATTACAATTGACAGTAATAGCATTACATATCGTTCCTGAAAAGAGTGGAAAAGTGGGTTTTTAGTATTGTAATGGCTGATTTTAATGTAATGTTTACAATTTTGCTCAAAATATGGAATATTCTTTCAGATAAGCGTTAGTTCTTGCATTATCAGATCATTTTTAAATTTTAATTCTCAATTATTGAAGGAATATCTCTAATTTCGCATCGGGATTTTTAATGGAATATTATTCATAAATAATGGAAGAAGAATTCAAAGGGCAAGGACACATGCTTCACCTCAAATTACCAACTGATCCGAAGTGGGTAAACATGGTGGAGAAAAACAATATTGAGGAAATTTTAGTTGATCATGCATACTGCGAGCAGAAAGCGGCAACGGCAAGTATGTCTATCATTGTCAATTATCCTGAATTGGATGATGTGGTGGATACTTTGATGCCTATTGTAGCAGAAGAATGGGAACATTTTGAGAGAGTCGTAAAGCAACTTAGAAAGCGAGGGCTATCTTTGGGGCGTATGCGAAAAGATGAGTATGTTAATGCGATTGTAAAGTTTGCTCGAAAAGGAGGTTCAAGAATGGATCAATTGGTCGACAAACTTTTAGTGAGTGCTTTGATTGAGGCTAGATCTTGTGAACGATTCAAATTACTTTGGAAAGGATTGGATGATGAAGATCTGAAAAGCTTCTATTATGAATTGATGATTTCAGAGGCAGGGCATTATGTCACTTTTATTGAATTGGCAAGAAAGTACAAGCCAAGAGAAGAAGTGGATGCTCGCTGGCAAGAATTCTTGAAGTTTGAAGCAGAACTCCTCAAAACTATGGATGTCAGAGGAGATAGAATGCATTAGCAATTTTCAGTTAACAGATTCTTAATTGATTAAACTGTGTAAAGATCAATTATAAATGATTAATTTTGTGTTGTGATGTTTTTGGAAGAAATAGAAGATAAAAGAATGCGTTTTCAAGTCGAAGATGTGGAGTCGTTTCGTCTGCAAGCATGGAACTGGGGTAAGGATGAAACTTACTGCACCTACTTGTATGATCACGAAATAGATTACCCTAATGGTGGTTTTAAGCACTTACTGGCTGTTGGGGCTAAAAAAGTTTGTGATATTGAAGATGGAAACTCTTTTGAAAGCGTTCAAAAATTCCATGATCAGCATAAAAGTTGGCTGTTTGGTCATTGGGGATATGACCTTAAAAATGAGGTAGAATTGTTATGTTCTGACCATCAAGATGGTATTGACATGTCAAATGCCTTTTTCTATATCCCTAAAACGCTATTTATTTTTGAGGGAAATGAGGTTCAAATTGTTTCAGACGGTGATGCTGAAGCTATTTTCTATCAAGTTTCTCAACAAGAAGTACCTCAACCGTCAAAGGATGGATGGGGTGGAAAAGTGAACCCTAAAATCTCTCATAAAATCTATATTGATACTGTAGAAAGAATACAGGAACATATCGTAGAAGGTGATGTATATGAGGTCAATATTTGTATGGAGTTCTTGGCAAGAGAAGCGGAAATTGATCCGTTTGATTTGTACTTAAGAATTTCAGCATTGTCACCTGCTCCTTTTTCAGCATTTCATAAAGTGAAAAATAAGTTTGTCGCTTGTTCTTCACCAGAACGTTATATGAAAAAAGAGGGCAATAAAGTAATTTCTCAACCTATTAAGGGAACAATCCGAAGAGGAAAGACAGAGGAAGAAGATCATCAATTGAAATTACAACTTCGTAATGATGAGAAAGAAGTGGCAGAAAATATGATGATTGTAGACTTGGTGAGAAATGACTTAGCTAGAACTTGTAAGGCGGGAACGATCAAAGTACCAGAGATTTTTGGAGTCTACGGTTTCAAGTCCGTTTTCCAAATGATTTCTACCATTGAAGGAGAAATTAAACAGGGTATTCCTTTTGCGAAAGTACTGAAAAATGCTTTTCCAATGGGAAGTATGACTGGTGCACCTAAGGTGATGGCAATGGCATTGATCGAAACGTATGAGCGAACGAAACGAGGTTTATACTCTGGTTCTATAGGTTATATCACTCCAGAAGGAGATTTTGATTTTAACGTAGTGATCAGAAGTGCCTTTTATAATTCAAGAAATAAATACTTATCCTTCCAAATTGGTAGTGCGATTACGATCGACTCCAATGCAGAATTAGAGTATGAAGAATGTTTATTGAAAGCGAAAGGAATGCTGGATGCATTAAATGCTGAGATGAAGTTTTAATAAACGATATATTGAAATTATAATAAGCCCCTTGACTGTTAAAAGCAGTGAAGGGGTTTATTTTAAAAAAAAAAGCACTTGATATTGACGGAATCAAGTGCTTCTTAAATGATGATAAAAGGAAAAATTAATTTCTACTAAATCCTTTTTTCACCTGTTGATAATCCAAGAAATACATTACTCTTACGGAAACGGTGTTCACTTGTGCCTCTTTCCACATTTCGTTGATATTTTCATTAAATCCATAATGTGAATTATGAGAAGATGAACCTAGTTGATTCCTCCATAAGGCAGTAAAGAAACTTCCTGGTAAAAACTCCCAACTGTAGGATAACTCCATGTTGAAAGTATTGTAATTCGCATCGTGTTCTTTTTCACCATCCTCATTGATATCTGAGTAATCAGATTCAGAAAGGTCTCCATCTTGCGTAAGATTGAAAAATTCACTGTAGGCTACTTGTCTCCAATAATGTCTTAGTCTGAACTTCACAAACATTTTCGGAGAGAAAGTGTATTGTGTCCAGAAATTATTTTCTAAGGTAGTTACATTACGGTCGCCATAAATCACGTTTTCTACGTCATCATTTTCATCACGCACTGTGGTAGCATACCCTTTTTCATTCTGTTTGTTGTTCCATGAAATGGAATGATTGATATCCCATTTATCAGAAGCTCTAAAAGTTTGACCGTAACGATAGTAAGTATCAAACTGATTAAACTCTTGACGCTGCCAGTAGCTTGTTCTGAGACTTACAGAGTACTTTTGTCTACCATCTGTATTGATAGTTAAACCTCCCCAATTGGAAGGATATTGTTTAAATCGATAACCATCTACCCTAGGCCCAAAATAATCATAGGATAACCCTGGTTGGATAGAAAAGTCATAATAAACACTCCATAAGTTATTGAACTGCATCCAACCATCAGTCCAAGCTCTTCTTGAAATAAAAGTGCGAGGATTATACAGCCAGTTTTCATTGGCACTCAATCGTACCCAATAGCGTCTATAAAAGCCTTTAGGCTCAAAAATATTATAAGAAACATTGGCCGAAGCATAAATCTGATTGTTTGAACTGTTGTAGCCCAAATCATTTGGATTATAAGTATCAGATTCAATGTTTGTAGCTCCCCAATATCTCCATTTTCCAGCCACTTTACCACCACTTAGGTTGATACGGTGACCAAGTGTTGTTAACTTTTGATCTTCTGTGGATGGATCATCGTCTACTGGAAGATATTCTTGCGATAGCGATCCAAAACCTCTAATTCTATAGGTATTCGTTCTATTAAATAGACTGAATTCTCCAGAAGTGACATTGGAATTTTTATACCCTGAACCCCTCATCACATTCGTATTCATAAATCCTACTTTGGAGTTGTTGGGTAAACTTTGTTCCAGTGAAATCATATTGAAGTTAGTGACAGGGTCTACTTTCACCTCTCTAAGATCATCAGTGAGTGTATCTTCAATAATGGCAAAGCTCTCGTTTGTGATAGAGTTTAATACTCCTACACCTAATCCTTTTTCCGTAATACCAGTTAGTTTAATAGAATTGATTAACGGAGCATCAGAAGGCTTATAAATATATTGTTCATGCTCTTCCAATAAATCATTACTCGGAGAATGATGGCTTTGACCAATTCTTCTAGAATAGAATTGTCCCCATTTATTGAAAATTGTAGTGTTTTGTGTAAAGAAGTCTCTGAATTCACCAAACTTTACTTCAAAGGCTGATAAATTTAGTACATCATTGTCTGCTTGCACTTGAGAGAAGTCGGGTACTAAGCTCACATCCAATGTAAAACTTTGTCCCAAACCTAATTTTAAATCAGCACCTCCAGAAAATGTATTGGCCATTTTGTCGCTCCCTTGCTTTCCTACCACCACATTACTGATATAAGGAGAAAGCGTAAGGCGAAGTGGAGGTTTTACATCATAGATTCCTCTTAGTGTACCAAACTGATTTACATAACCTGATTTATTAGCATCAACAGGATTCCAAAAAGAAGTTTCTCCTCTACGAGAAATTCCCCTTGAGAAATTTAATCCCCAGATTTGTTCTTTTGAATCGGGCATTCTTAATGCTCTGTAAGGAATTGCCATTTCTACAGCCCAACCTTCATCATTTATTTGTACAGCACTTGACCAGACCTCATTCCAATTTCCATCCCAACCTGATGTTCCTCGCTTTCGATCACTTTGAACTCCCGATGCAGTAACGACAAATTCAAACGCATCTTGTTGTGTGTTGTAAGTATCAAATGAAACAACAAAAACATCAGCTCCGTTTCCTCCTGAATCCCTTGCACCCATGTTCGTACGAATTGAATCCGGGGCAGGATCATACAATTGAGCAGCTACATAAATAGCATAATCGTCATAAGCGATTTGAACTCTTGATTTAAAAGCGGAAGGTTGATTATTGTAAGGGCTATTCTGAGTAAAATAACCTTCAGATATATATTTAGCAGGATCTGCATTATACAATACATTGTTCGCACTTGCAGTAAGGTTACTCATATGCAATGGGTCAGACCATACGGCATCATCTAAATCACCATCAATCTTTGGTGATTCACTTGCGGCCCAAGCATGTATATTCATTCGATGTAAAGTATGTTGTGCTTGTGATAAAGTCGAAATGAAGATACATAAGAAGAGGGTAGTGATAAGTTGGTAGGAAAAGGATTTCACGTTAATAGTATAAGTGCTCTAGTAGTTCAAATATTTATTTAAAATAAATTTCGCAATTATAATACCTTAATACAATGAGGTAATATAATAATGATGATTATGCCCCCCTTTTTTGAAGAATTATTCAACAATTAAGGTTTATTATGATAAAATTAACAATGAGCACGTTCGATAAATGAGTAAGGGTTGTTTATTTTTATTAATTCTAAATTACATTGAAAGTCAATCATTTGTAAACATAATTGACACTTCTCACTTCAAATAGTAATTTTGCGTTCGGCTTTATTTAAAGCTGAAGAGATTAAGAAATAAGGGGTTGATTTTTGAGCCTTTTAAGGTTTTGTAAATCAATCACTTTCATATTTAATAACAATTAGATTAAGCTCAGAATATAGGAGGACTGAAAATCCTCAACCTTCTGTCTTAAATTCCTAAAGAATGAGCGATTTGATTAAAGATATCAACCTTGTCGGTGAACAGGTTGATGAAAAATCAGTGTCGTGTGAGGTAAAAGTCACAGAAAATACGGCAAATGAAGGACAACGTAAGCTTTATATTGAGAGCTATGGTTGTCAAATGAATTTCTCGGATTCTGAGATTGTAGCTTCTGTTATGCAGAAAAACAATTTCGGAACGACTTCTAACGTAGAAGAAGCTGACCTTGTATTCTTGAATACTTGTTCTATCCGTGAAAAAGCAGAACAAACAGTTCGTCAACGTTTGAGAGTATTCAATAGAGTCAAAAAGAGTAAGCCGGGTATGATTATCGGTGTACTTGGCTGCATGGCGGAGCGTTTGAAAACACAGCTTCTTGAAGAAGAAAAAATGGTAGACATCGTGGCAGGTCCCGATTCTTACCGTGATCTTCCAAAATTAGTAGGCGATGTTGACGAAGGAGATAAAGGAGTAAATGTATTCTTGTCAAGAGATGAGACGTACGCAGATATTGCTCCTGTAAGATTGAACTCAAATGGTATCTCAGCCATGATCTCTATTATGAGAGGATGTGATAACATGTGTTCTTTCTGTGTAGTACCTTTCACTAGAGGTCGTGAGCGTTCGAGAGATCCACACTCTATTGTAAAAGAAGCACAAGAACTATTCGATCAAGGATACAAAGAAGTGACTTTATTAGGTCAGAATGTAGATTCATACAAATGGTCTGATGAGGAAAACAATAAAGCTCGCTTAGAGAAAAAAGAACTTAAAGAGGAAGGCGTTGAAATTGTCAGCTTTGCTCAGCTATTGGAAATGGTAGCCGGAGTTTCTCCTGAATTAAGAATTCGTTTCTCTACGTCACATCCAAAAGATATTACGGATGAGGTACTTTACACAATGAAGAAGCACGAAAACATCTGTAACTTCATTCACTTGCCAGTACAATCGGGTAACTCAAGAGTATTGGATATCATGAACCGTACTTATGACCGTGAGTGGTATATCAATAGAATTGATAAAATCCGTGAGGTATTTGGTAACGATTGTGGTATTTCTTCAGATATGATTGCAGGTTTCTGTACTGAAACAGAAGAAGAGCATCAAGATACATTGTCATTGATGGAGTATGTGAAGTTTGATTACAGCTACATGTTCTTCTACTCTGAAAGACCAGGTACTTTAGCAGAGAAGAAATTCGAAGATGATATTCCATTGGATGTGAAAAAGCGTAGACTTCAAGAAATTGTTACTTTACAGCGACAGCATTCGGCAGAGAGAAATGCATTGAATGTGGGTGAAGTACAGAAGGTATTGATTGATGGCTACTCAAAACGTTCTAAAGAGCATTTCCAAGGAAGAAACTCACATAATAAAGTGGTAGTATTCCCGAAAGGAAACGCAAAATTAGGAGAGTACGCTACAGTGAGAATCCACGATTGTACGGGAGGTACATTATTGGGCGAAATCATTGATTAGCCGTAGGGGCAGACCTATGTGTCTGCCCACCGCACCACAATCAGAACTACAAAAATATAACAGTAAGGTATAACACTTCAAAACTGAAGCGTTATACCTTATTTTTTTGTAAATTAACGGAAGAACAAGGCCTAATTGTTCTTTTTTAATCCATCATTATTCATTCAAAAAACAATGCTAATAGAATTCTCTGTTTCCAACTTTAGGTCTATCAAAGATGAACAGGTATTATCTCTTTTACCTTCTGGGCGAGTACGTAAAACAGGAACTGAAGACCGTTTATTTATACATCCCAATTACAAGCAGACAGAGACTTTGGCCACTGCGGTCGTCTTTGGTGCGAATGCATCAGGCAAAAGTAATTTGTTGAGAGCGTTGGAAGCATTGACGGTGATGGTCCAGGAGGGACATGATAGTGCCATTGGAGAAGGAGCTAAAGCTTATGTTCCCTTCCGTTTAGATCGTCTTTCGAGAGAATTGCCCACTGATTTTTATATTCGTTTTATTGCGAACGACGGTATTCAATATGAATATGAAATGTCAAGAGATGTGGATCAGGTGACTCATGAGGCATTGTATGCTTATCCAAATTCTAGAAGAGTAAAGTTTTTTGAGAGGAATGAGGGAGAGTTGACTAGTTTTGGTAAGAAGTTAAAAGGAGATAAGCAGACCATTGCAAGGCATGTTTTACCCTATCAACTTTTTCTTTCCAAAGGAGCTCAATTAGGGTTAGAACAATTAGTAGCACCTTGGCAATTCTTCAAAAATCATTTAAGAGCTTATATTTTATACCGATCAGTGTATGACGATGCTTTATTACAAGGTATTGCGAAGCACATCGTTAATGATGATTCTCAAAGATTCCTTAAGAACCTATGCCAATTAGTGAGCCATGCAGATACAGGAGTAAGTGGCATTGAGGTTTTTCAAGAGGACAGTGAATTGATGGGTCTTTTTGAAGGTAGAAGAAGGTATCAAATCAAAACCATTCATAAGTTACCTTATTCGGATGATCCTCCCATTTCATTTGACCTGAAGGAAGAATCGATTGGTACACGAAAATTAGTAGCATTGGGTGGATTAATATTAAGAGTGTTAGAGTCAGGGGATACCTTGGCTATTGATGAATTGGATCAGAGTATGCATCCTCATTTAACGAGAGCATTAATCAAACTATTTCATAATCCTAAGACAAATCCTCATAGGGCACAACTCATTTTTTCGACGCACGATGCATCACTTTTAAATGATCAACTCTTCCGTTTTGATCAGATTTTTATTTCGGAAAGGTCAGAGGATGGTATTACTGAAATTTCTTCTGTTTCTGATATTCCAAATCTCAAAAGAGAATTACCATTAGAGGAATGGTACCTGACGGGGAAGTTTGGAGGTACACCTTCCATTAATCAAATGGCTTTGGATTTTGACTTTAACCCTACAGATGATGAGGAATAGAAGAAAAGATAAAACTAGATCACTTCGAAAAAGAGTCCTTATACTATGTGAGGGAGCGAAAACAGAACCTAATTATTTTAATGGATTAAAGCACGACGGTCAGAAAAGAAGAGCATTGACAGCTGTTGATGTAGAGGTGTATCAACCTAAAAGCCACAGTCCGCTTGGCCTCGTGCGGGAAGCTATTATCAAGAAAAAAAGAGCGTTGGTCAAAGGTAATCCCTATGAGACAATTTGGTTGGTGTTCGACCGGGATTTTCACAAGCATATTGAAGACGTCATTAAGTTAGCCAATGAGCATGACATTGAAATTATTATTTCTAATATCTGCTTTGAACTTTGGTTTTTACTGCATTATGAAGACCTGGACGCCAATCAACATTTTGCAAAGTGTGGAATGCTTATCAAGCATATTCAACAAAACCACGTCACTCGTTACCATAAGAATGGCAAGAACTATCAAAATATTAAGGATTTAACTCCATTGGCAATTCAACGGGCTAAAAAGTTAGAAGAGTCTTATACTCATGGAGTAAATACACATTATAAATTTTATGAAAGAGAACCCTATACCAATGTGTATCAATTAGTAGAATATCTTTTGGAGATGTAATTTTATTCCCAACCCATAGATTGAAAAATGACCAAACGAATAAAGTAAAAACAGATTCCGACTACTCCAACAATAAGGAGAAACATTAAACCTGCAAAGACAATTAATCCGGAAGAACCTTTTTGTACTTGATAAATGGCTTCTGGATTTTTCTCATAATAGTTGATGAGCATCTGTGTATTATTCCTGTTGGCTTTGTAAAAAAGATCAATAAAATCACCTATACCGGGTACTAACCCAATCAAATAATCGATGATTAAATTAAATGTCATGGCCATGATGAGCCTTGGGGGAACGCCATTTCGGGCCACAGTGTACAAAGAAATACCAGAAATGATAATGGACAAAGTATCTCCAACACCTGGAATAATACCAATAAAAGGATCCAAGCCAATTCGGAATTTGGTTCCTGGAACTCTGATCGCTTCATCCATCACAGTACTGATTTTTTTTAACGTTTTAAAAGAAGGATCTTGAGTATATTGTGGAGTTGTATTTGTCTTCATGGTGGAGATCGTTTATTTTATCTTAGTAATCTACAGAAATTGGTGGATCACTTCATGAAATTGGCTAAAATTTTAATTAATTTGAGTAAAAATAGAAATACTTGATATGAAAAACATTATAACTACCCTAGCACTTTTGCTCACTATGTTAATTTATACTTCAGCATCAGCTCAAGTATATAATTATGTTGAAGATTCTACAGAAACGGCAAAACCATCGTCAGAATACAAGAAACCGACAGAATCAGACGTGGATGCTTTTAAAGACAAAAGCCATAAAGATCTTCCCTTAAAAGATAAAATTTTCTTTGGAGGTGGATTGGGATTAGGTTTTTCTAATATACATACACAAGTAGCTATTTTACCGATGGTTGGATACATGGTGACACCAAACTTTCAAGTAGGTATGGGCTTTGTTTATGAGTACTTTGAGAGAAAAGATGTTTCCTATAAAGAAAACAATTATGGTATTCGACCATTTATGAGATATATGATTCCATTAAAAGATGGGTTGAGGATTTTCCCTCAAGCAGAATATTATGGTTTTAGTAATAATAGAGAATTCAGAGATAATAATGGAGAGACAGTAAAAGATAGTATTTGGAGAGATCAGTTTTTATTGGGTGGAGGTGTTTCACAAGGCATTGGTAGAAAAGGCGGTGTGAATATTATTGCACTTTATGACTTCTCTTATGATGAAAAAACTTCTTATACTAATTCTCCATGGGTCATTAGAGTTGAAGTCGCTTTCTAAGCAACAAAATATAGAAGAGGATAAGCGACTCTTCAGTCGCTTTTTTTAACCGTATGAAAATCGAAATTAAAGAAATAACCGCCCCTCAGACATGGGCGTTAAGACATAAGGTAATGTGGCCCAATGAGCCTCTGTCCTATGTGAAAATTCCAGATGATGAAAGGGGACAACATTTGGGACTGTTTGTAAATGAGGTACTGACATCAGTGATTTCTCTATTTATGGATCCAGATAAGAATGTACAGTTCCGAAAATTTGCAACCTTAAAAGAAGAGCAAGGAAAAGGTTATGGTAGTATGTTGTTGAAACATGTGATGAAAGTAGCCAAAGAAGGTGGAGCAAATTTATTATGGTGTAATGCTAGAGCCACGGCAACCATCTTGTATGAACGAGAAGGCTTACACCAAACAGATACTTCATTCGTCAGAAAAGGAATTCTATTTGTACGAATGGAAAAACAACTTTGAATCAGGAATAAAAAATAAGGTAAGAGGGAAAGTGTATTACTTCCTCTTACCTTATTTTTTATCCAATTTTTTTAATACAAAATGGAATGCTATGAGCAGTTTTGAAACTGTTCAAGTTGAAGGTCTTTAAATTCCAGCAGCAAGAATTAAATCTAAATTCTTAAGCGGGAGATCAAATTTTTCTGCAATCATTTGATTTGTTACACACCCTTTGTAGGTGTAAACTCCTTTGGTAAACCAAGAGTGTCTTCGCATCATTGTATCTACACTACCTTCATCATTGAGTTTCATCAAAGTAGTTGTGAAGATATTACTAATTGCAGCAGTCGCCGTTCTTGATACCCTTGATGCAATGTTAGGGACACAATAGTGTATAACCCCATGTTTTTTATAAACAGGATGTCTATGATTAGTAGGTTCAGACGTTTCAAAGCATCCTCCCTGATCAATACAGACATCAATAATAATCGAATTTTCTCTCATACTAGCCACCATTTCTTCGGTTACAATCGAAGGTGTTCTAGTGCCATGTGTATGCACGGCTCCGATAACAATATCTGCTCTGCTTAATGCTTCTTGAATAGAAGTACTATCAAAAGCAGAGGTGAATAAATGAGGGAGATTAAGTTCCTTTTTCAGTCTTCTAAGCTTGTAGATGGCATTATCAAAAACTTTCACTTCTGCTCCCATACCAATAGCGTTTCTTGCAGCATATTCAGCCACTGTACCAGCACCAAGTATCACTACTTTTGATGGAGGTACACCAGTAATTCCTCCTAAAATAATACCTTTACCGCCATTGTAGCTACTCAAATATTCTGCAGCAATCAGCATTACTGTACTACCTGCAATTTCACTCATTGCTCTTACCAAAGGTAAACCGCCTACTTTATCCTCTAAAAGCTCAAAACCCAATGCAGTGATCTTTTTAGCGTTTAAAGCAGTGAGTACACTTTTTTGAATATCTCTCATATGAATTGCCGAAATGATGGCTTTATTTTTCTTCATATAAGAAACTTCTTCTACAGTAGGAGAGGCAATTTTGATGACAAGGTCAGCTTCCATAGCTTCCTTGTGTGTGTATACGATGGTAGCACCGGCATCAGCATATTCTTGATCGAGATGATTGACATGCTGGCCAGTTTTGGATTCAACTAAAACTTCAACTCCGTTGTTGACTAATATAGAAACAGCTCCAGGTCGCAAAGCACACCTTTTTTCATCTGGATTTAGTTCTTTTGGTAGACCAATTTTCAGCGGAGATCCTTTTTTATTGACAGGGCCTTCCATCACCTCTTGAGGGTGAAACTGAAAATAACTCTCGGTAGCTTTCTCGAAGCCTTCACGTTGCTTTCCCATATGTTATCTAGAGAAGAAAGTTTAATTTAATCTAATTGTAATTTCTCTTGAGTGTTCATCCACTACTTTGATATCAATATCAATGCAGTCTTCTGGCAATAGTTGCTCTACTTTTGACGGCCACTCAATCAAGCAAAGGTTTTTACTGTAAATATACTCCTCAAAACCTATATCAAATGCTTCTGTTTCATCTTTGATTCTATACATATCAAAGTGGTAGATAGTATCGGCATTATCTGTCATGTATTCATTGACTAGAGCAAATGTAGGGCTGTTTACGTGGTCTAAAACACCAAGTACATCACATATGCTTTTTATGAAAGTCGTTTTTCCAGCTCCCATTTCACCATGAAAAAGCCAGACATTGGATTCGCCTTTAGTAAAGTCAATTACTTGTTGAGCTGCCGATGCTAAATCATCTATGCTGTTCGTTTTGATTACCAACTCTTTAGAACTCATGTTTAGTAAATATAAATCATTTGACGGTTTTATAGTACAGGTTCAGTGACGAATTTATTTAAATTATTCTTTTTGTGGTTATAATCTTATGATAATTATAGAATACAGAAATAAAAAAGGCTACTTCGACCCTAATTTTGTCGAAGTAGCCTTTTAAATAAAGGTATTTTTAATCTAGAAATTCGAAACTGTAATACCAATAGTAATAGGTCTATCAGTACCCGTGAACGCATTTCCATCAGTATTCAATAATTTATCACTTTCAAAAGTGTTTGTGAGGCCATAATAACAGAAGAAGTTAATCCATCCATAACCAATTCTACCTACTAAACCACCTTTAAAGCGATTCAAATTAAAATTCCCCTTGTCTTTAGATACACGAACATTACCAAATTCATCTTCATATTTTACTTTGGTATGACCATCTACTAATAGACTTAACCTTGCTCCAACAGCTAGTCGGAAAGCATTTCTACCGGGGTGAGTTCTAAATCTAAATTCTAATGGGACATCTACATAATTACCAACAAACTTACTTTTACGCAATTTTTGATTGCTACCGATAGCATCAACAGGTTCTGTATGACTACCATTATTGTAAAGCGTCACGCCATTTTTTAGAAAGTAATTATCAGCAGTGTAACCAACTCCTGGGTTAAAAGTAAATTGCCCATTTTGATCCAATACCAATTCATACATATAAGCCAAAGAGATTGATCTAGATTGGGTTTCTAATTCAAGTCCCTTATCATCTTGCCACATCGTTGCTCCAAAGTCTAAATAGAAGTTTCCAGGTATTTTTTGACCAAAGGAACATAAACTAAAAAGTAAGAAACAGAAAAAGAGATTGATTTTTTTCATTTTGTAATTGATTAATTAAAAAGACACATTTTAATTTTCTATTCAAATATAGACCAATATGAGTAGTTAGGAAAAAATCATATTGATAAAAGAGTTATTTTAGAGAAAACTGAAATGTAGAGGTTGACAAAATCTTTTTTATAAAAATCAATTCCTATCATTATTCCAACTCCAGTTTGTACACATTGGCAATCGCATGATGTGGTGCATCAGGAATAGTAAAATAAAAATTATCTGTTTTCATTTCCCATTTGACTTCTTTGCCTGTTCCTAAATCAATCATTCTTTTGATAGGCGTAGGTGTGCAATTTCTATGTAGACCAAGTGGCCTTACTTTCATTCTTTTTCCTGTTTTGGGTTTGCCTAATACAAACAAATACACGGATTTGTTGTCTTTGGAAATCGTAAAACGGACATCATTGGCAGTATACTTTACTTTCGCAGATTGACCGTCATGAGTACTTTGTGAGGGTTTGGCATTGCCATATCCAAAAACATAATAGGGACGAGTGCCATACACGGCTTCTCCGTAAACTTTAAACCAATCACCAATGTCTTTCAAAATGCTTCTTTGTTCCTGATTGATTACTCCATTGGCTTTAGGGGAAACATTCAACAGTACAATGCCATTTTTACTCCATACATCAATCATATTTCTTAATACCAAAGCAGAGGATTTGTAGGGGTGTCCTTCCACATACATCCATTTATGTTCTCCCAATGTAATATCCGTCATCCATGGAATAGGGTAGATGTCTCGCCTTCCACCTTGTTCAAAATCTAAAACACTACATTCCATCGGTAAATCATTTTGCTTGTGGCAACTGACTACTTCTTGACCATTTTTAGCCCCTTCATTGAAAAAATGAGCCAACATCTCTTTTCTGTAAGAAGAAGGAATAAAGTTGAGCCAAGAGTCAAACCAAATCATATCGGGTTGGTATTGATCCACTACTTCATTGACTTGATCTAGCCAATATTGATTGAAGGCTTCCTCCGTGTCAAAATTCCCAAACAACATTTTCAATTTAGGATCTTTTGTGGCAGTAGGTAAATCAGGGTGGTAAGGATAGTGAGAGTTGAAGCCATTTCTACCCCAATTTTCAGGAGTGGATACATTTCTTTGACCATTACGTGCGTGGTGAAACGTAGCGAGTGTTTTAATATTTCTTTTTTTGAGTGAATGAAATATGTCACCCAAAATATCTCTTTTCGGTCCCATGACTTGAGCATTCCAAGGATTGACTTCACTATTCCACATCGCAAAACCATCATGATGTTGTGCTACAGGGCCGGCAAACTTGGCTCCTGCTTGTAAAAATAACTCCGCCCAATCTTCCGGATCGAAATGTTCAGCAGTGAATAAGGGGATAAAATCTTCGTACCCAAACTCGTTTATATTTCCAAAATGTTCTTCATGAAATTTATTGACGCTAGATCCTTTGATATACATATTACAGGGGTACCATGCACTACCATAAGCCGGAACACTGTAAGGTCCCCAGTGAAAGTAAATACCAAATTTTGCATCTTGAAACCATTCGGGAGTAGCATCATGTTTCGATAGGGATTCCCATGTTGGTTTATATTCTTGAGGTTCCTTAGAAGTCGTTTCTTTACAACTTATAGTAATTCCTAGAAGAAGAAGTAACCACGTAAATTTTGTTAGTTGATTCATTTCAATATCATTTTTAAAATTCAAAAGTCAGTTCAATTCTTAATGGATCGTCACTATTTCCATAATAGATTTCTTCATTGCCATGAGGTCCGGTACTACTCGATTCTTGAAATTTAGTACCAATGGCAGGGATATTATAGACAAAAGAGAGATCGCCTTTAGGGAAAAATGGAGTCACTCTACCTTTTGGATCTCCACTTGGATTTTCAGGTGTAAGCATTCTTAGAAATACATTAGGCGAATGACAGTATACTTTAAATCCATTCGTTGCTTTGCTTTTCAGCTCAGCCCAATAGAAATGTGAGAAGTAACCTTTAAACTCTGGATATACAAACCCCGATTCTCCCGTAATTGTATTGTTGTAGTCATTTTCCCAAACTTGAAAACGAGTACCTTTGGTTCTGTTTCTCCAAACTCTGTAAGGACCATCTCCAAGCCATTTCATCCCTGCTACATCTTCCTCTTTATAATTAAAAGAAATGCCTAACACCTCTTTTGTCCTTTTCTTTCCTTTCATTTCAACCTCAAGGTCGAGTAATCCATTCTGATGAACACGCCACTTAATGCTATCAGAACTTAATACCACAATTTTCGTCCACTCAGGCATTTTATTTTTTGGTTCGAAAACAGCAATAATATCAACGTAGTTTTCCATTGGGATGACCTTAACAGTATCTACTTTATCTTTTTTACCAAGAAGAATAGGGCCGTTTGACAAAGGAATAACCTGATTGTTTTTAATGACTTTTTTTAATTCTCCAGTTTGATTTGAGAACGTGAATTCACATGAACTTGAAGTGATGACGATTTTATCTTGTTCCTGTTTTACTTTTAAGCTCTTCTTTGAAGTGATACCCTTTTCTTCAATTAATTTTTGATGGATCTTTTCAGGTGTTTTAATCGGATAAGACCAAGTAAATATTTCTTTACCATTAGGATCATATGCCGTAAGGTGAAGTGCATCAGCTTTATTCCATGAATCCGTTTTTTCGACTTTGAAAATCCCTTTTTCACCAGGTTCTAATGAAGGAAGTTTTATCGCTTTTTCTTCGATTATCTTGTTTCTATTTCCTTTGAAACTGATCAATTTGGCTGTCATTTTACAAGATGCTAGGGAAGTATAATGGTATCGGTTTTCAACTCTGAAAATTCCATTGAAATCATTTTTGATCGTACGGTCCTCAATAAAAATAGGAGACCATATTTCTTTGATGGTAAAATAGCTCGCTTCCTTCTCTCCATAAGGACCAATAATGCCATCTGCAGCGTGATTACCGTCTGTATCTAACACACCTTTTTTATCTGTTCTGACGACGGCTTCATCCGCAAAATCCCAAAGGAATCCACCTGCATTGTTAGGCATATTCCACATCTTTTCCCAATAATCTTCTAAACCGGCTCCATGACCGCCATCATACAATCCATGTAAAAACTCGGTAGGGAAAAAGAGCTTGTCAGTAGCAGGGCCATCATTTGCTAAGCCATGGAAATGGAAATAATGAAGAGTGTTGGTCTTATTAAAAATATTCCAAGGGTGAATGACCTCACGTTGTTGAATATCCCATATTGCATAATCATCATCTAACTCTGTGTTCCAACCCGATTCATTACCATTTGCCCAAAGTAAAATGGAAGGGTGGTTGACATCCCTAATCACTGTTTCCTTTACGATCTTTTCACCTACCTCTGTATCTAATGAGGGAGAATGCCATGTACAAACTTCATTAATGACAAAAAGTCCCAAAGAATCACATACATCTAAAAAATGAACATCAGGAGGATAATGTGACATACGAACCGCATTCATATTCATGTCTTTCATCATTTCAACATGTTCAATACTTAATGCCTTACTTGTAGTTCTTCCTGAAGAGGGGTAAAAGGAATGACGGTTGACTCCTTTGAATTTTATACGCTGACCATTCACATAAATGCCATCACCTTCATAGAGTTTTACTGTTCTGAATCCAATGCGTTGTTTGATTTGATGTTGGAGTTGTCCTTTTTTATTGAATAATGACAATTCTAATTGATAGAGGTGGGGAGATTCAGGGTTCCATGTTTTAATGTTACTTGCAAGCGTTTTTATTTGCCATTTTTGATCTGATTTTGAAAGGTCAAGATTAAGTTCTTGGACAAGATTACCTTTCAAGTCTAAAAGTCTAGCCTTTAGATCACCTTCTATATTTTTTCCTAAAAACACATCAGCAGTAATTTGACCATTTGCTTTTGCATCTATAGCTATTCGATTAATGTGCTTTTGAGGTAACACTTCTAAGTATACAGGTCGATAAATACCTCCAAAAATCCAAAAGTCTGCTTTACGTTCTGCATGATTGATGGATGCATTACTAGAGGCTTTATTTACTTTGACTTCAATAAGGTTTTCATTTCCATATTTAAGCAGGCTTGTGATATCATATTTGAACTCATAAAATGCCCCTTGATGAATTGCACCGGCCAACTTTCCATTGATTTTAACCTCAGCGTCTGTCATCACTCCTTCAAAAACAATCTTGACTGTTTTATTTTTCCAAGATTTAGGAACAGAAAAGTGGTGTTGATATAATCCATATTCATTGACTCTTTTCTCAAAAGGATCGTGACCGTAATTATAATGCCCGAACCCTTGGAGTTCCCAACATGAAGGCGTTTCAATAGTTGTCCATTTTTTACTGTTTTGACCCGATGAACAGTAGAATTCCCAAGGTGATGTATGGTCCTTGTCTGTTCCTGTTAAATATCTAATTTCTGTTTGTTGAGCATTTTGAGCAGTCGTAGATCCTAAAAAAAATAGGGAGTAAATTACAAATAGACCGAAAAAGGGAACTATCTGTCGTCTGAAATTAATTTGTTGTTCTATCTTCATAATACTTTGTGATTTGATTTCAAATAACAGACTATTGGAAGAGAAACTATGTCTTCAGCAGCACCATAACGGTCACTATAACGGTTAAAGTGATCGTTAAAAGCATGATTTGCCCCTATTTTTTCATCATTTTTATCCTTTTTTTATGAGGCAACAAATACCAACCAAAGAGCAACAACAACAAATTGTAGATAACATACTTCAGAGCAATACTTTTAAAAATGCACCTACATCGATCGCATTATTAAGATACCTTGCTGAAGCAACATTCCAGAATACTCCTTTGAAAGAAGGGGTGATTGAAATAGAGTTTTTTAGAGGTGACCCCGAAGCGAAAAGTAATTCAAGGGTAAGAGTAAATGTGTATAATCTTAGAAAGAAATTAGAAGCCTATTATAATTCAGATGGAGTCAATGACGAATGGAAGTTATTAATTGAAAAAGGACAGTATGGAGTACACTTTGAAAAAAATACTCCCAATGAACCACCAAATGTCCACTTGCAAGAACAACTTGGACTGGTGTCAAAATACTTACCTTATGGTGTCATGGTATTGGTGTTATTTTTTAGTTTTTGGTGGAATCGACCTGAAGCTATTTCACCATTGTGGCAAGAATTTATGGATAGCCAACAGCCTACACACCTATATATAGGAGACGCTTTTGGATATAGGGGAAAGACTATTTCTGGAAATGAGGGTTGGACACGGGATTTTAATATTAATAATATAGAGGAGTATTTACAAGTGATCGAAAAGCACCCTGAATTGAAAGATAAAACCAGAATTACAGATCTTTATTATTCGACACGAATGGCAGAACATGCTACTTATGATTTGGGAAGGTATTTTCAGAAGTGGGATAAAGAACTCTTTATAAAATATGCAACGCACACTTCCTTTACCAATATTAAAAATGGTAACCTTATTTATGTAGGTCGATTTTATAACCAAAGTGATTTTGTGTACTTGTTCAATCAATTCAACCCACACTTTAAAATAGACGACAAGAAATTATTATATACCAACAAAGTTACTGGAGATGAGAGGCTTTTTAAGAGTAGTAGTAAAGATTTGAAAAAGGACTTTACGATAGTTTCAAAAACAAAGACACCTCAAGGTCGAACGCAATTCTTTTTCTTTTCGAATCATGATATAGGTGTAATGGCTGCAGTAGAGTTTTTCACGAATACAGATTCACTTCATGCTTTTCAAGACCGTCATCAAGTCGATGAACAAAATTTTACAGCTGTATTAATGGCGGAAGGAAAAGAAAGAATCAACTTAAGTTTGAAAGAAGAGTTGGTGGTTACTTTCTAAATGGACTCTTTGTTACTGACTAAAATCAGAAATAATAATCTGCGAATTGATTAATACTTGACAATAAAAGAGTTATTTTCATTGAACTGAAAAGTAGAACTATACCAAAAGCTATTTCTGTTGTCTTTGTTAAAGAAAATTATGAATTCATAGCCCTCTTGAAAATATCTGAAATACAGTGAGTTATAATTTTAATTTTTATTTATTTGAAAATTAGAGCTATTTTCTTTGTGTATAATGGAATTTTTGCTTATTAGTTTCTATATTTGCAGATTCAAGAAAACCGCAAATTGCAAATGTCGTTTAGAAAAAACAAAAAGATCAATAACGATTTCACTTCAGTAACAGTGAGTTTGGCCTCTCCAGAATCAATTTTGGAAAGCTCTCACGGTGAAGTGACTCAACCAGAAACCATCAACTACCGTACGTATAAGCCGGAAATGGGAGGTTTGTTCTGTGAGCGTATCTTCGGACCTGTAAAGGACTGGGAGTGCCACTGTGGTAAATACAAACGTATCCGTTACAAAGGTATTATCTGTGACCGTTGTGGTGTTGAGGTGACAGAAAAGAAGGTGCGTCGTGAAAGAATGGGACACATCCAATTAGTTGTTCCTGTTGCTCACATCTGGTACTTCCGTTCGTTACCGAACAAGATTGGTTACCTATTAGGTTTACCAACGAAGAAACTTGATCAAATCATTTACTACGAGCGCTATGTAGTAATCCAAGCAGGTGTTAAAGAAGCCGACGGCATCGCAAAGATGGACTTCCTTACAGAGGATGAATATCTTGACATCATGGATAAGCTACCAAGCGAAAACCGACAATTAGAAGACGATCATCCAGACAAGTTCATCGCAAAGATGGGTGCTGAGGCATTAGAAATGCTTTTAGCTCGTACTAAACTGGAAGATATGGCTGCAGCATTACGTGACCAAGCGAACAACGATACTTCGCAACAACGTAAAGCAGAAGCATTAAAACGTCTTCGTGTAGTGGAAGCATTCCGTGATGCGAAAACTAGAATTGAAAACCGCCCTGAATGGATGGTAATCCGTATGGTTCCAGTAATTCCACCAGAATTACGTCCATTGGTACCTCTAGATGGTGGCCGTTTTGCAACGTCAGACTTGAACGACTTGTACAGAAGAGTAATCATCCGTAACAACCGTCTGAAGCGTCTGATCGATATTAAAGCACCAGAAGTTATCTTACGTAATGAGAAGCGTATGCTTCAAGAAGCAGTTGATTCATTATTTGACAACTCACGTAAAGTTAATGCAGTGCGTTCTGATGGTAACCGTCCATTGAAATCACTTTCAGACATGTTGAAAGGTAAGCAAGGTCGTTTCCGTCAAAACTTATTAGGTAAGCGTGTGGACTACTCAGGTCGTTCTGTAATTGTAGTAGGTCCAGAGCTTAAATTACACGAGTGTGGTCTTCCTAAGAATATGGCAGCTGAATTATTCAAGCCGTTCATTATTCGTAAGCTGATCGAGCGTGGTATCGTAAAAACGGTAAAATCAGCGAAGAAAATCGTTGACCGTAAAGATCCAGTAGTTTGGGATATCCTTGAAAACGTATTGAAAGGTCATCCAGTACTACTAAACCGTGCCCCTACACTTCACAGATTGGGTATCCAAGCTTTCCAACCGAAATTAATCGAGGGTAAAGCAATCCAATTACACCCATTAGTAACAACAGCCTTCAACGCCGATTTCGATGGTGACCAGATGGCCGTTCACGTTCCTCTTGGACATGAAGCAGTATTAGAGGCATCTCTATTGATGTTAGCATCGCATAACATCCTAAACCCAGCCAATGGTAAACCTATCGCCGTACCTTCTCAGGATATGGTATTAGGTCTATATTATATGACAAAAGGACGTCGTACTACTGACACGGAAATCGTGAAAGGTGAAGGTATGACATTCTACTCGTCAGAAGAAGTGATCATTGCATTGAACGAAGGAGCAATCTCTCGTCACGCATGGATCTTCGTAAAAGGAAAAGAATTGAATGATGAGACTGGTGAGCTTGAGGAGAAATTCATCGAGACAGTAGCTGGTCGTGTATTATTCAACCAACACGTTCCTGAAGAAGTAGGTTTCGTAAACGAACTACTTTCTAAGAAAGCATTACAGGTGATTATCGCGAAAGTGGTAGACATCGTAGGTATGGCTCGTGCTGCTCAGTTCTTGGATGATATCAAACACGAAGGTTTCCAGATGGCCTATAAAGGTGGTCTTTCATTCGGTTTGGATGAAATCATTATCCCTAAAGAAAAAGCAGAATTAATTGAAGATGCGAAAGGTGAAGTAGATATCATCCGTAACAACTTCATGATGGGTCTTATCACTGATAACGAACGTTACAACCAAGTGATTGACGTTTGGACGAAGACAAACAACATGTTGACGTCTACTGTAATGACGCAAATGGAAGAGGATAACCAAGGTTTCAACTCTATCTATATGATGATGCACTCAGGAGCCCGTGGTTCAAGAGAGCAGATTCGTCAGTTAGGTGGTATGAGGGGTCTAATGGCCAAGCCTCAGAAAAACTTAGGTGGTGCTTCAGGTGCGAACATTATTGAAAACCCAATTCTTTCAAACTTTAAAGAAGGTTTGGATGTATTGGAATACTTTATCTCAACTCACGGTGCTCGTAAAGGTCTAGCCGATACAGCCTTGAAAACTGCCGATGCGGGTTACCTAACTCGTCGTTTGGTAGACGTTGCTCAAGACGTGGTTGTTACTGAAGTAGACTGTGGTACATTACGTGGTCTTACAGTAACTCCATTGAAAGAAAACGATGAGATCAAAGAAGCTTTATCAGACAGAATCGAAGGACGTACTTCATTGAACGATGTTGAGCATCCTGAAACTGGTGAAATCATTGTTCCTGCAACTGGTGCTATTACACCAGAAATTGCTCAGGAAATTGAAGAAGCAGGTATCGAGGAAGTTGAAGTAAGATCAGTATTGACTTGTGAAACTCGTAAGGGTGTTTGTGAGAAATGTTACGGTAAAAACTTGGCAACAGGTGGCGTAGCAGGAAAAGGTGAATCAGTTGGTGTAATTGCTGCACAATCAATTGGTGAGCCAGGTACTCAGTTGACACTACGTACATTCCACGTCGGTGGTGTGGCATCCCACATTGCAACTGATGCTTCATTGAAAGCGAAGAAAGCTGGTAAAGTAGAATTCATTGAAATGAAGTCAGTGAAGAGTACTGATCCTCAAGGTGATGCTAAAGATGTAGTAATGGCTCGTACAGCTGAATTAAACATCTTAGACGAAGAGGGTAAAGTATTATTCAATGCTCATATTCAGTACGGTTCATACCTAAGTGTGAAAGAAGGTGATATGGTAGAAGAAGGTGACGTGATTTGTTCATGGGATCCATTTAACGCCGTAATCCTTGCTCAGTACGACGGTGTAACTGAATTCGAATCAATCGAAAGAGATATTACTTACCGCGTAGAAACGGATGAAATGACGGGCTACGAAGAGAAAGTAATTATCGATACTAAGGATAAAACTAAAAACCCAATCATCCATATTGCGGGTGATAACGGCGAAACAGTGGCATCCAACTTACCAACAGATGCTCGTTTAACTGTTGAAGATGGTCAGAAAGTGAAGTCGGGTGATATTCTAGTGAAGATCCCTCGTTCTGCTGGTAAATCTCGAGATATTACCGGTGGTCTTCCTCGTGTAACGGAATTATTCGAAGCACGTAACCCATCATCTCCAGCTGTAGTATCTGAAATTGATGGTATTGTGACTTATGGTGCGGTAAAACGTGCAAACCGTGAGTTATTCGTTGAGTCACGTGACGGTGTGAAACGTCGTTACATGGTGAACTTATCGAAGCACATCCTAGTTCAGGAGAATGACTATGTGAGAGCGGGTATGCCACTTTCAGATGGTGCAATCACTCCTGCAGATATCTTGAAAATTAAAGGACCAACTGCTGTACAAGAGTACTTGGTAAATGAAATTCAAGATGTATACCGTCTACAAGGTGTAAAAATTAACGATAAGCACATTGAGGTAATTGTACGTCAAATGATGCAAAAAGTCGTTATCGAAGATAATGGTGATACAACATTCTTGCCTGGTCAAGTAGTTGAGAAATTTACATTCCGTGAAGAAAACGATAAAGTGCTTAGCATGAAGATCGTTACGGATGCAGGTGACTCAGCAAGATTCAAGGCGGGTGCGTTAATCTCATTCCGTGAGATGCGTGATGAAAACTCATCGTTGAAACGTAGAGATATGAAAGAAATGAAGGTTCGTGATGCACAGCCGGCAATTTCAAGACCTACGCTTCAAGGTATCACTCAAGCGTCATTGGATACGAAGTCGTTTATTTCAGCAGCCTCTTTCCAAGAGACAACTAAAGTATTAAGTGAAGCTTCTATTAGAGGTAAGCGTGATGAACTAGTTGGATTGAAAGAAAACGTTATCGTAGGCCACTTGATTCCTGCGGGTACAGGTCTTCGTGACTATGAAACAATTCGTGTGGGCTCTAAAGAAGAGTATGAAGCATTAATTGATTCTAGAGAAAGACACCTGACTACAGGATTCTAAAAATTTGCAAGCGGTTTAATAGAGCCCTTCATCGAAAGATGAGGGGCTTTTTTTGTACTCTTTTTGGAGTAGAGAAGTTTTGATTTCGTATTTAAAAAGACCCTTTTATTTATGTTTTCGCTATTTTTTACAATTGAGTAAATATTTTTTCAAATTTCTTTCTATCAGTACTTTATCTTCAGTTAAAATATAAAATTGTACTTTTCTAATGTTGTTTTGTAACTGTTTAATTCACATTTAATTTTAGGGTCATCTTCGATCTGAAAGAGATAGAAGTTAATTAACAAATGTTTTGTGTTATTTTAAACTACGTGTTATATATCTGTATAGTTTATAACTGAATACTTACTTCTTGAATTTGCACTTTATCATGGTAAATAAAAGTGAACAAAAATAAGTGTATTTTTGAAACTTTTTTAATACAACCAAAGGATGATTATTGTTATTATAAAAAAACGATATTTTTATTGTATATTTGCTAAAACGCTCGGCTTTAAGTTGAATGTTTTATTAACAAACTAACTAACAAATGATAGGGTAAGGTTATCCTATTGAATACGGAATATATTACTATTTAAAATCGCATAGGTATGCTATTTGGAATTTTAAAAGAACAAGATCAACGTGTGTCCGTTACTCCAGAATTAGCGAAGAAATTCATTTCTGAGGGGCATGAAGTTATTTACGAAAAAGGTGCTGGCGAAAGTGCTTTTATTAGCGACGAACTATACGAAGGTATCGGTGCAAAGTCAAAAAGTAGAGAAGAGGTATTAAGCTCATCTAATGTATTGATTACATTGGATCCATTAAGCAAGGAAGATGTTGCGAAATTGGCAGAGGGTACTTTCTTATTCTCGTCTTTCCAACCTTTCCAGGACGCTTCAATCTGTGAAGTGTACGCTACAAAAGGAATCTCAGCTTTTAGCTTTGACATGATTCCAAGAACTACAATTGCTCAGTCAATGGACATCTTATCGTCTATGGCTTCAATCTCAGGCTATAAAGCAGTATTGAAAGCAACTGACTATTTACCGCGTTATATGCCAATGTTATCAACGGCAGCTGGTACAGTTCCTCCATCTAAGGTATTAGTAATGGGTGCAGGCGTAGCAGGACTTCAAGCTATTGCAACAGCAAAACGTTTAGGTGCTCAAGTGGAAGCATTCGATACACGTGCCGCTGCAAAAGAAGAGGTAATGTCGTTAGGTGCTAAGTTTGTAGAAGTAGAAGGTGCTACTGATGATACAAACGCTGGTGGTTATGCTGTAGAGCAAACTGAAGAGTACAAGAAAAGACAAGCAGAGTTGATCGCTCAGAAAATTGAGAAAGCAGACGTAGTAATTACAACTGCACAATTAAGAGGTAGACCAGCTCCAACACTTGTAACAGAAGAAGCTGTGAAAACAATGAAAGCTGGTTCAGTTATCGTTGATTTAGCATCATCTACAGGTGGTAACTGTGCTTTGACAAAAGACAATGAAGTAGTGAGAAAGCACGGTGTAACAATCATCGGTAACTCTAATTTAGCTGCGGATATTAGTGAGCAAGCTTCTGTTTTATACAGCAAGAACATTCAAAACTACATGAAATTGTTCTTAACGAAAGAAGGTTTTGATTTCGACTTTAATGATGAGATCATTCTTCAAAGCTGTATCGTTTACAAAGGTGACGTTATCTATGGAAACGAAGAAAAGCAAAAGCAATTAGTTCCTCCTGCGAAAGTAGAGGAAAGCGTAGAAGCGTAAGCTAAACTAACAACAAACAATTCGATACTAATATGGAACAAATTATAAATTTCTTAGACGATAACACTTTAGCCATGTTATCGTTACTAGTACTTTCTTCATTTTTAGGAATGGAGATTATCGGAAAAGTACCAACAGTTTTACATACTCCTCTTATGTCAGGAGCGAATGCAATCTCAGGTGTCGTAGTAATCGGTGCGATTATTCTTATCAGAAGAGCTGATGCTACAGATTACTTAACATTAGTGCTTGGTTTTATCGGTATTGCCCTTGCAATGATCAACGTTGTGGGTGGTTTTGCAGTAACCAACAGAATGTTAGATATGTTCAAGAAAAAAGAACGTAAAAATTAATTACTTATTCACCTGAAATTAGATTCGTAAACAAATGGATTACTCGAATATAATCGACTTACTATATTTAGTAAGTATCATCGTATTTATTATTGGTTTAAAAGGTCTTTCGCATCCAGAATCTGCTCGTAAGGGTAACCAAGTAGCAGCTTTGGGGATGGGTATGGCCATCGTTATATCATTATTTGCTCCTGAAACAGGAGATAACAACTACTTATGGATCATTGGTGCAATGCTAGTAGGTGGTGGTATTGGTTTAACTTCTGCAAAGAAAGTGGCCATGACAAAAATGCCAGAGATGGTATCTTTATTCAACGGTTTAGGTGGTGCTTGTGCCATGTTGATCGGTATTGCTGAATTTGGAAACCTTCCTGCTGGAACTGAAATGATGAGTGGTGCTGTTTTAACAAACATCTTCGCAATGTTTGTAGGTGCTGTTTCATTAACAGGTTCATTAGTTGCTTACGGTAAATTAAACGGTTCTTTAAGAGATAACTTTACTTTACCTGCTCCGCAAATTATCAACATTGCGTCTTTATTAGGTGTTATTGCTTTATCAGTAATGATCATGACGCAACCTGAGTTGAACATGGCATTAGTATATGCTTTACTCGGTTTATCATTATTCTACGGTATCGCATTCGTAACTCCAATTGGTGGTGGTGACATGCCTGTAGTAATCTCATTACTAAACTCAGTAACGGGTATTGGTGCAACAGGTGCTGGTTTGATCTACGGTAACAACATTATGATCATCGGTGGTATCCTTGTAGGTGCTTCAGGTATCATCCTTACAGTAATGATGTGTGAGGCTATGAACAGATCATTGGTTAACGTATTAGTAGGTAACTTAGGAGCATCTGGCGGTGGTTCTGGATCAGATCGTGAAGAGATCGTGAAAGAAGTAAACGTTTCAGATTTAGCAATTCAATTGAAATATGCTGACAAAGTGACTATCGTACCGGGTTATGGTTTAGCGGTAGCACAAGCACAACACATTTGCCACGAGATCGAAAATGCTCTTGAAGACGAAGGTGTTGAAGTAAGATATGCAATTCACCCAGTAGCAGGTCGTATGCCTGGTCACATGAACGTATTATTAGCAGAATCTGATGTGTCTTATGACAAACTATTAGAATTAGAGCCTGCTAACGATAGTTTCCCTTCTACTGACGTTGTACTTGTAATTGGTGCTAATGACGTAGTAAACCCATCTGCTAAAGATGATACTTCTTCACCAATCTACGGTATGCCTATCCTTGATGTTGAAATGGCGAAAAACGTTGTTGTATTCAAGCGTGGTATGAGTACAGGTTATGCAGGTGTGCAAAACCCATTATTCTTCGGTGATAAAACGAAGATGTTATTCGGTGATGCGAAAGCTTCATTGGGTAAATTAAAAGATGAAATAGCTAACGCTTAATTCCGAGCGATTTTTATATTAGTAATAGCTCTATTGGGATTTTCTCAATAGAGCTTTTATTTTTCAATTGTCTACTTTTCACCTATTTATTCTAATTAACTACCAAGACAAAATTATTTAATACTAATTCTATTTATGGTTTGGTGATTACTTCCTTCAAAAAACTTTCAATAGAACCACTATTAATACATTTTTTTAGCGTAGTACTCACAAAAAATAAATTAGAATTTCCAAAATAGTACTTCTTCTTATCATGGGAGTACTATTTTTTATTTAGGACTAAGCCAGAAATAAATATGAATTAGTATTCAATAATCTTCTCCTAGTACTTACGGCTTATTAAAGAATAAGACGAAAGAGATGTTATCTGTCTTTGTGAGGTCTTCTGTTTTGTATCCTGATAACCTTTTGATGTAAATTCTGTAGTTCTCATTATTGAATCCCTTGTGTTCAAAATAACCCTTCTCAAATGGAGTATATGGAATATCGAACTGTTTGTTATTGATTGTTAGAATACCAATATTTTTTGTTTTGTTCGTCAACTGAAATGAAACAGTAATTTCAGAATTTGAGAATTGATATGTTTTTATTTTTTCATCAGATGCGTGATTTCTTTCTCTTAGACTAATAGAGGTAGAATATTGATAACCTTCGATATCATACAGGAGGTCATACTTTTCCACAAACTTAATTGGAGTATAACTTTCAATCTGATCCGTTTCTGTGTGTTTATAATATTCTTTTAATTTCATTTCTGCCAAGATGACCTCTTTTTTCTTCCATCTTGAATCTTCCTCTTTGACTATTTCATCAAGATTTATCTCGTTTAGAAGAGGCTGTAATGTGTTGTAACCATGATGATCGATAAGGTAGACTACGATTGAACGAATATTTTGATAATCTTCATTGACTTTGAAATCACTTTTTACCCATTGTCCTTCAGTATTAATCCAATTGTTTTTTAACCCTAAAGTGTATAATCGATCATACTGACTTTTTCTACTGATATTAAACGCAGACAATGGCCCAAAGGCGGATGTAAAGGTGAGAAGTGCCAATGCAATAGGAATCACTTTGATATTATTTTGTCCCCGAATCAGGAAGTACAGAGCGATAAAGAAGAGCCATAACCCTATTACAATCAAATAATATCTGAACTCAGTAATTCCATATTCAGAAATACGTCTATAAATCGCAGAGCAAAATAAAAGAATTACAGGAAATAGAGCATAATAGAAGCCTTTGCTGAATAATGAAATCCATTTCAATCCTTTATCATTTCGAATAGGGTAGATAATTAGAAGTGAACTAATCCCCAGGAAGGAAAAGCCAATGGAGAGATAAGAAACCCAACCCTTAGGCCAATTTTGAGCCAATATTATTTTAAAACCATAAGTGTATAGTATGATCAAATAAGTACAGACTAATGGTAATAAGATAAATTGAACTAAGTTCTTCAATAATGGAGGATATTCTATAGAATCAGATTCCGAAGAAAAGGATTCTATTTTACTGGTAAAGAAAACGGTGTTGAGAAACACAAAGTTGAAAGTGCCCAGCTTCAGGTAAGTATTTTGTTTAATGCTTACATCAAATAATGCTTCAATAGCAAGTAGGGCGATTGAGATACCAATATTGATAATAACACTGTAAAATAAACATTCAATAAAGGTGCTTATAATATTTTTAGCATTGAACCAGTAACTCAGGTTATTACTTTCTTTTACACTAATACCGAGGAAGGGTAATAAAAGCGAGAATACAGTCAATAAGGCTCCTCTTGAAAAATGAATATAGGTGAGTTCATCAGGCAAACTCATTACATAAACTGATAGAAGTAAAAGGCCAACTATTCTGATAGAGTAGGTTTTTAGGATCGATAATTTTAATTTTTGACTTAAAAAAGTGATGGCAATAAAGGTTGGAATACCAATTTGAGCTCCGTGTAGTCCTCTTACCATCCAAATATTCTTAGTATTGTCAGAGTCGATCGTGAAAAATAAAAGGAAGGTAAGTAGAATGGCTGATAAGATTGTAAATGGAAAGGTTTTTATACTTTTTAAAAAAGAGTTGAAAAGGTATTGTATTGAAGGTAATTTCATTTTTAAAGATTATATTATGTTAGCTCTTGTAAGATAGTATTTTATTTAGATATTGGGCTTGTAAATAAAAAAAGGTTACCTCATAATAGAGATAACCTTTACTTGGTAGCGGGGACCAGACTCGAACTGATGACCTTCGGGTTATGAGCCCGACGAGCTACCAACTGCTCCACCCCGCACTGTTTTTCTTAATTGCAGTGCAAAAGTAGGGAAATGTTTTTAATAAAAAAATATTATCCTCAACTTTATTACAAATAAATGAAAATATGATGAATTTTAGATTAATAGAGTGCTCCTTTTTCTCTATCTTTATAGTGATCTTAGCTTCTGCTTGTCAAAGTGTTCAAACAAGTCGTATTTCTGATGATGAGTTATTGAATCATTGGTATCATTTTTCTGAAGAAGATAATTTAGATACTCTTGTATTTGTACATCATCAGCAATTAAAAACTGTTCGGGGAGGAAGAATTAACTTCGAATTGTTTAAAGATGAAACAATGACATGGGAAGAAGCGATGAGCAATGACAAGCCTGCAATTACAAAAGGAAATTGGAAGTGTGATTCAAATACAAATACATTAACTTTTACTTTAGATAATCTTACGAAACATTTTTTGATTATCTCTTTAAAAAATAATAAGTTAAAGGTCAAACAAATTAGCAGGTGATGCGTATAGTTAAATAGGGATGATAATTACTTAGTTCTATCAACATTAATGAAATTAAAAAACAACTTACTAATCAGTTTGTCGGCTTTAGTGTTTTCAGGAGCAATTTATATAAGTTGCAATCAAGCAGACAACAAAGAAACAAAAGTGGAGACTACTTCAGAGGTCACAAATCCTCATGCAGATCTAAATCTACAATATCCTGATTCAATCTTTGTGGGAACTGAGACCTGTCGTTCTTGTCATGAGGACGAATACCATAAATGGAAAGGTTCTGATCACGATAATTCAATGAAGCTTGCTACCGATGAGACGGTTTTGGGTGACTTCAATAATGTCACTTTTAAAGGGAATAACGTTATCAGCAAGTTTTTCAAAAAAGGAGACAAGTTTTACGTCAATACTCAGGGTCCTGATGGTGAAAACCACGACTATGAAGTAAAATATACTTTTGGTATCACACCACTTCAGAACTATATGGTGGAGATGGAAAAAGGTAAAGTTCAAGTGATCAGAGAAACTTGGGATACTGAAAAAGGCGTGTGGTTTAATCAACATGATGATTTGGACGATATCCAGCATTATGAATGGTTGCATTGGTCTAATGGCGGTGGAAACTGGAATACAATGTGTGCCGATTGTCACTCTACCAACGTTAGAAAAAATTACGATTTTGAAAAAGACGAGTTCGATACAAAGTGGTCAGAAATCAACGTAGGTTGTGAATCATGCCACGGTCCAGGTAAAGAGCACGTGGAGTTTGCTAACTCAGCAGAGTTTGAAGAAAAGAAAGATTTCGTAGAAGGTTTATATATTCAGCAGTTTAGAACTTCAGATGATCAGAAGACCTTGATTGAGTCTTGTGCTCCTTGTCATTCAAGAAGATCTCAACTGACAACCAACTTTAAGTATGGTCAAGGTTTCTATGACCAATTTGCTCCTGAGATTTTGAGAGAAAATATGTACTATCATGATGGTCAGATCTTGAATGAGGTATATGTTTACGGTTCATTTATTCAAAGTAAAATGTACCATGAAGGTGTAAAATGTACGGACTGTCATGATGCCCACAAAGCTGAATTGAAGTTTAAAGACTTGAATAAAGTATGTGCTCAGTGTCACGAACCTCAAGAATATGAAGTAAAATCACATACATTGCATGATACGGGTAAAGACGTAAGATGTGTGGATTGTCATATGGTAGGTGAAGTTTACATGGGTAATGACTATCGTAGAGACCACAGTTTCAGAATACCAAGACCGGATTTAAGTTTAAAGTATGAAGGAACTCCGAATGCTTGTAACCAATGTCACACAGATAAATCGACTAAGTGGGCAGTAGCTAATTTTGAGAAAATGTGGGGAGAACCACATTATGATTGGAGAGATACACTAGCATTGGGTAGAAGTTACTCAGAGGAATATGTTTCAGAATTGAAGCAAATGGTAGAGGAGCAAAAAGCACCGTTTATTGCAAGAGCAACGGCTGTTTACTACTTGGCTAGAACTCCTGGTAACGAATCTATCGAGGCAATTCTTAATGGTTTAAAAGATCCAGAGCCATTAGTGCGTTTTACTTCAATTCAGAATTTATCTCAATTGAGTCTTGACCAAAGAATTTCTTATTTGAGCCCTTACTTAAAAGATCCTGTAAGATCAGTTAGAGTTGCAGCGGCAATTGCTTTGGGTGATGCACCTGAAAGCCGTTTCAAAGGAAAGTGGAAAGAAGCATTTGAGTTGGCTACAGCTGAAATGAAAAATTACTTCCGTCAAGCGAAGGATTTCAGAGAAGGACCTTTTGGAGAAGGACAATATCATGAAAGAAGAAAGGATTACGATAAAGCCATCGCTTCTTATCAGCAGTCATTGAAGTTTGATACTTTAATGAATGAAGCAAGGTTTAGTTTGGCGAGGGTTTATTCTATTCAAGGAAAAATCAAACTAGCAGAACAAGCGTTGGACAATGCGATTATGACAGACCCTAACTCTGCTGAAGCGTATTATTCTAAAGGCTTATTGTATGCTGAAATGAAAGATTGGCCAAAAGCGGCTGAAGCCTTAGGTAAAGCTGCCGAATTGAATCCTCAAAATTCTAGAGCATTCTATAATTGGGGATTAGTATTGCAGCAAATGGGAGAAATTCAGAAAGCTGAAAAAACGTATTTGAAAGGTTTAAGTTTCACCAAGCAAGATCCATCATTACGTTATGCTTTGGCTGCTTTATATGAGCAAACAGGGCAAAAGCAAAAAGCACAACTGTATTGGAAATGGTTGAAAGCCAATTATCCAAATGATCCTAGATTTAACTAAAAATCAATAAAATATAGAAAGGGCTTTGTAGGACAACTGCAAAGCCCTTATTTTTGCCACAATTTTAAAATCAAGTTATTTACAAACACCAGAACCATGAAAGTAGGTATCATTATGGGGAGTCAATCTGACCTGAAAGTAATGTCAGAAGCAGCTCAAGTTTTAGAAGAGTTAGGCGTTGAATACGAATTGACAATTGTCTCAGCCCATAGAACACCAGAAAGAATGTTTGAGTATGCAACTTCTGCAAAAGAAAGAGGTTTAGCAGCAATTGTAGCTGGTGCAGGTGGTGCAGCACACTTACCGGGTATGGTGGCATCAATGACTTCATTGCCAGTAATTGGTGTTCCAGTAAAATCAAGAAACTCAATTGATGGTTGGGATTCAATCCTTTCGATCTTACAAATGCCTTCAGGCGTTCCTGTAGCAACTGTAGCTTTAGATGGTGCTAAAAATGCAGGTATCTTAGCCGCTAAAATTGTAGGAGCAACAGATGAGAAGGTATCTCAAAATATTGAAAACTTTATGCAAGAGATGAAAGACAAAGTCTTAACATCTGCTTCTGAAGTTGAAACACAAGGATGGAGAAATAAGATCTAGTCTATTTTTATTTTTGTGAAAAGGGCCTGTACTTGAAGAGAGTATAGGCCCTTTTTTTATTTTGATGTGGAAGAGAATCTGCGTTTTGTGTTAAACTTTTATTTTTTCATTCCATACTTTTGAAGAAAGAATAAAGTTATGAGTCAAAATATAATCCATTCAAAATCAATCGATGAGTTGGCCGCTTGTTTCGGAATGAAGAATACTCAACATCCATTGATCACAATTTTAAGCACCGAGGAGTTGGCGTATGGTGAAGAACATATTGGGATGAAATACTCTTCAGATATGTATTGCATTGCTTTAAAAGATAAAAGTTGTGGTTTGGATTATGGTCGTAACCATTATGATTTTAATGAAGGCGTTTTGATTTTCACAGCACCAGATCAAGTTCTTTCGGTTCGAAAAGCTCAAAAGTTAGGAGAAGTGAAAGGGTGGATGATATATTTTCATCCCGATTTAATCAGAAATACAGCTTTGGGGCAGAAGATTGACGACTATAACTTTTTTAACTACGAGGTTCATGAAGCTTTACACCTTTCTGTAAAAGAGCAAGAGACGTTGACTCAAATAGCCAACTTACTCCAATCAGAAATAGGAGAAAGAATTGATAATCATACACAACAAGTATTAGTATCTAACCTTGAGTTATTATTAAACTATAGTTTAAGATTTTATGAAAGACAGTTTAATACTCGATCAGCACAGAATACAGATATTGTTTCTAAGGTGGAAGTGCTATTAAAGGACTATTATAAAAAGAATGAGCTAGTAGAGTCTGGACAGCCAACCATTCAATATTTGGCCGATCAGTGCTTTATATCAGCAAGTTACCTTAGTGATTTGTTAGCAAAAGAAACAGGCCGATCAGCAAAAGATCATATTAATGATTTTATTATTGACAAGGCCAAAAATATGCTTGTAAACTCTTCTGATTCAATAAGTGGAATTGCCTATTCATTAGGCTTTAATTATCCTCATTATTTCGGAAGGTTATTCAAGCAGAAAACAGGAAAGACACCACAACAATATCGATCAACAATACTAAATTAGAAAAATTCTCCTCTCGCTCTCGGGAGGATGTACTCTGAATTATTTATTTTGTTAGGTTATTTTCTCTATGAGGAAATAACCTTTTTTTTTTGTAAAAAACAATATCTGCGATTCGTGTTTTTCATTCCTTGATATGTGTTAAAGCAAGTAAAGAGTAACTGTCATATTTGTAATGTGATCGTTGAGCAAGTCATTGGAAACGAGCATAATTCATTTAACTCATTTATAACCCTAAGTAATTCTAGTCAGATGAAAAAGACAATATTAATCACAGGAGCAAGTAGTGGTATTGGTAAGGAAACAGCAAAATTATTTCACAGTAAAGGGTGGAATGTTGTGGCTACCATGAGAACCCCTGAGAAAGAAGAGGAACTAACGCAATTAGAAGGTGTCAAAGTAGAAAAATTAGATGTATTAGATCTTTCAACTATTGAAAACGCAGTACAAGCTACAATTAGTCATTTTGGAAAAATTGATGTTTTATTAAACAATGCAGGTTATGGTGCATATGGTCCATTAGAAGCCTTTCCAAGAGAAAATATCGTGAGACAGTTCAATACGAATGTAGTAGGTTTGTTGGATGTAACTAGAGCAGTTTTACCTCATTTTAGAGAAAATAAAGAAGGTATGATTATCAATGTATCTTCTATTGGAGGAAAGATGACATTCCCATTGGGTAGTTTATATCACGGAACAAAGTTCGCTGTAGAAGGAATTTCTGAAGCACTAAGTTTTGAATTAGGTGAAATAGGAGTAAAAGTAAAAATTGTAGAGCCAGGAGCTATTAATACAGACTTTGGTGGACGATCATTTGATTTCCAACAGGCAGAAGGTCTAGAGGAATATCAGCCAATCATTGGCTCATTAATGAATGGATGGGGTGATGCAATGAAGCAAGCGTCTTCTGCTTCAGTAGTGGCAGATGTAATTTATACAGCATCTACTGATGGTACTGACCAATTACGTTATAGAGCGGGAGAAGATGCTCACTTCTTATTAGACAACAGAAAGAAAATGTCTGATGAAGAGTTTATCGGCATGATTAAGCAACAGTTTGTAGGGTAATTTTAATTCAACCAGTTAGATCAAAGCACAATATTCAGATGGGTATTGTGCTTTTTAATTAGGTTTTGGCACGGTGAAATAGGCGTTATCAGTAGAAATACTGCTTATTTTGACAGTATTCGTCATTAAAATTCTGCCTTTTAATATTTTTTGTCAGACCTATTTCCATGATTTCTGTCAAAATGTCTGTAAAATTCAATTGGCATATACATTGTCTAGTAGAAAGTGTCTTTGTTGAAAAACAGAGCATTAAAATTGAATTAAGAAATAAAGATATAAAATTTAAATACAGATCATGGGAAAAATCATTGGTATTGATTTAGGAACAACAAACTCATGTGTTTCCGTAATGGAAGGTAACGAGCCAGTTGTTATTGAAAACGCAGAAGGTAAAAGAACGACTCCTTCTATCGTAGCATTTTTACAAGACGGTGAGCGTAAGGTAGGTGACCCAGCGAAACGTCAAGCAATTACAAACCCAAAAAATACTATCGCATCCGTGAAGCGTTTCATGGGTAAGCAATATTCAGATGCTGGTAATGAGATCTCTCAAATGGCATATGATGTTGTTCAAGGTGCTAACAATACACCAAGAATTAAAATTGGTGATAAAGAATATTCTCCTCAAGAAATTTCAGCAATTACACTTCAAAAAATGAAGAAAACTGCTGAGGATTACTTAGGAACTGAAGTAACTGAAGCGGTAATTACTGTACCAGCTTACTTCAACGACGCAGAGCGTCAAGCAACTAAAGAAGCAGGTGAAATTGCAGGTTTAAAAGTTTCTCGTATCGTAAACGAGCCAACTGCTGCAGCATTAGCTTACGGTTTAGATAAAGCAAATCAAGATAAGAAAATCGCAGTATTTGACCTTGGTGGTGGTACTTTCGATATCTCAATCTTGGAATTAGGTGACGGTGTATTTGAAGTATTATCAACGAACGGTGATACTCACTTAGGTGGTGATGACTTCGATAAAGTAATCATTGACTGGTTAGCGGAAGAATTTATGAAAGATCACCCAACAATCGATCTTCGTAAAGACCCAATGGCATTACAACGTTTGAAAGAGGCAGCTGAAAAAGCAAAAATCGAGCTTTCTGCAGGTGCTAAAACAGACATCAACTTGCCATACATCACTCCAGTAGACGGTGTACCTCAACACTTAATGAAAGAATTATCTCGTTCTGATTTCGAACGTTTAGCTGATTCTTTAGTACAAAGATCATTAGAGCCTTGTCGTAAAGCATTACAAGATGCTGACTTATCTACTTCAGATATCGATGAAGTAATCTTAGTAGGTGGTTCTACTCGTATCCCTAAAGTACAAGAAGAAGTTGAGAAATTCTTCGGTAAAAAACCTTCTAAAGGTGTTAACCCTGATGAGGTTGTTGCAATTGGTGCAGCTATCCAAGGTGGTGTATTAACAGGAGAAGTAAAAGACGTTCTTTTATTAGACGTAACTCCACTTTCTTTAGGTATCGAAACTATGGGTGGTGTAATGACTAAATTAATCGAGTCTAACACAACAATCCCTACGAAGAAGTCACAAGTATTCTCTACAGCAGCGGACAACCAACCGTCAGTAGATATTCACGTACTTCAAGGTGAAAGACCTGTAGTAGCTGGTAACAAAACATTAGGTCGTTTCCAATTGAACGATATTCCTCCAGCACCAAGAGGTGTACCTCAAATCGAAGTAACTTTTGATATTGATGCGAACGGTATCGTAAGTGTATCAGCAAAAGATAAAGCAACTGGTAAAGAGCAGTCTATCAAAATTGAGGCTTCTTCAGGTTTAACTGAGGAGGAAATCCAAAGAATGAAAGACGAAGCAGCTGCTAACGCTGACGCAGATAAGGCTACTAAAGAGCGTGCTGAGAAATTAAACGAAGCAGACTCAATGGTATTCCAATCTGAGAAGCAATTAAAAGAGTATGGCGATAAGCTTTCTGAAGGTAACAAAACTGCTATCGAGGCAGCATTGAAAGACTTGAAAGAAGCTCACGCTGCTCAAGATTTGGATAAAATCCAACCTGCTTTAGACGCATTAAATGCGGCATGGCAAGCGGCTTCTCAAGAGATGTACCAAGCTACAGGTGGTGACGCTGCAGGTGCAGCTGGTGCTGATCCTAACGCTGCTCAAGGTGGTGCACAACAAGGTGGTAACGACGCTGATGACGTTACTGACGTTGACTTCGAAGAAGTAAAATAATTGACAAAGTAGTTGAATCATTGCAGCTACGTTAGTTAGTATTTAAAATATAGAAGAGGTTTTCTTCACGAAAGTGAATGAAGACCTCTTTTTTTTGTTATTGCTGTTCTATTGGGTGTTTTGAAGAAGCGGTTTTTGGTATATAAAAGTCATATTTTATCCATACCGTCTCTAAACACCAACGTTAAACAAGCTGTAGATAAAATGATAAAAACGTAGTATAGACAGTAGTTAGATTAAAGAAAATGAAAGAGGTTGTCCTATGGATGACCTTTTTTGCTTTTAAGTCTATAAAGGTTTAGATTCAAATGTTACTTTCATTTCAACTTTTACAACTACAATAACAAACACTTCATGAAAAATAAACTTACGCTACCGCTTATTGTTACCTCTCAGTTTTGTTGTACTTCATTATGGTTTGCAGGCAATGCGGTGATGGGTGATTTAGTAGAAAGCCTATCCTTATCAGGTGCTGCATTGGGGTCTCTGACATCTATTGTACAGTTTGGTTTTATTATAGGAACACTCACGTTTGCGGTTTTGATGATTACCGATCGGTTTTCACCTTCTAAAGTATTTTTTGTGAGTGCATTATTAGGAGCTTTATTCAATATCGGGATTATATGGGAAGGAAATACCTTCCGTTCACTATTGTTTTTCAGGTTCTTAACAGGCTTTTTTCTTTCAGGTGTTTATCCTGTCGGAATGAAAATAGCGGCAGATTATTTTGAAAAAGGACTTGGAAAGTCGCTTTCCTTTTTAGTCGGAGCATTAGTATTGGGTACAGCTTTTCCTCATTTACTGAAAGTGATTACAGGCGTGCTACCATGGAAATATGTGATTATTACAACTTCTGTTTTAGCAACAATTGGAGCATTTCTTATCGTTTTATTCGTTCCAGACGGGCCATTTAGAAAGCCATCTTCTACTTTTAGTTTTTATGCGATAAAAGATATTTTTAAGAAAACAGCTTTTCGTGAGTCGGCCATGGGGTATTTTGGCCATATGTGGGAACTTTATACTTTTTGGGCTTTTGTTCCTATCCTATTGCAGTATTATCAAAAACTGCACGATGCCAGTCATTTAAATATTCCCTTACTGTCCTTTTTTATTATTGCAGTAGGAAGTTTATCATGTGTCATCGGAGGTTTTGTTTCACAAAGGATAGGAGTGAAGAAAACAGCTTACCTATCCTTGACCTTATCGGGTGTATGTTGTTTGCTTTCTCCTTTATTTCTAAGCATTGATTCCTCTGTTGTTTTTGTCACTTTCTTGGTATTATGGGGAATGTTTGTGATTGCTGATTCTCCACTCTTTTCTACTCTTGTCGCTCAAAACGCTCCCATTGAATTAAAAGGTACAGCACTGACAATAGTGAATTGTATTGGTTTTGCTATCACAATTGTGAGTATTCAGTTACTGACTTTTTTACAAAGTGTTCTTGAAGTCAGGTTCTTATTTTTACTATTGGCATTGGGACCTCTTTACGCTATTGTAAGAATGAAAAAAAGTGAGGGATAGCCTTCAGGTGATTTAAACTTAAAGTTCAAAAATCAACAGAAATCACTATGCCTCACTTATTAGAAGAGAGCTATTGATCTTTATTGGCCTATGATAATGCTTGCGGAATCATAATTATAAGCAGAAAAATAACCTAAAGCATTATTTGACCAATTGGACAATGGGTTTCCTGGTGCAGCAGCTCCTCCACTGGGACCACCTCCACTGCCACCAATGATGTCATTGAGTGAACTGAAATAATCATAAGATGCTTCATCAAAATGAATGAGTTTTACATCTACAACGTCATCCTCTTCAAATACTTTAAAACCTAATGATACCCTTGGTTGATTACCGTTATTTCTTACATCATTAAATACTCTAAGATCATCTTCAGTGTTTTGATATTCTCCATTCACATCATGTGTTAGTCGGTAGAAGTTTTCAACATCACCTGGGTCAGTATATTTGACATAGACATAATACCCTGATTCCCTTGGACCAAATCCTTCTTCGTATTCAGAATAAATAGTATCTATAAGGACTTTGTCCAACATGGTAGTAGATGCATTGTAAACCTCATCTTCTACATTTACTTCTAAGTGATATTCAGTATTAATAATAGCGTTTATTGGAAGAGTATAACTTCCATTTCCAGTATTAGGAATAGTGACAGAACGATCTAAGTAGGTTAAAGTGACTTCAGCGTTATCAATTTTTTCTGAGGGTGAATTGTCGAAATAAGGTGCTGTTTTGGAGATATTCACTTCAAAAACATTTTCTCCTTCCATTAATACGGCCTCAATTACAATTTTTGGAGTGGCATCCTTTAAGTCAACATCAATTACTTTTTCACAAGCTGTAACCAGAAAAGCAACTGTAATTACAGCAAGAATAAATTGTATAGATTTCATAACTAAGCAGTTGTTTTAAAATTTAAAATTGTAAGTCACTGAAGGTACCCATTTGAATAATGCGACCTGTAATGCTTCCGTTTTGTTCGGGTCCTCTTCACTTGGAACAAAGCTGATTGTATAAGCGTTTTCTCTTCCGTAGACATTGTAGAGAGAGAAATTCCAACTCGATTCAAACTTGTCTGTTTTCTTTCTAATCCAAGTAAGTGCTAGATCTAAACGGTGATAATCAGGCATTCTATAACCATTTCTTTCCGTGTAGTAAGGCACTACTTTTCCGTCTACTTCATACCTTCCCGACGGGAAAGTGACAGCATCTCCGGTATAGTAAACGAAGTTTCCTGAAAGGGTTAATTTTGGATTGATTTTATAAACCGCAACAAGGTTAATATCATGAATCCTATCTTGTCTTGCAGCAAACCACTGCCCATTATTAATCTCATCAAATTGTTTTTCAGATCGTGCAAGAGTATAACCTAGCCATCCGGTAAGTCTGCCTTTGTTTTTCTTGATCATAAACTCTATACCATACGCTCTGCCTTTACCATAGACTAAATCACCTTCAAGTTGTTCATTTAAAAAAACATTCGCTCCAGTTTTATAATCAATGACATTACGCATGTCTTTGTAATAAGCTTCTACGGACGTTTCAAAGGTGTTTTCTTTGAAGTTTCTAAAATAACCCAATGAGATTTGCTCAGCTTCTTGCGGTTTAACATTATTGGAACTCATAATCCAAGTATCCGTTGGAGAAGAAGACGTAGAGTTACTGAGCATATGTAAATATTGGTAGTTCTTGTTATAGCCTAATTTTATAGAGCTTTTAGTATTAATAATATAATTAGCAGAAAGGCGAGGTTCAAAACCACCAAAGTATTGCATTGGTTCCCCGTTATCATACTTTTTGGTACCCACTACTTCTCCTTTATCATTGTATTCGTATTCGGTACCTGTTCCAATTCCTTGGAATAGAGAATAGCGCAGACCGTAATTCAAACTAAAGCGGTCAGATACTTTAAATTCATCTTGAATATATAAAGCTCCTTCAATTCCATATTTCTTTTCAGAATCTTTAGAATTTACACCTGTATTGGCTCCTGCTGAAAGATTGCCAGGTTCAATGGTATGATGAATGGCATTAAAACCAAATTTGATGGTATGCTTTGTTGAAGCATAATAAGAGAAGTCTTGTTTGATATTGATGTCTTTGATGACAGATTCTAAACTGATTTGATCTTCATCTTCACCAAACCCAAACTCGTAATTATAATTACTGTAAATGAATGAAGTATTTGAAAAGAGCTTACTGTTGAAAACATGATTCCAACGCATTGTGCCCGTTGCATTTCCATAATCCATATTGACGGACCCATCCATTCCTAATTTATCTTGCCCGAAATAACCCGAAATGAAGATTCTGTCTTTTTCAGAAATTCTATAGTTCGCCTTTAAATTGAGGTCATAAAAATAGAGGTTCGAATTACTGAAGCTAGGGTCGTTGGATAGCCCTAAAAATATATCAGCGTAAGTTCTTCTACCGGAAATCATAAATGAACCTTTGTCTTTTACGATAGGTCCTTCTACTGTCAGTCTTGATGCAATAGTACCGATTCCACCTGCAACACTATACTCTTTGGCATTCCCGTCTTTCATTCTAATGTCCAATACTGAGGAAGTTCTACCGCCGTATTCGGGCATCATTCCACCTTTGTACATGGTAGCACCTTTAATGGCATCACCATTAAAAACTGAGAAAAAACCCAATAAGTGAGAAGGATTGTAGACGGGTGCTTCATCTAAAAGCACTAAATTTTGGTCAAGTCCACCACCACGTACATAAAAGCCTGAACCACCTTCACCAGAAGATTTTACACCGGGCTGAGTTTGCATTACTTTAATGATATCAACTTCACCTCCAAAAGTGGGCAATTCTCTGATGGATTTTGTATCGATCTTGGTCACACTTCCTTCATTGGAAGTAATGTTACGATCTTCTCTTTCAGCGGTTACTACAACTTCTTCAAGGCTTTGTGCAGAAGGTGATAGCTCAAGGGAAATACTGATATTCTGATTTAATTCGATTGATTTTTCGATGACATTGTATCCAATATATTGATAGATCACCGTATAGTTTCCTGCGGGCAAACTCAAAGAATAATACCCATACGTATTGGCTGTTACACCAACACCTTTTTGTTCTTTTACTGTTATCGTAGCAAATGGTAGGTCTTCACCATTTGAAGCATCTTTAATCTGGCCACTCAGGGTGTATTTTGTTTGGCCAAATGAAAAAGAAGAGATAAGAAGTAAGATGATAGTTAAGAAAGAATTAATATTCATATTAAAATTAAGTTTTTAATTTCATACAAATATTAAATTCATATCGGGCGAACGTTACAAAAAAAGTGCTTAAACGGGCAATTTTAAACTTTAAACGGGCACCTTTTTTATAATGTTATTAATCTTGTAACCATCTTAAAAAGTCACTTGCTTTGGCCTTACTGACAATGATGTCTTCTGAAATGTTGACTTGAGTTTCTACCAAAAGTTTTCTGGCAAAATATTTTGAGACATGATGAATGGCATTTCGATTGACTAAAAACTGTCGATTGATTCTATAAAACTCTTCATTCAAACAAGATTCAAGGTTGTCTAAAGACTGATCGGTAGTGTATTTTTCCCCATCGAAAGTGTGAATATAAGTCACACTAGAGTCGAGATGAATCAGAGCAATTTGATGAGTTTTGACAGGAATGATTTTTTCACCCTTAAAAATGAGAATGTTTTTTTTGACCTTCTTTTTCGTTTCTCCCGATAGCTCCTCAATTACAGAGGTAAAATCTGTTGTGTTTTGGACGTTACTTTTGATCATCCTATTGACTTTCTGCAACGTTTCAGAGATGATGATATTATCAAATGGTTTTAAGATATAATCAATTCCATTGACCTTAAAAGCCTCCAAAGCATATTCATCATATGCCGTACAAAATACAATAGGAACCTCACATTTTATTTCCTGAAAGATCTCAAAACTCAAACCGTCAGGTAGCTGTATATCTGAAAAGAAAAGATCAGGCATAGGGTTGTTTTTGAGGTATTCAATAGACTCATCAATGGTTGTAAGCTTTGCTTCTACACTGTTATCAGGACCATATTCTAAGATCAATGATTCCAGTTCATCAGCCATTAAATATTCATCTTCAATGATTACAATCTTCATTTTTTGAGGGAGTTAAAAGTGACTTCAAATTGTTTTTCTTTGAGATTGTGGAGGACCACTGGTTCATCATTTCCTAGTAGTTTGAACCTTTTCTTAAGGTTATTCAACCCTGTACCTGTAGTGGTTTCATTATTTCTTTTGGGAATCAGATTATTTCGAAATGTGATAGACCCGTTCTCATTTTGTTGAATTTGTATTATAAGAGGATTATTCCGGGTAAATGCATTATGCTTTATGGCGTTTTCAGCCAAAGATTGTAACGTAACCACTGGCAGGAATTCATTATTGACAACTTCAGTCGGAAGAAGATTTTCAAATTGAATAGAATTAGCAAATCGAACTTTTTGTAACTCAATATAATTCTGGCAGAATTCCAGTTCATTTTTTATTAAGGCTTGGTCTTTAGCTGCTTCTGTAATTGAAAACCTCAAATGTGATGATAAGCGTACAAGGTAATCTTCCGCTGCTTTTTGTTCCTTTTTGATTAACAATTTGAGCGTATTTAATGCGTTAAAAATAAAATGAGGATGAATCTTATTTTTCAATTGCTCTTGTTGCGTAACGTACTGCGCTAACTCTAATCGTGTCTTATCTAATTCTAATTGAGCGTTTTCATGCTTGCCGGTAATTAGTCGATAGAGAATTAAAATGAAAGTATTATTGGCAGTAGTCATTATTAAAGGATAATAACCAAATACTCCAAAGTCGACGGTATTGTGCTGTGCTCGTTTTTCTTTAAGGAGAATGAAAAAAATAAACACGATAGAAAATGAAAATAAATACTTCAAGTTCTTGTTGATCTTTCTATTGAGTTGGTCATCTAAAAAATGAAGCAGCCAGATGTTTAATAACCAAAGCATAAGAATGACAATTGACACTCCAATCAGAGCTTTCATGAGATTGAAATGATTTAGTGTAGTCAGACTTTTTTCTAGTGAAGGAATTGATACGATATGCATCACCATCGGGCTGATAGTGTATATGGCAATAATAGGTGAAGTAATTAATGCCATTTTTATCAATTCTCGTAATTGAAGTTTTTTTGATACAAACTTGTTCATGTGAGTAAAGTAACAAAAAGATATTTTTTGGAATAGGCTAGTAGTTAAAAAATATTCCTATTCGCCTTCAGACTATTATTTTACTATTTATAATAGAGCACTGTAGGTTTGAAATAGTTGTTTTATGAATCAAACTATTTTGTAAGTAATGTTCATTTTTTTATTTTTTTTCAAAATAAAAAAATCGAAATGAACCTTTACTTACTCGGTTGTGTTTTAATAGTACGAGTGACATCAACACAAAATATTTGAATCGGATTATAAATTAGACAACAAAGAGATGTAATTAGGTTTTACTTTTTAAGTAAAGCCTTTTTTAATGTTTAGATGCATTATTTGATGTGCTTTAAACTAAGTTTTCGACTATTTATTATTTAGAAATCGGAGATTTCTGTGAATCAATAGGACACGAATGACGCTAACTTTAACATTAGCGCCAGTGAATTTTCTACCCAATTCGTTTGGTAGTGCTTTCCTTGGCCTTGAAGGGAAAAGCGTTAATAATTTCATGTATTGAGCCGTTAAAAATGATTTTGCTGTTTGAGCGCAGCGAGTTTAAAATCATTGAGGTGAGAGGAATGGAATTTAGCTTTTGACTTCAAAGCCTTGACTTTTTTGCTTCGTTCTTGTGTTAAGACAAAAATGAAGAAGAGGGAAGCTTGAAAGTATATCCTATAAATGCTTGTAGAAATATGAATTAAAAGTTAACGAAAACCTAGTTTTCAATCTGTTTGATAACAAACTAAAAAAGTTAAATTTTGATACTTTATGATAGGATTCTATAAATCGAACATTACTGTCTTTCGTTTTTATAAATAGATAGAATGAAAAAGTAGTATAGACAGTAGTTAGATTATATGACAAAATGAGCCATCTTTTAGATGGCTTTTTTTGTGTTCTAAAGTAAAGACAAAAAAAAACACTTGAAATATTTCAAGTGTCTTTCCACAGCTGGTTAATGTTACTGGTGTATCATGCCATACAATAGGTGACTAACCTATGTTTCTTTACCCATTAATACTTATTCACTTACTGTGCCATAAAGTTGAAAGTAAGTTAACTATCTGTAAATCAGTGTGTATTGATTTATTTTATGTTTTTTGGCATATTTTAAAGTTTCAAAATGAAACAAATATTCCATAATATGGAAAAATTAAAAAAGTTATTCATTACAATTCATTCACTTTTGATTTTTTCTTCGAAATTTGGGCAGGAAATAGTGAATAAAATACCCGAATTTTAGATTATTTTAGGGTTGAACTCTAAATTTTATCATAAGTAAAAACTTCATTTCAAGAAATTGGGAGAAATAATAATTTTTTGGAGGTATTTAGCTTAAAAACAAATAATAAATTGGTGATACTATTTTATAAGCTTACTAACTGAGTATGACGAAACTCATTTTCAAAATAAGATGTAGGTACGTATATTCGCAACTGATTAAAAAATTCATCTTATAAAAGAAAATTTACATCATGAGACAAAAAATTGTTGCAGGTAACTGGAAAATGAATCTTCTTAAGGAAGACGCTGAATCTTTAGCATCAGAAGTAGTGAATATCGCAAAAGACGAGACTCCGTCAGACGTTAAAGTTATCATGTGTACTCCTTTCATTCATTTAAGCAAAGTAAAATCATTAGTTGGTGATACTGCTAATGTATTTGTTGGTGCTCAAAACTGCTACACAGAGCCAAAAGGTGCTTATACAGGAGAAATTTCTGCAGCGCAATTAGCTTCTTATGGTATTGATTACGTAATCTTGGGTCACTCTGAGCGTCGTGAGTATTTTGGTGAGTCAAATGCTACATTGGCTACTAAAACTGACGCGGTAATCGCTAACGGTATGTTGCCTATCTTCTGTATCGGTGAGGTATTAGAGGAGCGTGAAGCAGGTACTCAAAAAGAAGTTGTAGAGAAGCAATTGTCAGAAGGTTTATTCCACCTTTCTGCTGAGGACTTCGGTAAAGTAGTTTTAGCATACGAGCCAGTTTGGGCGATCGGTACTGGTAAAACAGCTTCATCTGCACAAGCACAAGAAATGCACAAAGATATCCGTGATATGGTTGCTGCTAAATACGGTCAAGAAGTTGCTGATGCTACTTCTATCTTATATGGTGGTTCTGCTAAGCCTAGCAACGCTCAAGAATTATTCGCTCAACCTGACGTTGACGGTGGTTTGATCGGTGGTGCTTCATTAGTAGCTAGAGACTTCATCGAAATCTCTAAATCATACTAATTAGAAATTAGGCGTTACGTTACGCATTAAAGATAAACGTGTTTAAAAGGGGTTGTTCTATTACATAGTTCAACCTCTTTTTTTGTGTCCAAAAACTTGCTTTCTTCCCTAACTTCAGTATATTAATAATGTGAAGACGCCATTTGATAAAATGGCTGTGAGGATGAAATGAAAACCAAGACTAAATTCAAAAATGTACAGATTCTCTTATTTAACATTGTTATTTTTAGTATCAAGCTCTCTTCTTTTTGCTCAGAAAAAAGATAAAAAGAAGAAGAATGATATGATTCATGCCGCTACCAAAGATTTGGAAAATCAAGCTCTAAATGAGAGAGACAGCATGGTATTTTATCATTCAGGATGGGAAATTGGCAACCTAACTTTGAAGGATGGAACCACTTTTAAGGATGTAGCTTTACTTTACGATCTTGAAAGAGATCAAGTGGAAGTTTTACAAGTCGAAGATATTGAGTTTTATGGTGGAGAAGGAATGAAAGATACTACCGTTTTGATTTATGAGCAACATGAAATTGATGAGTTTGACTTTATTGCTCATACTGTAGATGAATATGAGCAAAAAATTGAAACAGAACATCACTTTGTTAATGCCGAACGCTATTATAGAGATGAACATCCTGCAATAGGTATTTTTGAAACAATTGTGGAAGGAAAAGTAGGTATTATTGCTTATCCTTATTTACTGAAAACGATTCATAGAACTAACGCTCATTTTGATCCCGAAAGAAGAAGAGAATTAGAAAATAACGTACATGATATTAGAGGAGGAAGACAAGATGAAGTTTATTATAGTTATAAACTGAAAGAAAGACTTTACTTGCTTATTGAAGGAAGAAATATTTATGATTTGAATGTCAAAAGAAAAACTTTTATAAAGGTTTTTGATGGAAAGGAGGAAGAGATGAATGAATATATGAGAAAGCAAAACCTTCAATATAAAAATAAGGAAGACCTGATCAAGATTGTAAACTATTACAATGGGTTAGAAGTGATGATGAATTAGTGCAAGGCATTTTCTTGAAGCCATTCTTGTACGTATTCTCCAACTTCTTTCCAGTTGGGTTCAAACATGAATGCATGTGCCCGTTTTTCAAATATTTTAGCTTCTTTACCATAAAATTGAGCTGTTTTTTCAACATCCTCAGGAAAGATAATTTTATCATCACGAAAACCAATATGTACCATTGGAAAACTGATTTTAGAAGCGTCAATTTCAAAGTCTCTCCACATCATTTCCAAAAGAGCTCGAATAGACTCTCGTTGCATATTTTTATTAACATGCTGACGCACTTCTAATGATGGGAGAGTAGTATAAATTCCTTCAGGAGGAGTAGTTTCAATATATTTTCCGAAGGGAAATAAAGCAGAAGCAGCAAACTTGCCCCAACTAAAAGGGTCAGTGAGAAAAAATCCTGACATTGCTCTAAAGATACCAAAAGGAGGAACAGCCGCTAACAAAACTGCTGCTTGTAGTTTTACTTTTTGACCTACCAATTGTGTGACAAGGCCTCCCATTGAATGCCCTATTAGAATGGGCTTTTCATCTAAAGAAGTAATGAGCTGAATGACATCTTCAGTATATTGGTCTAAACCATAAAGGTTTAGAAAGAGTTTACTTTCATTTTGTCCATGCCCGCTGAGGTGGATTGCATAAGTGTCATATCCTAAAGTGGCAAAATAATCCAAAAAATTACCTCTCCAAGCTTCACCATTAAACAATGCTCCATGAATCAAAACAAGAGGGTGTTTGTATTTCTTTTGAGTGGCGGGTTTGAAAGTAAACATCTTGGAATCGTTTAATTAAGAATTCGGCATTATACCTTTACTATAAATGGTATCTTTTACGGTTTGTTGATAAAGACGACCAATTGGTAGCATTTTGCCATTTTTTAGTTCTACTTGATTTCCCTCTATAGCATTGACTTTTTTCAGTGAGATCGCATAAGACCTATGAATTCTTATAAATTCATCCTCAGGTAAGTTTTCCAATATTTTGGTCAGTGTATAATGCACTACCATTTCTTTTTCCTTAGTATATATTCTTAAGTAATCTTTAAGACTTTCCATGTAAATGATATCGTCTAAGAATACTTTCAACATTTTCTTTTCCACTTTCAGGAAAATAAAACGTTCGTCGTCAGTTGTAGTAGAAGAAGACGTTGGAGTAGAAACCACCGATTTTGTAGGTGCTTTGGCAGCCTCTTTGGTGTGTATAAATTGAGAAGCCTTATTGGCCGCTTTCAAAAAACGTTGAAATGAGATCGGCTTCAATAAATAATCTAAAGCAGAGATTTCAAACCCTTCTAAAGCGTATTCTCTGTGTGCAGTAGTCAGTATTACTTCTGGTTTCTGTTCTAATGATTTTACAAAATCAATACCTGTAAGCATTGGCATGTTTATATCTAAAAACAGAAGGTCAACTTTGTTATTTTGTAATATATTGAAGGCTTCAATGGCACTTTCGCATTTTGCCACAATTTCAAATTCATTGAGACGCAACAAGTAGTTTTCAATCACCTTTATAGCCAAAGGTTCATCATCAATGATTAGACATTTTATTTTGCTCATCTCTTGGAATTTTAAGTGTTACTTTAAAAATCTTCTCCCCATCGTTAATATCCAAAGAATAGCGTTCACCATATAGCAAACCTAATCTTCTTCTAGCGTTTTCAAGTCCAAATCCACCGGTTTTAGGTTTATTTTCTGTATCAGTAGTGAGATTAAACGGTAGAGGTGTTTGGTCAATGTTAGGATTTTCTACTTCAAATGTGATAAAATCTTGTGAGATCTTCAAGTGAAGTGAGATATCAATTTCATTTAATTTGTTCTTAGTACCATGTTTAAAGGTGTTTTCAATAAATGGCAATAATAACAACTGCGGAACCCTAACCCCATCATCATCTCCCTCGATCTCAAAGGTGAGATGAAGTCGATCACCAAAACGTAATTTTTCAAGATCAAGATAATTTTGCATATAATACATCTCATCTGAAAGTAATACTCTGGCTTCTTTTTGATAAAGCATATAGCTCATCAACTCCGAAAGTTTAATAACGGCATCTGGAGCATCATCACTTTTGTCAAGAGTGAGAGAGTAGATATTATTTAAAGTATTGAAAAGGAAGTGAGGTTGAATTTGTGACTTCAATAAATTTAATTCAGTCATCATGTTTTGTTTTTCCAACTCACGAGTACGTTTCTGATTAATGATCCAATTTCTTGTTAGAGCAATAGAGGTAGTGATACCTAGTACATACAATTCACCAGTAATAATAGCGACCACATGATTGACACTAAAAATCTCCGCTTGCGTTCCTGCTTCAGGCCAAACGGGCAACAAAAACTGTTGAGTAAGGAACACTTTGGCGTACATCATTACCACTAAAGCACCTGAGAGATTTAGTAAATAAAGGATATATTTCTTCGAAGGGATGAATTTTGGAAGTAAATAATACGCGTGATAGTACGTAAGGGGGATATGAATCGCAAAACCTATTATATTAGATTGGAAAGAGTAAGTGTAGTCATCGTAGTAGCTTCCCCATCTCAATCCGTTCAAAACAAAGTAAATCATCCAAAAGATGGTATGGTGTAATATAGGCTTCTGCAATTTAAGCGTCATCACTTCGGGGATATGTTCAAAGAAATTGATTGGCTCATTGACCTTTTTATTATCAGTAGATAGTGCCATTATTAACGAAAATTTGGTAATGACTACTAATTATATGTTAAATGTCAATGAGACAATTAAATTAGATTTATGTTACAAATATATAATTTAATGACATTTATCCTTAGATGAATGCTGTTCGTCCTTAAATTAATGTTATATAACATGAGTTAACCACTGTTAATCTATTTTTTTAAAAAACCTTAAGTGTCTGTTATACATTTACGATATCAAGAAAATGCAAGGGAGTGTTTCCTTTGCTTGTGGGCATAATTAAATATTACTCTCTGCTCACATCGTCTGTTCATCTAACCTTCAGTTCAATATGAAATTCAGACTACTAACATTCGTCGTTAGCCTACTACTAATGACAAATTTCCTTCAAGCACAAGAGTCACTTGTGAAAGGTATAGTAAAAGAAAATGGCACAGGAGAGCCATTACCAGGTGTAAACGTATTAATTAAAGGTACATCTGTAGGTACAACAACCGATTTTAATGGTGAGTTTGCCTTATCAGTTGAAAAAGGAGGAACATTAGTTTTCTCTTACATTGGTTTTATTTCAAAAGAAGTTCTTGTAGAAAACCAATCAACTTTAGACATTTCCTTAGACGTTGATGCAGAACAACTAGAAGAAGTTGTAGTAACAGCGTTAGGTGTTGAGAGATCAGCCGAAAGCTTAACTTATTCAACACAATCTGTTAGTTCAGAGGATTTAATTACAGCTAAAGACCCTAACGTAATGAACTCTTTATCTGGTCGTGTGGCAGGTCTTCAATTATCAAGAAGTGGATCTGGTGCAGGTGGATCAGTGAAAATTAACCTTAGAGGTAACCGTTCTGTAAGCGGAAGTAGTTCACCACTTTATGTAATCGATGGTGTACCAATGGCAGGTCAAGGTGCTGCTCAGCCAGGTGAAATTGAAAATCCAAGCCGTGATGGTGGTGATGGTATCTCTAACATCAACCCAGAGGATATTGAAAGTATCAATGTTCTTAAAGGTGCTGCAGCATCAGCCTTATATGGCTCACAAGCTGCGAATGGTGTAATCATGATTACAACAAAAAAAGGAGAAGCAGGTCAGTCTAGAGTGTCTTTCTCTTCTAACTTTATGGCAGAACAGGCTTATTTATACCCTGAAATGCAATCAAAGTATGATGCAGAAGGAAATGCAATCAATCACAAAGCACATACATCAGATGATTTTTATGAAACAGGTACTACTTGGGTAAACTCATTATCGTATAGCCAAGGTGGAGATAACACTCAGTTCTATGCTTCTTATGCAAATACAAATGCTCAAGGCGTAATGCCAACGAACACTTTCAATAAGCATAATTTTTCATTCAACACTACTACAAAAAGTATGAATGATAAATTAGAAGTGAGATTTTCTGCGAACTACATTACTCAAGAAGGCTTTAATAGACCTTCAGCTGGTGCTTACATGAACCCAATTTATAGTTCATACCTTTCATCTAGATCAATCTCTCAAGATGAATTAAAAAATAACTATCAAACTTGGAATAAGACAAGACAGATTTATGAGCAAAACTATGCAGCTCCTGTAAGATCAGAAATTGCGAATGAGAACCCTTACTGGTTATTGAATAGAGCCACTTCAGAAGATATACGTAATCGTTATATGTTGTCGGGTTCATTAAGTTATAAGTTCAATGAGAACTTCTCGATTCAAGGTCGTGCAAATATTGATGCCACTGATGATCTATGGGAAAGAAAAGCACATGCTACTACTAACCCGATCAATATTAGTGTAGATCCTGGTACTGGTTTATCTCATGGTGGATACTTTAAAGATGAGTTTTCTAATTCAATGACTTATGCTGATGCGATCTTGAACTACAATAAGAAGATTAATGATTTTAACATTACTGCATTAATCGGTGGTGCTATTAGAGATGAAAAGAGTTCACTTTACAGAGTAACATCGGATAAACGTTCGATCAAGTACACTAACATCTTTTCAGTAGCAAGTTTACCTGAGGGTATGGTGCCAACAGAGTCAGCAACTCAACGTCAAGTACAATCTGTTTTTGCTTCGGCATCAGTAGGCTACAAAGAAATGTTATATTTAGATGTAACTGGACGTAACGACTGGTCATCAACACTGCCAGTAGGAGATAATTCATTTTTCTATCCATCAGTAGGTCTTACTGCAGTATTAAATAATATGTTTGACTTACCAGAAGTAATTTCTTTAGCGAAATTAAGAGGTAACTATACAGTATTAGGTAATGATGCAGCTCCAGGTTTAACAGTATTACAACATGGTATTAACTTTAATGGTGATTTAGCCTATTCTGATATTTCGCCTGCAGAAAACTTAAAGCCAGAGTTATCTACTTCTATCGAATTTGGTGCAGAGTTAGAACTATTCAATGGTTTATTATACTTAGATGCCAACTTCTACAAGACAAATACAGTTAACCAGTTGTTTAGAGTAGATAACCGTCTTGGTACTTCTAACTTCAACAAAAGATATGTAAACGCAGGTGATGTTGAAAACAGAGGTTTTGAATTATCAATTTCAGCAATGCCAGTTTCTCAAGGGGATTTAACATGGAGTACTACCTTGAACTTGTCTAGAAATGTAAACGAAATCAAGGAGTTATATACTCGTGATAATGGTACAGAAGCTGAGTTTGATATTGTAACAAATGGTGGTAATATTAACTACATGCAAGTACTTAGAAAAGGTGGAGCAATTGGCGAGATTTGGACAGCTGATTTTGCTAGAAATGAAGATGGAACAATCATCGTAGATGATAACGGTGTACCAAGTGCAGCAGGTATTACTCCAGAAGAATCAATTAAATCTAACTCTAACCCTGATTTTATTGCAGGTTGGGCGAACACATTGAAATACAAAGGATTTACTTTAAACATGGTGATCGATGGTAAGTTTGGTGGACAAACGTTATCATTAACGGATTCATACATGGATGCTGAGGGAACATCAGTAGCTTATGCAGAAGCTGTTGAGAACGACGGTTCAGTAGAAGTTGAAGGTATCTCATTTGATCCAGTAAAATACTTAAACGCAACTTCAGGTAGAGCGGGTGTTACTTCTCAATACTTATATGACCAAACAAACATTAGATTAAGAGAATTATCGATTGGTTATACATTTAACAATGTAGGTCCTTTAAGTGATGTAACATTATCAGCAGTAGGTAGAAACTTATTCTTCTTCTACAATGCAGCACCTTTCGATCCAGATGTAGTAATGTCTACAGGTGTTGGTGTTCAGGGACTTAACTTCTTTAGCTTACCAACTACAAGAAGTGTAGGTTTGAACTTAAGAGTTAATTTCTAATTCTAAACAAAGCATTACAATGAAATCAATAGTAAAAAGATATATATTACCGACAGTACTAGCAGCTGGAATGTTTACGGCTTGTACAAGTGAATTTGAAGAAATCAATAAGGATCAAAATCAAATCAACCAAGAGTCAGGTAAGGCAGATGGTATGCTTGTAAGAGGTTTCTTTCCTCAGCTTTCTCGTTCAGTTTATTTCAACTTTGATAACTCAAACTGGAGATGGCAGGTACAGCAAAACTTAAATGGAGACGTATTCTCTGGGTATATGGCACCTCCAACTCCATTTGCAGGTAACTCTAATGCTACTCACTACAACCTTATTTGGAACGTTTGGCCATGGTCGATCGGTTTTGAAAATGTAATGAATCCAGCGAGTTCTATCGATGGTATCTCTGATGATGTAACTCCTAAGTTATATGCTCCTGCTTTAGTATTGAAAGTATTAGGTATGCATAGACTGACTGATATCTACGGTCCTATTCCATATGTAAAGTATGGTACACCAGAAGTAACATATGACGGTCAAAAAGAAGTTTATACTAAGTTTTTCCAAGAATTAGACCTAGCAATAGCAAATTTAGAAGCTGATTCGGAACCAATGTCAGTTTTCTCTGCGGTAGATGATTTGTATCAAGGTGATTTCTTGATGTGGAAAAAGTTAGCAGCTTCATTAAAATTGAGATTAGCGATGAGAATCTCAAATGTAGATCCTGCATCTGCTAAAAAATATGCAGAAGAGGCTATCGCAACTGGTGTTTTTGAAGCTGGAGACATTGCTCAAGTAGGTCAAGGTGTTTCTCCAATTATCCATCCATTAGCGACAATATCTGAGATTTGGGGCGACATTAAAATGGGTGCTGATATGGAATCTATTCTTACAGGTTTTAATGACCCAAGAGCAGGAGTATATTTCACTGAAGCAGGAGGTCCTGAAGATGGTCCTGCAATTAAAAATGGATTTGCAGGTGTAAGATCTGGTATCGACTTACCTGATGGTAGAGGTGATTATCAATATTACTCAAGAATCAACCCTGATTTTGTAAATCAAACGACGCCTATCGTATTGATGACTTCAGCAGAAGTTTACTTCTTAAGAGCTGAAGCAGCTTTAAAAGGATGGAATGTAGGAGGTACTGCACAAGAGTTTTATGAAGCTGGTATAAGACAATCTTTTGAAAGACATAAGGTGTCAGATGATGTAGATGCATACTTACAGGATGCTACAAGTGTACCAGCTGACTATGTAGATGTTTCAGATGCTACTTATGGTACAGATTATAGTATTGAAGCAATAAGTGATGTAACGATTAAATACGATGCTTCAAAAGCTTTAGAGCAAATCATTACTCAAAAGTGGATCGCAATGTTCCCAGAGGGAATGGAGGCTTGGTCTGAGTTTAGAAGAACTGGTTACCCTAAAATTTTCCCAGTAAGATTTAATAAGAGTAATGGTGATGTTCCTGCAGGTGATTACATCAAGCGTTTACGTTACCCTGACGGGGAGACTGTAAACAATGCAGAAGCTTACAACATTGGTGTAGAAGCTTTAAAGGCTGAAAACGCTAACGCTACTGGCGATACGGGCGGATCACCTGTATGGTGGGACGTTGACTAAATCAATGATAGAATTTAGGTGAATAATAATATAACGGACAATGAATTAAATACAAGCAGAGGAAGAATTCTCCTCTGCCTGTTTTACCGATTGTCTTAGTAGGTATATTAATCATTTCATGTATTTTATACTTCGGTTTTTTATACAATAGAGAGAAAGACGTTGCATTAGTAGCGTCTTTTTTTGCTTTAGATACGATCATAATTTGAACGCTAAAATTTAAAGTTGTTAAGTTAAAATTATGTATATCCACTTAAAGATTGTTACCTCTTAAAACTTACAGACTGTTAATCAGTAAACTTTAATAAAGAATTCGTGAGTATTTATAATATTTACGGAATAAGTAATAGGATAGAGGTAAATGAAGATTAGATTGAAAAAAAGAAATATAACTTCAATTACATTTATCTTGGTACTTAAAATGAGATACTCGGCTTATTTCGTTCTAAACAATCAAAATATTATCATCATGAAAAATCTCAAAAAATTATTATTATCGGCTGCAATGTTGGTCAGTGTTGCGTTTTTGGTAACATCTTGTTCTTCAACGAAAATAATGACGGACTATAATCCTGGAACAGATTTTAAAGCGTACCAGACTTTTAGTCTTTTACCTTTCCAAAAAACAAACGCTAAAATCAATCAGTTTGATAGAGAAAGAGTAAAGAATGCTGTTATTGCTAACATGCAAAATTTAGGATATACTTATGCTGAACAAGATACAACTGCAGATTTGCAAGTGGGTATGGTGTTCACTACGAAGGAAAAGAAAAGTGTTACTTCTTATAATGCCGGATACGGTGGATGGTATGGCCCTTGGGGTATGGGTGCTACACACTACTCTGAGTATGAATATACAGAAGGTACTTTCGTGATAGACATTTTTGATACTAAGCAAAGAAAATTACTTTGGGAGGCTGCAGCTGTAAGTACACTTTCAGAAAAGCAAGAAAGTCCTGTCATAAGAGAAAGAAATATTAATCGTTTTGTGAAGAGTATTTTCAATAAATACCCTGTAAAGTAACGAAGTTAAAGCTCCTATACACGAGGCTTTATTTAGAAGGTAAAACGTATTAGAAAAGCATCGGGTGGTAGATTCCACTCGATGCTTTTTGTTTTATATCACTTCATCTCTATTATCAAGATTAGGGTAATAAGTGCTGTAGGCGACTAGCATTCCGACTACAATAGCACAAAACATCAAGAGTCCTGAAGTACCAATACTTGGATTATCGATGATGGGATCATTCGAAAATTGATTTGATAAACCCATAAATAGTCTACTACCAGGAACGAGAATGACTATACCTTGTAATAGATAAACAGAAGGGGGTACATTTCTCCATTTACTTAATAAAATACTTAAGAAAGTAATCAGAAATGCACTGATGAATGTCCCGAAGATCCACCCGATATTATTTTGAAAGATCATCGGTCCCCAAAAGGCAATTACTGCCAAAAACAATCCAATGAGTAAGTCTTTTAGCTTTGTATTGAAAACCACTCCTAGACCTGCTGACAGTGCAGGTAATGCAATAAAGTGTACCCACTGAGGAATTTCATTGATATAGACATCTTCTTCCAACCCAAAAAAGAAATGCCCTAATGCCATTCCCAAATAAACCCCGATAAAGAGCTTCAAGAAGATCATGATGGAGTTGAATAAGAACCCTGAACCAGAGTTAAACTGATTAAAGGAGATTTCTTCTAAAGCAATAGAAATCGTCAAGCCAGGAACATACAATATCACGGAGGCCAGACTTAATTCTATCACATCAAGTTCAGGGATAAAATATTTGCATAGACACCCTATAAAGGAACAGATAAAAGCTGTATAAAACTCCACAGTATAGCGTGAAGTATTGAATCGGCTCACTCCTTTCGTGATTAAATAACCAATGAATCCCATCAGAAAACTAAACCAAAGTGTCACCCAGCTTGCCCCAATTAACCCTAAAAAAGAAGGAGGGATGATAGTATAAGCTAGTGCCAATGTAAATTCATTGTAAATCTTCTTTTTCTCAATAACCTTATCGATGTTTTGAGTGATGGTTTCATAGTCATGCCCTTCCTTAAACGCTTTTCTGATTTGTTTGTGAAGATCGGCTAGTTTACCAAGGTTATTACTCCCTAAAGGAATGTATTGAAGAAGCACTTGACGTTCTTTGGTCTGAGGATCTTCCACTTGATAATTAAGGGTATTTGTCGTCACTTGACAGGAAACTTCCACACCAATATGCTTGGCGACATCTTGGATATATGTCTCAACTCTTAGCGATGAGCATCCAAATTTATGGAGTGCGTTTCCTATTTTTACTATTAAATTATATTTCTCTTCGAAGTTTTTCATGGGTTTAACAAAATATTATTTTGTTTGGGAGGTGCGAAATTAATTTATTTTAGAATAGGTTGAAAGTTTTTAAGGGTCAGAATAAAGAATTTACCGAATATTAATAGATGAGAAAACAATTTTTGAAAGTGTTTTATATTTTGTTATTGTTGTAATACAAAAACGACTATACTTTAAATAAATACTCTAATGCAAAACCAACTTAAAGCAACTCTTACATTTTGCTATTTATTTCTCACTACCACTCTCTTTTCACAGGAGAAGTACAATTTCCAATATTTTGACTCACTGGACTTTCAACAGTTTTCAGTATTAAAAGAGGCTATAGGAGACGCTAGAATTGTACTTTTGGGAGAGCCAGACCACAATCATGGTAATATCTTTTTCGCTAAGACCGAAGTAATGAAAATGCTTCATCAAGAAATGGGATTTGAGATCGTAGCCTTTGAAAGCGGGTTTTATGATTTGAATAAATCACATGAAGCTATCGCAAAAGGAGAAAATATCAAGTTTGCCTATGTCAATAGCATTTTCACAATATGAACTTCTCAAGAAGAGTTTCATCCATTTATGGATTATGTCGCTGAAAACTATGAAACGCTAAAAGTTCACGGATTTGACAGTCAGTTAAGTGGTAATTATGCTGACGAAACATTGATGAAAGATTTCGTGCCCTATTTCAATTCTAAGGAAGAATATCAAGAATGGGAAAACTGTATGGAGTTTATTCAAGAGTATGATTTTCCTAAGGCATTAGATGTTGAAAAGTTCTTAAGTCATAATAATCACTTAAAAGAAGCTATTGATAAGTCAGATCATGTTGCTAAAGAGGATCTCATCCAAACACTTCATTTTATTTCAGAAACAGCTAAAGATTATTATTACAATGAATCTCAAAAGAAAACACAAGAGGAATTCAAAGCGAAAGATAGTAATGTTAGAGATCGGTTGATGGGGGAAAATTTACTTTATCTTGCTAATAAATATCCTAACAAAAAAATAATTGTTTGGGGAGCAACAGGACATCTGATGAATACGCTAAGAGGTACTCATGAAGAGTTGGATGAGTTTAATCCAATGGGAAGTTATATCAAGGAGCAGTTTGGAGAGAAAGCCTATATTTTAGCTTTTACAGGGCAGGACGAAGCTATTTATACCGAAGATAATATTGAGGATCATTTTTATGAAACAGGAAATGCATTTGGCTTTTTAAGTTTGGAGGAGGAAGCCATTTTTAAAAGTAATGTCATTGGTACTGAAGGTGGAGGAGTTGAAGAACTTGAAACAGATTGGTCGAAGGCTTTTGATGGGATGTTTTTTGTTGATCAGTTAAAAAAAGGTACTTATAAAGAATATGATTGTGGTACTTCAACACTACCTAATGAAAGCAATCAAATTGACGATAATGGAACTGCATTTTCATTTGAATTAAAAGAAGGTGTGAAAAAAAGTATTCCTACTTATTATCTAAAAGACAATATTTCTTTCAATAAACAAAAAGGAGTGGTCTATGATCAAAATACTAAAGCACCTATTCCTTTTGTGAATGTCATTACTTCTCATTCAAAAATGGGTACTTCTACTAATGAAAAAGGAAGTTTTGAAATTAGCATACCATCAGAACAGGATTCAATATTGTTTTCATCAATAGGTTATGAAACATTGAAGATTGCAACTTCTGATAGCAATCTTGAAATTTACCTTCAACCCAAAGTAGAAGAAATGTCTACTTTGAACATTTCAAGTGAGCCATTAACATCGAAAAGTATTATGAAAAAGGTGATTCAGAATATCCCTAAGAATTACAATCAGGAGGCCTTTTCTTATATAATAGAGGGAGGTATGGTATTTAAAATATTTAATGGAACCACCTATTTTGCAGAAAGGGAAATAGACCTACATTATCATGAAGGTTATCAATCAACTGCTTTATTTGGTCCACATATTTTTAAGAGTTTTAATATACTTCTCAGTGTAAAGATTTGTGAAATGGATTCTATAAAGAATTCACCTCCTCCTTTTAAGAAGATTGATCCCCAAAAATCCCCTGGGTGGCAACGATTTTATACTTCTTATGATATAATGGATGTTCGTCATAATAATTTTTTAGACAAAGGGAAGTTATCGAAATATGATCTTGAATTTTCAGATGTCAAAATAGAAAATGGGAAAGAGATTTTCGTGATTAAATTTAAAGCAAAAAATGTATCGTTCAGAAGTAGTGTATTCCTTGATATGAAAACAATTAATGGTGTACTCTATATTAATGCGGAAGATTATGCATTATTGAAAGCAGAATGTTATGTAACACATAAGAGAGAAGAAATACAGGAATATTATGATAGTAATAAATGGGTAAGGAAACATAAATTAAAGGTGCCATCAATGCCTTTTACTCAACAGATCACCACTTATAGAAAAAGTAGTGAGGGGTATTATTATATGGATGAAATTATATCGGAATCTAACCTGCCACTTAATCCTTCATTTGACCACTTAAAAGTGACAGAGATAAAAATTGGAGAGAGAAACAGAAAAGAAGAAATAAACTAAAAGGTAAGGTGAGTCAAAAGGCTCACCTTTTCTATTCCTCAATTTCTTCAACTTTCGGATCCCACTTCACCGCTTCTTCACCCCATTCAGAGATCATTACCAATAAAGGAATAAGCGTTTTCCCAAAATCAGTCATACTGTATTCTACCCTCAAAGGAGGTTTATCAGTTGGGATTACTTCTCTTATAATCAATCCATCCTCCTCTAGTTGTTTTAACTGAAGGCTAAGCGTTCTTTCACTTACCGTAGGAATTAATTTTCTGATTTCATTGTATCTCAATGTGCCATCTTTTAGGTGGATTAGAATCACTGATTTCCATTTGCCACCTATATATTTCATTGTCAAGCTGGTACAGCAAGGATATTCTTTCCCGTCAACTTTAAATTTCATCGCTTTTATATTTAATAAACGTTAAAAATAGATACTTACATTTTTGCCCGTTATTGATTTCTATTTCAACACTATTTATGTTTGTAACTATCAAAAGTAAAGTTACTAAAAATTATTTAGATACATCATCTAAAACAGGTTTATTAGCAACTGCTTTTCAATTTAAAGTTCAGAAAATCAAACAATAAAAGATAAACATTATGGAATTCTTAGAAGTAGCAAAATCGAGATACACTACAAAAAAATACGACGCATCTAAAAAAGTAAGTGCAGTTGATATTGAAAAAATCAAAGAAATCCTTCAATACAGTCCCTCTTCAATCAATTCTCAACCTTGGAAATTTACGATTGTAGGAGACCAAGAGGTAAAAGAGAAACTAGGTAAAGCTTCTTATTTCAATGAAGAAAAATTAGTAGAAGGAAGTCACGTTGTAGTATTTAGTGTAGTGGATGATTTAGCGAAGTTTGAAGGCAAAATGGAGTCTTACTTAGCAGAAGGAGCAGTTTGGTACTACAATAATTTCTTGAAACCTCAAGGTGAAGAAAAAATCAAAACATGGATGTCTGAGCAAGTCTACCTTGCAGTAGGTTACTTCTTGTCAGCAATCGCCTCTATGGATATTGATTCAACGCCAATGGAAGGAATCGAAAACGATAAATACAAAGAGATTTTAGGATTAGAAGGATATCAGCCACTTGTAGCCGTAATGATCGGTTATAGAGATGTGGAAGATGGTAACCAACCTTCTAAAACGTCAAAACAAAGATTAGAAATGCAAGAAGTGGTGGAGTTAGTCTAACCATTGAAGTTGTATAATAGATGAGTAATAGCCTTCACACTTTTGTGAAGGCTATTTTTTTGTTTGTGGTTTTTAAAATAGAAAGGTGTTTCGTGCACCATAGTTAAAACTATGGGCAAGTAATATGCAACCTGTACAAGACTAAAGTCTTGAAGGTTGATAACGAAGGCAACACTTTAGTGTTGATGGAGCCAATATCACTAGCCCACGACTTCAGTCGTGGTGCACGTATTTACTCTCCATTCTTAATTCTTCCCTCAATCAAATATTCCTCACCAATCTCACATAATTATTAATTCTGATAGCATCGCCTTGTGGTCCTCTACCATTTTTAAACTTGCTGGGATCACCAGATTTAGGATCACTTCTTTGGCTGCCAGCACCATGAATATCAACCCAGTTAGGAGCTTGATTGCTGTTCGATTGCATCATTGGAGGAGGTCCTTGTTGCCCATATCCTTGACCATGTGGAGGTCTTCCTCCATTAGGAGGAGGTCCCATTGGTCGTTGCCCATTTCCTCTTTCAGGTCTTTGAGGCATATTACCCAATGATTTACCAAATGCCACATAAACGGCGGCACCACCACCATTTCTACCACTACTTTCATGAGTGGTATTAGACCAATAAAAGGCATAGTCATTTTCCCCTCTTTCATTCTGAATGGTAGAAATATCAAAAATTGGGTCTATGGCAGGGTGATCATCATTTTTGGCAACTCTTTCATAATCGACAATAGACTCTAGCTCTTTCGCATCAGGTAATCTCCAATCAGAGTAATTTCCGGTTGTATTATTTTGAGCATAAATCAATGCTTCTTCCCAATTCATTCCTTCTTCAGAATCACCTTTCATCCACATCAATCCAGTGTTCAAATCAGAGATTGTTCCATCACCATTGTCTTTAAAATCATTGGTACCGTAATCTGTATTTCTTCGAACTAGAAAGTACCCAAATAACTTTTCCTTTCGGTGTAATTTGGTACCGTAGCCCTTAATTCTTCCATCCGCAAAATTGACCCCAAATATCAATTCTTGTTCACCATAGTACAGCGTACTTGTAGCTAATTGTTGATCGATTAAACGTTCTCCAGCGTCAGTATCACCATAAGCAAAATCAAAGTAATCGGTATTGATAAATGGGTGGTTGGCACTTTTGGCTTGAGGATTAATATCTTGACCATCGAACATGATCAAAGAATAGAGTTCCTTAATAGTAGGTAAACGCCAATCTGTATAGCCACCGGTATTATCTTTTTTGACTCGTTTCAGTAGTTCCTTATAGGTTAATTTATCATTTACATCAATTTTACCATCTCCATTGTGATCCAATGATTTCTGCCACATCAGTCCTGTTACCAAGTCAGTGACAGTCCCGTCACCATTGTCTTTGTATTGCGGTGTATTTCCAAGAAAGTTGGCATTTTGTCCATAAAACGCACTTCCTTCCTTCGGCAGTTTTATTTCCTTTTTATTATCAAAAGCCTTGCTCTGATTAGTCCCAACAATAGGATATTTTAAATTATCTTTTGATTGACGGTTAATGGTATAGGCGGAGCCTAAAATACTCAATACCAACAATAGAATTATATTTCTTTTATTCATCTTTCTGACTGTTTTTTTATGAAATAAAGGTAGAAATCACTTTATGGAATAAAGAATAGAATCTACGAACTAGTGATTATTATCTGCGAATGAGTATTTTATTAATTTAATGTGATTCTTGCCTCTCTTATATTGAACTTAGGTTGCTAGCTATTAGGAAAAGATTTTTTTCTGAGGTGCAATTTTAATAAAAATGAGGTTATAAACTGCCAATTGCCTAGTATCTACTTTTTTATGTGGTTATATTTATTGTTTAATACTGGATCAATATTATAAACTAACGCAATAAAAATAACACTGTAGAATGTTAAGCAAGCTAAGATACTTTATCTTCCTTGGGCTAATTTCGACAACGATTTTTGCTCAAGATCTATTAAAATCACGTAAATCAAGTTATTACACTTATGTATATCAGATCACAAACCAAGAGGCGGAGCAGATTTACAAAAAAGGAATTCAAATTATTGATGATTCTTTCTATCACTCTTTAGTCGATTCCGTAGCGGAAGATCTTCAATCTCAGAAAGTAAAATATCCCACGGGTCATTATTTATTAACGAAAGCAAAAAAGGGCTATCAACACGTCGAGCTTTATTCTCAGGAAGCAATAGACGTCTTTGTTTTAAATAATGACAAAGATTTGGTAGTGCAAGTGTACGATTTAGAAGGGAATAGTATTGAAAATGCAACCGTAAAAGTAAATCAAGCCAAGCTACGTTTTGACAAAGAAAGGCACTCTTATGTAGATCAAAAATCAAATAAGGATGGATTGCTTAAAGTGACCTATGGTGAGTACACTAGCTTTATTGACCTTTCGAAACGACATAACAATTCAGCATTTAAAAGAGGCTATAAGAAGGTAGTATATAGTTTTCCCTTGAAATACATTTATCTGCCAATTCAGTATATTGTTTATTTACCTATTGATGGTGTAAAGAGCATTAAAAAACAATATCCTACTGGAACGATTTATCAGACAAAGAATTTTTTCAAGAAAAAATCGAGGTATCAAAGTGATTATAAAGGCTACTTTGTATTTAGTAAACCCAAATACAAACCTTATGAAAAGGTGAAGTTTAAAACGTATATCGTTCACAAAAAAACAGGGAAACCTTATCATAAACCATTGACTGTTGTAGTATCAAGGTATTCTAAAGAGAAGATACTGGGAGAAATAGTACCTTATGATAAGGGTGGTTATACTTATGATTTTAATCTAGTAGACTCCTTAGATCTTAAATTGGATTATCACTACACTATAAAACTCTTAGATGACAAAAAGAATATTATTGTAGAAGGGAAATTCAAGTATGAAGATTATGAATTGGGGAAAAATGAACTGACTGTGAGAGTGGAAAATGAAAACCACTTCAAAGGAAAAAAAGCAAACCTATTTATAAAGGCCACGGATGAGAATGAGCTACCGTTGATGGATGCCAAAGTGGAAGTCATAGTAATGACCAAAAAGATTAATGAATATTATGCAGATAGTGTTTTTGTGGCAGACACACTTTATACTACTCATCAAGATTTAGCTTCAAAAGGAGAAACGAAGATTGCCTTGTCAGATAGCTTGTTTCCTGAAGCAAGTTTTGAGTATAAAGTCAAAGTTGTAATGAGAACATCTGACAATGAGGTAAAGCAAAAAACAAAAACACTACAATACTGGTATGAGCAACATGAAATTGTGTCCAGTTTACAAAAAGAAGAGCTTGAATTGAGTTATTTGTTCAATGGTGATACTGTAGAAAAAGAAGGAAAAGTGTATGGGGTAGATGCCTTTGGGAATAATACATTACAGAGAGAAGGAAAGCTTCCTTTAAAGCTTTCAATTTCGCCCTTTTATGAAAGTTATAGGGTAGAATTAGAGGATTATGAGCAAGCAATTAAAATCAGTGATCTATTTTCTGCCTTACAGGTATATACAGATAGAACAGCAGATTCTATTGAGGTAGAAGTGAGCAACCCTAGAAATCTTCCATTTGTTTACACTTTCTACAAGAAAAATGCATTACAACAGAAGGGGTATACGAAAGACTTACATTTTAAGATAAGTGTAAAAGACAATCAGAACTACTACTTTCCGGTCAATTACCTTTGGGGTGGTGAAGTAAAAAAGGAAAATTATATCATTGGAGCGTTGAACGATTATCGCTTAAATCTTGATGTTGATGCTCCAAAGTTGATATCACCGGGCCAAAACGCTACAATTGAAGTAAAAGTAACGGATCATAAAGGGAAGCCAGTAGAAGGGGTAGATATCACTGCTTATGGAATTACCAAAAAGTTTGATCATACTGAGAGGAATCCCCCAATTTTTAGAAAAAAGAAAAAAGCGAAAACAGTTGTCAATAATTTCCAGTCGGATCATAAAACAAGAAAAGGGAACTTACCCTTGGATTATACTACATGGAAGACTTTGGCAGGGTTGGATAGTATTCCTTATTACCAGTTTTTATTTCCTGAAAAAGGGATTTATCAAACAACCTCTTCAGTAGAAAACCAAATCACACAGTTTGTTCCTTTTGTTGTGAACCAAGGAAACATCGAGCCGGTAAAAGTAATCTATGTAGACAATGAACCAGTATATTTTGCTTGGGCGACAATTGATCAACCTTATGCGGTTAGAATTTCGAAAGGCAAACATAATATAAGATTACGAACAGAAAAGAACGAGCTTTTCTTAAAGGATATAGAATTTGAAGAAGGGGTAAAATCGATCATCAGTGTAGACCGCTCTTATCCATTACCCAATGTAAAAGTAGAAGAAAGGAAATGGAATTATACAGATGAAGAGTTGGAGTTGTGGTCAAAGTATACTTTAGCTTATCAAACTAGATTTAGTAATTACGCTCTGCTTGAGCAAAAGGATAACATCTATCTTTTAAATACCTCCTATCCCTACCGTAGAGAGTATGATTTAGTAGGGCCAATTTTGGGACAAGCAGATCTAACATTATTAGGTCGTTATAAGAGCAGGTTTGATTATAAAAATAAGTATAATTTTTTCAGGAAAAGTGTAAATCTTGAGCCTTCTGAACTTCGTGAGTATATATTCAAGCAGAGTGTTTCAGATCCGCAGGAGTTTTATGATGAAGTATTGACAAAAGAACAGATCAATACAAATTGGAATACATATGTTGAGGAAAAAAGAAGAAGGATTTCTTCTTATTCTTATCCTAGAAGAACTTATAATGGAAAAGGAAAATTAATTGTTGATAATGTAAAAGACGAACAGGCACTCCTTCCTTTAAATAAGTTGTTAGTGAAATTGGATGATCCCGAATTTATACGTGTCTATCCAGGGCATATCAATACTTTTCATTCTTTAGATAGCGGGTACTATCAGTTGATTAATTTTTATTCTGAAAACCGTTATCACATTGAAGATTCTTTAAAAGTATATACTCAAGGTGTCAACTATTATTCTTTAGTTCACTCTAAGCAATATATGAAAGATGAATTTGGACAGAAATGTTCTGAAATAATCGAAAGGTCAATTTTTCAATATCAAGAGTATAACCAGAAACTGAAAGGTTTAAAGAAAGTACAACATCATTATAGTGAGGCATTCAGTTTTAAGGGAGAAGGTAAAATAGTTGAAGGAATAGTACTTGAAGAGGGGAGTGGTACTCCTGTACGGGGAGTGAAAGTGAATATACTTGGTACCAACTATATTACACGTACAAATAATGAAGGAAAGTTTTCAATAAAAGTTCCTGAAAACAGAGATGTACTTCGTTTTCGTTCTAGAGGTTTCAAGGAGCAAGATATTGTGATCGGTGATGGGACTTTACGAGTGATATTGGAAACAGAAATGGAAACACTAGAAGAAATAGTGATCATCGGATATGGTTCACAAAGTAAAAGAACGGTAACAGGTTCGGTGGCGTCAGTAGCTGCTAGAAAAAATCCTGATGAAACAATTATGATAAGAGGAGTGAATTCTTCGGGAGGAGATGGAGAACCACTTTATGTAATCAATGGGAAAGTATTTACGGGTGATTTTTCAACCATTGATCCTAGTTTGATTCAAAATATTACAATACTTAAAGATGCCGCTAGTATTGCCGTGTATGGTTCCAAAGGATCAAATGGTGTAATTTTAATAGAAATGTCCTCTTCTGCTTTTCAAGAAATAAAATTAGCAATGTCAGGAAGCGAAGAGATGACGAATGACTTTATGACACAGGCTCAAAACAGAAACTCAATAAGGAATAATTTTCAGGATAATGCATTTTGGCAACCACAGCTAAAATCAGACAAAGAAGGGAAAGTGAAATTTGAAGTGACTTTTCCTGACGATATCACCAAATGGAATACTCACTTCCTGGCGATGAATGGTAAGAAACAATCAGGGAGTGCCACACACGGTATTAAATCCTATATGCCTTTAGCAGGGCAAGTGAATTTACCAAGGTTTTTGGTTGCCTCAGATCAAGCAAAAGCGATTGGTAAATCCTTGAATTATATGGGAGATACTTTACAATCCAATATTGTATTCACTATTGATCAACAAAAGCAATGGGAAAAAACAATAGCAATTTCAGACGCTCATATTGATACATTGTCTTTTAGTTCTACCAAGGATAGTGTAGCATTAAGTTATACAGTAACTTCTAAAAACGGTTTTTTTGATGGAGAAGAACGTAGTATACCGGTATATCCATTAGGAATAGAACTAGCTAAAGGTGGGTTTTATATTCTGGAGACTGATACAACAATTCATCTTAAAAGTAATGATAACCCTACCAAAGTTTATGCAAAGTCGAGTTACTTAGGGGCATTAGAAAGCGAGATAGAGCATGTAATTCATTACCGCTATTTATGTAATGAACAATTAGCGTCAAAGCTTAAAACACATCTATCTGCTTATGCTATTAGTAAGCATAGAGGTGAAAAGTATAAATCTATTCCTGAAATTGAAAAACTAATTAAAAAGCTGGCTAAAAATACCAACAAAGAGCAGCTTTGGGGATGGTGGGAAGGAAACACTACATCTTACTGGATTTCTACGCATGTATTGGAGGCCTTTGTAAAAGCTCAAAAATATAAATTCGAAGTGCCTTTTGATAGAATTGAACTTACTCAAAAGCTATTGGTGAATTTTCATACGGAAGAATTTAAAACTCGTAAGTTAAAAATATTACACTTGATAAGTGATTTGGACCCCGAAGGCCATTATCAGAAATATATTTCAGAATTAGAGGTGAAAGAAAATCCATCGCTAAATTATCAGCTACAACTTTTACAGTTAAAGCAAAAGCAGGGATTACCAATTGATTTAAGCGGCCTTCAGAAATATCAACAAACAACAATGTTTGGTAATATCTATTATGATAAGGAAGAGGATGCAACAATTGTAGGTTGGAGAAATAGAATTATTGATAATGATATACAAAACACACTTTTGGTATATCAGCTTTTTAAGGCTGACTCTATAAACAATCATGAAAAAGAATTAAAGAAAATCAGAAATTACCTTCTAGAGCAAAGAAAAACGGGATATTGGGTAAACACCTATACTTCTTCAAAGATTATTGAGACCGTCTTGCCTGATATATTGAAAGGTAATAAAGAACCAATTCCTCAAACCTTAACAATATCAGGAAGCATAAATAAGACTGTTTCCAATTTTCCTATGGAATTGGATTTACAAAAAGGGGAGGAAATTACAATTACCAAGTCAGGAGACTTACCTATATATCTAACGCAATACACAAAGTATTGGGAAAATGCTCCAAAAGCAAAAAATGATCATTTTGAAGTAAGTACTTATTTTGAAGGCCAAAGCAACTCTAATATAAAAGCAGGAAACAAGGTTAATTTAGTAGTAGAAGTGGATGTCAAAAAAAGTGCTGATTATATAATGGTCAATGTTCCAATTCCGGCAGGGTGTTCATATGCTTCAAAGCATAAAGGAGCATACTACGAGGTTCACCGAGAGTATTTCAAAAATGAAGTAGCTATTTTCTGCAAAACACTCAAGAAAGGAAAATATACTTTTATAGTAGAACTACTCCCTAGATATAATGGAAACTATCATCTTAATCCTGCAAAAGCAGAATTAATGTATTTTCCTACCTTTTATGGGAACAACGAGTTGAAGGAAGTAGGAATTCAATAACTATCATAGATTAACCCAAGCTTGGTTTAAAAGATTAAAAACTCAATTTTGAGATGTATAGGAGAAAGTCTTGTATCGTTCAAAATTGAGTTTTCTTGTCATTTGAAATGTATATTCTAAGATTTGAATTTAAAATTTGAACTTTATTTATAATATAGTTCGTTGTTAATTAGATACTTGTTTAAGTATTGAAATTTATTTAATGTAATTTTCCATAGAATATATTGCATTTAAAAAACATCCTATTATCTTTGCACTCCCTTCAGCAAACGGCTGAGGAAAAAACAAACGTAGGGGTTGTCCTATGTGACAACCCGACTAGGGTAATTGATATAATGAAAAGGTATT
>NZ_JTAM01000108.1 GCF_000812565.1 Flammeovirga sp. OC4 | reverse complement strand
AATTAAAAAGGGATTTTAAGTAACTGAAAATCATTGTTATTTGAATTTTATTTCAGTAACTTACCTGAGTCTTTTTGACGTAACACTCGTCATACAAGTTGGAGACTTGAAACGGTCTTCCGTAAAGACTCAAAACCACATTTCCATCCCATTTTTAATCTCCTTATTTTCTCGAAAAGTTGAAGTCTTGCACATTGGCTCGACTATTCAACACTAACGTAAATGCTAAACTACGACCAGAGGGTGCGTCACCCGATGGATGGAGGTTAGCTAATGTTGGCATGCGTTAAAATTTAATGATACTTTTTAATTTCTTAAACCAAGACTCTTTTTCAATTTTAGAATCTCTGTTATCTATATCTTGATTTTTGTATGATTTTAAATTTCTTAAATCAATAGGTAAAAAGTAACCAAATTCTCTATCAGATTTTTTAAGTTGGTTCCAAAAGTTATTTAGTTGTTTACTTTCGCCTAAATATATTTTATCATTTGCATGTTTAGATCCTAAATATATATTACACCTATCATGACTTAGGTGGTAAGCAATTATTACATCTATTTGTTCATTTTGATGTTGAACATTTAAGAAAGATTTAAATAAGCTACCACCATTTGAATCTTCTGATACAAACTCAAATTTATTTTTTGTGAACTCTATTTTTAACTCATTAAACTTACTTATTATAAAATCAGATGTTTCAGAGTTAATCTTCTTAGTATAAAGATTTAAGAACCTATGCTCAATATCTTTACTTACTGCGTTAATTTTATATTCTTTATCAAGAAAATGAGCAAGTTCACTAATTAAAGTATTCATTTTTAAATATAGTCTACTTAATGCATGCCAACAGTTAGGCTATGAAGCGTACTTTTTTGTGTTGCGCCTGCGGCAAAAAAGTGTGATTTATGAGCCATTGTTGGGTGTAGTTATTGCTTATAAGGCCCCATAAATTTATCCCCATTAAAATGTACCATATGATCAGGATTGTCTGCTATCCAAACTTCCGTTTCCCAAGCTATGTCAGGCATAAATTGTCTAAATTTTGGTCGATTAAGAAATGCTGTAACATAAACAATATCGGCTGTACAAGTTTTTGTTAATTTCTGTAATTGAAGTAATCGAATTTCACTAATCGGACCAGACGAGTGTACAGCTTCAATCAAATACAACCAGTTCTTTTCTTCAGAGTAGGCAACGACATCAGGAAGTTCTTCGTGAGATAATTCGAAAAAATTCAAATCTTTTAATCTTTCCTCATCTAAATGTAAATATTTATCAGATGTGTCACCTACATACAAAACCTCTGAACCATATCCATATCTAGGTAAAAACTCCTCAATAATTGCTTTTTGAAGGTCATTATGTTCACCTAAAGAAAAAGTAAGCTTTTTTCCAGATGGTAAGGAAACTGGAATCTTATTTATATCTCTTTCTCTTTTTAGTTTTTCACCAATGGTTTCAATTCCTTTTAGATTTTCATTAACTACATTCACCCAGTCATCATTACCATAAATTCTTATTAGTTCAGCATAATTTTGGTTAATAACATAACCTCTGGTAGAATCATTTGTAGCAGAATTAGGACTTGATTGCAAAACTATATCACCTACAGTGAGAATTTTCAAATCTTTTCTTCGAATATCATCATATGAACCAGAACTTATCTTTTCACCAAAATTAGAGTTAATAAAATTTATTATTGACCTAGTTTTAAGTGAATAATTTGACTTTGAATCCTTAGTATTTACAAAATCATCAATTGATTTAATATCGCCGCAAGCTAAAAACGCCATTGCCATTCTCTCTAATCGTCTTGGCGTTCCATCTAAAGGAACACCAAAACAATCCAATATATATAATGTATGGTTTATTAAATCCTGATTTTTCTTTGTCTTCTTTTTATAAGTTAGACACTTGTCTTTGTTTATATATTGCTTCACTTTCAAATAATGTTAGTTGTTTATTATTAGGTAATTCAGATTTAGATCCTTGCAAATATTTTTTTATTTGATCTGCTAAATGATAAGCGAAATAAGGCGCTACAGCATTTCCAATTTGATTATATTGTTTTGTTTCAGTTCCTGCAAAATTAAACCAATCAGGAAAACTTTGTAACCTAGCAGCTTCTCTAACAGTAATTCTTCTTCTTCTTCCTGAAGGAAGTTTAATTCTATGCATATCTCCAGTAGAACCTGCTAGATTTCTACATGTAAGTGTCCTTGCTGGTCTATTCAAATATAAATCTCTTGGATTAACACACTTAGAAGCTTTTTCATAATTTGCAATATACTTATCCATGCTTGGAGTTAAATACTTTGAATTATCATCTTCTTGTATCGCTAATTTTCCAAGAGCATCACCTGCAGTAATTAACTTATTTTTTTTTGAAGGAAGATAAATTTTTTGTTTTGCTCCTATTACTATTACTCTTTCTCTATTTTGAGGCACCTCAAAGTTTTTAGCATTAAGTAGCTCATAACTTATAACATAACCTAACTTTTCAAGTTCATTAATTACTTCAAGTAAATACCATTTATTTTTATATAAAATCCCTCTGACATTTTCAAATAAGAAAACTTCTGGATTTACTTTTTTAATAGCATCAATAAATATAGGAAATCCATCTCTTGAATCTTTTAATCCAAGCTGTTTCCCTCCAACACTAAATGGTTGGCAAGGAGGACCTCCAATAACAATATCAGCCTTAGGGTATTCTATATCTAAATCTAACTTTTGAGTAAAACATTCACCTAATAAATTATCATTATAAGTTTTAGATGCATTCTCTTCCATTTCATAGCCAATAGTTTTAAAGCCTAATGCCTCAAATCCTAAAGACAACCCTCCACAACCTGCAAATAAATCTAAAACTGTTTTGTTAAGATTTTTATCTATATATGGTTTTAAATCCTTATTTATCTTTTCAATATAATCCATTTTACAAAGGTAGTAAAATTGCAAGAATTTGTCTTTGTAGATAACCTTTATTACACCCAACGTAATGGCTAAACTACGACCAGCGGGTGTGTCACCCGATGGATGGAGATTAGCTAATGTTGTCTTTTTGTAATTAATTATTTCCGATAATAATGGGAATAGAGACATATTCTGGATATTTCAATGGATATCTACACTCAATAGTAAAATCCATTTTTTCAATTAAGACCTTCTGACACCAGTAGGATAATCCTAAATCTTCATTAATATTACCTTCATAATCTCTTTCAATACATAAAAACTCTAATTTACCATTTTTATTTATAGACATGTTTAGGTGAAATAAGTGTTTAAATTCTATCTTTTTAATTTGATCAATTTTCATTAGTTCACTTGATAGCTTTATACTTAGTTCTTCTAGAGAAAATTTTGTTAGAGGATAATTGTAGTAATCTATCATTTTTATTATTTGATCGTTTTGATAACATCTTACTGTATTCAAAGGGTATTTGTATGGTGAATTAATAACATTAAGTAATTCTTTTTTGGTTATTAAATCTTCATGAGATCTATATTGACGACTATATATTTTACCAGAATAAGATTTATTTTTAAATTTTAATGCTAATTCTCCACAAATTAAAATTTCGTAATTACTATCTAATTTGTTTAGAGCCAATAACCATTCTTCCCCAATTTTAAATTTATCAATGTATGGTCTACAAGCCATTCCATTATCACCATAAACTAATATTGTATCCTTAAAAACTTGTCCTCTGAAAATTTTTTTGACCTCAAAATTCATTGAAATACAATCTGTGAAATTAAGATTTTCATCACATTTGTAGTTTAAAACTTTACCTTGTACAATGATATCTGCTATTTGGTTTGCAAAAGCAAAACCACCATAATACTTACAAGTACACCCAAATGTATTGATTGAAATATTGATTAGTAATAAAGTAAATAAAAATGGTTTTGTCATTTGAAAGTCTAAGTTTTATAAAAGACAACATTCAATAAACACCACTGTTCTCTTTATTCCCAATAATGTGACATAGTGGCGTATATCTATTAGTAAAATAGTTTACTTTTCTCTCACTAAAAATAGCATTAACATATTAATTTTCAAATATATCACATTGCTATTTTTAGATGTATTACAAATTGACTGTTGAATCTGTAAAGACTGCTGTTTGAAATGAACTATTTCATACGTTTTTCATCAATATCAATTACGTTTTTATACTAAAAGAGGTATAATCCTAAGTGAAAGACACTCCTTGTTATGAAATTCGTAAAAGATTCGTGATTTATCCGAGTATTAATCGTTTATACACGCTTATATTTGCTTATTTTTATCAAGTTCGTAATATGATATAATTGGCGATCCAAAGAAGTGCTTATATGATACAAACTAGAAAGGTCACCTTCCCTAAGAAAAGTGACCTTCCATATTTACATTAATAACCAACTACAATAGTTGTCTTATTATTTAGTAACTCAACACGCTCCCTAACCAACGCTCCATTTCTCTCTCCTCTTTCTCCACACGTTTAGCGTAGTCTTGCAATTGGTCTTTGTTGATTTTTCCTAAACCGAAGTAACGAGAGTTTTCGTTACCGAAGTACCAACCACTTACGGATGCTGCAGGTGTCATTGCATAGCTTGATGTGAGAGAAACGCCGATGTTATTCTCTACGTCTAGCATCGCAAATAACTTGTCTTTTTCTGTATGATCAGGACACGCTGGGTAACCTGGTGCTGGGCGAATACCTTGATATTTTTCATCAATTAATTCCTCGTTGTTATGGATTTCATCTTTCGCATAACCCCAAATTTCCTTTCTTACCTTTTCGTGCATCAATTCAGTAAATGCTTCTGCTAAACGATCCGCTAAGGCTTTAACCATAATGCTGTTGTAATCGTCATGATCCGCTTCGTATTTCTCTACTAAGGCTTCAATACCGATACCAGCTGTTACAGCAAATCCACCAATATAGTCTCTTCTACCCGATTCTACAGGCGCAACGAAATCACTTAAACAGAAGTTTGGCTTTCCTGCCGCTTTCTTGTTTTGTTGTCTTAAGTGGCAAAGTGTACCAACTTGTTTCTCTCTATCCTCTCTGAAGAAAGTAGAATGATGATGCTCTGCGTCTGGCAATTCTACATCTTCTTCTTTGAAGTCATATAAAGCAATATCGTCATCGTTGATGCTATTGGCTGGGAAGAAACCAACTACTGCATTCGCTTGTAACAATTTATTGTCAACGATCTCTTTTAATAATGCTTTTGCATCTTTGTAAAGATCTGTTGCTTGTTTACCGACTACTTCGTCTTTTAGGATTGCAGGGAATCTACCCGCAAGTTCCCATGTTTGGAAGAATGGTGTCCAATCGATGTAGTGTGAGATTTCCTCTAAGCTATAATCCTCAAAAGTTTTTACGCCTAAGAATGATGGCTTGGTGATTGGTGTTGTTTCCCAATCAATCTGCACCTTATTCTTACGTGCCTCTTCGATAGGTAATAACTTCTTCGCTCCTTGACGTTTTGCATGAGAAACTCTTAATGCCGCATACTCATCTTTAAATTCTTGAATCACCTCTTGACGGTATTCTTTATTATCAGATGTATATGCTGAAGCAATCGGCACTGACTTAGAAGCATCCAATACGTGAACTACTGAACCTGAATATTTTGGATCAATTTTCACGGCAGTATGGATTCTTGAAGTCGTTGCACCACCAATTAATACTGGAATATCCAACCCTTGACGTTCTAACTCATCAGCAACATACACCATTTCGTCCAATGAAGGTGTAATCAAGCCAGAAAGACCAATTACATCTACCTTTTCCTCAACGGCAGTTCTAATGATCTTGTCCATTGGCACCATTACGCCAAGGTCAATGATCTCAAAGTTATTACAAGCCAATACTACACTTACAATGTTTTTACCGATATCATGAACGTCACCTTTTACAGTGGCCATTAAGATTTTACCGGCTGAAGAAGATGCTTCCAAATCAGGGTTGTTCGCTTTTTCTTCTTCAATATATGGAATAAGGATCGCTACCGCCTTCTTCATTACACGGGCAGATTTCACTACCTGAGGAAGGAACATTTTACCTTCACCAAATAAATCACCTACCACGTTCATACCATCCATCAAAGGACCTTCAATCACTTCAATAGGACGATCAAATTTCTGACGTGCTTCTTCTACATCTTGTTCAACAAACTCTACTAAACCTTTTACTAAGGCATGTGATAGTCTTTCCTCTACTGAATTTTCTCTCCAAGAAAGATCTACTTCCTTCTTCTTCCCTTTCGATTTTACCGTTTCAGCAAAATCAACTAATCGTTCAGTAGCATCCTCTCTTCTATTTAAAAGAACATCTTCTACATGCTCTAATAAATCTTTTGGAATCTCCTCATACACTTCAAGCATTCCTGGGTTTACAATACCCATGTCCATACCTGCTTTACCTGCATGGTATAAAAATACAGAGTGCATCGCTTCTCTTACAGCATTATTACCTCTGAAAGAGAATGAAATATTAGATACACCACCACTTACTAAAGCGTGTGGTAAATTTTCTTTGATCCATTTAGTTCCCTTAAAGAAATCAACCGCATAGTTATTATGCTCTTCAATACCCGTTGCCACCGCTAAGATGTTCGGGTCAAAGATGATGTCTTGTGGAGGGAAACCTACTTTATTGACAAGGATATCATATGAACGCCCACAGATCTCTTTTCTTCTTTCGAAGTTGTCTGCTTGTCCATCTTCATCAAACGCCATTACAACGGCTGCCGCACCATACTTTTTAATTAATGTTGCTTTTGCGATAAAGTCTTCTTCTCCTTCTTTTAATGAAATCGAGTTGACAATACCTTTACCTTGTAAGGTCTTCAAACCTGCTTCGATAACTTCCCATTTTGAAGAATCGACCATGATTGGCAATTTGGCGATATCAGGTTCAGAAGCAATAAGGTTTAAGAAACGTGTCATACATTCCTTAGAATCCAACATCCCTTCATCCATGTTTACATCGATCACTTGTGCACCACCTTCAACTTGGTGTCTTACCACCTCAATCGCCTCTTCATACTCTCCGTTCTCAATCAAACGACGGAATTTAGCTGAACCTGTTACGTTGGCTCTTTCACCCACGTTCACAAAAATGCTATCCGGTTTGATTGTTACAGGTTCCAAACCGCTCAATCGCTGATATGGTTCTTGAGTAGGCAGTTCTCTTACTTTGGCTTTACTAAATGTTTCAGCAATACCTCCAATGTGGTCAGGAGTAGTACCACAACATCCACCAATGATATTCACTAAACCATCAAAAGATTCTAAGATTTTACTCATTTCCTCTGATGTTTGGTCGTATTCGCCAAATTCGTTTGGAAGACCTGCGTTAGGGTAAGCAGAAACATTGATATCTGCTACACGGGATAACTCTTGAATATAAGGACGAAGTAAATCGGCACCCAATGCACAGTTCAAACCAACACTAAATAAGTCAGCATGTCTGATCGAGTTCCAGAATGCTTCTACTACTTGTCCTGAAAGAGTTCTACCTGATGCATCGGTAATCGTACCTGATACCATCAATGGCAAACGCTCTCCTTTATAATTGTTCGGGAATTCGTCTTCTCTTCCTGCTGGAACCGCTGAGACTGCTTTTCCTTGTTCTACGTCTGTAAAATACTTTTCTGCTGCAAAAAGAGCTGCTTTACAGTTTAAGGTATCAAATACTGTTTCAATCAAAATCGTATCTGCACCGCCTTCTGCCAAGCCTTGCACTTGTAAATAATAAGCCTCTACTAAGTCATCAAAAGTTACTGCTCTATAACCTGGATCGTTTACATCTGGAGAGATAGACGCCGTTCTGTTCGTTGGTCCGATGGCACCTGCTACAAAACGTGGCTTATGAGGTTCTTTTGCTGTAAATTCAGCCGCTGCTTCTTTGGCTAATTTTGCAGAAGCATAGTTCAACTCATACACCTCACTTTCCATTTCGTAGTCTGCCATTGCAATGGTAGTACCACTAAATGTGTTTGTCTCCACGATATCAGCCCCTGCCTCGAAATATTGCTTGTGTATATCTCTAATGATATTCGGTTGTGTAATCGACAACATATCATTATTACCTTTTACATCGCAAGGGTGATCTTTATATCTTTCTCCTCTGTAATCTTCTTCACCAAGTTTGTGTCTTTGGATCATAGTACCCATCGCACCATCTAAAATCAAGACACGCTCTTTTGCTAACTCTTTGAGCTTTTTTGACATAAGTATTTTCTAAAAGTTACGTTTCACTTACCTCCATAAAAAAGTAGACATAAAATATCTCTACTCAATTGAGAGGACAAAAACGTGCTTAATAAATTTTCGAGATAATCATTCTTGGAAGGAATGCATTTAGCTCATCTTTCTCGGACACTTCCGAAGCGGGACTTGGCACCTTTCGTTGGGAACAACGGTTGCCATGGCATCTACGAGCCCGTTCTCTCTGCCATTCTTGATAAGCACTCGGCAAAGATAGACACATTTTTAGAAAATTGAACAGTAATAAGGAAGAAAATAAGGCTTATCAATAAAAAAATATGACTTTTTTTATCTTTTTTTTAATTTTCAACAAAAAGGAATTGTACAAAATTTTAAATGTAATTAATACATTTTTATAACTTTCCGAAACAGATTGCGCAACAGGTTTCTATCGTATACTAAAAATCGTTACATAAATAACACAACCGGTTGAAAAGTCAGGTTTCATCCCCTCTTTCATTTCGACGGTATCACACTTTGAATTATTCAATTTTTAGATCAAAATCATACAATTTGAGCCAATATTAAAATTTGCAAAATCAGGCAATTACTCCTAGAATTGTATACAGACAAGCTAAAGCTCCTATCTCGAGATCAAACTATATTTAAATTTAAAGCAGCTCTACTAGTCTATTACTTTGAAATGAAAATGAAACGAAGACAATGAAATGAAATGACCAAATACACATGGCGTCCGTACATGTGTGCCAACTATTCATTGCTTATTAAAACCACTTTTAACAAATGAAAAAAAGATTACTACTGTTCAGTATTGTATCTGTATTTCTATTACTTACTACTTTTGGAGCTTATGCTCAGGATAGAATGATATCAGGTATTGTAAATGATGAAATGAAAAGTCCACTACCAGGTGTAAATGTAATTATTAAAGGAACTACACTTGGAACCACTACAGATTTTGAAGGAAAATTCACACTTAAAGTCCCTGAAGGAAATGAAACACTATTAGTGACCTATATTGGTTATTTTGATCAAGAGGTAACGATTGGAAACAAAACCAAATTCACCATCCAACTAAAAGTAGACGCCGAACAATTAGAGGAAGTAGTCGTTGTGGGCTATGGGCAAATGGAGAAAAAAGATGTGACTGGAGCCATGGCTTCCATTAAATCGGAAGACTTCAACCAGGGTGTAATGGCCTCTCCTGACCAATTGATTCAAGGTAAAATCGCCGGTGTACAGATGACTCCTTCTTCAGGAGAACCTGGCGCTGGGGTAAACATCAGAGTGAGAGGTGGTACATCTCTTACCGCTTCTAATGAGCCACTTTATGTGATCGATGGATTCCCTATTGATAATACCGCTTCAGATCCAGGTACCGGTGGAGTCTACTCCGAGTCTGCAGCTAAGAATCCGTTAGCTTCAATCAACCCAAGTGATATTGCCTCTTTTGATGTATTAAAAGATGCCTCTGCTACTGCAATTTATGGTGCTAGGGGTGCAAATGGTGTCATCATCATCACTACAAAAAAGGGACAAGAAGGTAAAGCAAAGGTAGATTATGATGCTTACTTTGGCGTTTCTCAATTGGCTAAAAAGGTAGAAGTATTGTCAGCTGATGAATATAGAGCGGCTACTGCTGCTGAAGGCACTTCTCCCCTAGACCTTGGTGCGAATACCGATTGGCAAGAAGTAATGACGAGAAATGCTATTACTCAAAATCACAACATTGGTATTTCTGGAGGTACTGCTGACACTCAATACCGTGTATCTATCAATTATCTTAACCAAGAAGGTATTATGGTCAATTCGGGAATGGAAAGAATAGGCGGCCGAATGAACATTACGCAAAAGCTTAGCAATAAAGTGAAGCTTGGAGCCAATATGATGGGTTCATTCACCTACAACAACAACCTTCCCTATGGTGTTGGAGGAGCATTAGATGGCGGTGTGATCAATAATATGCTGCGTATGTCTCCGCTATTACCTTCAGATTATTCTTCTGCAAATCAGCTAGAAAAAAACCCTTATATCATGGCCAACTCTGTTCGTGATTTCACCAAAACACAAAGAGTTTTAGGTAATGTATTTGTCGAAGCTGAATTTATCGAAGGTCTTACAGGTCGATTAAACCTAGGCGGTGATATTACTTCTGCAAAAAGAGATGCTTACCTTCCAAGTAGTATTGAGTGGGTTACTAAAGGTAATGGCTCTGCTGATGTTAGAAATAACTACTTACATAATATTCTACTAGAAGGTACAGTCAACTATACTAAAACGTTCGGAGACCTAAAACTTAATGCATTGGCAGGCTATACTTACCAAGAATTTGGACAAGAATATAACTACACCAATGCCACTGGTTTTGATGTAGACGAAACAGCTGAGCACAATTTAAATGCTACAAGCGGTGAAATCATCCTTAACTCCAATAAAGAGTCGAGCAAATTAATATCATGGATTGGTAGAGCAAATGTCAGCTACAAAGACAAGTATGTAATGACTGCTACAGTTCGTGCAGACGGTTCTTCTCGCTTTGGCGCTAATAATAAATGGGGTGTATTCCCTTCATTCTCTGCAGCATGGAGAGTGTCACAAGAAGACTTCTTAAGTTCAAATGATGTCATCACAAACTTAAAAGTAAGAGCAGGTTGGGGTGTTACAGGTTCTCAAGAAATCGGTAACTATCGTTCATTACCAACTTTATCTGGTAATAAAGAGTTTAGTGCTATCGGCATCGGATCAGGTGTAGCGTATAATAACTATGCAAACCCCGACTTGAGGTGGGAAGAAACAACACAACTTAACTTCGGTATTGATTTTGAATTCTTCAGAGGCATTGTCTACGGTACATTAGATTTCTATCAGAAAAATACCACTGACCTACTTTTAGAATTAGAAGCAGCTCAGCCAGCTCCAGTAGATTTATATCTTCAAAATGTTGGCGAAGTGAGTAACCAAGGTGTTGAAATTTCATTGAATACCCTCAACATGAGCAAAAGGGATTTCACATGGGAAACAGGAATCGTTGCTGCTTACAATGAAAATGAAGTAAAAAACATCGGTGATTACCAACAAATTCTTACGGGTTCAGTAGGTGGCCGTGGACAAACAGGGCAATTCTCACAAGTCATTAAACCTGGCTTACCTTATGGTACTTTTTATGGTCCTCGTTATCTAGGTTTAGATGAAAATGGTAAAGCAATTCAATCCGATGAAAGAGAAGTACTAGGCCAAGCTATTCCAAAATGGACCTTCGGAATCAATAATACTTTCAGATATAAGCAATGGGATTTCAACTTTTTCCTTAATGCTGCTACTGGACACCAAGTATTTAACAATACTGCTCAAGAATTCTCTAACACGAATGATTTATACGCTGAAAACAGTACTTATAATGTCATGAAAGTAGCTGTAGAAGATGGTGTTCGTTCTACAGAATACAATTCTAGATTTATAGAAGATGCCTCATTTATTCGTCTTTCAAATATGACTTTAGGCTATACGTTTGAAATGGAAAACGTAAAATTCATCCGTAGTCTAAGAGTATATGCGTCTGGTCAAAACCTATTCGTTATCACTAACTACTCTGGTTATGACCCTGAAGTTAATGCTCCATCAGGTGGAGGTCAAGTACCTCCTGTAGGTATCGACTATAATAACTACCCTGCCGCTAGAACATATATTGGCGGTATATCTGTAGGATTTTAATCTCCCTTCTGTCAAATTTAAAGAATTAAGAAATAATGATTTTAAGAAATAAATTGATGATCGCACTTGCTGCAGGTGCTTTATTCTCTTCCACTTCATGTACTAATCTAGACGAAGAACTCCATAGTTCTGTAACTGATGAGTACTTCCAAGATCCAGAAAACTTAGTTTCTGCTGTTGCTCCTGTTTATGCTTCATTGCGTTCTTATTATCACCATGAAAATGCTTGGGGGTTTTCTCAAGTATCCTCAGATGAAACGTTAGTTCCAACCAGAGGTGGTGACTGGTATGATGGTGGAAAGTGGCTGCAATTGAATGCACATACTTGGAATGAAAATCACCCTCATTTAAAAGGTCTTTGGGAAGCACCCTATCAAGGTATCGCTAGAGCAAATGTATTATTGGAAGCGTTAGAAGGCTTTGAGCAAACCGAAGATGTAGTCAATACCGCCAATGAAGTTAGGTTTCTACGTGCTTTTTATTACTTCAACTTAATGGATATGTTTGGCAATGTGCCACTTGTATTAGTTTCACAACACAATGGTGACACCCCTGCAAGTACTCGTCCTGAATTGACACAATTTATAGTAGATGAATTAGAAACTATTAAAGATGCCCTACCTGACCAACCTGCCTACGGTAGAATTGGAAAAGGTGCTGCTTATGCTCTTTTGGTTAAAATCTACTTAAATGGTGGTGTTTATTTCCAGGATGGTTCAAAAGTGGTCGATCCATCTTCAGATCATTTGGATAAAGTAATCAGCTACAGTAAAGTGATTGACGGTTTAGGTTATGCCGTTTACCCTGATTACCTAGAAACGTTTAAGTTGGCCAACGAAGAAAATAACACAGATTATATTTTCACGATTACTTATGCGGCAGATGATCCATTAGGAAATCACGGCAACAGCTGGGGTGTACATTATGACACTCATAAGGTCAAAGGTATAGAATGGAAAGTTCCATCAAAATGGAACGGTTTTTCAATCATGACAGACCGCTATCAAACTTTCGATGCGACTGATACTCGTATTAATCAATTCTATACAGAATTTGAGAAAGAGGATGGTTCAATTGTTCAGCACGAGCAAGAACTTCCATTATTTGATGCCAACAAAACACAAGGAGTACGTCTGATGAAATGGGAACCGGATCCAGGTGCAGACGGTGTAACTTGGGGTGGTTGGTCAGGCAATGACTTCCCTCTAATTCGTTATGCTGATGTATTATTAATGCATGCGGAAGCTTTAGCGAGAAAAGGAATGAATGGCGAAGCATTGGCTATGGTCAATAAATTAAGAACACAAGGAAATCGTTTCGAATCCGATTCACCTATTGCAGATGCAAGTGCTCACTTCACTCAATTACAAAATGATGGAAAAGTAAATTCAGTTCTTGACTTTATCCTAATGGAAAGAGGTTGGGAATTGTGTTGGGAAGGCGTAAGACGTCAAGACCTCATCCGTCATGGTAAGTATTTGGATGCATGGCAAAACAAACAAATGGAAAATGATCCAGATGCGTTTGAGGAAAAAATAGATGATAATGGTAATACTTATAAATATTGGTTACCAAGTCAAGGAAAAACAAGTGATGGATCGCACCGCTACTTGTACCCTATTCCTCCGGCACAAGTAGATGCTAATCCAAACTTAAATCAAAATGATGGTTACTAGAATTCGGTATATCCATATAAATCAAATAACGAATACTCTTGCACATCACTCCCTTTCAGATAAATTTAATTAAATAGTGTAGTTTAAGTAAGTAGGCATAAGCATTTTTTGTTTATGTCTACTGCATTTTCAACAAAAACGAATTGAACGTAATTCATACAAAAAGGCCCATTGTCATATCGAAAACAGTTTCAGACCACTTTGGACATTTCAGGGTGGTCTCTTTTATTTTAATTGAACATTAAAGGTAATGATATTCTTATCCTTTAGATCATCAGAAATTTCTTAATTTTTAACGGCTCAATTCATGAAATTCTTAACGCTTTTCCCTTCAATGCCAGGGGGAATACTACCAAACTAAAATGGTAGAAAACTCAATGGTGCGAATGTTAAGCGTCAGCGTCATTCGTGTACTTCAGATCATCAGAAATCTCATGATTTCTAAACAATATAAATAACGCAAACTTAGTTTACAGCGAAATAAGAGAAGTATTTTATTTTCAGTGTATTCAAAAAATGATAACTTTAAACGCTGGTAATTAGGAAATAACTATTTACTCAAAACTTAAATGATGTACTATTGTACTTGCTTAGCTTTAAATATTAAATTATGAGAACGCTCTTAAATATTCTTCTTCTTTCAATACTACTGTCTCTTTTTACATCTTGTGGTTCCACTGATATTGAACCTAAACGTCAATACACCACTATTGAAGGTGATGGAACATCTGATGGAAGCACCAAATACTATATTTTTAAAACCTCTAAAGGAAATAAAATAATCATAGAACAATTCATTGTTAAACATAACGGTGAAATCTATGGGTACACTTGGACCAATAATTCCATTGACAATCTCTTTTTCTTTTCTGCCTCTTCTTTTGAAGGCAGTTGGGCTAACGGTGCTAATGGCCATATTGATTTTGTCATTAATTCTTCGGATCAATTCAGCTTATCAACAAACACTCACAATCAAAACGATTGTTACAATTACCGTAGAAATTTGAAGCATGGAAATACGAAAGATAGTTTTTACGTCAACAACTACACGGAAAAAAGTGCATTTACGGAGATCAATTACGGTCCTTTCTGTATTAGTAATATGAGTGATTTTTATTTACATCGTTAATCGTTGTCTTTTTGAGATGTTGCAAACATGTTCTTAACGGTTTTCCTCCATAAAGGATTTAATATGGTTGGCAATTTCTTCTCCTTTCTCTTCTTGTAGGAAATGACCTGCATTGGAGATTGTGATTCTTGTTTGAACTTCATCCGGAATCAATTTGTAGAAGAATTTCTCCATTCCCCCTAATACCTGATCTTTGTCAGAAAACATAACTAATGCAGGTTTATTCCATTTTGAAAGTACCTCCCTAGCTCTATTCATTTCAAATACTCCTTTATCTGAAGGTTTTGAAGGTACCAAAGAAGGAAAAATACTTGCACCTGCCTTTGACTTCTTGTTTGGAAATGGCAAACGATAAGCTGCTAATGTAGATTTATCTAACTTGTTGTACGTTCCTTTCTGAAGGATCTGATCAATAGGCAACCAGGGATGATACTTTGCATACAATTGCCAAAGTCTGAAAAATAAAGACAACTTCTTTCCTTTCGGAAGAAAAGTATTCATAATTACTACTCTTTTGAATCGTTCTGGAAATTCTCCGAGTAAACTCAAACCCAACAGCCCTCCCCAATCCTGTACTACTAATGTTACATCCTCTAAATCCAAGGTGTTCATTAGATTTTTTAAGGATGCATAATGCAATGCAAAACTGTAGTCTTTTTTAGAGGACAACTTATCAGATTTACCAAAACCGATTAAATCTGGAGCAATAAAACGGTAGTCAGATAATACAGGAATAAAGTTTCGATAGAGGTAACTCCATGAGGGTTCACCATGAAGTGCCAAGATGATCTCCCCCTTACCTTCATCAATATAATGCATCTTAATACCGTTGTTATCAATAAAGTGTGGTGTAAAAGGGTATTCTGTCAGTTTATTGAAAGAGCTGAGATTTGCAGATAAAATTTCCATAGTTTAAGATATTAAAGAGTAATCGAAGGCATTATATTCTAAAAATTGATGGCTTATTCTCTCAATACATTGTAAACTAAATGTTCGTCAACTTTCAATCAGCCTTCCTGCCAGCATTTATAGGATCAACTTTCAAGCTTCCTTCTTCTTCATTTTT
>NZ_JTAM01000107.1 GCF_000812565.1 Flammeovirga sp. OC4 | reverse complement strand
CTAGTCCTGCTTTGTAAAGGCTAGTGTATTCTTCTTCTACTGAATCAACAGAATACACCTCCATTTTCAATTAAGGACACTGTAACCTTCAGTCCTTCAGCGAGGTGAGTTCTCCGAAACTTGTCGGTACTTGTATCGCCTACTATGACCTCTGCTGACTTCTCTTGTTGAACCTGCAACCAAGAGATCTCCCCAAGTAAGGACACCTTCTTTCCGTTGATCCCTGCGACATCTACATAGGCAGCACTGTGTTTTGAATTACAGCGTGATTCCCACGTTCGGACTTCGTAATGATGTGCTTACTCATCCTACCGACTATGCCTCATATATCGTTTTTTGTTCATCAGTACCAACTTTTGCCGTTTGACTTACTTCAGTGCATTCCTCACGGAAAACCACACCTGTAATGCTTCGGGATCGTACTCCGCGCATAAGGGACTTGCACCCTCTAGAAGATTGAACTATATTTAGAAAAATATAGATCGTGCCCATTTTGGGCACACACAATGTATATAGCAAATAGGGCTTTTACGGTTCAGAAAGTCCAAGGCTATTTACCAACAACGCCAAATCGTTGATTTGGCTTTTAAGAATGAAAAATTAAAAACAAAATACAACGCTTTGGCTCAGTGCAAACTTGAAAGATTATCGCTTTCTAATGCCCTACTTGCCATATACTAAACGTTGTGCCTCATAAACCAAGATCATAAATGGACAAAAGACCAATTCTTAATAAAGATATCTCGAAAAATGATTTTCAAGAGTTTTATTGGCTAAAAGAGGAGTTGGTAGACTTTTGTAGAAGTGAAGGGCTATTGACTACGGGAGGGAAAATAGAGATAAGTGGAAGAATTGAGAAGTATATAAAAACAGGAGAAAAGCACTTAAAGTCATCTCCGAATAAGGTTAAGGTTGAATCCAAATTTGATTGGAATAATGAAAAATTAACTCTTGAAACGAAGATTACTGACAATTATAAAAACACTGAAAACGTCCGAGAATTTTTCAAAAATGAAATTGGGAGTCAATTTAAGTTCAATGTTCGATTTATGAATTGGATGAAGTCAAATGCAGGTAAGACACTTGCAGACTCAATTTCAGAATGGAAGAAAATAAAAACTGAAAGTAAGTCGAATCAAAAAGCTAAAGAGATAGCTCCACAATTTGAATACAATAAATATTTAAGAGATTTTTTAGCAGATAACCCAACATTAAATAGAGATTTAGGGATAAAGTTGTGGAAGCTTAAAAAGACAATGAGAGGAAGTAATAAATATGAACGAGAAGATCTAGAATTTTTAAAATAAAAAAACGAGGCACAATCGAGTAGAGCGCCGCTAGGCGATTAGCCTAGCGGAGACCCTCTCACACCACAGTACGTACTCCGAGCTACGCTCCCTCATTTCGAATCTCTTCTCATGAAGGTATACGGCGGTTGATTACCGTTCGGTTAACTTTTTGTAGATGTCCGACATCGCAATATATCCTCTCTTCTCTAGGCGTTCTAGAGTGATGGTTGTAATAAGAATAGGGCTTTGAGCTACTGCCCAGCCTCCTTTCCTCGTTCTGCTCCAAGCGTAAGCCTGATCATAAGATATTCCTAAACGCATTAAGTTTTTGCGTTTCCGTTTGGACTTCGTAATGATGTGCTTACTCATTATACTGCTTATGCCTCATATGCTTCGCTTCGCGATATCCTTTCGAACTCTCGTTCTCAGGAGTGTAAGTCAGCACCAACTTTTGCTATTTGACTTACTTCAGTGCATTCCTCACGGAAAACCACACCTACTAATGTTTCGGGATCGTACTCAGCACATAAGGGACTTGTACCCTCTAGAAGATTGAACTATATTTAGATGAATATAGATCGTGTCCATTTTGGGCACACATTGGCTAATCTCCATCCATCGGGTAACGCACCCACTAGTCGTAGTTTAGCCATTACGTTAGTCTTTATTTTAGTATATCATTTCAATTAGATAAAGAAGATTCTTATTTTTACTATATGGAAAAAAGGTACATAGAAGTAGAAATAGATAAATTAACAAACTCAATAGAGAATGTTATTACAGGTGATAGCTTTAATACTCAAGTTTTACCAATAACAAGCTCTGATATAGAAAAACTTAATCAAGGTTGGAATTTTGATTGGAAAGCTGAAAATAATAGTTCTTCAAAGGTCTTTAAGTTAGTCATTGAAAACAATGAAAATATCATTCAAGGCTTAATAGCTTTAAGTTACCATGATGGTTTCGTCTTTGTTGAACTTATTGAGAGTGCTGATTTCAATATTGGTAGAAATAAAGTTTATTTTGGTGTTGCTGGTAATTTATTTGCTTTTGCTTGTAAAGAATCTTGGGATCGTGGAGATTTTGGCTATGTAGCTTTTAACTCAAAAACCAATTTAATACCTCACTACAATAAGACTTTAGGTGCAAAACAAGTGGGGCAATCAAATCAGATGGTAATTGAACCTGAAGATGCGGTTAAATTATTAAATAGATATTACGGATAAAAAACACATAAAATTATGGGATATATTAAAGAACCAAAAGGTGTTACATTAATTGTTGAAAAAAAGCCATTAACATCAGAAGCAGAAAAATCAATAAAAGATTTTATTCAAAAAAGTAAAAAAAGAAATAAAGAGCTTTTAGATAAATTGTCTTTCGGGAAGAAATAAAAATATAACTGCATCAAATAAACATTATGAACTAAGAACAAATAAAGGCTAGTCAAGTAGAGCGTCGCTAGGCTATCTGCCTAGCGGAGACCCTATCACACCACCGTACGTACTCCGAGCTTCGCTCCCTCATTTCGAATCTCTTCTCATGAAGGTATACGGCGGTTGGTTACCGTTCAGCTAATTTCTTGTAGATATCGGACATAGATGTAGTGCCTGCTTTAGACACTACTTGTTCGATCATTCTACTAAAAATTTAAAACCTAGTCCTGCTTTGCTAAGGCTAACGTGTTCTTCTTCTACTGAATCTACAGAACACGCTTCCATTTTCAATTAAGGACACTGTAACCTTAAGTCCTTCAGCGAGGTGAGTTCTCCGAAACTTGTCGGGACTTGTATCGCCTACTATGACCTCTGCTGACTTCTCTTGTTGAACCTGCAACCAAGAGATCTCCCCAAGTAAGGACACCTTCTTTCCGTTGATCTCTGCGACATCTACATAAACAGCACTGTTTTTCGAATTACAGCGTGATTCCCATGTTCGGACTTCGTAATGATGTGCTTACTCATCCTACCGCCTATGCCTCATATGCCTCGCTTCGCGATATCCTTTCGAACTCTCGTTCTCAGGAGTGTCCAACAGTACCAACTTTTGCCGTTTGACTTACTTCAGTTCATTCCTCACGGAAAACCACCTTGTCACGTGCTAATGCTTCGGGATCGTACTCCGCGCATAAGGGACTTGCACCCTCTAGAAGATTGAACTATATTTAGAAAAATATAAATCGTGCCCATTTTGGGCACACATTAGCTAATCTCCATCCGCTAGTCATAGTTTAGCAAAATCGTTAGCAACGCTAAACTTCCAATAAATTAAAAATAATTATCTTCGTATCCTATGAAAAATATACCAACTAAAGCTTATCAGGATACTTTATCATTAATTCAAAATGAAATAGAGGTATCTCGTACAAAGGCAGTCATCAAAGTTAATGAAGTACAAATGAACCACTATATGAATATTGGGGCAATAATTCATCAACAGCAAAATGAAAATGGTTGGGGAAAATCAATAGTTGAACAACTCTCTAGAGATCTTAAAAATAAATTTCCAAATACAGAAGGTTACTCAAGTAGAAACCTTTGGGATATGAGAAAATTTTTTTCTAGATATTCTGCAAATGAAAAACTGCGACAGCTTGTCGCAGAAATTCCTTGGGGACATAATTTATTAATAATGCAGAAGATTAAAGATGATGATGAGGCAGAATTCTACATAAAGTCCTCTAAAGAATTTGGCTGGAGTAGAAATGTTCTTTTAAATCAGATCAAGGCGAATTCTTATGTACGTTCATTAAGTGAGAATAAGCAACATAATTTTAATCAAACATTACCTGAACATCTTTCAGAACAAGCAGATGAGACTATTAAAAGTTCATATTCATTAGACTTTCTCGGCTTGTCAGGAAGTATTAAAGAAGCTGATTTAGAGGTAGCAATGATCTCTAAGATAAAAGATGTTTTATTAGAATTAGGTCAAGGTTTTGCATTTATTGGTAATCAATATAAACTGAGTTTAGGAGAAAAAGACTATTATCTAGATTTATTATTCTATCATAGAAAATTACAATGCTTGGTAGTTGTAGAGTTAAAAGCAGGTGAATTTAAACCTGAATATGCAGGAAAGTTAAATTTTTATCTTGAACTTTTAGATAACATTGAAAAAGAAGAAAATGAAAACCCCTCAATAGGTATTCTTTTATGTGCTTCAAAAAATACATTAGAAGTAGAATATGCTTTAAGAACAGTAAATAAACCAATAGGTATATCAGAATATCAATTAACTAAAGACCTACCTAAAGCATTAAGAGAATATTTACCAGATGAAGAAGAGCTTATCAAAAAGTTGAAATAACAGTTGCTAATCGAGTAAACTGCCCCGTCAATAAATGACGGGGAGACCCTATCACACCACCGTACGTACTCCGAGCTACGCTCCCTCATTTCGAATCTCTTCTCATGAAGGTATACGGCGGTTGATTACCGTTCGGTTAACTTCTTGTAGATATCGGACATAGAAATATACCCTCTTTTCTCTAACCTTTCTAAGGTAATTGTTTTAACAAGGATAAAACTGGTGTCACCTAGACCCATAATTAAAATTATGGGCTTATGGGAAGACATCTCAATTATCAACCTTTGATGATAATATTCGACTTATCCGTATTAAGATGATTGTCAGAACATGTAAATGATTGAAATAAATCATTTTAGAATAAAAGTCGAAAAGAAGGATAGCTTCCCATAAGCCCATGACTTCGAGTCATGGTGCACGGTATTTTAAAGTACTTCTTTTCGCATATTCCCATTCATTGTTAGTAATATTAAGCTGAAAGGCATTACTACGAACTATATTATATTATTGTTATAAGTTGAAGATTTATACATTTTGCAATGTTCTCAGTGACACCTAACGGCTGAACACCAAGTACAAAGAGGGAAACCACTTGTCACGCACTAATGCTCTGGAATTGTACTCCGTGCATAAGGGACTTGCACCCTCTAGAAGATTGAACTATATTTAGACAAATATAGATCGTGCCCATTTTAGGCACACATTAGCTAAACTCCAATCACGGTTGACGCAACCGCTCAAGAGTTTAGTTATCACATTATAGCTAATAAAAATGGGGAATTTACTCGTTCAATATATTTCAAAATTTATAGATCTAAGTCAAGAAGAAATAGATGCTATGAACCAATATATACCTATCAAAACATTTGAAAAAGGAACTGTTTTAATTAGAGAGGGAGAAGTTTGTGACGTTTGTTATTTTAATTTAAAAGGTCTTGTAAGACAGTACAGGACAATAGAAGGTGAAGAAAAAACTACTTTTTTTTATACAGAGGAACAACCTCTGAATACCATAAAAAGCGTAATGGAAAAATCACCATCACTTTATTCCCTTTCCTGTTTAGAAGACACTACATTGGCAATCGGAACAACCGAAGTTGAACAAGATTTTTTTGAAAGATTCCCTCAGTTTGAAACACTTGGAAGGTTGCTCACTGAGCAAAATAATAGTGAGCTTTTGGAGTCATTTGAGAATTTTAAGCTACAAAGTCCGGAGGAACGGTATTTCGATTTACTCAATAAAAACCCATTACTAATTCAACGGGTAGCTCAGTATCATCTAGCGAGTTATTTAGGGATGACACCAGAGTCTTTGAGTAGAATTAGAAAAAGAACTGCATTTAAATCCTAATCATCTTTTACTCCTTTTATCAACAACCATAAACAAAAGGAAAACTCTCCTATCATGGCAACCATCAACCCAGGATACGAAAGTGATTTGTATGCAGGATCTATGAAATAGATCAAAAATTCAATTAGATGTCCAAGACAAGATAACATCAACAGAATACCTATGATACTCGGGAATTTCTTGGATTTCCAAACCAAAAAACCTAGAGGAAGAAGCCATAAACCAAAAAATATTTGAGCAGTAAGATACATGTACAAATGTTTTGTTAGTGAAAACATCACATGTGTATGCAGGTCCAGTTGGCTCCAAGCAAGAAATTCGTTCGTCAGTAATAGTATAGCAGAAAATTGGTAAAATGTACTCACGCAAAGTAAAACTGAACTTACTAGGGTAAACAGTAAAAACAATAATGACAATGTTTGATTATATTTTGTGAAAATGGAATGAAGTACTACTGCCAATAAGGTGTAGCAAACAATCATAACGAAATCACTCAAGATGCCTATTCGGAACAAAAGTTCTGAACTAAGGATGTTAGCAACCGTTTGACTTACGTTCCCTTCAACAATTACAATGGAACGGATGTATTCAGATGAACTACCAAATAGAATAACAAGTAGGTAAAAAACACCTGCAATTCGAGCGCTCCTCTTTAAGGAATTATTTTTTATTATTTCAATCATTTTTACTCAGTTGATCTATGCGTTTTAGTATATCTATGGGGCCTTTAGGAAAAAATGCTTTTAACATAAAGTTGGGGACATTCACAGTAGGTGAAATTTTTGCCGTTGTATTTATCTCGACCTTACCGCTAATAAGCTTTTTAATCGTGAAAGTCATGCTATAGTCAGTCAGACGATTTACCCCTAACGATTTGTAAGACGAAGGACTTGCTTCTATTTGGAATGTAGCTTTCTCATTTTCATAATTTATACTAGAAATCATAAAGGCTACACAATCCGAATTTTTAAATGGCCAAGTGGGCTCAAAAAAATAGTAGATCAGTGATTTATTTTCTGAAATAGAATCGAGTAATCTACTCTCTTTCTCGTTGATTATTATTTTATGATTTCCTACGTTTTTTAGGATGAGCACACATCTTTCAAAATCAACATCAAATTGGGTCGTCGCTTCGTACTCAAGAAATTTCTTCTTACCTAATTCCCCTTTAACAGAATATACCTTACTCTTTACCAAAAAATTCCCATCTTTCGAAGTCTGAACTTTCCAATCAGTTTTAGTTTGAGAAAAAACTGATAACGTAAGAAGAAAAGTTACCGTTGTTACGATTAAAGTTCTGCATAGATTCATATTTTTATACTGCATTTGTTGTTTAACAAAGAAATACCCTTTTCAACAAACAAGTGATTGACTTAAGTTAAGAAAGTAAAAAAAGCTATAATCGAGTAAACTGCCCTGCCAATAAATGGCGGGGAGAGCCTATCACACCACCGTACATACTCCGAGCTATGCTCCCTCATTTCGAATCTCTTCTCATGAAGGTATACGGCGGTTGATTACTGTTCAGCTAATTTCTTGTAGATATCTAGCATAAGAATATATCCTCATTTCTTGAGTCATTCTAATATAATAGTAGTAATAAGAATAAGAACAGGTGGTAACTAGACCCATAATTGAAATTATGGGCTTTTGGGAAGACATCTCAATTATCAGCTTTTAATTATAAAATTCGGCTTATCGGTATTAAAAATGGTTGTTAGTACTCGTAAATTATTAAAATAACTCTTTCTCAGAATGAAAGTCGAAAAGAAAGATAACTTCCAATAAACCCATGACTTCTAGTCATGGTGCACGGTGTTTTAAACTACCTCTTTTGGCATATTTCCCCTTTACTGTTCGTAGTATCAAGCCGGTAGGCGTTACTACGAACCATATTATTGTTTAAGTTTTTAACTTATAACAATAATACTGAGAACAGAGAGGGAAGCCACCCTGTTACATATTAATGCTTCGGGATTGTACTCCCTACATCAGAGGTTTGCACCCTCTAGAAGATTGAACTATATTTAGACAAATATAGAAAGTGACCATTTTGGGCACACACATCAAATAAACTCCAATCACGGTTGACGCAATCGCTCCCGAGTTTAGTAATCACGTTAGAGTTAATGAAATGAATGAACTAAAAAGACTTCAATCTTGGTATAAGAACCAGTGTGATGGTGATTGGGAGCATTCATATGGAGTGAAAATTGAAACCTTAGATAATCCTGGTTGGTCTTTGAAATGCTTTTTAGCCGAGTCATTCTCTCTACAATAATTTAAACCAAAAATTTTGACAAAAAAATGTTCTGGAATAGAAAGCCAAAATGTCCGATATCTACTGAGGATAAAAAATGGGTAGAAGAAATGTTAGATTGGGTAAATATCAACTTTATTGATATTATAGAACAGCCTATGATTTTACCAACAAACAGATTTTTTAATATTAAATTTGAAGCAACTCAAGAATGTGCTAAAGAACTTTTTGAAAACATCTGTATGTATTTTCAAGTAAATCCTTACCATATTTCTATTGAGTTCTATGATAATAGAACAACTGTACTTGACCATACAGTTTCAATACAAAATGATGAAGATGGACATGTTGGTTTATTTAGCATGGATGGTGAATCCAATATGATTCTGATTGAAAGAGGCCTATTAAACAATCCGCAAGCTTTAATAGCTACAATAGCTCATGAATTATGTCATTATATTATCATGGAAGAGAAAGGTTACTACTTTGAAGAATATGAAAATGAACTTCGAACAGATTTGACAGCTATTGCATATGGGTTTGGATTATTTTTAGGTAATACTAAATTTAATTTTAATCAGTGGTCATCAGGTGGAATGCAAGGTTGGTCTAGTTCAAGTCAAGGATATTTACCTCAAAAAGTTATCGCTTACGCTATGGCAGAAATATGCATGCGTAAACGGGATTTAGAACCTGAAGTTTTACAATATGCAAATAAAAGTTTTAAAAAAGATTTGCAAAAAAGTCTAAAGTACTTAAAGTCAATATACAGTATCAATCGCTAACCTCCATCCATTGGGTGACTTACCCGCTGGTCGTAATTTAGCCATTACGTTGTGTACAAGCAGGAGAAACAAGCAGATTACAATTAAATGATGAATAATAGACCCAAATTAAATACTAGAATTTCGATAGATGATTTCAAAAACTTTTATTGGTATAAAGAGGAATTGATAGATTTTTGCCGTTCTGAGAATTTAGATAAAAGAGGAGGCAAGATTGAGTTAGCAAAACGGATTGAGAAATATTTGCAAACAGGAGAACGGTTACCATATCAAGAGAAAAAATCAAAAACATCAAGATTTGACTGGAACACTGAAGAATTGACAATTGAAACAGAAATTACAGACAGTTATAAGAACACAGAGAATGTAAGAGAATTCTTCAAAAATCAGATAGGTGGTAAATTTAAGTTCAATGTAAAATTTATGAATTGGATGAAAACTGCACAAGGTAAAACTTTAGGAGATGCCGTTGAGCAGTGGATTTCGATTAAAACTGAAATGCGAACAAACAAAAAAGAAAAACAGATTGCTCCGCAGTTTGAGTATAATACTTATATTCGAGATTTTATGAAAGATAATCCTGATAAATCATTACAGGAAGCAATTAACTGTTGGAAAATTAAGAAGTCAAAACCTGGAGATAATAAATACACTAAATCTGACTTGAAATGATTGGTGTAAAGCAAAAAATAATTGAGAACCATTACTATACCGATCTTGTGTACGGTAGGATTAATAAAAAGCTTACTTCTAACCTTTCAAATGGACAAATTGAATTGTTTATTGACAAGATTTTAAAAGAAACTGACGAAAAATCCTATGTCAAGAAAGGGAAAAATTATTATGTAACTAACTCTGATAAGAATGTCAGAATTACAATAAATTCAAATACTTTTAGAGTGATAACTGTAGATAAATTGAAATGAATGAATACCAGCACACAATCGAGTAGACTGCCCTGTCAATAAATGACGGGGAGACCCTCTCACACCACCGTACGTACTCTGAACTACGCTCCCTCATTTCGAATCTCTTCTCATGATGGTATACGGCGGTTGATTACCGTTCGGTTAACTTTTTGTAGATGTCCGACATTGCAATATATCCTCTCTTTTCAAGGCGTTCTAGAGTGATGGTTGTAATTAGAATTGGACTCTGAGCGACTGCCCATCCGCCTTTCCTCGTTCTGCTCCAAGCGAAGGCCTGATCATAAGATATTCCTAAACGCATTAAGTTTTTGCGTTTTCGTTCCACCTTTTTCCAATGATGCCAGATGCATAATCGAAGACGAATACCAACTTTTAACTTACTTCAGTACAATCCTCACGGAAAACCACACCTGCTAATACTTCGGGATCGTACTCCTTATATAAGTGACTTGAACTCTCTAGAAGATTGAACTATATATTAGATTAATATAGATCGTGCCCATTTTGGGCACACACACGCGTGAAAAATGAATAGCTCACTACGTTGTCTAAGTCATTTTAGTGCCAAAGTGTTGTGCTTCATACTGAAAAATCAAAATATGAGGTTACTTACCCAAAATTGAAATCGATATTTATGAACAATATTAATACAGGATTTGATTTAAAAATGATACCTTAATTCTTCTCGAATATGGATAGAGTTTGTTTAAGAAAAGTAGAAATAATAAAAGAAGGAAACCACAAAAGGAACTGAATTTTGTAGCATTTAAATCAATTGCATGTATTTTTTTATCACATTCAGTTGCTACATTATAGCTTTAAGAATTTATTTCTATAAGCTGAAGGAGAGCATTTCATTAGTTTTTTAAATTGATAATTGAAATTTGCGATATTAGGATACCCACATTCTTCTGCTATTAAAGCAATATTTTTTTCCGAAATTAATAATTCCTTGCTCGCCTTTTTGATGCGAAATTCATTTAAATAATTAAAAAATGTTTTCCGTGTAATTTTTTTAAAGAATCTACAAAATGCAGATTCGGTCATATTAATTACTCTAGCTATATCTTTCAGATTAATCTTATTCGAATAATTATTCGATACATATGAATACACTGAATTAATTCTTAGTAAATTATTACTATCTGAATGTTCCTCATTAATGGATACGCCAATAATCCTATACTCCTCTGTTTCCACTAATAAATTAAACAATTCTATTAAAGCAGTTAAGCGCTTTTCACTAGGTAAATTATAGATTTTTAGCATTAAATTCTGTAGTGCTTCTAATCTTGCTCCTTTAAATTGTATCCCTCTTGTTGCTTTTTTACATAGCTTGTAAAATGGATTTAATTCAGGTATCTCCTTTAGGTTTAATCCCATGAAATCCTCTTTGAAATGAATAACCAGTATATCGTAATTGGAACTATTCTCATCAATCTGATAATAATGTGGTGTATTTTTTCCTATCAACACTAAATCACCAGCATCAAACTCTTCTAATACTCCTGAAATGAATCGCTTGCCTTTGGCATTAATTACATAAGCTATTTCAAGCTCTTCGTGGTAATGAAAAATACCTTGAGGACATGGATCTGTAAATTTTCTAATGGCAAATGATTGATTAGTATTTCGTTCTATTTTTTCAATAACAGGCTGCATTATTCTTCATTTTTAGCTAAAACTAGAAAAAATCATACACAAAAGACAATATTCAATAACAATTGACCAAAATATTGTTAACTATCACTACCTAATCATCTTCATTTTTGTATTAAATAATTTTTTAAATAATAATAATTTGAGATGAAATCATTATTCTTTTTATTACCAGCAATGTTTATCATTTTGATTGGTTGTACACAAAAAAATCAAAGTATGCAAGGTAAAGAAAACCCATACAGAAGCTCACCTTATGTGAAAATTAAACATCCAGAATGGAGCAAAAATGCAACTATATATGAGGCAAACATTCGCCAATATACCAAAGAAGGAACCTTCAAATCATTTGAGGAACACCTTCCTAGATTAAAAAAAATGGGTATCGACATTATTTGGTTAATGCCAATTCACCCAATTGGAGAGAAAAACAGAAAAGGAGGTCGAGGAAGTTATTATTCTGTAAAAGATTACTATGCGGTTAATCCTGAGTTTGGTACAATGGAAGATTTCAAATCATTGGTGGATAAAATTCATGACATGGGGATGTATGTAATCATAGACTGGGTTGCGAATCATTCTGCTTGGGACAATAAACTAACAGAAGAACACCCTGAATGGTATACCAAGGATCATAATGGTAATTTTAGACCAACACCTTGGTACGACTGGGAGGATATTATCGATTTTGATTATGAAAACGAGGGTATTCGAGAGTACATGACCAATGCATTAAAATACTGGGTAAAAGAAACAAATATAGATGGCTATCGTTGTGATGTAGCTGGATTCATGCCTACAAATTTTTGGAATCAAGCACGAAAAGAACTTGATGAAATTAAACCCGTATTTATGTTGGCAGAATGGGAATCTAGAGATTTACACGAACATGCATTTGATATGACCTATTCGTGGAGTTTGTATGAAAAACTTCATGAAACAGCATTAGGGAAAAAAACGGTGAACCAAGGGCTGTATGAATATTTTGCACATCATGAAAATACATTCCCTGAAAATGCTTACCGAATGCTCTTCGTAGATAACCATGATAAAAACTCTTGGGAAGGGACCATGTTTTCGCAATTTGGAAAAGGTTTAGACGCTTCTATTGTATTGACTTGTGTAGCAGATGGTATGCCACTAGTTTATACAGGACAAGAGGCAGGAATGGACAAGCAATTGAAATTTTTCGAAAAGGATCTTGTAGATTGGAAACATAGCAAATACACTGATCTATACACAAAACTTTTTGAATTAAAGCATAAAAATAAAGCGCTGTGGAATGGAAAATATGGAGGCGAAATGATTGCTGTAGTTCATAACAAACCAAAATCCGTACTTGCCTTTACTCGTGAAATGGAGGGTGACAAAGTATTTGTTGTATTTAACTTTTCCGATCAAGAAGAAACCGTAAAATTAAGTGGGAATAACCAAAATGGAAATTATACAGAATACTTTAGTGGGAGAAAAGTAACATTCCAAGGTGGAGAATCATTAACAATACCTGCGTGGGGTTATCAAGTATATGTAAAGTAGTAGGATAAGTATTAAGTCAATAAAAATTCATCTAAAACAGGTGGGCTAAATCAAAAATATTTAGCTCACCTGTTTTTTTATTATAATGAACTCACCTTATAAAATAAGACATATTTTCTACTACAAAACCACAAACAAAAATTGTGTATTTTTACGTAATACATAATATATAATACATTTATTCTAATATTAGAAAAAACAAAAAACCAACTTCTCTTCTAATCTAAACATACTTTAAAATGTTTAACAATTTATTTAAATGGCATTTTTAAGTCAGATATAAGCTTTCCTTATATTTGATTATAATTTCATTACACAATAATCACTCACAATGAATAGAAGAAAATTTTTCAAAAACGGCTCACTTTTCGCCCTAGGGGCATCAGTATTAAATCCTTTAAATGCAGGTGCAACACCTAAAGATTTTGATACTTATAAAAAGAGCAAAAAAGCTAAAAATATCATCATACTTGTAAGTGATGGAATGAGTACTGGCACCTTAAATATGGCAGACTTGTACTTGTCTAGAAAAATGGGAACAGGTTCTAATTGGCTTCAATTGTATAGAGATAATAAAGCTACTCGTGGCCTTATGGATATGGCTTCTCTAAACTCTATTGTAACCGATTCAGCTGCTGCAAGTTCTTCTTGGGGAGGTGGATTTAGAATTAATAATGGAGGGCTTAATACTAGTCCAACTGGGGAAAAACACTTACCAATTTGGCAAAAGTTTAAAAAAGCTGGTAAAATGGCGGGTTGTGTTACTACTGTTCCAATTACACATGCTACTCCTGCAGGATTTTGTGTTAATAGTAAAACACGTAAAGACCAAGCAGGAATTGCAGAAAAGTATCTAGGCTTAAACTTTGATATTATGATGGGAGGCGGAAATGAGTATTTCTCTCCTGACAAACGAGAGGATAAGGTTGATATGTATCAAAAGTTTGCCAATAAAGGCTATGAGGTTGTAAAGACTAGAGAGCAGATGTTAGCAGCTAATACCAAAAAACCAATTTTAGGTGTGTTTTCTGATGGTGGTTTGCCTTATACTATAGATAGAAATAACGACAAAGAGTTAGCTAAAAACGTTCCTACACTTGCTGAAATGACTCAGAAAGCTATCGATAGAATGAAAAATCATCCTGAAGGTTTTGTATTGCAAGTAGAAGCTGGAAAAGTAGATTGGGCTGCTCATGGAAATGATATTGCTGGTTTAATTTATGACCAAACTGCTCATGACGAAGCTGTAAAAGTGGCAATTGATTTTGCTGATTCCAATGATGATACTTTAGTGATCATTACTACTGACCATGGCAACTCTAATCCAGGAACAATTTCTGGTAGTAACGCTAATAAGAACTTTGATAGCATTCAAAACTACAAACATTCAAACGAATGGATATTAAATGGTATTAGCAGAGAATCCACTATCCAACAGATTAAGGAACGTATTGAATATGCTAATAATTTTGAGGTAACAGATAAAGAAGCAATAGCTCTTTTAAAAAGTTATGCCATTATCAAAACTGAAGATGGTTTGTATAATCCACGAAATTTACCTTTTAAATTGATGGCTGAAATACAAAAACAACATAACTCAGTAAGTTGGATTAGTCAGCATCACTCTTCAGATTATGTAGAGATAGCAATGTATGGTCCGGGTAGTGATTTGTTAAAGCCTTTTATTAAAAATACAGATTTACATTATTTAATGCTAGAAGCTGCTGAAGTAGAAAATAAGTTTTAAAATAAATCTATGTAAGTAGAATGTTATAAGAGCAGACTCTCCTAGTCAATAAATGACCGGAGAGTCTCTCACATCCCGTACTAACTTCGGCCTATGCTCCCTCATTTCTAATCTCTTCTCATAATGGTTTACGGCAGTTGATTACCATTCAGCTAACTTTTTGTAGATGTCGAACATAGAAATATATCCTCTCTTCTTAAATCTTTCTAAAGTAATAAGAATAAAAACAGGCATTAACTAGACCCATAATTTTAATTATGGGCTTTTGTGAGTACACCTCAATTATCAACTTTTAATTATAACATTCGGCTTATCCGCATTAAAAATGGTTGCTAACACTCGTAATTTATTGAAATAAATCATTTTAGAATGAAAGTCGAAAAGAAGTATAACTTCCCAAAAGCCCATGACTTCTAGTCATGGTGCACGGTGTTTTAAACTACTTCTTTTGGCATATTCCCCTTTACTGTTTGTAGTATTAAGCCGATAGGCATTGCATTTGATATTTGTTCAGAGATGAATACTTCTTTTCTTAAAGTTCCTCCACCAAATCTTTTTTATCTTCTTGCTTGGAATAGGTATTTGTAAATGTATTTTTTGATCTATCAGAATAGAACATATAAGGTATCCATATTATACATCGCAGAAATGATTTACCTATTTCTTTTACTTCTTCTTGAACTTCACTGACTGTTAGTTTTTCGACTAAAGAATCATAAAGTACGTTATCAATGACTTGAAAGATCAATCTTGATAAAAGTAATACAGCGTAAACATATTTTGTGCTTGTTCTCTTTTGGAAAAACAGTACTATGGCCAATACAGATAAAACAATACTAATTGAGTTCGCAACAAACTCGAAAATTACAATCAAGAATAAAGAAATACTATTTTCAGAAGCTTCTAGACCACTCCAGAAATAGGAATCAAAATAACCTGTAGCGAAGAAGTCATAAGTAAGCTTCAATGGAGAAATTACAGCACCTATCGCTAATAAAATTAACCACCCACCAATTGGCTGACTTTCATTTTCAACTAATGAAGGTGGATTAAAACCATAATAGAATTTACGAGCAAAGTACCCCAATATCGTCCATAAAAAAAGAACAAGAATAACACTCGCGTAACTTATACTTACACCGGAACCTATAGCATTTTCGTCAAAATTTAAATTCCATGTGATAGAATAATCCCCATTATCCCACACATTCTCTCCTTCTTTTACTATTTTCTTTGCAATGCCTGCATTTACATAATTAGAATCTTGCTTATAATTATAACTCACTATATACTGATTGGAGGTTAAGCCCGCTGTTACTGCAAAATCAAAAGTGAAAAATTCGTTTTCTACATGCTTATCTTCAGGTCCTAACGCCCAATCTGTATCTGCGGGTAAAGTAACCGTTGTTTCTTGATGATAATCTAAAGGTTCTCCAATATAATAGGGTGTTTCCCTTTGATGCACTTTGTTAAATGAAACATTAGTATACAATACAAATGGTGATACTCTATAGAGAATAATCATACTGTCCAATGTTTCTTCCCAAATGTTATCGGTATGGTAATACTCTTCTATGATTACTTTACCTGATCCATTCTTATCATTATCAAAAAACTTCACTGGCTTTGATGCAGTCACTCCGTCATATAGATTGGCATAAAATTCCTCGTATTCATCTGTAATGTAATCATGATCATTATTGGAGAAAAATGCTCGAATGTTATCCGCTTTTGAACCGGAAAATTCTGTTCTTAAAAGAATGTCAGCTCCTCCACCCATAGAATCAATTTCCACTAATTCTTTGATGTTAATTTTATTTTGAACTGTTTTTGGAAGTTCGGTAAGTACATTATTTCCTTTCTTAATCACCAATCCCCAACAAAAGTTTGGAGTCGCATAGTTTTGTAAATTCCCCCCTTGATTACTGATCGTTGGATCGATATAATACTTTTCTCCTTCATAGATTACTTGTACAATACAATGATTAAATTGAGAAGGAGATGGAATATCTTGGTTTAATTCTTTACCCCTAGTATGCACCAACATAGGATACGCCTCTATATTTTCCTCACGAAGTAAAGCAACCAACAACAGAGACTTGTCTTTACAATCTCCATAACGTTGATTATATACTTGCATTGGACTATGAGGTTGGTAAGCATTAATACCATTTTCTACACCCATATATCTGATTTCATCTTGAATAAAGTGAATCCATGACAAAATTTTCGATTCTCTAGAAGTACCCTTAAATTTTACTTTTTCCTTTTTCCAAATCTTAATTATTTCATTGCGATTGTAAGTATACTTAGGCAATGCCCAATCTACGACCTCACCCCAACTCTGGTAAGTTGAAACTTGCACCCTCCTAAAACCATTATACCAAGCCGTTTCACTTTCTTCGTATTTATAATCTTCCATGCCACTACCACTCTGCGTCAAAATTTGCAGATCCCCTTTTATTTCTTTTTGAAAAGGAATAGCGCCATTAAATGTTTTTTCAATCAATTGGTCCTCTTTTGGAAGAATCAACTTTGTGTAAATATGAGCTACAGGTGTAGAATGATTTTGGTAGTAAGTATAGCCAAATTTATCATTGTAAAAAGGATGAAAACCTTTTCTAGTAAAGGCATAAGAGATGATATCGCCTTTTCTTACATCTTTTAATTGATGTATAGCCGACATATTACCACTGTAGAGGTAGCTTTGTAAATTGGTTTCTTGACGAATTACCTCAAACTTTTGGACATCAAGTTTATTGATCTTTTTGCCATTCCTTATGATCTCTAATTTGTGAATTTGAATGGTTTGAAAAGAAGGATCAAAAATAATATTAAAATCAGATGACGATTGCACTGCATCTGCATCCATCACCTTATAGACCTGCTCATAATACGCCTCTTGAGTCAGTCGGTTGGTCTGATCAGAAATCAATAAATATTGAGTACCAATGCCTTTTTTATCTTTAAAAGCATCATCATTGTATTCAATTTGATCTACCCATGCTGGAATTGGTGTTTTCTTAAAGTATTTATTCTGGGCTTGTAGAGAAAAACTAAGTAAAAAAAGTAAGCCAATAAAAAGTCTGCTCATGAAATTGATTGTTGAAGTTCACCTTAAATTGTAAATATATAGTATCTAAAATGATTATAAAGAATTCACCGTTATTTTTCTAATATTTAAGTACATGTACTGCATTGTAAACTAAATTAACGTCAACTTAAAATCGACCTTTTTACCAAAATTTACAGGCTCTACTTTCAAACTTCCTTCTTCTTTTTTCCATTGATGAAAAACGTAGCAAAAAATCTAGGCTTAGAAGTCAAAAACTAAATTCCATTCCTCTCGACTAAATGATTTTTAAAGGCTCCATACATGAAATTCTTAACGCTTTTCACTTCAAGGTCGGGGGGAAAACTACCAAACTAAAATGGTAGAAAACTCAATGGCGCGAATGTTAAGGGTTAGCGACATTCCTGCCTTACAGATCAGCAGAAATCTCCCGATTTCTAAATATTCAAAAAATTAGTTTACAAGGTTTTTGGCACCTCCATATAAGAAATAACTATATCAATATAAAAACAATCAATTTTACAAATACCCAATCCCCTCGTATGTTTGTATCGTAATC